>DATJNM010000090.1:0-5506 GCA_035508155.1 Candidatus Sulfopaludibacter sp. | reverse complement strand
ATGTCCTCTTTGGTGACCATGAACATTCCGATCATCACCATGAGCGGCTCTTTCAAATGAAAGGCCATGACTGGAATCGTGCAAGCAATACAGGCCAGTGTGATGCGTAGCGTGGCCTGCCAACGGCCGGGCGTCGGGGCCAGTTCGCGGCGCAGGAATTCCGAGAATTGGGAAATCCACAAACTTGGAGCTGTCAGCGACGCGGTCACAAGCGTTCCAGTTCTAAGGATTTGCCGCCGGGTTTGGTTTAGGAGCCGGTCCGGTGATGGTCACCACGGCCGACGCGCCTACGCGGAAACTGTCGTCGGGATTTTCCACTTGAATCCGGACCGGAAAGCGTTGCGCCAGCCGCACCCAGTCCAGGTTGCGCGGCACATCTGGCAACCCTTCCACACTCGTTCCGTCTTCAGGAACGACGGCCCACGCGAGGCCGACGACTTTGCCCTTGAACCGTTTTCCGCCTTTGTATTGCAGATAAATTTCCGCCGGCGAACCATCCTCAATGTGCTTGAGTTGCGTTTCACGGAAATTCGCGACGACATACCAAGTGCTCGTGTCCACCAGCGTGAAGACGTCCACGCCTGTCCGCGCGAACTCGCCGATGGAAATGTTGAAATTCACCACCTTGCCACTGAACGGCGCTTTCACGCGGCAGTACTCGAGGTTCAACTGGGCTTCATGGAGTTGAGCTTCAGCGGCGGCGATGCGTGCGTTCACGTCCCCTTCCTGGCCGATGTCGTCCTCGGCTTTATTGCGCTGAGCTTTTGCTTCATCCACCGCAGCGGCGTCCGACGCGAGCATCCTCTGCGCTTCACGAACGCTTGTGTCGGCCACCAGTCGCTGCGTGCGCGCCGCTTCCAGTTGATCGGCGGTGGCGAATTGTTTCGCCAGCAGCGGTTCCAGTCGTTTGACATGATCGTCAGCTTCCTTGTATTCCGCCTGCGCGCGTTCCACCGTGGCCTCGGCCGCCAACTCCTGCGCTTCGGCTCGCATTATCGAAGCCTCCGCCACTTTCAAGGCGTCCTCCAGGGTTGCCACTTCCTTGCGCGTGAGACTCAAGTTGGCTTTGGCGCTGGCGACCGAGTCTTCGTAAGGGCGCGGATCAACCACAAACAACAGGTCGCCTTTCTTAATGGATTGATTGTCCTTCACATACAGCTCGACAATGTGCCCGCTGACTTGCGGCGCGACGCCGATGAAATTTGCGCGCAGCGTCGCATCATCCGTCTCCGGCCGGTAATCATGTGTCCAGATCGCGATGATGGTTACGATCACCGTGGCGATGAGGATACCCAGAGCGACTCGTTGCCCAAGGATTTTGGGATTCGGTTTCGAATCAGGCTTCAAATCCGGTTCAGCTGGCTCGGCGGGAATGGGATTTTCTTCGGGCATAATTCAATTCCTGAAGAACAGCAGCCATGAGAGCAATGTGATCAGCACCCAAAGACAAACATAGACCGGCGTCCGCATCGGCAGATGTGCGTCAATGTTTGTCTTGATGAAAACCAGACGCAGCAGCAGTGATCCCACCACGCCGATGGCCATGCAAAACATCCACCCCGGAAAGAACGAGCCCAGCACATTGATGGACGGCGCACCCCGGCAGCCGGTCAGCAAAATCAAACCCATTCCGGCGACGGTTCGCCACAGCGCCCTGCCGGTGAACCAATGGCCGGCTGCTGCGCGGATTTTATCGGGTTTGATTAAATTCATGGTCCAGATTTCAATTTCCAAATTTTCGCTCCAGCAGTTGCGGACCGAGGTCGCCGGAGGCAAAGGCCAACGCGGCGGCGGATTCGAGCAGCGTTGCCCGCGTGTCGAGCTGTGTGTAGCGTGCCTGACTCAATTCACGCCGCGCCGACAAAACATCCACGAGACTGCTCAAGCCGTTTTGGTAAGCCTCGAAGGTTTGCTGGTAGGATTTTTCGGAGGCGTCAACCAATGCCGTGGCCACGACCAACCGGCTGATCGCCAGCTCGGTGTCTGTGTAGGCCTGCCACACTTGCGAAATGGCCTTGTCGCGGGAATCTTCCAGCGCGTGTTGCGCCGCCGCGCGCGCGGCCTTGGCCATCTCCAGCTTGTGCTTGCGCGAGCCGCCATCAAACCATGACCAGGTCAATGAAAGCCCAACGCCCCAGACCGGTTGCTGGGTGGACGACCAAGGAAGCGTATTGCCTGCAAATTTCATCTGCGAATTGTCAAACGACCCGCCCGCCTCGCCTTCAAACGCAAGAGTCGGGTAGTAAGCCGTGCGAGCCTGTCGAATTTCAGCCTCCTTCTCGCGCAGAATGGCCACTTGTGCCATGAGGTCGGGGCGCTGTTTCAAAGTCCGGTCAATCACCTGCTCGACCGTGTCTTCCAGATTGGTGGGCACTGGCAGTTTTGAAAAATCCATCACATGCAGCGGAACCGTGGGCGTGATGCCGATGGTTTCAGCAAGAACCACCTGCGCGTCGCGTTGTTTGGCCCGAACATCTTCCAGATCAAACGCCGCTGCCACCGCCTGTTGCCGCGCTTGCGACACGTCGGGCGCGGTGGCCAGACCGTTTTTGAAACGCTCCTCTGCCGCCTGCTGGACCTTCAGCGCCGAGTTGAGCGCGGACTGGGCCACGTCAATGCGCCCGCGCGCCTTGCAATACTCGTAAAAGGCGCTTTGCACGTTGAAAACGATCTGCTGATGTTGCGTGTTGAAACCAAGATTGGCTGCAAGCAATTGATTTTTCGCCGCGAGCACTCCGGATTTGCGCCGTCCGAAATCGAGCAGCACCCATTCGAGCGTTGCAACCGGTTGTGCTTGTTCGGTTTTGAGATCCAAATAACCCGCCGTGTTGGCCGAGTCCGGCACCGGCACCGGTTCGCGGGAATAATCGGCTGAAGCGTTCAACGCGAGGATCGGAAAATACTCGCTCTGCGCTAGCCCAACGGCTGCCGCCGCCTGCTTGGCCTGCTCCCAGGCAACTTTCGTTTCCGGATTGGCGCTTTCGGCAAGGTCAATGAGTCCGGCCAGATCGTAAACTATTTGGGGATCGGCTTCCGGTTCCCCCCTGGCATTAAGCGTCTCGGCAAATCCCGCCATGTCCGGCTGCTGCCAAGGTCTTTCAGCCGATGCGGGTGCCTTGAGTCCCTTAAGCACATCATCTGAAGAATCTGACTGCGCAGATGCGTGAGACGGGCTTAAGAAGCTGATTACCACAAACCATGCAACCGCTTTGAAAGCGGCGTATGCGCCATCAATTTTCATCTGAACAGACGTGTTCGAGTTCAATCATCATGTTAAATCTTCTGCAAGCGATGCCGCCCCTTCAGGCGCTCCATGTTCATTGAACAAGATAACCAAACGAGAATCCCGCAACCATTGGGCGTCCGACAGGTCTTGATCTCTTCATGTCGGGGGAACGGAACCATGGCCGAAAGAGAGGTTTTGTGCTCTCTCGTTCGAGGGACACCGAGGCGAATCAGTTTGAATCAAAGCTTTTCGTGTGATAGGACCAATTGCCGTGCTGCCCGGTAACGCGCTCTTAACTTTCGGTCGGTCACGACTTGAGAAACCGTCTCGCCAATCACCGCGATCACCCCGAACAAAGGCAGGGCAAGAACAAGACCGGTTGCGCCGGCCACTGTCGCGCCGAGGAACAGCATCAATACACTCAATAACGGATGGACGCGAAGCTTGCGTCCAATCGTCAACGGCAAAAAAACGAAATCGTCGAGTGCGCGAACCCCTAGAAATAAGGCCAGACAAAGATAAGGCGTCCAGGTTTTTTCAGGAAAATCAGTAGCAGCAATCAAAACGACCAAGACGCAACCAATGACTGAACCAACATAAGGAATCCAGGCCAGCACAGCGGCAGCCAGTCCCAACCAAATCGCGTTGTGAATTCCCAGCACAGCAAGCCCCAGCCCCAGACAGGTAGTGTCCATAAGCGTGAGCAGGAGCAATCCTTGAAAGTAGTTTTGAAGGCTGGTGTCCAAACGTGAAAACAGAAGCAGCGCCTTCTCAAAGAAGGCATTGGGCACGCTCTTAATAATGTATTTCTTGAGCCGGTCGGAGTCGTTCAACATGAAATAGATGAAATAGGGCACGAGCAACAAGGATGGCAGCCACCTCAAGGACTGGAGGAAGATCGGCAGCAGTTTTTTCTCGGCGAACCGGTTGGTGAATTGCTGAACATTCTGGTCAATCTGGGCGGTCAGATCCATGCTCTGGAAAATCGGAACCGCCCGCTCAAGCGCTCCTGCGGTTTTCAGCAGTAGCGCCTGTCCACCGGCGACATATCGGCCGAGTTCGTTCTGCCACGTCCCGGCCTTGGCCGCCATTAGAAGTCCGCCCGCAAGCACGATTGTCGCGGTCACTATTTGCAAGAGGAGCCAGACGAGTTTTGCGGCGGTTTTATGCCGCATTCCACGGTCCACCAACGCGCGCATGACAGGCCGGACGCAATAGTAAAACATCAGCGCCAGCAAAACCGGCACGACAAACCACGTCATTTTCTGGAGCAAAAAGAGCAGCGCGCAGGTGATTAAAATGACCACCAAGAGCGTGATGGCACCGGGTTGCGGGAGGGGCTTCATAAACTCGGAACATGTCTCTCTTGAAGCAGAAGCTGCCGTGCCCGGCGGCTCAAGGTTCGCGCAATCTCAACCAATACCTTTGCGCCGATGCTTTTATTTTTCAACAGCAGCGAAGAAAATTCCGCTTGAAACAAAGCCACTGTGACCGTGCGCTCAATGGCAACAACCTTGGCGGTGCGTGGTGCCTCGTCGAAGAGAGACAATTCGCCCACCAATTCGCCGGGGCCAAAATCAAGAACCGCGTTCTTCAACAACTTATGACCGGGATCCGCGCGAAGTTTGCCGCTGACGACGATAAATATTCCATGGCCCGGATCATGCTCCTCGAAAATGATCTCATCCTTTTCATAGATGCGCTCATGCAGGAGTTCCTCCACCTCTAGTATCTCCTTGCGGTTAAGCTCGTGAAAAATCGGGATGTTCTTCAACACCTCGATCTTCTGTGCTTTCATGTCGGCACCGAAGAATTTCATCTCGTCCAGTCTTTTCAAAGTAATCGCCCACATTCGTCTTCATTAGACTAGGGCTTGCCGATGCGGAACACGACTGGGCTTAAAGCAGACTCTCGCCTATCCACAACGAGAGAGGGAAGAGCCTGCTGGAAATTTTATTTCATCAAGCTGGCTGCTGCAAAAAGGGATAGTCGGTGTAACCTTTGGGACCAGGCGGGTAAAAGGTGGATGGATCAGGCTGATTGAGCGGAGCCGCTTGGCGAAAACGCTCGGGGAGGTCCGGATTCGCTAGAAACGGCACGCCGAACGCAACTGCGTCCGCCTCGCCTGCGGCCAGCACTTGGTTCGCGGTTGCCTGCGTAAATTGTTCATTGGCAATGTAACTGCCGCCGAAAGCCGATTTCAACTGTGGCCCGATGCGGTTTTCGCCGAGCGATTCACGGGCGCAAATAAACGCGATCCGCCGTTTGCCCAATTGACGC
>DATJNM010000089.1:0-10010 GCA_035508155.1 Candidatus Sulfopaludibacter sp. | reverse complement strand
AATCCATAGAGGAACAACTGATCAAATTCGGCAGGCAATCCAATGTTCCCAAGGAAAAAATTCTCTCAGCAGAGCGATATGAAGAATTGGCCCAAAGACTGACGACATTCGGCAAGCGTCCGGAAGATGCAGTCGAACATTTCACACTTCAGCCTCTACAAAATAACCATTATCTCAGAATTCAGTGAAGAATCTGAGGAGACTGCTGTGCTTTTATTTTGCCCACAGTGCCGAGAACGGGAAAAGTTGCCCGTCAGATGAAATTGCTTTGCAGCGAACAAAATAAAGACGGTGACAAAATCAAGGGTTCGTGTAATCTGTTAAAGCGCTCGATTGCTTCTCAGAATGGGCACAAGAGCAAAATATCAAAATATGCTTCGTTCGGTCGGGAGACCGATCTGTGCGGCGGGAGCACTGTTTTGGGCCGCAACACTTAACGCCCCCGCCCAATATACCTATACCACCATTGATGTGCCGGGATCACAATCAACATACGCTTGTGGAATTTCAGGAAGCAACATTGTCGGATATTACAGTGAAAACGGAACCTTTCAGGGTTTTCTGTACAGTGGCGGTAGTTATACGATGTTGAGCGTTCCCGGTGCGGCGAGCACCTATGCATATGGCATCTCTGGTAAGAACATCGTGGGATATTACTTAGTCGGAGGTATCGCACATGGCGTTTTGTACAACGGGAGTGAATACATTACTTTGAGCGTGCCGGGTGCCGTTGCCACTGGTGCTTTAGGGATTTCGGGCAACGACGTTGTTGGGTGGTACTGGAATGGAAGTATTAACCAAGGCTTTCTATATGATGGCAGCAGCTACACCACACTGAACGTGCCGGGCACAGATAACGATACGGCGGAAGGGATTTCGGGAAACGATGTGGTAGGGGTTTACGGTGACGGGAGCAATTATCAGGGATTCTTGTACGACGGTAACAGCTATAACACTTTGAGTGTGCCCGGAGCATATAGCACCGAAGCTCGTGATATTGATGCCAATAACGTCGTCGGCTTTTGCAATATGGGAAGTGAGCAAGGCTTTTTATACAATGGGAGCAGCTATACTACCTTTAGCGTGGCGGGAGCGATTAACACTTATGCCGAGGGTATCTCTGGCAACGACATCGTGGGTTACTCAGATTTTCACAGCACCAGCAGTCCGATAATCTATACGGAGGGTTTTCTGGCAATTCCTGTTCCTGAGCCATCAACATTTTCACTGACTTTTATTGGTCTGATCGCATCCCTTCGCCGATGGACACTCCACTAGAATAAATCGGAATACAGCTAGGCTTTTCGTTATATTTTCCTTGTAATCCGGTGAGGACAACGGACTGAACCATTATAAAAAGGTGCCTTATCCTGCCCCTTGAGTTTATGAACGGTTTGAGTTATCCAGCGATTATCGAGCCAGCGGAGCCGCTCGCCCGTCGGCGTGGCTCAGATCACATGAAAGGGGATTGACGCTGCGTAGTAAGATGGAGTCAAAACCGAAAGGACTCTGTTATGAACTGCGTTGGCATCGATTATCATAAAGCGTATAGTGTACTTGCCGCTATGAACGAGCGAGGGCAACCGGTCCAGGAAGCCCGGATTCCCGGTAACTCTCCGGTTGCTTTCGCTCAATACTTTCAATCTCTGAAGGGTCCAGCCAAGGTCGTGCTGGAAAGGTGCCGCAACTGGGGCTAGCGGCGGAGAGAAGGGCCCGGCTTCGTAGCAGGAAACGATGACCCAACCAGCGGCCCGTTGGCTTTTGACCCAGCTTAGAAACTCGGGCGGGTTAAAGCGTCGGACCGGTTTGAGCACTGCATCGGCCATGGCCGCCACGACGATGGATTGGACGTGCACGTCCAGGGCCAGTTTGAGGATCGGTTGATTTACCGGTTGCGCAAGGGCAACCGCCGGAGTAGTAGATGTATTGTGTATGGTCATACGGGCAGACAGTCTGCGATGCGGGTGCATCCGCTGTCTGCCCTCATGTTTTCTGACACCGCGCTGGAGCCAGCCCCGGCAGCCGAATCAACCGGAGGAATTGCCAGGGGCCCGCCAGCCAACAATCCGACCATCCGGCAAACGTACCGCATTGGTTTGGTTGAATACCGATTTGTCCGGCCACGCGCCTCCTCCTTCAAGATGCAAAACAGTGGTCCGCTTCGCTTCGATGATTATGGGAATCATCAGGCGCCCGTAGCCGTTCGCACGGGCGACGACACGGTATCCCCCGGTCGGAAGTTCCACGGTAGCCGGGTCTTGAAGAACGGTGCCGGAATCGTTGTGGACTTGCCGGAGCAGCTCCCCGTTGGTCGTGAATATTTTGTAGTCGGAATATTCCGGCCGGTAAGGGTCACGACTGTTGAAGTCGGCGTTCATCGCAAAGGCGGAATAAACCACCAGCGTGCCGTTGGTCGGATTTACCATTGCTGTTTGCGCCGGCATGGGCCCTACGGTGTCGAGCGCCAACCCGCAGCTGCCGGTGGCACAACCGGCGAGAAAAATGACGAACGCGGCTATCAACGGGGCAGCAATCACTTTCATAATTTTCAATCTTTCTCCGGTCTTTCTGCCATCATCCGGTTGGTATTAAAAGTTTCTGAACAAGCTTTAATTTGGCGTTCAGACCGTTTTAATAATAGTTGGTGCGATTGGACCTGGGCTCGTCGTTTTTCAACCGCCGGCGATCGGTGAAATCTGCCATCCTGTTCCTCGCCGAGGTCACGAGGGTTTGAGAATCGAGTCGGAGTTTGTCCTGCACCATGTTCATAAAATAGATCTTCTCACGGGGGCTTTCTTTCCACGGCAGATGCGTCTTCATTTTGCCTCCTTCACGGGATTGCAAGTTTAACCGGCCGCCGTACCGACAGCCTGAGCTGCTGACGGAGGCTCCCCAAGGTGATTCAGGGTTCGGGTGAACTCTTTGAGCCGGGAATTTTGCGACCGTTCCGCGGGCCATGCCTCCAGGGGCGCCTGAGACGAGCCGGGAAAGAGCGTGACGCGCGTCAGATGGGCAAGATTCAAGGCAGCCACCCCTCCGTTGCGCATCCGGAAACATAATGCCCGCCCGCTGAACACAGCGGAGAGGGTGTCCAGTTGGTTTCCCGATTCTTTGCTCGCGATTTCCATGACCAGAAAAACGGGTGCTTGTCCGGCCATTTCAACCTCGAGGAAAATGATCACCGAAACGTCTTGCGGGTGCGTCTGATTCCACTGGTCGCGCAATTCCGGATTTCGAACCAGGGCCCGGAATTCCATCTCGCTCAATTCCACGGCATTGACGAGGTTGGGCGGAAAAATCCAGTCCGTCAACTGTTCGGACACCAGGTCCATCCGCGCCAAACGGCTGACGGGCAAGCAGGTCAGCGAATGGCGGCCGACGATGACAATCCGGTCGCGGTTGAAAATACAGTCGGGTTGAAATTCGCGAAGAATGTGTTTGATCGGACCTTCTTCGTTTTGGACGAACATTTCGGATGAACTGTCCGTTTTGTGGATGTGGATCTGCAGCTGGTGAAGAACGGTATTCATAAACTCAAGGTGCCTGAAGTCGGATTCGTTTCCTGACACCGGCCGGCGAAGTTTGACTGACCTCCGGTCTGTGTTCAGCAACGAGGGGTGTTGGGGAGGCGGCTTTATATGAACTGGGAGTGGTATTGATGAATTCGTTGCCCGGCTGGGGGACATACCCGGAGTGTTCGGTCACAGAGAAGATGACTCGGGGAACAAAATGGGCGTAGATCAACTGGATCTCTTTCGTTCGCCCGTGTTGCTTTGGTGGCTTGAGGCGGTCATTGATGTGCCTCTGCGACGCGGACTGCCGGCATCGGAGACGCAGGGATCCGGTTCGCGTTTTCATGGCCGCACCTTCATCACGGAATTCAAGGAACCATAGACATTGGGAACGTTCTTGCCGGCGGCGGGATTGTGAGTCCAGACACCGTCCACGATGAATTTATATTCGTAACGGCCGGGCGCCAGCATCAGCCGCTTTTCCCACAGGCGACCTTCAACCCGCTCAATCATGGGCAGCCCGGTGGGAGACCATTCGTTGAAATCGCCGCAGAGATAAACCGATTCGGCGGCGGGGCTGTTTAAAATGAAGGCCACTTCCCGGGCCGCCGGGCCCGCAGAATGTCCGGCCAATTTTGACGGATCTTTGATGGCTTTTGACATAAATGACCTGTTCATTCAATTCGGCTGGCCCCCGCTTTCTACCGGCCCACCAGCGTCTTTTTGCCAACCGCGTTCCCGCGCCCGGCACATCTGCTCTCCCTATAATTGACGGGCTGAAGATTAAGGACGGATGAAAGCCGAATTAAAATGTAAGGGCGGCGGCAGGAAGGCCAAGCCAACCGATCAAATCCCGCGACAGGACGCCGACCGTAATTCGGCAGGATTGAGATGGAAGTCAAGTCCTGCCTTCAGGGGCGCAAGGTGCTTTTCGTAACGCTGCCAGCGTCCGATTGCCTGATGATAAATCGGCTGGCGCACCTGCCACTGGCTGGCGGTTTCCACGGCACAGGGATCGCAATCATCGTAGATTTTACCCAGGGTGAAACAGAGGAGCTCCCGATCGTCTGTGGACACACCGGGTTTCCCGAGCAGAGTGAGAATATGTTTTACCTCTGCGTTGTCCGCGTTTTGATATTTGCGAATATTCGCCAGGTTGTACAAGGGGTCTCCCACGGGATGCGATCGGCCACGCCAACGGATCACTGCCCGGTCTTTGGCTTGTGACTGTACTAGGTGTCGTTGCCTTCTGTTCATCATGCACCTCGGCCCCAAGGTCCATGCCCCGCCGCGTTTTGCGGCGGTATAGCAGGCTTACAGAATATTTCTCAGATTTGAATCAGGTCACCGCTTCGGGCCCGTTTCAGGGTGGAGCTTGCGCATTCAAGCTTCACAGGCGTGAACCTGGTTTGTTCTGTTTTGAACCAAAATTTCGCGTTCAGCCTGAAGCAAGGCCTTCAGAGCATTTTGATGGCTGTGTCCTCTTCTGCGCCAAAGCACCAACGCCCGTTTCATTATCTGATCTTCCATTTGCATACATTCATCCGCCGGCCGGCTCATCCGGTTGGGAACGGCTGTCCTGGTCGTCTTCATCATCTTTTTCACAACGCTGAATCGAGGGCCAAACCGGGGCTCAACTCACCGCCAGGAGCGAGACGTGCTCGTCCTGTTCGTTCCGCGCAATGCCGGTGGCGTGCGGGTCCAGCGTCGGCTTGCCGTCCACTAGAAACCGGTATTGATGATGGCCGTGACACAACTCGACTCGGGCGGACCACCAGCCGTCCACGGACCGTCGCATGGGAAAAGGCTGCCAATGATTGAAATCGCCGACGAGTTCAACCGACTTGGCGCGAGGCGCCGCGCAATAAAAGTTGATCGGTCGAAGTGAACTTTTGGCGGAATACCGGCTTGGCGCAGAATGGGTTTGTAATGCATTCATAAATTTCAATCCTCAAAAAATATCCTTTTATCCATGACTCATTTCAGTTTGGCGCTTCATGGATATTGACCATCTTAAGATTAAGATCCTCTGAAGGTTGGATTAAAATGCTCTTCCCGGAAGGGGGAGGGTTCTGAACAAATTTTAATGAAACGTTTAGAACCTTTTAATTGGGAAGTGGTCTATTCCTCTGTAAACCCCTATGCGAATCCTGTTGGTGGAAGATGAGAAGAAGGTGGCCGACATTATCGAGCGCGGCCTGCGGGCCGAGCGCTTTGCCGTGGATGTCTGCCATAACGGCCGGGCCGGATGGGAAATGGCCGGGGCCTACGATTACGACCTCGTGATCCTGGACCTGATGCTGCCGGAGTTGAGCGGCGGGGAGCTCTTGGAAAAAATCCGGCGCAAAAACCAGCAGGTCCCCATCCTGATTCTCACGGCGCGCGACGGCATGGCCGACAAGGTGAAAAATTTTGAAGCCGGCGCGGACGATTATCTCACCAAGCCGTTCGCCTTTGCCGAGCTGCTCGTGCGCATCAAGGCGCTGCTGCGGCGCGGGCCGGTCAGCCGCTCCAGCGTACTGCGGGTTGGTGACCTGGAGATTGACCGATTGACGCAATGTGTCAAACGGGCCGGGAGAAAGGTCGAGCTCACCGCCAAGGAATATTCGCTTCTGGAGTATCTGGCCACCCAGCCCGGCCGCGTTTTTTCGCGCACCATGATCATCGAGCATGTTTGGGATCAGAGCTTTCAGGGGCTCACCAACATCGTGGACGTCTATGTGCGGCATTTGCGCGCCAAGGTGGACGACGCGTATCCCATCAAACTGCTCCGCACGGTGCGGGGTGTCGGTTACAGTCTAAGTGACGGGGTGACCGCATGAACCGGCGTTCCATCAGCTTCCGGCTGGTCGCTTGGTACGCCGGCCTGCTGACCGGCATCTTTCTGTTGCTCTGCGCGTCGTTGTATCTCGACTTGCGGCGTTTTTTGTTGAACAACCTGCGGGAATCCCAGGTCCGCCGGGCGCGGCAAATCGCCAGCGCCTTGCTCGCGCATGTCACGCAGACTGGCGAGACGTACGTCGCGAACCAGACGAAAGACTGGTACGAGCCGGAGAGAAATGACCGGTTTATTCGCATCACCCGGGCCGACGGGACGTTGGTGTATACTTCCGGCATACCCCAGGACGGCAGTTTCAATCCCGCTGAAGTCCCGGCCCTGCCGCCTTCGGCCAAGGCGGAATTCTCCCGGGAGATCAAATTGGCGGACAATCGGACCCTACTGATTGCCGCGTTGCATTTTCAGTCCCCGGGCAATCCGGCTTATCTGGTGGAATTTGGCACGCTGCTGGAACCGGTGGAGACCATGCTTGACCATGTTTTCCTGCAACTCGCGCTGGGATTGCCGTTGGCGATCCTCATCATCACCACCGGCGGCTATCTGCTGGTGCGCCGGGCCTTGACGCCGGTCGAACAGATCACCCGCGCTGCGGAGCGAATTACCCAGCATAATCTAAGCGAGCGCCTGCCGGTGGCATGGACGGGAGATGAATTGGAGCGACTCTCGGTTTCGCTCAACCGCATGATTGCGCGGCTCGACGACGCCTTTCAGAATTCCAGGCGGTTTGTGGCCGACGCCTCCCACGAACTGCGCACACCCCTGACCATTCTGCGCGGTGAGCTGGAAAGTCTGGCCGACGACCCGCGCCTGGCTTCCGAATGGCGCGACCGCGCCGCCATCCTGCTGGAAGAAGCCATCCGCCTGAGCAAAATTGTCGAGCAACTGTTTACGCTTTCGCGGCTCGACGCCGGTGAGGCGCAGGCAGACTGGTCGCGTTTTGACCTGGCCGAACTGGCTAAAACCACTGCCGACCAGATGAGCCTGCTGGCCGAGGACAAAAACATTGCCATCGTCTGTGAGGCAAATCAGCCGATGCCGGTGGAAGGCGATCAAGTGCGGCTCAAGCAGGTGGTGGTCAACCTGCTGGACAACGCCATCAAATACACACCGAAAAACGGCGCTATCCAACTGCGGGTTGGTGCCGTCAACGGTCACGCCGTTTTGGAAGTGGAAGACAACGGCATTGGAATTCCCCGCGAAGCGTTGCCGCATATCTTTGAGCGCTTTTACCGCGTGGATCAAACGCGTTCCCCCGATTCCGAAGGTGCTGGTCTGGGGCTTTCCATCGTCAAATCCATTTGCACGGCCCACGGTGCGGGGATGGAGGCGGAAAGCACCGTCAGCAAGGGCAGCCGGTTTCGTGTCAAGCTGCCCTTAGCCAAAAAATAGAGATGCCCGGCAGCCCATGAAGCTGAAAATCCACCGTATTCAAGCCCGTTTCAAATCCGGTCTGTACGGATTTGCAGCCACAATCGTTGTCATCGGTCTAGGCGTCTTATGGGCAACACGCCCGACACGCGCCGAAGCGCCCGCTGGTGCGGACTCGGCCGCCGTGCCTGTCGCCGGCGTGGTGAAAATATCGCGCGAAGACTTGTTCAAGGAAGTCACCATTCCGGCGGAGTTCCGACCTTACGTGGAAGTGGAATTGCACGCAAAAGTTTCAGGCTATGTGAAACAAATGAACGTAGATTTTGGTGACCAAGTGAAGGCCGGCGAACTGTTGGCGACGCTCGAAGTGCCGGAATTGCAGGATGAACTGCGCAATACTATGGCCGCCGAGCAAAAGGCCGAGGCGGATTATGCGAATGCCAATTTAATTTACACGCGCCTGCTCGAAGTCAACCGCGCGCACCCCAATCTGGTCGCTCAGCAGGACCTTGACACCGCACAAGCCAATGACCTCGCCGCCGCCGCCGCCGCCGCCGCCGCCAAAGCGGACGTGGAGAAGTATCAGACGCTCGTCGGCTACACCCAAATTACCGCGCCTTTCGACGGCGTGGTCACACGACGCTTTGCCGACCCGGGCGCACTCATCCAGGCCGGGACGTCGTCCGCCACGCAGTCACTGCCGCTGGTACGCGTCTCGGACAACTATCGGTTGCGCCTCGATTTCCCGGTCACGGTAGATTACGTCAAGGACATTCACCTGGGCGATTCCGTGGCGGTGCGGGTGGACTCGCTCAACCGCATGTCGTTTACCGGCACGATTTCGCGTTTCACCGACGATGTGAGTGAAAACACTCGGACCATGAATACGGAAATCGAGGTGCCCAATCCAGACCTGAAGTTGGTACCGGGAATGTACGCCACGGTGACTTTGAATGTCGAGAAACGCCCTCACGCGCTGGCGGTGCCCATCGAGGCCGTGGTGGGCGACAATCCTCCTGTGGTCTATGTCGTCAATCAAAACCATCAGATTGAAGAGCGCTCCGTCAAGCTCGGCCTGGAAACGCCGGACAAATACGAGGTCCTTGCTGGCCTGCGCGAGGGCGATCTGGCCGTTATCGGCAGCCACTCACGGCTGCAAATCGGCCAGAAGGTCGAGCCGAAACTCGTCGAACTTTCCCTGCGCGATGAAAATTAAAATCGAAACATTCAATGGCCTGGTTTGTTACCGGCCGGTTGTCACTTTCCCGGCCGTGAAAAGCGGTTGGAGTTTTCCGAGGCGGATTGCCGCCTCAGATCGCCGCAACCGCCGGAAAATTTCCAGCCTAGGCGGGGCCTCGTTGTATCAATGAATCCGGTTTTAACGTCCGAACAATTCGAGATTCTGCGCCGGCTGGACGCCTGTACGCTGGCCAACGCCATCGAGATCTTTCATCAGCGATTGCGCAATGAAGGTTTTGTCAACAGCTCGGTGCATTGCCTGTTTCCCGAATTGCCCGCCCTGCTGGGCTACGCCGCCACGGTGAAAATTCGCGGCTCGGCCCCGCCTACCGCCGCCGGCGCCTATGCCGACCGCACGGATTGGTGGGATTATGTCCTTTCCTTGCCAGCGCCGCGCGTGGTCGTATTACAGGACGTGGCTTCCCAGGTTGGTCTGGGTTCCTTGCTGGGCGCGGTGCACGTCAACATTTTGCGCGCGCTCGGTTGCGTGGGTGCGGTGACAAACGGGTCGGTGCGTGATCTGCCGGCCGCCAGAAATATCGGATTCCACCTTTTCGCCGGCAGCGTTTCCGTCTCGCACGCCTACGTTCACATCGTCGAATTCGGCACACCGGTGGAAATCGGCGGCTTGAAAATCCAGTCCGGCGATTTATTGCATGGTGATCTGCATGGGGTCCAATCCATCCCGCCGGCCGTCGCCGAAAAGATTCCACCGGCGGCGGCGGAAATTATCTCCAGGGAACAGGAGTTGATCAGCCTGTGCCAGTCGAAGGATTTCTCCGTCGCGAAACTGCGTGCCGCCATAGACCGGGCGAGTGACAAGTGATAAGTGACATGAAAACGCCCAACCACCGTCGAAAGCACAGCTCCTGCCTGTCGCTCGTCACGCGTCACAGGTCACCCGTCTGAGCCATGCCTCGCTTTGCCATCCGGTATCCGTATTTGATCATCGTCGTCTGCCTGATCACCTGTGTGGTAGGGGTGACGAGTCTGGTGCGGATGCCGGTGGATTTGTTTCCGCCGATCAAGATCCCGGTGGTGGTGGTGGCGAC
>DATJNM010000088.1:0-29847 GCA_035508155.1 Candidatus Sulfopaludibacter sp. | reverse complement strand
TGCCGATGGATTTTACGACCTCGCCATTTCCAACGTCCCGTTTGGCGATTACACCGTCCACGATCCGCGTTGGAACAGCTACAAGTTTTCCATCCATGATTATTTCTTCGCGGCGGCGTTGGAAAAGGTGCGTCCCGGCGGCCTGATGATGTTCGTCACGTCGCGGGGCACGATGGACAAACTCGATTCGACGCTGCGCGAACTGCTCTCCGCGCGCACGGAATTGTTGGGCGCAATCCGCCTGCCGAATGACGCCTTCAAAAAGAACGCCGGCACGGAGGTTACAACCGACATCGTGATGCTCCGTAAGCTGCGCCCAGGTGAAACGCCCGCTGGCCCGGCGTGGAAGGAAACTGCCGAACATACCAACGATAGTGGCGAGGCGTTTACCATCAACGAATACTTTGCCGACCGCCCGGACATGATGCTCGGTCAAATGCGCCTCACCGGGGGAATGTATGGCGGCAACGAACCGACGCTCGAACCGGACGGCCGCAATTTGGCGGAGGCACTGGCCCAGGCGGTTGAACGACTTCCGCAGGGCATCTACGAGGCGCAATCGCTCAAGATCGCCGAGCCGACGCTCGAAGAATCCATTCCCGCGCCCGATTTCATCAAACCCAACGCCTATTGTCTGCACGATGGCATGGTCTGCATCCGCGAGGAAAATGTTCTGCGTCCACTCACCGACTTGACCGCCGAGACCCGCTCGCGCATCCGGCATTTGATACCGGTGCGGGATGCGGTGCGGGATTGTCTGCGGGCGCAGATGGACGGCAGCACCGAGGAACGTGTCGTCGAAACGCGGCAACAACTCAAGCGGGCTTACGACCGTTTTGTCGGGCGCTTTGGTCCGGTGAATCTTCGCGCCAACCAGCGCGCCTTCGACGGCGACCCCGATTTGCCGTTGCTGCTTTCGCTGGAGAACTTCAACGACGAGACGAAGCGGGCGACCAAGGCCACCATTTTCACCGAACGCACGATTCATCATCGCCAGCCGGTTGAATCGGTCGGCACGCCGAAGGAGGCGTTGCTCGTCACCTTGAACGAGCATGGTTGCGTTGACCTCAACCACATGGCCGACCTGCTCAACAAACCGATAGCGGAATTTTTGCCGGACTTGAAAGGCGTCATTTTTCTGAATCCCCAAACGAACCAATGGGAAACCGACGACCAGTATCTTTCCGGCAACGTGCGGGAGAAACTTTCGATTGCGGATGCAGCATCAGTGACCGACCCGCGCTTTGCCGAGAATGTCGAGGCGTTGAAATCCGTCCAACCGGCAGACCTCGCGGCCACGGAAATTGACGTGCGGTTGGGCGCGGCCTGGTTGCCACCGGAAGACGTGCAGAAGTTCACCAACGAACTGCTCAACATCCCGTCCGGTGTGGAGATCGGGCACATCCACGCCCTCGGCACCTGGCACATCAATCCGAATTGGGAAGCCAGAGGTGCAACCGCCAACACGACGGATTGGGGCACTGACCGTTACACGGCGCTCGAATTGATTGAAGACGCGCTCAATCTTAAAACGCCCACGGTTTATGACACGGTGGACAAGAAACCCGTCGTCAACGCGCAGGCGACCGAGGCCGCTCGCGAAAAGCAGGAGCGCATCAAGGAAAAGTTCAAGCAATGGGTTTGGACCGACGACTCGCGCCGGGAACGGCTGTGCCGCCTCTACAACGACACGTTCAATCACACGCGCGTCCGCACGTTCAACGGCGACCACCTGACGTTGCCCGGAGCGAGCGGGGCGATTCAACTTCACGCGCACCAGAAGGCCGGTGTCTGGCGCATATTGCAGACACCCAACACGCTGCTGGCCCATGTCGTTGGCGCGGGCAAAACCTACACGATGGTTGCTGCCGGGATGGAATCGCGGCGGCTGGGAATTTCCACCAAGCCGATGTTCGTCGTTCCCAATCACATGCTCGGCCAGTTCTCCACCGAGTTGCTGACGTTGTATCCAGGCGCAAACATCCTGGCCGCCGGCAAGGAGGATTTCGAGTCGCAGAACCGCAAGAAACTGTTCAGCCGCATCGCCACCGGCAATTGGGGTGCCGTCATCGTCACCCACTCCGGCTTCGAGCGCATCCCGCTTTCCCGCGAATCCCAGGAACGGTTTTTCAAGGAGCAGCTTCACGAGTTGGAAATGATCAAACGCCAGCACGCGGACAGTTCCAACCGGCGCTTGGTGAAAGAACTCGAAAAGGCGAAGAAGCGGCTGGAAGCCAAACTTCAAACGCTGGCCGCCGAACACAAAAAGGACAACACGTTGACCTTTGAAGAACTTGGCGTGGACCGGCTGTTCGTGGACGAGGCGCACTATTTCAAGAATCTGTTTTACGTCACCAAAATGACGCGGGTCGCGGGACTGCCGCAGACGGCGAGCGAACGGGCTTTCGATATGTTTCTGAAAGTCCGGCACATCCAGTCTAAGAACGGCGGCGGCGGGGTGGTCTTTGCCACCGGCACGCCTATCGCCAACAGCATGGCCGAGATGTTCACCATGCAGCGCTATTTGCAGCCGGACGACTTGCAGAAACATCGCTTGCATCATTTCGACGGCTGGGCGGCGACGTTCGGCGAGCCGGTGACGGCGATGGAACTTGCGCCCGACGGTGCGGGCTACCGGCTCAACACGCGCTTCGCCCGTTTCATCAATGTGCCGGAACTCATGCAGATGTTCCGGCAGATGGCCGATGTGCAGACCGCCGCGATGCTTAATCTGCCGCGCCCAAAATTGGAAGGAGAAAAAGCAGCCATCCGTAGCGCGCCTGCCACGCCGCAATTGAAAAAGTTTGTTCAGTCGCTCGTAGAGCGCGCCCACAAGTTGAAAACCGGGCGGGTTGATCCTTCGGAAGATAATATGCTCAAAATCACGAGCGAGGGACGCAAGGCCGCGCTTGATTTGCGATTGATGATTCCATCGGCTAAAGACGATCCGCAAAGCAAAGTCAATCTGGCCGTCGAAAACATTTTCCGCATTTGGGAAGCGACGAAAGAGGATCGCCTGACGCAACTGGTTTTCTGTGACCTCTCCACTCCGAAGGAAAAAGGATTTTCCGTTTATGACGACATGGCCGAAAAGCTGGTGAAACTCGGCGTGCCGCGCACTGACATCGAATTTATTCAAACCTACGAATCAGATGCCTCGAAGCTGGCGTTGTTCCGCTCCGTCCGCGCAGGCAAGACACGCATACTTTTTGGCAGCACACAGAAAATGGGTTCAGGCACAAATGTTCAGGAGCGTTTGATTGCCTTGCATCACATGGACGCTCCGTGGCGGCCTTCTGACGTGGAACAACGTGAAGGACGGATTTTGCGGCAAGGCAACAAGAACCCCGCCGTGCAAATTTATCGCTACGTCACCGAAGGCTCTTTCGATGCCTATATGTGGCAGACGTTGGAGACGAAGGCGAAGTTCATTTCCCAGGTGATGAGCGGCGACATGACGATCCGTCGCATCGAAGACCTCGACTCGACTGCGTTGACTTACGCCGAAGTTAAAGCCATCGCTTCCGGCAATCCGCTCGTCATTGAAAAGGCGCAAGTGGATGCCGAGTTGATGAAGCTCACCCGGCTGCGTTCCGCCCATGAAGAAGAACAATACCGTATTCGCGCCAACACGCGCCATTCGCAGGAGGAAGCCCAACGAAACACAGAGCGGCTGGCAAATCTGCGGCAAGACCTGACCGTGCGTCAGGACACTTCCGGCGACAAGTTCCGCATCGAACTGGACGGCCAGACACTCGACAATCGCGGCGTAGCCGGTGAATTGCTTCTGCGTCGGGCGGCGAAAATTAAAAATGCCTTTGGAACAAATCAGCGCGTCGGCAAGTTCGCTGGTTTTGAATTATCCCTGCACGCTTCATACAACAGCGAAGTCGAATTGATTCTGCATGGCAAAAACAGTTACAGCTCGCGGGTCACGGACACCGCACTCGGAACAATTCGTTCGCTGGAATCCATCGTGCAGGGATTCGAGGAGCGCGCCGCACGACTGGAATCTGACATCCAGGATTCTCAAAAACGGGCGAAGGAATTGGAAAGCAAAGTCGGCGCACCGTTCGAGCATGAGAAGCGTTATCACCAGCTTGCCCAGCGCCAGTCGGAAATTGAAGAGAAACTTGATCTCACGAAAAACCAAGCGCCAAGCCAAGTTGACGCCGTGGCCGAGAATGAGAATGAGGAGAAAAATTTGCAGCAACAGACGCAGGCGAAATCAACCCGCCGCGCGCAACGAACTGCGGTTCATGTATGAATACGTCTTCCCCTGGTGCTACGGTTATCAGCCTCTCCAAATGGCTGAAACAAATCGGTGTGACCCAATGCACCGCATGGCGCTGGCGCAAGAAAGGATGGCTCAAAACCATCAACATCGCCGGTCGGCAATACCTCACCCAAGAGGCCATTGACGAATTTCATCACCGCGCTACAGCGGGTGAATTTTTCCAAGAGCACAAAGTCCCCAATCGGAACAGAAATGCGATATAAAATTTTTGCAAAGCACAATCCGGAACACACAGAATTGGTGCAAATTTTTCAGAAATAGACTCACAGGACTTTTCCGGTTTGTGCTAGATTTTGTGCTAGTTTGACCCTCCGAATCTCCCACTCCGGTAGACACAGGAAAAATCATCAAAAATGTAAAAATCACCAATAAATACAATGGTAAAACGCGAATGATAAGCAACGATGAGAAACCAGCAAAAAACGCTGAAAATGAATTTTTAAGTCCTGTGCGTCTGCCATTTCGCCACACCGGCTTTTACGGGAAAACGCTAATCGCGAAACGTCTCAAAAGGAAGCGCGAACTTGCAGGCGGATTTTTTTAAACCGCAAAGAGCGCAAAGACTGAAACTTCTTATCCGACCCGACTACAGACTCGTTGGTAAAGCGCTTCGTAGCGGGGCACGATGGCGTCGTCGGAAAATAATTCATGAGCACGGTGCCGGGCAGCCTCGCCCATGGCCAGCCGGCGCTTCGGTTCCTGGATTAAACTTTCAATTGCCCGGGCGATGGCGTCCGGATCGGCCGATGACACCAGCAGCCCGCTCACGTTGTCTTCCACCACTTCCGGAATTCCACCCGCGCGCCGGGCGACACTGGGACAACCGAAAAACATCGCCTCCAGGATGCTCAAACAGAAACTTTCCGTTTCGGAGGTGAACAGTCCCAAATCGGTCGCCTGGAGGTAGTCTTCGATTTCGTTCACTTTTTCACGAACGATAACGCGGTCGGCCAATCCGAGCCGCTGCACGTCATCGCCGTACGGCGCGAAATCGCCGCCTGCCAGGATGACGAGCTTGAACGCCTCAGCCGGGCGGATGCGCGCGACGCTTTCCAGCAGAAGCTCAATTCGCTTCACCGGCCTGACGTTTGACGAGTGAAGGATCATTGTCTCGTGGTCCGTTATCCCTAGTTCTTGTCGAACTTCTTCGCGTGAACGGCGCGGCGGGCGCGGCGCGAAGAAGTTATGAATCACTTCCAACGGCCCGTTGAACCCCAACACCCGCTGTGTCTCCTGCTTCAGGAATTCCGACACGACAGTGACGGCATCCGAGCAGGTCAGCGCGTGATGGATGGCCGGGCCGTAGCCCGGATCACTGCCCAGCAACGTGGTGTCGGTGCCGTGCAAGGTTGTCACCACGCGCGGCCGCTGCTCCGGCGGGAGCATGGATTGCGCAAGAATCGCCGCCGTGGCATGGGGCACGGCGTAATGGACATGCAATAGGTCCAGGCGATGATCGCGGCTGACCTCGGCCATGCGCACCGAAAGCGGCAGGGTGTAGTCCGGATACTTGAACAATTGATATTCGTTGATGACCACCGGATGGAAATGCAACCGCGGCGCGTCTGCGGGCAAACGAAACGGACGTTCGTAGCTGAAGAAATGGATTTCGTGTCCGCGTTGCGCCAGTTCCTCGCCCAGGGCGGTGGCGAGGATGCCGCTACCGCCCACGCTCGGATAACACGCAATGCCAATCTTCATTTTTTAACCACGGATGGACACGGATAAACACGGATGGGAGAATAAATTCCCCTCTCCCGTCCTGCGGATACCCTCTCCTCGTTTGGCGGGGAGAGGGATGGGGCGAAGGGCACCCCATTTTGATTTAATCTGTGTTCATCCGTGTTCATCTGTGGTTCAGATTAAAACCGCCGGGCGGCGCGGCCCGCTTGCGCAAGCGAGCCGAAGACGAGCGGGTCGTTGGGAAACAAGACGATGGCGTGGCCGACACCGGCGCGCAATCCGCGCAATCGCGCCCGGGTCAATTGCAATTCCACGTAGTTCCGCGCCGCGGCTTGCGAAGCATGCGCTTCCATCGCCGCCGTCCAGAGTTTCAGAATTTCCGGCGCGGAGACGTCAATGAGCACGGGTGTGAGATTGTCCGGTTCGGCTTCCGGCGTCACTGCGTAGTAAAACAACTGTTCGATTGTGTGAGGCGGTGCGCGGCGCAGATCCCGGACGCCACCGTAGCGGGCCAGCCGGCAGGCGTCGCGCACCAGTTGCCCCAGCCGCGGATGGTCCGGATGCTGGTTTTCCACCAGGCTCGGCGCGAGCACGACGCCCGGTCGCACCCGGCGGATGATACCCGCCAGTTTGAGGGCGTGCGCGGCGCGGACTTCAAGATGCGCATCGCCGTCGAGTTCGATGAATTCGAGCCTGGCGCCCAACAGCATGGCGGAGCGGTTTGCTTCGATGACCCGTTGTGCGGGTGAGCCGTGCGAGGCAGCTTCCCCGCGCGAACATACAACGAAATGCGCCGCCCGGCCGGCCTGGATTTCCTTCGCAATGACGCCGCCGCAACCGAATTCAATGTCGTCGGGATGCGCGCCGAAGGCCAACAGGGGTTGGAGCGCCGGTCTCCGACCCGGCTCGCCGGCGGGCAGCATTGGAACGCGCCGGGTCGGAGACCGGCGTTCCGAACCGTAACGCTCGCGTTCAGATCGGGATTTCGGTGTCGGCTTCATCGGCGCGCTCGATGGCATCGCGGTTGATAAACGTGATCTCCGGTGTTTCTTCCGGGTGAAGATAGGCTCTTTCGCCCGGTCCGGCAATGTAATGCGTGCAATGCACGACGGATTGCATCCAGCGCAACCGGGTGTCGCGCGTCGGGCTGACCTGGTCCCTGCCAAAAGCCGCCGCCGGCACCGTGACGTAGGAATTGCCGCCTTCATGCAGGGAAAGCGTTGGAACGCCCAGCACCGGCTCGGCGCTTTTCTGCGTTGGGTGACCGATGCGCGCCGGGTCGGAGACCGGCGCTCCGGCGTTGAACCGCGCGCGCACGATTTCGCCTTCGTAGGGCACATCCACAAAGAACTCTTCCACGTCGCAGGCCGCACGTCGCACGGCAGGATCACTCGAACGCACCACGCGCACCCCTTCGAGCAGACCCAGGCCGCGATACATTTCGAGGCAGAAATCGGCGACGTTGGCGGCGGAAACTTTCTGGAAAAGATTGATCAACGGGTGTCCGACGTAATTCGGCAACTGAAGGACCGTTTTATCCTGCCAGCCGGCGGCGATTTTTTTCAGGTATTGCGGCGAAAATTTTCGTTGTACCCGGTTGACAAAGGCAAAGTTGAGCCGGGCCGGTTCCCGGGTTTTGCGATGGCGCAAGAGGGTCTGCGTCTCGCGCGGGTCGTGGTCGCTGTCATGACAGAAGAAGACGATTTCACCGCCGACTTCCTTCTGGAGCCGCCGGGCCGTCTGGATTTTGGCGACGAGAAATCGTTTCGGAAAAAAACCGCAGGGTTGCTGCCCGAAACAAATGATGGGCGCTGATTTCATGAAGCGGGAGTCGCCGTCACCGGTTTCGGGGTTGAACCGAGGGCGGCTTGAAGGATCCGACTCAGCAGCACACACGCGGCGCAGCCGATGAGATTGTACCAGAGATAGGAAAAATCGAGCTGCGGGAACCGGTAATGCAGCAAGTAAACAGCCAGAACGAGCAATTGGGCCACCAGCGCGCCCCAAAACATCGCCGTGCCCCCGACGCGTTTCAGGAAGAAGGCCACCAGGAACAATGCCAGCACCACGGGATAGAAAACCGAGCCGACGATGTTGACGGCCTGAATCAAATTCTCGACCAGGTTGGCATACAGGGCGAAGGCGATGGCCATCAGGCCCCAGAACAAAGTGAACCATCGGGAGGCGGCCAAATAGTGCGCGTCGCTCGCGTCGCGTTTGAGCAGGTGGCGATAAAAGTCCACCGTGGTCGTCGCGCCCAGCGCGTTCAGTTCGGCCGATTTGGATTGGAGCGCGGCGGCAAAGAAGGCCGCCATCAGCAAGCCAATCAGGCCATGCGGCAGGTGGTCGAGGACGAACGTGACGAAGACATAATCCGCGTCATTGCTCGTTACGCCGGGATCGTCTTTTTCCATCACTGCCCTGGCATCGGCGCGCAGGGTATTGACGTGCTCCAGCGCGGTCAGCGCCTGCGATTGCGCGGCGGTTTCGGCGGTGCGATCGCCGGCGTGTTTGGCGTCGAGCCACCGGTGAATCCATTGTTCCTTCTGCGCGCAGGCCGTGTTGAATTCCTGCTGCAACGTCCCCAGTTTCCCGTCGGCATCCTGTCGGACGGCTTGTTGCCAGGCGGCGTGATTGAAAAAGACCGGCGGCTTTTCGAATTGGTAGAAGACGAACACCATGACACCCAGCAGCAGGATGAAAAACTGCATGGGAATTTTCAGCACGGCGTTGAACATCAACCCCAGCCGGCTTTCGCGCAACGACGAGCCGGAAAGGTAACGCTGTACCTGGGACTGGTCGGTGCCGAAATAGGAGAGCGACAGGAAAAATCCGCCGAGCAACCCGGTCCAGAACGTATAACGCCGGTGGGGATCGGCTGAAAAACTCACCGCATTCAGTTTGTTGAACCCACCGGCAATGGTAAAGGCGTCGCCGAGGCTGGCCGGCAATTTCATTAACAGGATGACAAACGCCGCGACCATGCCGCCGAAGATGACGGCCATTTGCCATTTCTGGGTCAGGGTCACTGCCTGGCTGCCACCCGCCACGGTGTAAACAATCACCAGCAGCCCGCTCAGGAGGATGGTGAGGTCCAGCCGCCAGCCGAGGACGGTGGACAGGATGATGGCCGGCGCGTAAATCGTGATGCCGGCCGCCAGGCCGCGCGACACGAGAAACAAGGCGGCGCCCAACAGCCGCGTTTTGGCGTCGAAACGGTGCCCCAGATATTCATAGGCGGTATAAACGTTCAGCCGCCGGTAAATCGGCAGGAAGACGGCGGCGATGAGAATCAAGGCCAATGGCATCCCGAAATAATTCTGCACAAAATCCAGGCCGCTCTCGTATCCCTGGCCCGGCGTGGAGATAAAGGTGATGGCGCTCGCCTGCGTGGCCGCAACCGAAATCCCAATGGTCAGCCAGCCAATGGTTTCGTCCCCCCGCAAGTAGTGGTCCAGGCTCCGATGCCGGCGCGTGTGCCAGGTGCCGTAGGCCGCAATGGCCAGCAGGCTGCCGATGAGGACGGCGAAATCGAGGGGGTTCATGAATAGCTCATCGTCAACGCGAGCAACAGCACCACCCACAAAACGAAGCAGCCGAAAACAAAAAGGTAAACGTCGCGCCAGGTGCGCAGCCCCCGCAGGCCGGTCAATTCGTCCACGTCTGTTAGGCGGGGTGCGCCAGTCCCCTGCCCGCCGTCCGTGAGAGTCATCGGTTCATTCCCGGCGGCGCGCACGGAGTGACGCGCCCCACTTTGAGGCGTTGGCACCGGTTGTTCGGGCGGCACGTTCATTTACCGAGAGAAACCAGATTGGCAAACAGCCGGTAAGCGCCGGGTACGCCCGCCGGCAATTGCCGGAAAAAGACCAGGCTTGTATAGACGAAATAACCCCTGCCGTATTTGGCGACGAGCAACCCGCCTTTAAGCGGCGCTTCCCCGGGATCACTGCACGCGAGGATGGGCCTGAAATGCGCGTCCCACTCGTCGGGGTAGTAAATTCCGCGCTCCTGAATCCAGCCGTCGAAATCGGCGCTGGTGATTTTGTTCGGAGTATTCAGCACCGGATGGCCGGGCGCGAGGAACGTCATCGGCGCGGTTTCGTCCGTCACGCGGTCGCTGGAAAGTTGCAGGGGGTAGGGTGCGAGCCGGTCGGTCTGCAAATCACCTCCAGGCCGGTTGTATTGTTCGATGACGTTGCCGCCGGCGGCAACATAAGCGAACAAGGCCGGTAAACGGGAAACCAGGTCCGTGCGGACGTTGAAGGCGCGGACGCCAATGACCACGGCATCGAGTTTTTTCAGACGATTCGCTGTCAGGTCATCGCCGGTGAGCGTGGTGACTTTGTAACCCATGTCAGCGACGCATTGGGCCACATCGTCACCGGCACCGGGAAGGTAGCCGACGTGACGGCCCCGGATGGCGAGGTTCAGGCAGACGGCCTTGAGCCGGGCGGCCGGTTGCAGCAGCAACAGCGGAATGTGCGGGTAATTGATGACGACGCGCTCGTTGTCGTAACTCTTGCCGCCAACCTCTGCTTCGGCGGTAATGTTGGCGGTGGTTGGCTTCGCCGGCGCGGTCACTTTGAAGGTGAACTGGGTATTGGCTCCGGCGGCTGTCAGATGGAATGATCTCGTTGCGGGAACAACCTTCCAGCCTGCCGGCGCGATCAATCGCAAAGTGCCGGTGGTATCGGGCCGCGCGGCCGTCACCTCCACCGTCACCGGTTGCCCGGCCTTGGGAGCGAACAAGCCGACGTCGGACGCCAGCTTGAGTGACACCGGCGAAATCACGTCCAGATTTCGGGTTTCGCCTTCCACCCGGTTGGCGGTGGCCTGCACCGGCTGGTCGGGGACGATCAACGTCTGGTCGCCCACGGTAAAGACCTGCTCCACGGGAAAAACCGGCGGATTTTCCGGCCGCCCGATCAGTGCGGGATCATCCACGCGGAACATGCCGGTGGTATGGTCCTCACGCAGCCAATACGGCTGGCTCAGCGGCGTATCGGCCGGGAGTGTTTCCGTCGAATCGCGGCTGAGAGCCTGATTGGTGGAAAGGTCTGCGCCCACGGCGAATTCGGTCTTGCTGGCCGGATACCGCGCCGCCACCCAGCGGACCGGAACGACATCCGAGCCGACCGACGCCGTCAGGTGCATGTTCAACGTTTCGCCCGGCACGACTTCGGCTTGCGGAATCGTCGTCTCGACGGTCAGACCGAGGCATTCCTGAATGATATGGTCCAATCGCCGGCGTTTTTCATTTGCCACGGGGTCGTCCGCGGCCAATCCGGCCAGACTTTTTTTGATGTTCAGCAACGCGGGAACACTGGCGGCCGGGTTTTGCGCGTCGAATTGTGCGATGACCGCGTCAGCCAGTTTCCCAATTTCCGCGCCGCCGGGCACGCGCGACCAGGTCGTGTCCACACCGTCCATGATATCGTTGGTCGCCGATTCGCCGTCCAGCAACGCGAAGGATTCCGACCGCGGGCCGTTGCCGCCGCCGAAGCCGGTGAAATTTCCAAAGCCCTGGGTCTTGTGCATCGAGCGACTGCGCGCGGCAATTTCCGCGAATGACTCGCCGGACACGGAATCTTTGCCGCCAACATTCATCCGGATCACGTTGGACACATCTCCACTGCGTTGGAATCCGCCCATGTTCCAGAGCAGGCGTTTGGGTTGCCAGGGCGCGAGACCTGCCTGGAGTTGTTCCGGGAACGCCTGGGGATCGCCGCACAATTTGAACGCTTCCATGGCCAGCACCGTGGAGGCCGTATGATGGCCATGCGTGCCGCCCGGTACCGGCGAGAAACGGGTGATGACCACGTCGGGGCGGAACTCACGAATCACCCACACCGTGTCGGACAACACTTCCTGTTTGTTCCAGATCCGCAGCGTCTCCCGGTAATCCTTGGAAAAGCCGAAATCCACGGCGCGCGAAAAATACTGCCGTCCGCCGTCAATGCGCCGGGCGGCGAGCAATTCCTCGGTGCGGACAACGCCCAATTCGTCGCCGAACACCGGGCCGAGCACATTTTGCCCGCCGTCACCGCGGGTGAGCGAAAGATAGGCGGTCCGGTAATGGCGGCCCCGCGCCAGATAGGCAATCAACTGGGTATTTTCATCGTCGGGATGCGCCGCGACATAGAGCACGCTGCCCATCTCGTCGAAGCGGTACAGGTCCTGGAGAATGGCTGATGGCGGCGTCGGCGCGGCGCCGGCCGCGAGCGGTGCGCCCAATGCAGCAATTCCGCAGGCCAGACTGAAAAAGAAACGGCGCGCCGAAAGCGGGCGTCGCGCGGGTACGGTCCTGGGCGGAGTTGACGTCATTCCTGCAAGCTGGAGATGAGGTCCTGGTTCATTTTGGGGAATGAACTGGCCGGGCCTTCAGCCTTCAGCGCCAATTCGGTGGATTGTTTGGCGGCCGCGATCGCGCCCGGTTTGTCTCCCAGGTTGGCCAGAATCTCGGCCTTCAGGTGGAACATTTCGAAGGCAATCCGGGGATTGTCCGCGAGACCGGCGTTGACCCAATCAAGGGCTTTCTTCAAGTCCAGCCCGTGATTGTAGTAAAAGGTGGCGGCCTGAAAATAAAAGCCATCCGATTTTTTGCCGGGCGCCGCCATGGCCGCCTCGATTTGCGGAACGAGCTTGCCCGTGACCTCCACTGCCAACCGGATTGGGACCACCGTATTGTCCCAGACCAAATTGAGCACAGCCGATTCATCGCGGATATGGTTGAATTCGACGGTGAAAGTCTCAATGTGCGTATCCGACAGCGTTACCGGCGTCACCTTGAACCGCACGAGGTCATCCTTTTCGTTGTATTGAAAAGCGCCCCATTGGCTGGCGTCCTTATTGATGATGACGGTCCATTCGTTCTCGCCGGGGATGGTGAAGAGCGCGTAGGTGCCGGCGGGAATTTCGTGCCCCTCGAGTTTGACCGGCGTGTTGAGGGTGAGTTTGGTGGCCTGATTGGCACCGGTGCGCCACACCTGGCCGTAAGGAACGATGCCGCCGAAGATGGTGCGGTTTTTCACTCCCGGCCGCGAATAATCAACTTCAATATCCGTGAGGCCGACGCGCTGTTTCAGCGTGCAAGCGGGGCTGGCGGCGGGGAATTCAACCTCCGGCGTTTGCGCTGACAACCGGGGCATACAGGTCAGTCCGCAAATAAACGCCAGTGAACCAAGCAGCGGTTTTATATTCATGGATTCGGTATATTTATGGACTCGGTGGTGGTAATGGGTCGAATTACTTTTGAACCGTGAAAGGCGCGGAAAATTCGGTGTTCTCCCACATCAGCTTCAAGACACCGCCGCCGGATGCCCGGCTGACGACCATGGTGAACTGGTCCACCGGTTTGTCCAGGGCCTCCTTTTTCAAGTCAACTCTTGCCAAATCATGCGAGGTATCCACGGGGATTCCCCAGCCGCCAAGGCGCGTGCTGATGGCGAGTTGGGACGCGCCATTTTCCTGTGGCACCATGTACAGGGTGTACGCCCCGGCGGGAATGGTCTTGCCGCCCATTTCGATTGGCTTCTGCGTGATGAGGGTCGTGGCTTCGTCAGCCCCCAGACGCCAGGGTTCGCCATAGGGCACCAGTCCGCCCCAGATTTTGCGCGCCTCGGTCGTTCCGGGTTTGGTCGTATAGGGACGGCCATAAGTGATGGTGACCCGATTGCCATCCATGACGGCGCTGATGGTTTCGTGCGGGCTGAGACGTTGGTGTTGAGCCGCCGCCGGCCAGGCGCTCAGCATGGCCACGACGCCGACCGCGAGCAGGGATAGATGTTTGTTCATGATGACTCCTGTGGCTGGGATGGTTCGCGTTGTGTTGTGTTTAAGTGAAGTCCATTTTTTAATTGAGTAACAGACGAGGCCGGTGAAATCGGGGTTACAAGTGAATCGGGCTGGCAACGGCAGGTAAACCAGCCCAAACCGGGCACGGCAGAAAAAGTGATGCTTCCAGGTTCACGGGGCCGGAGATTATAGCAACGCCACTCGAAGGGAAGAGGAAAGTAACGGAAGGGCGTCGGTGCATTCAGCAGCAATTCGTCCCGGAAGTTTTTGGCCAGGCTGAGAAAAAACCGACAGCACTTTCATCCTCGCCTGGAGGCCCGTTCACCCAATAACACGCATTTTTCGCAAAATATCCGGGAACTTTGCAAACGGCACGTCCGGTGCTTTAAGGGGCGCGTTGGCGGGAAAGGGTTGTCACAGACGAGCGATGTGGGTGGGGAGCCCCGGACAACCTCAGATGGGTGTGAAGGGATTGGTCTTTGGCAGGAAGGGACACAGGGGTCGTTGTAGCTGGAGGAACACGGCGCCCACGCCTGTCGGGTTTGCCCGCAAAGCAAATTGCGATTGAGGAGGTGAATGTTGGTTGCGGCTGGACCGGACAGTGCGTGGGTGCTGCAAGACGAACTGAAAGCCAATCAAGAAGGGAGAACGGACAAAGTTCAAATCCTGAAACAAACTTGGCGGCGCCGATCGGTGGGGCGGGTGGCATGCTCGCCCGCCCCACCGCGAATTTTCGAATGACTGTCGAATTGACCTTCTCGTCGTGACAGTTTGGGCCGTTTGAATTAGTTTCCGCCGATGCAACCGACGATGTTGACGCTGGGTCACTCGCCTGATCCCGATGACGCTTTCATGTTCTACGCGCTGGCGAAGGATTTGATTCCAACGCACGGTTTTCGTTTCGAGCATATCTTGCAGGACATCCAGACATTGAACGAACGTGCCACGCGCGGAGAACTGGACATCACCGCCATCAGCCTGCACGCCTACGCTTATGTCAGCGAGCGATACGCGCTGCTGCCCAGCGGCGCGAGCATGGGTGACGGTTACGGCCCGATGCTCGTGGCCAGGCAGAAGTTTTCCCGGGCCGAAGTCGCCGGAAAAAAAATCGCCGTGCCGGGAACGATGACCAGCGCCTTCCTAGCGCTGCAACTCTGGCTTGGCAAAAGCGCGAAGGAATTCAACCATGTGGTGGTGCCGTTCGACCAGATTTTCAAAGCCGTCCGTTCCGGTCAGGCTGACCTTGGCCTCATCATTCACGAGGGCCAGTTGACTTATCAGAACGAGGGGCTGGTGGTTTGCGAAGATCTCGGCGTCTGGTGGGGGAGGGAGAACGACGGCCTGCCGCTGCCGCTGGGTGGCAATGTCATTCACAAAAAGTTCCCGCCGGACACGCGCAGAACCATTGCGGGGATTTTGGCTGCGAGCATTCGATTCAGCCTCGACCATCGCGCGGCGGCGGTGCAACACGCCTTGCAATACGCGCGCGACATGGGGCGCGATTTGGCCGACAAGTTCGTCGGCATGTACGTCAACCATTGGACGTTGGACTACGGCGAGCGGGGCCGGGAATCCATCCGCCGCTTTCTGGGGCGGGCTTTCGAACGCGGGCTGATTCCGCACCGGCAGGAACTGGAGTTTGTGGTCTGAGCGGGAAAACGTCCGTTCCGGGGACATCCGGGATCTCAGTCCTTGGCCGGGATGTGTTTGTAATCGCGTTTCAGGCAATCCGGACAAAGACTGTGGCTGAACAGCGCCTCGGAACGGTTCGAAACGTAAATTTCCACCGGCTGCCAATGGTCGTGCTCATCACGAATCTTTTTGCACAGGCTGCATATGGGCAGAATGCCCTCCAGCAGATTGACCCGCCGGGCCAACTCCCGGGTCTGACGGGCGGTTCGGCTGATCAAGTAGGCCAGCAGCACCAGAACGACGATGCGAATGGCGGTATTGATGACAGCGTCGTTGTTGTTCCAGGGAGCGTGCCAGTTGAAGGGAAATGCCAGACGAACCAATGGTTGTACAACCGCCAGAAAGTAGGCGTAACCGGGACGACAAAACCAGGCGGAAACGGCCACCGGAATGATGTAAGTGATGGGAAAGACGATGTACGGCGCCATTAAGAAATCCAAGGCGAGGCAAAGTGCTGCCAAACAGATGGAGGTGGCCGGATGTTGAAGCCAGCGAACATACCAGGCAACCGGAGCATTGGGGATGGAGGGAAGCACCATATTATTATCACGGTTTCAATTCCATGTGGTTGATGGTTATTAGTTTACTAACAACGTCTGATTTCTTGCTTAAATCAAGTTTATTTTATCGCTCTGGCTTGTCGAGTCCGTTTTAGTCTTTCACGGGCGAGGGACGAGGTGCGTTACAAACCAGAACCACGGAAGTTTCGATTTGCCGCGGCGGAATCCGCCAGTACGTGCTCAGCAGGCGGTTCTTCTCCTCGGTGCCGACCGATTGGAATCCGTATTTCTGATAAAACCGGATGGACCACTCCGCGGCCTGCCAGGTTCCCACGAGGATTTTGCCTTCGATCCGCTCCAGCAAATGATTGAGCAATTTCCCGCCAATGCTACGGTTCCGCATTTCGGTTTGGACATAAGCGTGCCGGATCAAAGTGACGTCCTTGACCGGTTGCCTTCCATCACCCCGGTGAGCTGGTGATTCTCCGTATAGCCCCAGAACTTGACGCCGGCGGCAATCTCATCCTGCAATTCTTCCAACGGCATGTACGGCTCGTGCCCGCGGTCGGCGGAAATCACGTCTTTGTAAGCCTGAGCGGCATTATTGACGATGGTGAAAATGTCTGGAACGTCGGAAGCCGTGCAAGGGCGGATCATTTTGGTTGGTTAAGCTGTTGCCGGGACACGGATGGCGCCGTCGGCCTCCAATCGGGCCACGATCGGGAAAATGTCGCGTTGCAGGCAAAACGCCACATCGTCACGCAGTTCGGCCATCGCCAGCAAACGCCGCGCGTTTTCCGAGGTGGAAACCGCGGCCACCAGATCAGATTTCGCCTGGATATAAGTGCGTCGGGCAATTTCCGCCGAATCTGAAATTTCGCGCGGGCCGGCGCCAGCCCTCAGCATTTCACACAACCCGCCTGCGGCCAGCACGTCTTCCAGCGCTGTGTTCTCGCGCGTGCCGGCGCACACGAGCACGACGTGCGCGGGCGAAAGTTGCCGCAGAAATTCTGCCGTGACCGCCAGATTCAAAAACGAGGCGGCCAGAACCATTTTGGCGCCGGCACCGGCGCGCAACGCGCGGGTGCCATTGGTGGTCGTGGAAACAATGGTTTTGCCACGGACCGTTTCCGGCGTGAATTCGCGCGGGGAGTTGCCAAGATCAAAATCAATGCCGCCGGTTTGCGCGGCCCGGATTCTCACCCCGTCGCGCTCGCCGCCCAGCAACACTTCGGACTGCCTTTGGCGAATCGCCAGCGCCTCGGAAATTTCGCTGACCGGCACGATGGCCTTCGCGCCGTGGTACAGCGCGGTCACAAACGTGCTCGTGGCACGCAACACGTCGAATACGACGCACGCCGCATTGCGCAAATCACGTTGTTGCAAAACCGGCAACTCTGCCGGCGACAGGATGACTTCAAGTGGTGACATGCCTTTTCGTCGGAGGGACGAGTTACACGAGTCCCGGTACTGTCGCCACTCGAAATTGGGCCCCGACCAACCCGGCCCTCCGATGAATGCGAGGATTTTATTTCATTTTTGTCCGCATGTAATGAAAAAGATACTGCTGCGCGCAGCCTGCGTGCGGTCCGAAATGCGTTGCGGCAAAATGACGCAGGCGTTTTGCCGTCACGCGCCGGCGCGGAAAATAAAGCTGGCGCAAGGCGCGTTCCACCCAGACATCCACCGGAAACGCAGCGTCAAAGCCGTAGGCGAACAGCAACACGCAGTCGGCGATCTTGCCGCCCACGCCGCCCAGCTTCATCAGCTCCGCCCGCGCTGCGGCCAGCGGCAAATGGCGCAGGCGGTTCAAATCAAATTTGCCGTCGGTGATCCGCCGGGCGGCGGCGAGCAGGTGAGGCGCGCGAAACCCCATCTTGCACGCGCGCAATTCAGTTTCGGTTGCGGCGGCGATTTGTGCGGAGGTGGGGAAAGCATGGTAGCGGCGGTCGGTAGCTACCAGTTGTACATTGTCATTCGGCGGCGATCGCAGCTCGCCGCCACAGACCGGTTCCCCAAACCGTTCGCACAGCCGCAAAATGATTTGCCGGATTTGGACGATTTGTTTGGTCGAAGACAAAATGAACGAGGCGAGGCATTCCCAGGGGTCCTGACGCAATACACGCAGCCCGTGACAACGGGCGACCGCCGTGCGCATCGGCGCGTCATCGGGAAACGTTCCGAGGATGGCGGCCCAATCCACCTCCGTTTGCAAAAAATCCCGGAGCCAATCCCAATCCTTGACCGGCGCGGCAGTTTCAGCGCGGATGCCATCACGGACCTGCGTCAACCGGACCCAATGTCTTCCGATGACGCCGCTCCAGCCGTCGGCTTGTTTCTGCCAGCGGAAGACCTGGCCGGAATCCAGTGTGGCCGCCAGGTCATAGTCGCGAACCCGCAGGAGAATTTCCGATTTAGCCATGCTACTTCAGGTGGTAACACGCCCAGAGATGCACGCGATGGAAGACGCGGCCGCCGACCGTGACGTCATGTTCGCCGAGGTCGCTGACGGATCCGAACTGCTGCAGGAGTTTTTCCGGTGCCGGTGAAGGCGGCGGGATTTTGCCGTAGTTGACCTGCCCGTGCTCCAGCCATTTCCAAAACCAGCCTGGTTCCAGCGGATAAGGATCCACTTCGCTGACAAAAATGGCATTCTGTCCCCGGCGATTTTCGCGGTAGTCATATTCCGGCCAGAAATAGAATTGATTATAGGGCGTGTCGGAATCCATCGCATAGACCAGCGGTTCGTCCGATTGCACCGCCGCCTTGGCCTGGGGGATGTAGAATGAATACAATCCGGTGATGCCATAATGACTGCAAATGATGAACGCGGGTTTGCCGACCTGCTGAAGTTTTTCACGTTCTGATTCCACCAACGCGGCTTCCTGTTTCCAGGCCTGCACCCGACGGGTCGGATCTTTTGAGCCGGGCAGCATTTCCCCCGCGATTTTTCCTATGAGCTTGCTCTGGTGCAGGATGGCAAACGCGAAAAATCCCAGCGCCAGGCCAATGGTCAAAAACAGTTTCGCCAGCCGCCGCCGTTCATCCCAATAAACGATCATCAGGCAAAACATGGGAATGACGGCGGGTGCAATCCAGTTGGGGAGCACCCGCGAGTGGAATGAGAAAAGCCAGTGGCCCAGAAAAACCGGGGTGCCCATGCAAAAAAGATAAAGCGACAGCGGCCGTTCGCGCCGGAATTTCCAAAAGCCAATCATGGCCAGAAGCGCGCCAATCAGGAAGATTGGATTCAGCAAGGCGAGCTCTTGAAAGGTGAAATCCCAGAAGTAACGCAGCGTTGGGTGCCATTGGGACTGAAGGCCGGCATCATTGGCGACGTGACGAACGGTGATCCAGCCGTGTTGCCAGTTCCAAATGATGACCGGCAGCGTGCAAACCAGGAGGATCAACAATGCAAGCCAGGGGCCGGGTTTGCGCAATTGCGCGCGCGCCGGTCGCCAAAGTGCGAAAAATAATGCCCAACACACCAACTGGTAGAGCACACTGTATTTGCAGAGAAAACCGAGTCCCGTTGCCAGACCAACGGCGACCCAGAGGCGCGTCTGCGCGTCCGGCTGCACGGCGCGCCAGCCGGCAATCATCGCCCAAGTCCAGCAGAGCACCAGCGGCGGATCAATTGTCATTAAAACGGTGCCGAGGGCCAGCAGTGGCGTGGCGAGGATGATGAGCAACAGCCAGAATCCGGCGCGTGCGCTGATTTCGCGGGTGAAGAAACGCAGGAGCATAACGCTCAGAATCGCCGCGAACAGCGGCGAAAAGAAACGAACACCGAATTCGTTGTCGCCGAACAGCGCAGTGCCGGCAAATTGAATCAATGCGATGCCCGGCGGCTTGCTGTAATACGACAGCGCGAGGTGTTTGGACCAGACCCATTGGTAGGCTTCGTCCTGGCTGAGTTGAAGGGTGCCGCTGGCCAGGTAAACCCAACCCGCCACCAGCAGGACGAATGTGAGAAGATAGCCGAGGCGGAGCCACTGAATTTCCGATTTTCGATTTTCGATTTCCGATTCGGCTGCGCCCGACTCCAAACCTCGGACGGTGGACGGTGGACGGTGGACTGGCCTGAGCAGCGACGGCATTTGGGCGTGCCAGAGCGGAAACCATTTTCTTCCCGCCCAATTCCAAATCGTCTGCGCCGCCACCACTCCCGCTGCCGCATAGCCCGCGCCCAGAATCATCCCGGCGAGCACGTCGCTCGGATAGTGGACACCGTTGTAGACGCGCGAGAAGGAAACCGCGAGCGCCATCGGCAGCATGAACCAGACGCTGCGGCGGTAGAACAGAAACAGGACCATGGTTGCTGCGAACCAGTTCGCTGCGTGTGCCGACGGCAGGCTGTTGCGACTGCCGGTATTGGCCGTCATTTCTTCCGGCGGGACGTAGCCCTGGCCGACGACGCCGAACACCCGCGCATCCGGCAGCGTGACGAACGGACGCGGCCGGTGAACGGCGTGCTTGATGGTGTTGACGACAAGCGGATCGCCGAGCGTGATGACGAGGGCGACCATCAAGGCGCACAGCCGCGCGCGGGCGTTGCCAAAGCACAACGCGCCCGCGACGGCGGCGAGGACAACAAGCACGAACCAGCGCATGACCCCGCCCCCGCCGCTCATGATGGGCATGAGCCGGTCGAAGAACGGATTGCTCAACGAGCCGTTGATGAAATGAAACAGGGCGACGTCGAGCGTTTGCAGCCAGTGCATTGGCGACAGTGTAGCGGGAAATTAAAAGTTGAAAACTGAATAGCGCCCGCAAATTTGTTGAAGGGCAACCATCATCTTCCCTGGCCTTGGAACGATTGGCGTGGGGAATGAAGGGTTGATGGTTGAGCCGGAAAACTACCGGAGCAGCCGGGTTTTCTTCCTAACATCCAAACACAGGTTATAAACGGCAATGCTGAGGGGAAACAAATTCGATACAATCCCCACGGAATCGGTTTTCCCGAAGGTGAAATAGGAGAGCAGCAGCAGACTCCCAATCATGCTCATATACCAGAAAAATCGCGGAAGAACCGGGCGTTGCAATTTCCACGAGGCCAGTATCTGCACAACCCAGCGCCCGGAAAAAGTCAATACCCCTGCGTATCCAACCAGTTTCCAGGGCGTCACAACTTCGTTTGCGATTCGCAGGAGCGGTTCATTCATATCAAATTTCTCCATTCTCTCCATTTTTGGGCCAGGAAATCTTGCGCGTCATCAGCCAGCGCACACCGATCAAATCGTAAAATCCCCGTATTGCCCTTTCCCGCACTGTATACTTGGATTTCCCGTATTTGCGAGGGCGGTGATTGACGGGAACTTCGATAATTCGCAATCCCGCCCGGCTAAAGAAAACCGCGAGGTAGCGATGCAACCCGTCAAAGGGAAGCAAAAGACGCGTATCCGCCCTTCTCATGGCCTTTAATGTGCAACCCGTATCATGAATGCCATCATGCAAGACCAGCCGACGGATAAAATTGGCGCCCCATGAGGAACTCCGGCGAAACCAAGTGTCCTGTCGTTTATACCGGCGACCGCAGACGAGGTCGGCATGGTCAAGCAGGGAAATGAGCTTGGGAATATCCCCCGGGTCACTCTGACCATCACCATCCATCATCACGCAAATCTCGCCCTGTGCCAGCTTCAATCCTGTGTAGAGCGCCGCGCTCTGGCCAAGATGGCACCCAAAGGAAACCAACCGGACGTCCGGACACTTCCGGATCATCGCCTGAGTTTGGTCGGAGCTGCCATCGTTGACGGCAATAATTTCGGCGTCCGGGTTCGCCCGGCGCGCCTCCTCCAGGACCGATGCAACGTTTTTCTCTTCGTTGTAAAATGGTATGATGATGCTCGTCTTCATGTTCGTGTACGCGCTGTCCGCAGGCCGCCCAAGGAAAAGTAGACGGATATTCTCCTCCGTCGGTTTCATGCCAAAACCAGCATGAGCCGGTCGAAGAACACATTGCTTAACGAGCCGTTGATGAAGTGGCACAGCGCAATGTCGGCCGTTCGCAGTCGCCTCCTTGGCGCAGCAGGGTAGCAGGAAATTGCGAGATGAAATTCGAACCGCGTTCTCAAAGAAAGGTCCTTGGCCACAACCAGCGCAACGGCCGAGAAATCAAAAAACTTTTTGCCGGAGCGGCTTCGTGGTTTAATTCCCCGGCATGTTTTCATCGGAAATTAAATCGGTGCACTTTGTCGGCATCGGCGGTACGGCCATGGCGTCCGCCGCGGCCGCCATGGTGGAAAAGGGCTTCCAGGTCACCGGCTCGGACCAGAATGTTTATCCGCCGATGTCCACGTTTCTGGCGGAACGGAAAATCGAGGTAATGAATGGCTACGCCGAGCGGAACCTTGCGCACAAACCTGGCCTGGTCGTCATCGGCAACGCCATTTCCCGGGGCAATCCGGAAGCGGAGTTTGTCCTCGACCACAAGCTGCGCTATTGCTCGCTTCCGGAGTTGCTCAAGGAATTTTTCATCCGCGGCAAGCGCTCCATCGTGATCGCCGGCACGCATGGCAAGACCACCACCACCTCGCTGCTGACGTGGGTATTCGAACACAATGGACTGAATCCAAGCTATCTCATCGGCGGCATCCCGAACAATCTGCACCAGGGCGCGCGGTTCACCGACGGCGAGTGGTTCATCATCGAGGGCGACGAATACGACACCGCGTTTTTCGACAAACGGAGCAAGTTCATTCATTACCTGCCGGAGATTGCCGTGGCCAACAACCTCGAATTCGATCATGCGGACATTTTTGAAAACTTGGACGCGATAAAAAAATCGTTCTCGCATTTCATCCGGCTCGTGCCGCGCAGTGGCCTGTTGCTGGGCAACGGTGATGATCCCAACCTGGCGTCGCTGCTGGACGTGACGCATTGTCCCGTACAGCGATTTGGCCTGGGCGAAAACAACAAGGTTCACGCCTCCAACCTTCGCTACGGCCCGACCGCGACCGAGTTTGAAATCCCGAGCTTCAAATTTCACCTGAACCTGGTGGGGGAACTGAACGTCCGGAACGCACTGGCCGTCATCGCCTGTGCCAAGCATTGCGGGCTGAAGAATCATCAAATTCAAGCGGCGTTTGACACCTTCAAGGGCATCAAACGCCGGATGGAGGTGCGCGGTATTGCCGGTGGCGTGACGGTGGTGGATGATTTTGGCCATCATCCCACGGCGATTCGCGAAACCCTGCGGGCCTTGCGCATCAAATATCCGCGCGAAAAAATCTGGGCCGTCTTCGAGCCGCGCAGCAACACCACCCGGCGGAACGTTTTTCAAAACGAACTCGTCCGCGCGTTTGCCGACGCGGATACCGTTGTGATTTCCGAAGTCGCCCGGCTGGAGCAAATTTCACCGGGCGAACGGCTCAATCCCGAAAGGCTCATGCAGGATTTGAAAACCTCCGGCAAAAAAGCCGCCTATCTGCCGGGCGTGGACGCCATCGTTTCTCACGTCGCGCAGCACGCGCTGGGCGGCGACATCGTTTGTGTCTTCAGCAACGGCGGTTTCGGCGGGATTCACGGGAAATTGTTGCAACAATTGGACCGGCGATAATTGAAAAAGCCCCGCCGAAAATTTCAACGGAGCTTTCTTGTTTTTTGAAATGACTTATTGATTGAAGGTCACACTGCCGGAATGGGTTTCGGTTTTCCCGTTCGGTCCGGTGGTGGTGACGGTGCGGTCAATCGTGTTGCCGTCCCGACTGGTTGTCACCACGCGGTCCGCGGTTTTGCCGTTGGCGCCCGTCACCGCATCGGTTGTTGTGCGCGTGCCGTTGCTGTTCACCACCGTCTGAGCGTAGGTACCGCTCTTGCCGGTGCTGGTGGTGTAGGTGCCGGCAGTGGTGTGACCATTTGCGGTCCTGGTCACGGTTGAACTCGTGTCAATGGTATTGTCGTTCTGGCGCGTGTACTGGCCGTTCACCGTGGCGGTGCCGTTGCCATTCGCTGTGATGGTCTTGTTCCAATCGGAGGTTTTTCCGTCGTAACCGGTGCGGCTGCCGTTGACGGTCAGCGTGTTCCCGTTGCGAACGGCGTTTTGATTGATGGTGGAGGTCTTCCCGTTCGGCGCGGTCGTCACCGTCGTTCGATTCGCCGTACCGGCTTGACGGTTCCACGTGGCATTGGACTGGCGGTTCCAGAGGCCATTGCCGGTCTGGACAGTGGTGTCGCGCTGACTGGAACCGGGTTGCCGGTTAATTGTCTGTTCAAAGGTGCCACTGGATCCGCGGCTGGTTTCAAATGTGCCGGAACGGTAACGTTCCCCCGCACCGACCGAGATTGCGCCGGCACTCAGTGAGAAAATCGCCACGGTGGCCATGACGATACTCTTGGTATTTTGTCTTGTTTTCATACTTTACGTCTTTTCGATTTTCGGCCTTTCGGCCGCTGCCTCCTCATACGGGCAGGCAGCGTGAAACGTTACATGCAATTTACGGGCCAAATCATCGAGGGGGGAAAAGAGCACTTTTAGTGCGGTTTCACGCAAAACGGACCAAGAAGGAAAAGGGTGTTAGCGATTATCCCAATCCAACCGGGCTTCTGGCTGACGGCGGGACGCCGAAATCGTCTGCAAAGAGGCCAGGAGCTGTTCGGGTGAAATGGCCGCAAGGCAATGATGGGCGTATCCGCAGACGCTCAGGTTGCCGTCGCAGGCGCAGGGACTTCCCGTAATGATTTGGTGACGCGCGCCAATCGGCGCCCATTGTGCGGGCGAACTTGGCCCGAACAGCGAAATGGTCGGCACGCCCAGCCCGGCGGCGAAATGCAACGGTCCGGTGTCGCCGGAGATGAAAACGCCGGCGCGCGCCAGCACGGCCAGAAACAGCGGCAAATCGGGAATCGCCGGCAAAATCGCCGCGTCTGGCGCGAGCTTTTTTAACTCCGCCATCAGCGCCTGTTCGCGTTGACCGAGCGCAGTGGTGAAGACAAGCTGAAATCCGATTGCGACGGCCAGGTGATGCAGCCTGGCCCAGTGCGTCAGCGGCCATTCTTTTTTCGGTTGGCTGGAGGCGACGTGGCAAATGACGGCGGCTTTTGCGGGGAGGATTTTTTTTGCAGCATCGGCCAGGGCCGGATCAGAACGGATTTCAGGTTCCAGTGAAGGGGGGGGCGGAATTTGCCAGCCCGACAAGAGTTGCGCCAGGCGGGCGGATTCGTGCATCGGTCCGGCTGCCTGCGGCACCCGGTCGGTATAACAAAATTTTCTACCCCAAAAGCCGCCGTGTTCATCCCAGCCCAGCCGGCGACGCGCGCCGATGAACCGGCTGATAATGGCGCCGCGGTCGTTGCTCGCAAAATCCACCGAACGGTCGAAATGTTCCCGGCGCAGCGCACGGATTACCGGCCAGGTTTGACTTGGACGCGCGCGTCCGCGCCGGCGTGGCATCGCCCAGACCCGACCGAAATAGGGCAGATGCTGGAACAGCGGCGCGACTTCCTCCGGCACAAGCAGATGCAATTCGCTGTTGGGGAAATTGCCGCGCAGGGCGCGGAGCGCGGCCGTCATCAGGACCGCGTCGCCAAAGTATTTGAACTGCAAGGCGAGGATTTTTTCCGGCCGGGAGATCACAGTTGTGGCGTCCCGGTGGGGCGAGCGTCCTCGCGAGTCAAAACTTGGAATGGCGGCTCGTCAGGAGCCTCGCCCCACCAAAGATCGAAAGATGGTTCACTTTTCACGAGGCAAATTGCAGTTCGTACAATTTTTGATAAACGCCGCCGCGCTGGACCAATGCTTCGTGACGGCCGGTCTCAACGATGCGGCCCTGGTCGAGGACCACGATCAAATCTGCGTGCAGAATGGTCGAAAGCCGGTGCGCGATGCAAATGGTTGTGCGGCCTTTCATCAACTCGTCGAGCGCAGCCTGCACCGCCCGTTCAGATTCGGTGTCCAGCGCACTGGTCGCTTCGTCCAGCACGAGGATGGGCGCGTTGCGGAGGACGGCGCGGGCGATGGCAATGCGCTGGCGCTGGCCGCCCGAGAGCATCACGCCTTTTTCACCGATGACGGCGTCGAAGCCTTCCGGCCTTTGCATAATGAAGTCGTAGGCGTGTGCGTGTTTCGCGGCGGCGATGATTTCGTCCTTGGTCGCGCCGGGCCGGCCCAGTTCAATGTTCCGGCTGATGGTGTCGTCAAACAGGATGACTTCCTGAGTCACGACGGCAATCTGGCTACGAAGTTCGCGTGCGGAAACATCGCGAAGGTCCACGCCGCCGATTTTGATCGAGCCGCGCGCGGGATCGTAGAAGCGCAGTAACAGGTTGGTCAACGTGGTTTTGCCGGAACCGCTGGCGCCCACCAGTGCGAGCAATTGTCCGGATTTGACCTCCAAACTGATATCCTGCAACGCCATTTTTCCATCATAGGAAAAACAGACCTGATCGAACTGAATATCGGCGGCGGCGGCCTGCAATTTCCGGGGCTGGGCCGGTTCAATCACCGTGGTCCGGGTATCGAGCAACGCAAAGGCGCGCTCGCTGGCGGCGCGGGCCTGGACGACCTGGTTCTGCAACTGGGCGAGATTTTTCAAAGGGCGATACATATAAAAAACGCTGCCAATCAATTGCAGGAAGACCGCGGGATTGGGGTGGCCCTGCCTTCCATAAATCAAATATGCCAGCAGGAGTGCCACGCCGCAGGAACCGAAGAATTCGATGAGTGGACCGGGAATGCTCCCGGCGCGGACGATGCGCATGTAATGGCTGACAAACCGCCGCGCCGCGCTGCGAAACCGTTCAGCCACGATCGGCTCCAGGTTGTAGGCCTTGACAATGCGGTGGCCGGTGAAGGCCTCAGACATGATTTGCGTCTGTTCCGCCAGCAGCGTTTGCGCTTCGCGGCTGGAACGGCGGATTTTGCGGCTGTAAACAATGATGGGAATCATTACCACCGGCAGGACGATCATGGTGATGAGTGTCAACCTGGGCTGCTGCCACAATAAGAAGGCCAGAACACTGATGAGCGAAACCGGGTCTCGAACCACCACCGAAACCGCGTTGTTCAGGATGTTCAGCAGCGCGTAGGTATCGTTCATAACCCGTGCGATGAGCTGGCCGGAGGAATTGGTGCTGTAGAACCCGGCGGATAAATCCAGCAAATGCCGGAAAAGCCGGACCCGCATGTCGGCCACCGCACGGCTGGCCACCCACTGCAGGAGATAAACGTTGAGGTACCCCAGGATGCCGCTCAACAGCATGATGGCGGGAATGGCCGCGATCAACGCCACGATCATCCCCGGATGCGCATGTACTCCTTGCTCCAGTGCCTGACGTGCGGCGTAGAACCAATTCTGGACGAACTCGGGCATCCTTTGCATCGGCAATTGCGCCACCCCTGACTGCCCCGATGTCGGGAAAACAGCACTATAGACGAACATGACCGTCCCGATCACCAGCGGCGACACCACCCCGGCCAGGAAACCGGTTAGCACCCCAAGGAACAATCGCAGCCGGTAGGGTTTGGCCAGACCCCAGACTCTGAGCAGAAACTTTGTCATTGGCGATTAACATATTGTTCGCGGGCAACCGAAGAAAGCGAGAGTTTTTAACGGAGTTTTTGGTAGCAGAACTACGGATTGCCAACCATTAATTGAGCTATCATTACCCCAGCACACCAGTTGCATCTCAGAGACCAACATGCCAGCACTTGTTTCCGGCAGCGAAATGGCCGGCTGTTTCAGGCTGGTTTTTTACCAAGCAAAATCAGCTCTTCCGTGTATGCAGGATTTTTTCGGGCGGAACGATTGGCTTTTGCGGCAAGCCATTCCATTTTGATGCTCTGGAACCAAGGCAGGCGTATGTATCGTTCCGCCGGGTCGCCACCGAGTTCCACAATAAGGCTTTTTTTAAAAAAGTGCCGCGCAGTAAGACATGGATGCGGCGGGCGTGACACGACGAAACCATGACCTACCAGCGTCTGGCGCAGAGAATCTTCTGTGAACAGCACGAGATGACGCGGCGGATCGAGTCCCAACCAGCATGGCCCATAACGCCGGTAGCCAAATGAATCAAGGTTCGGTGTGGCCAACGTAATATAGCCACCGGGCTTCAGCAGTTTGAAACAGCAACACAAAGTCTCCACCGGATTGTGCAGATGTTCAATGACGTGAAACGCGGTTATGGCGTCAAAGCTCGCCTCCGGCAGGGATTGCTGCTGTAGCAAGCCGACACGAACGTCCAACCCGGCGGATTGTGCGTGGGCTGCCGATTGCGAATCCGGTTCCACCCCGCAAACTGCCCAACCCAGCGATCGCATCTGACACAGAAAAGCTCCATTGCCGCAGCCAATGTCGAGGACGCGAGCGCCGGCACCGGGAAAACGGAGATAGCCCGTAAAAGCGTCGAAGCGCCGTCGCCGGGCATCGCTCAGGAAGACCGGAATCCAAGCCGCCGGTTTCAGATTGTAGCCGTAGTGGGCATTCAAATAACTGTTCCTCTGGGCGATCCGAAATTGCCGCCACCGGGAGATCGGCCTGGAAGTCGTATCGCCGGCCTGACCATGGGTATAATAATGGGTGTAAGCCAGCGGGATTGTGGAAGGCGTTGGGCGTGGATCCAACCAACCCGAACGGCAGTCTCCGCAACGGTAAAAACTCCAACGGCCGGGCGCGCACCGGAAAATCCCATCGTGGAGTTCCGAGTGAACCCGTTGCCGTCGGCCACTCCCGCAAACCGGGCAGCTTGGGACATTTTCTAGCCCGTCGGCAGGCCAGATATCTCCCGGATGCTTGGCGGTGAAAGTCGTTGGCATGAATGAAACATCATTTTTTGCCGCGGCAACTGTCAATTGAAATTGCCAATTTTTCAAAGGTCAAACTGCGCCCTGCTGCGCCGGGAAGTTTCCGCGCTAACTTTTGAAAGGGGCGTGAGACTTTATGCAGCAGCCATTGCCAGGCGTAGCGGCGCCGCAAAAGTTGCGCCAGCATGGCCGAGGTCAGATTTTCGGCACGTGGGCCGTAATTTTTCTTCAAATAATAAATCTGTGTAAACAGCATCCGGTCTGTGGCCGCCTTTCTAAGCCAGGGTGTGGCATAGAAAGTTTCCAGGCATAAAAGATGTTCGTGATTTGATGAGCCGGTTTGTTCGTGCCTGGCGGTTTGCTGGGTCTCGTGAACCCGCCAGGCGGCCAGGCTTTCGGCTAAATATGCAAAATCACCATGTTCCAGCAAACGGCACCAGAACGCAAAATCCATATGGCCAATGAAACGATTATCAAAGCCACCCTGGGCAGCGCTGCGGCGGAACATGGCCAGCGTCAACTGACCGATGAGATTGGTGTTTTGTTCAAGGCTGGCAACAATCATTCGCCGGCCATCATAACGCCCGGATTTTCTGGAAAAAACCGTGGGCCGCGATTTTTTTCCGGTAACATGTTGCTGGCAACCGGCCACTACGGCTGACGGATTTTCGTCCAGTGCGGCCGCCATTTTTCGGATGGCTGAAGTCGAAAGCAGCTTGTCGTCCGGATGAATGAATTTTATATACTCGGCACTGGCTTGTTCCAGGCAGATATTGTGGTTGCCTACAAAACCGAGATTTTTCGGATTTTGCCACCACCGTATGCGGCTGTCCCGGGCCGCGTAAGCCCGGATGGTCCCGATAGTATCGTCGCTCGAAACGTCATCGGAAATCAGAATTTCCATGCTGTTGAAATCCTGTGACCCGACCGAGTCGAGACACTCCGACAAATATTGGTTGGAATTGTACGTCGGTATCAGGACGCTGACTTTCATGCGTTGATGCTAACGCGTGTCGGTAAGGATACCGAGCCTTTTTGCGGATGACCGCTGATTGGTCGTCCCCCTCGGTGCTGTCGGAAGAGCCGGCAGATGACTGCAATTTTCAATTGGATTTGCGAACGGGCGGTCGACTGGACTA
>DATJNM010000087.1:0-43823 GCA_035508155.1 Candidatus Sulfopaludibacter sp. | reverse complement strand
GCGGCAGCGCTGCGTAGCCATGTGCGGAAGAGATAAGCGCTGAAAGCATCTAAGTGCCAAGCTCCTCCCAAGATAATGTCTCCCGGAGCGCAAGCTCCCTGAAGACCACGGGCAGACCACCCGTTTGATAGGCCAGAGGTGTAAGCGTCGTGAGACGTTTAGCTGACTGGTACTAATCGGTCGTGCGGCTTGATCGCTTTTTCCTTGCCCAGCCCGAACGCAAGTTCGCGGCCGCAAAGAATGGCGATTTCAACTCGCGAATTGTAAGTGTACCGTGTTCCCTATGTGTAGTTTTCAGAGAATCGCCGGATCCGTTTCGGCAACGCTCTTTTGAAATTTAGTCAGACGAAGTTGGAATGGTTCTGCCTTCTGACTTCTGCCTTCTGACTTCAGTTTTTGGTGGCCATAAAGCTGTGGTCCGACCCGATCCCATTCCGAACTCGGCCGTCAAACGCAGTCTTGCCGATGGTAGTAGTCCTATAGGTTCTGCGAGAGTAGGTCGCCGCCAGTCTTTCAAAAAAGCCGGAGATACTTCTCCGGCTTTTTTATAACCTAAGCCTATGAAGACGGCTGGTTACGCGTTGCTGCAGGCAGGCAATTCGGCCCATTGACTGTCCGACTCCGCCTTTTCGGGACATGGTGGTTTACTTTAACAACCAGGTACAGCTATCGTTCAACTTCTGCCCGCCGCGTTCAGCCCTGGCGATGACCTGGTTTTCCCCGGAATTTAATCTCACATTTTTCCAGATAAAAACGCAATTCGAGCCGTTTCGGCGATATCCCTGCGATTTTCCATTTAAAAGCAATTCGACCGCCCGGGCGTTGGAATAGATTTTTACGTCCGTGACCGCATTCGTGCGTTCAGTGAACCGGCGTTCGGCAATGTACAACACCGGTTCATCCGACCAGTTGGCCTTGTAAAAATAGAAGGCGTCCTTTTTTATTTTGCGATCATAGGTGACCAAACCCTTGTCGTTGCGGCCGGGAACGCCGCCTTCATGGCGCGTGCTGACGGCAAAGTCGAACATGTTCCAGACAAACGTGCCCCAGACATACGGCTTCGATTTCATAACCGGCCATACGGTTTCATGCACCGTCGCCTGCCATTCTTCGGGATGCCACTGGCTGCCGGGGCTCGGCTGGGCCGGGTTCTGTTCATGCTGCTCTGGATTGGCGCCGGCGCCGTATTCGCTCACGCAAAAGCCGCCGTGCTGGCTGTCGTAACGATGTTGATCCAGCAATTTGCCAACGTCACTTATGGTTCCCCAGCCGGCGTACCAGCCGGGATATATGTTCCAGCCCAGCAGATCGGGAATTCTGTTCATTTGCGGAAACCGGCTGGTGCAGGTGGCGCCGATGGTCGGGCGCGTCGGGTCTTCGCTGTGCGCGAGATTGTTCAAATCTTGCAACTCGCGTTCCGGGTCGGGGGTTTTCCCGATCCCGATTTCGTTGAACAAACTCCAAGTAAAAATCGAAGGGTGATTGATGTTTTGCCGGATCAGGTCAAGCAACTGGCCGCGCGACGTTTCGGCAAATCGCGCCGAAGCATTGATTTCATTGACCTGCGGGATTTCCGCCCAGACCAGAATGCCCGCCTTGTCGCACAGGCTGTAAAAATAATCGCTGTGCTCGTAATGCGCACAGCGGACGACCGTTGCGCCGATCTCCTGGATGAGCCGCATATCCTCATCCATGTCGGCCTGGGAAATCGCCCAACCCTTGTTCCACCGGTCCTGATGCCGGTCCACGCCGTATAACGCGTAAGGCCTGCCGTTGAGGAAGAATCCCTTGTCCGGGTCCACCCGATAAAATCGCAGACCGAGCGGTTGCCCGACCGAATCCACGATGCCGTTGGTCGAGCGCAATTCAACCATGACCTGATAAAGGTAAGGGTCGGGCCGGCCATTCCACAAATGCGGGTGCGGCACCGTCACACGCAACCAGTACGGCGCCGTCGTGTTGGCCGCCAAAGTGACCGGCTGTTTGGCTTCGGCCACCTTTTTCCCGCTCGCGTCCAGCACGGTCGCGACCAGCGTCAGTGACTGATTGTCCCGTGTGCCGTTGGAAACTTGCGCCGTCATATCGAGCAGCGCCTTTTTCTTCGTGACGCTCGTTTGCAGCCAGGCAACGCCGGAGGAGCCGTGGTCGGTGGGTGTGAAATTTTCCGACGCTGTTTCCAGCAAATGCACCGGCCGGTAGATGCCGCCATAGATGGAAAAGTCGCCGCTCAGCGGCGCGATGTCCGGTTCCCAGGAATTGCTCACACGCACGGCAATCACATTCGTGCCGTTGGTGGACAGGCGCCCGGTGATTTCAAAGCAGAAAGCGCCGAATCCGCCGCGGTGCTCACCCAGAAAATCGCCGTTCAAATAGACGTCAGCGAACAGGCTCGCGGCTTCGAACCGCAGAAAGTAGCGTCTCCCGGCTTGCGGCTGGAGATCCAGTTCGCGCCGATACCAGCCCGGCCCGCGGTAATAATCCTTGCCCTGCTGTGCCTCTTCCCAGCCCCAGTTGTGTGGAATAGAGATAGTTTGCCAGTTGGTGTCGCTCAAGTTCGCGGCTTCCGCACCCAGGATGTCACCGGATTTGAATCGCCAGTCCGAATCCAGCAACGTGTCCTGTCGGGCAGCGGAATGGAAGGCAAGCATGAGCGCAGAAATGGAAATAAAAAATCTGTGCATGAGACAAAATCTTGCCGGTAATTTTCGCGAAGGCAAATGGAATATTGACGCGGCCCATCCCATGCCCTCCCTCCTGCCGGGGCTAGCGCCGTCGCCGTTTGACTTTGAGTTGCGTGGCGGCGTGCGCAAGCGCGGCCTGCACGCGGGCGGCTTCCTCGTCGCTGATCTTCTCCGCTAGACGCGCCTCGGCGCGGCGCATTGCCTCCTCGGCCTTGGCCTCGTCAATGTTGTCCGCATTGATGGCCAGGTCCGTGAGCACGGCCACGCGGTCGCCGGTAACCTGCACGAAACCGTCGCCGACGCAGAGCGTAATCGTTTCCCGGCCTTTCTGCGCAAAAATTTCACCCGCGACCAACTGCGTCATCAGTGGCATGTGTTGCGGCAGGATGCCCATTTCACCCTCGGTGCCCGTGAGCGTGACCATGTCCACGTCGTCGGAGAAGATTTTCGCTTCCGGCGTGACGATTTCGAGTTTTATGGTTGCTGTCATTTTTTAATAGTGAGGGTCGCTGTGCCGGCGACCTGTTATTGGGGACGGCGGCACGCCGCCCCTCCGGGTCATCATTGTTTAATTTCCTCAATTCCGCCCTTCATGTAGAAATTCTGTTCGGGCACCTCGTCGTGTTTGCCATCCAGGATTTCCTTGAAGCCACGAACAGTTTCAGCCACGGGCACCTGTTTGCCTGACCGGCCGGTGAACACTTCCGCCACCGAGAACGGCTGGCTCAGGAACCGTTGAATCTTGCGCGCGCGATACACGGTGAGCTTGTCGTCAGGCGAAAGCTCGTCCATGCCGAGAATCGCGATGATGTCCTGCAAATCTTTGTAACGCTGCAAAACCTTCTGCACGCCGCGTGCGACTTCGTAATGTTCCCGCCCGACGATTTCCGGTGCCAACGCGCGGCTGGTCGAGGCCAGCGGGTCCACGGCCGGATAAATGCCGAGCTCGGCGATGGCGCGCTCCAGCACGATGGTCGCGTCCAGGTGCGCGAACGTCGTGGCTGGCGCAGGATCGGTCAAGTCGTCCGCCGGCACATAAACGGCCTGGAACGAGGTGATGGATCCTTTCTTGGTCGAGGTGATGCGTTCCTGCAAATCGCCCATTTCGGCGGCCAGGGTCGGTTGGTAACCGACGGCGCTGGGCGTGCGGCCCAGCAGCGCGGACACTTCCGAGCCAGCCTGCGAGAAACGGAAAATATTATCAATGAACAGCAGCACATCCTGATTTTTTTCGTCGCGGAAATACTCGGTCACGGCCAGCGCCGAGAGTGCCACGCGCAAACGCGCGCCGGGTGGCTCATTCATTTGACCGTACACGAGGCCGATTTTGGAACCACCCTTGAGAATGGGCAGGCCGTTCGCCCCTGTTTTGGGATGACCTTTGTCGTCTTTTTCGACCTTGATGACGCCGGCTTCGATCATTTCGTTGTAGAGATCGTTGCCTTCGCGGGTGCGTTCGCCTACGCCCGCGAACATGGAAATGCCGCCGTGCAACTTGGCGATATTGTTGATGAGTTCCATGATGACGACGGTCTTGCCGACACCCGCGCCGCCGAACGCGCCGACTTTGCCGCCTTTCAGGAACGGACAAATGAGGTCAATCACCTTGATGCCCGTCATGAGCACCTGCGGTGAAGTGGATTGATCCAGCAACGTTGGGGCAGGGCGGTGAATCGGATAAAATTTGTCGGCGGTGACCGGCCCGCGTTCGTCCACCGGCTCGCCTACGACGTTGAACACGCGGCCCATAATGGCTTCGCCCACCGGCATGGAAATGGGGCCGCCGGAATCCACCACCTCAAAACCGCGTTTCATGCCTTCGGTGGAACCCATGCAAACACAGCGCACCCAGTTGTCGCCGAGATGTTGTTCGACTTCGAGCGTCTGTTTGGCCTTGGCCGCACCGGGCACGTTGTATTCGACGGTCAGCGCATTATAAATGGCAGGAAGCTGGCCGGGAAATTCCACGTCCACGACCGGCCCGATGATTTGAACGATTTTACCTTTGTTCATATGCGAAATGATTTCAACCCACCGCCATTTGCGCGGTGGCAATTTCCAGCAGTTCCTTCGTGATGTTCGACTGGCGCAATTTGTTGTACTCGAGCGTCAGCCCTTTGATGAGTTGCTGCGCATTGTCGGTGGCGTTTTTCATCGCCACCATGCGCGCACTGTGTTCACTGGCTCTGGCTTCCAGCAAAAACTGGTGTACCTGGAAATTCAGACTGTGCGGCAGCAATGCTCCCAGCACTGTGGTCTCGTCCGGTTCAAACTCAAAAACGTCCGTGGCTACGGCGGGCGGCGGCTCCGGCGTCGGCACGTCGCCGTGCCCGGCTTTGACAGCCTCAATTTTTCCAATCGGCAGAAATGGAACGACTTTCGGCTGCTGGGTTAATGTCGAAATGAAATTCGTGAACAAGATGTCCACGGCGTCCACTTCGCCCTTGAGAAATATATCCTGTGCGAATTTGGAAACGGCCCGCGCCTCGCTGAATTGCGGCGTGTCCTTGTAGGTGAATTCGGCGGCGAGCGGGCGCCGCACACGGGCAACGAATTGGGCCGCCTTGCGCCCGGCGGTGATGAAAACCGTGTTGCTCTGATCGAACTTCGCCGCTTCGCGGAACAAATTGCTGTTGAGCGCGCCGCACAAGCCGCGGTCGGTACTGACGAGAATGACGGCGCGTTTCCGGACCGGACGCGCCTCCATGAGCGGATGTTTAAAGGCTGCCGTGCGCGCCGCGGCGCGGGCCAGCACTTCATTCATCAGCACCGCATACGGTCGTCCCGCCAGCGCGGCCTGCTGCGCCTTGCGCATTTTGGCCGCCGCCACCATCTGCATCGCCTTGGTAATTTGGGCGGTGTTTTTGACCGAGCGGATGCGTCGGCGTATGTCGCGGGTGCTGGGCATGAATTAATGATAGGTCTGCTTGAACTCCGTCACTGCCGCCTTCAACTCCGCCGCCAGGGCGTCGCTGATGGCTTTTTCGTTGCGAATCTTCGTCAGCAACTCTGCCTTGCGCGTGTTGAGGAAGTCGGTGAATCTGGCCTGAAAATCCTTGATCTTGTCCACCGGCACGTCATCCATGAAATTATTCTGCACCGCCCACAGCACCGCGACTTGAGCTTCCACCGGCAGCGGATTGTATTGTTGCTGCTTGAAAACCTCCACAATGCGCTTGCCGCGCTCGAGTTGTGCCTGCGTCCGGGCGTCGAGGTCTGAACCAAACTGAGCGAAGGCCGCCAGCTCGCGGAACTGTGCCAGATCACCCTTGATGCGGCCGGCGACCTGTTTCATCGCCTTGACCTGCGCTGCCGAACCGACGCGGCTCACGGACAAACCGACGGAAATCGCCGGACGCACGCCTTGATAAAACAAATCCGTTTCCAGATAAATCTGCCCATCGGTGATGGAAATCACGTTCGTCGGGATGTAGGCCGAGACGTCGCCGGCCTGCGTTTCGATGATGGGCAGCGCCGTGAGCGAACCGTTGCCGTAATTTTCGGAAACGCGCGCACTCCGTTCCAGCAAACGGCTGTGCAGATAAAATACGTCACCGGGATACGCCTCGCGGCCCGACGGACGCTTGAGCACGAGCGAAACCTGCCGGTACGCAACGGCGTGCTTCGACAAATCGTCGTAAACGATGAGCGCGTCCATGCCGTTGTCCATGAACCATTCGCCCATCGCGGCGCCGGCAAACGGTGCCAGGTATTGATTGGTGGCGGAATCGGATGCCGCGGCAGCCAGGACAATCGTGTAAGGCATCGCACCGGCTTCCTCCAAAACCCCGATGGCGCGGGCGATGTTCGACTGTTTCTGGCCGATGGCGACGTAGATGGAATACAGCGGACGGTAGTTCTTGTCACCGGCCTGCTCCGCGGCCTGGTTGAGCCGCGCGTTGTTGATGATGGTGTCCACGCAAATCGTCGTTTTGCCGGTCGAACGGTCGCCGATGATCAACTCGCGCTGGCCGCGGCCAATGGGAATCATCGCGTCAATGGCCATGATGCCGGTTTGGACCGGCTGGCTGACGGATTTGCGTTTAATGATACCGGGCGCGATTTTTTCAACCGGATAAAATCCGCTTTCCTTGATGGCACCCTTGCCGTCGAGCGGCTGGCCGAGCGTGTCGACCACGCGACCCAGCAGACCCCTGCCGACGGGCACCTGTAACAATCGGCCGGTGGTGCGGACCTCGTCGCCTTCCTTGATTTTGGTGTAGTCACCGAGAATGATCGCGCCGACCTCGGTCTCTTCCAGGTTCAGCGCAATGCCGGTGATACCGTGGCCGAAATCCAGCATTTCGTTCAACATCGCGTCGGTGAGGCCTTCAATTTTGGCGACGCCATCGCCGATTTCGCGGACGATCCCGACGTTTTGTTTGACCGTGGCGAGTTTTATGCCCGCGATTTGGGCCTCGATTTCCTGCAATAGATTGCTCATAAATTCTCCGGGTCCTTTGCCCTCACGGGCTCGTCAAAAACTTTGTTCCAGTTTATCCAACCGTGTCCGGATGCTGCCGTCATAAAGGTCGCTGCCAACCTGGATGCGCAGCCCGCCAATCAGGGCCGGGTTCTGGCGGAACGCGATGTCCACGCCGGAACCGTAAATTTTTTTGATTTGGTTGGTTGCGTCCGATTGTAAATCGGCCGGCAACGGGACCGCACTTTCCACGCGGGCGGCGCGTTGCTCCAAATCCAGTTTCACCAGCCGGTGCAGCCGCGATAAAATCTCGACGTAGCCGTGCGGCTTCTTTGCCAGCAGCAGGGCCACGGATTGCCGGACGCGGTTTTCGTCCGGCAAACCGTTCACCTGGCAACTGCGGAACAGTTGCCGGGCTTCGCGTTGCGCCAGTTTGGAGATTTTCATTCTTTCTGTAGCGGCGGTCTGCGACCGCCGGGGCGCGGCGCTCACGGAGCGCCGTTACCGTTTACGCCGTCAGTTGTTTCTCAGTTTCCTCCGCCAGTCGGCGTTGGTCTTCCGGCGTTAAAATTTTGCCGGTGACGGTCGTGGTGGTCTGCACGACCAACCGCCCGACCTCCCGTTTCAATTCGCCCAGCATGCGCGCGTGGTCCTGGGCGGCGGCTTCGCGCGCTTTGGCGATGATTTGTTCGGCGGCGGCGATGGCCTTTTGAATCTCGACTTCGCGCACGCGCGCCGCGGCGGTTCGCGCCTCCTCGATCATTTTATCGGCAAGGTCGCCGGCCTGGGCCAGGACCGCCTGCCGGTCGGTTTCGGTCTTGGCGAGTTGCGCCTTGATTTTTTCCGCGTTGGCGAGGCTTTCGGCGATTTTTTCGCGGCGCGCCTGAAGCACGTTGAAGATCGGCCTGTAGGCAAACCGCCACAGCACGAAGAAGACGATTGAGAAGCTGATTAACTGCGTGATCAGCATCTTCCAGTCAATACCAAGTTCGCTCATAGGCCGGTCTTGCTGACAACGAGCCACCCGATCACCGCCCAGGCTTCAATCAAGCCAATGCCGACGAAGAACCACGTGAGGAGTCTGCCGGACATGCCGGGATTTCGCGCCAGGGCGATGAGTACTCCAACGGTCGCAATGCCGTCGCCGATGGATGCGCCGGCGAAGGCCAGACCGATATGAACGTTACCTGTCATTTCTGCGAGCATCATATGCTTTTTTCTTTCTGTTGCGTTTGCTTGTCACTCCGGCAAACCGCTGCCGGGGAAATTCAAAAATTCAATGGCCCGGCTGTTCACCCGTGTGCGAACACAGCGTGCCAACAAACGCCACCACCAGGATCGCAAAGACAAACGCCTGCACCAGGCACTCAAATACGTCGTAGCCATAGGCCACGACCGAAAGCAGAATGGACCAAAGCCAGGAATTCATGTGAAGTGTCATGTCCAGGATGGTCGAGCCGGCAAAAATGTTGCCATAAAGACGCATGGCCAGCGCCACCGGCCTGGCAAACAGAATGGAAACGAGGTCCATCACGCCGATGAACAGGAACATCACCATTAACAGCGGAAGCAACCACTTGCTCATTTCGACCTTTACGCCAAAAATGTGTTTGATCAGGCCCCAGAAACCGTTGTAACGCACGGCCCAGTAAAGACTCATCACCAAAAAGAGTCCGGCCATCGCTATCGTCAGGTTCGCATCCGTCGTCGGCGGGCGGAAAAACGGCTTCTGCACGCTTTGAATGGCCAAAGGCAGCGAGTTGTGCGGGGCGGGCTTTCCGATGCCGATGCTCCCGACGCCCGGAAGCACATCCACAAAATTGGACATAATGATGAAAATGAAAAACGTCGTGGCGAATGGAAAGACCCAGCGCGTGACTCGCCGGTCCAGAATGTCACCCATCAGGCCTTCCCAGCCTTCGACGAGCGATTCAATTACATTTTGCATGCCAGCCGGGATTTCCCTGGTGTTCTTCCAGGTCGTCACACGGACAATGACCAGAATAATCGCGGCGACAATCCACGTACAAACCATGGAGTTGGTCACTGGCAGTGGGCCGATATGAAAGAGCACCGGAGCTGCCCGGGAGGTGGTCTCCATGGCTTCTCCCTGGGGGCTGGCGGGCGCGTTGGGAACGGTCGCCGCGTTGAAGGAAGCAGCGGCTGAAGCCTGACTCGAGGCGGTGGGCAACGCGGGCGGCGTTGTCGCATTCGCCATCAAAACCGCGGCCGAAAACAAGCCCATCACCAGGATTTTTTTGAGTTGCTTCATTCAATAACCAAACGGGGCAACACGAACCCCGGTCAATCAAACCGGGGGAGTGCCCGAGACGGGAAAGATTGCCTGGTCGTGAAATAATTCACAAGCAATTTTTGACAAAATTCAAGCCGGGCGCGGGGTTAAAAGCGCCCCGAACGCAATGTTGGGGGCGCTTTTCCGCCGGTGCGCAGTGCCCGCAGACTCAAGGCGTCATGCCGTTTGGCCAGCCGCTGGCCGCTTTCGTCCTGCCACAGCGGACAATGAAAGAAAACGGGCGGTTTCAGCCCGAGGGCGCGGTAAAGTAAAATCTGCCGCGCCGTGCTCACCAGCAAATCCGCGCCGCGCACCACCTCGGTGATTTGCATGGCCGCGTCGTCCGCGACACAGGCGAGTTGATATGCCGGAACGTCATCATGCTGCCAGACGACAAAGTCGCCAAAATCCTTTCCGGCGATGAACTGTTGCGGTCCGAAATTCCCGTCGGTGAACGAAATCGTCTCGCCGTCGGGGATGCGGAAGCGCCAACTGAAACGTGACGGGTGACGGGTAAGGGGTGACGAGAATGAAACGGAGTTCGCGTCACCCGTCACGCGCCACTTGTCACTCTTTGATCGGCAGGTTCCGGGATAAATCGGCTCGTCGTCTTCCCAGTGCGGCGCGGCAACCGCTTGCTGGATATCCTTGCGCGAGCAGGTACAGGGATAAATAAATCCGCCGGCGATGAGCTTTTCCAGCGCCTCGCGATAAATCTGGATTCGGCCGCTTTGATCGTATGGCGCAAATGGGCCGCCACAGTCCGGCCCTTCCTGCCAATCAAAGCCGAACCAGCGCAAATCTTCAATCATGGCCGAAACAAACTCCGGCTTGCACCGGGCGTGATCCAAATCTTCATTCCGCAAAATCAGCGTGCCACCCATCGCCTGCGCGCGTTCCTGCGCTCTCCAGAACGTCCGGGCGTGGCCGAGATGCAGATAACCCGTCGGCGATGGCGCGAGCCGGCCCCGGTATTTCGGATTGTGGATTGTGGATTGCAGACTCACAGCAAGCTTGCGTCTCATTGCGTCTCAAAATGGCTCCTTCGGGTTCGCCGCCAGCCATTCGCTGAAACCGGGCAGAGGTGCTGATAACATTTTCTGTACCTGGGAAATGTCAAAGGACGTGTCCGGCGCGCGCGGCGGCCCGGGAAAATCCTTCGCCGAACCCGGCTCAATGTTCGCCTTCAGTTCCGGCCAGCGCTTCGCCAGAAGCTGTCCGATTTGCCAGCGCGATAATTTCTCCGCGCCTGCGACATGGAACAAACCGGCGCGTTTTTGACCGACCAGCTCCCACACAGCGCGCGCCGTTTCGCCGGCGAAAATCGGGCAGCGGAATTCGTCCGTGAACAGTTTCATTTTCCTGCCCGTCTTCCACGCCAGCCGCAATTGTTCATTAAAACCCCGCTTGCCGCCGCGCGAAACCCCGCCGTTGATGGACGTGCGGACGACCAGGTGGCGCGGATTGTTCAAGACGATTTGCTCGGCGGCAACCTTGGTTTCGCCGTAAAAGTGAATCGGATTCACCGCGTCGATTTCGGTGTAATTCCCTTTCCGCCCGTCAAATACGAGGTCGCTCGAAAAGAAAACGAATTGAATTTCCACCGAAAGCTCTGCCAGCAGCCTGGTGACTTCGACGTTGAGGCCACGCGTCAGCGCCGGGTCGGCCTGCGCCTGGGCAATGTCGGTAATGGCGGCGCAGTGTATGACCAGTTGCGGATGGTCGTATTGAAATGCGCGGCGGATGGCGGCGAAATCGAGCAAATCAAAATCCGCGCGGGACAGTGCTCGCACAGGCCAGTTCGGAGCGAACTTCGGCGCGGTTTGGACGAGATAATTTCCAATCAGCCCGTTTGCGCCGGTGATCCAGGCCAAGGACTTTGAATCCGGATCAATCCACGAACCGCTGGGTGAGGTTGGCATAGGCATCAATCCGCCGGTCGCGCAGGAACGGCCAGTGCGTGCGCGTGGCGTCCACCTGGGCGAGATCCACCGGCACGATCAAAACTTCCTCCCGGTCGGCGGAGGCCTTGGCGAGAATCTCGCCGGAAGTGCCAGCCACGAAGCTTTGGCCCCAAAATTCAATGCCCTTGCCGATGAGCTTTTCGTGGCCGATGCGATTCGGCACGGCGACGTAACAACCGTTGGCGATGGCGTGGCTGCGCTGAATGGTTTCCCAGGCGTCGTGCTGGGTTTGGCCGTGTTTTTTTTTCTCGCTCGGGTGCCAGCCAATGGCGGTGGGATAGAATAAAATTTGCGCACCCTGCAGGGCCGTCAACCGCGCGGCCTCGGGATACCATTGGTCCCAGCAGATCAGCACGCCGATTTTCGCATACCGGGTCTGCCACGCCTGGAAACCGAGATCACCGGGCGCGAAATAAAATTTTTCATAGTATAACGGGTCATCCGGGATGTGCATCTTGCGGTAGGCGCCCAGCAGGGAACCGTCGGCGTCAATGATGGCGGCGGTATTGTGATAGAGGCCGGCGGCACGTTTCTCAAACAACGACACGATGACCACCACCTTGTGCTTTTTCGCGAATCGGCCAAAGGCGTCGGTACTCGGACCGGGGATGGCTTCGGCCAGATTGAAATTTTTGTGATCTTCGGCCTGGCAGAAATACTGCGACCGGAACAATTCCTGCGTGCAGATGATTTGCGCGCCGCGCCGGGCCGCGTATTCCGCCAGGACCATGGTTTGCCGGAGATTTGCGTCAGGCGTCGCCGAACAGGCAGACTGCAACAGCCCGATTTTTACGGCACTGGCAGGGGGCCGTTTCATTCATTTGGCGCGTTGCTTGAGGCGGGCGGATTCTTCGAGCATGGCAGTCTTGCTGTGCTTGTCTTCGGCGACACTGCGCGGATCGGTTTGGTCAAAAAGTTCGCGGATGAATTTGCCGAGCGTCTCGTTCGTGGGACCGTAGCCGCCGTGATAGATGTGATACTCGAGGTCGTACATCAATTCGTCGGCGGTCGCGTAGCGGCGCTTCAAGTCGCGCGTGAGGCAATGTTGCAGGATGTCATTCAATTCGCCGTCAATATGCGAATCGAGCGTGCGAAAATCGGGGATTGGCTGGTTGATGATGCGCTGGCGGGATTCCTCGGCGGTTGTCCCCTTGAAGATGTTACGCCCCAGCAACAAATGCGAGAGCACGACGCCGGCGGAAAACAAGTCGGAACGCTTGTCGGTGACCTGAAAATTGGCCTGTTCCGGGCTCATGTAATCCGCCTTGCCCGCGACCACTTCACCTTCCTGATCGGTCAGAAAACCGCGTGCCTTGGCGATGCCGAAATCGGTCAGCTTCACGTCGCCTTCAAACGCGATCATGATATTTTTGAAACTCACGTCGCGATGGACGATGCCCAGCGGCTTGCCGTCCTTGTCGGTTTTGGCGTGCGCATAAGCCAGCCCGCGCGCCACCCGGCTGGTGATAAAGACGGCGAGTTCCATGGGCAAGGTGCGCTTTTTTTCGGCCAGTTGGCGGGTGAATTGTTCCAGATTCGGGCCGCGGATCAACTCCATGCAGATGAAACAGGCGCCGTTGGCCTCGCCGAGATGATAGGTCTGGACGATGTTCGTATGAATCAGGTCGGCGACCAGCTTGGCCTCGCCGATGAAATTCTCGATGAACATCTTCTGGCTGGCGAAATTGGGGCGGATAATCTTGATGGCCACGCGCTTGGCAAAGTTGCGCGCGCCATGCTGCTCGGCTTCATAGACCACGCCCATGCCGCCTTCAAAGATTTTGCGGACCACGTCGTAGCTGAAGTCGCTTTTGATCGTGAACAGCGCCACGCAGCGGATGGTGGGAAAACCTTTGGCGAAGTCAAGCCCGGTACGCGACAAAAAACCGCGATTTTTTTATGTTTTTTGCTTGCGTGTCGCGAGTGAAGGCCTTTAATTCGACGCGAGTCAAATGACTTTTAACGAAACCAGATAAAATAAAACAACAACCGAAGGACACCGACGATATGTCAAAAGCCCTCTCCAAATCCCAACTCGCCGCCGCCGTTGCCGAAAAAGCCGCTATTTCCAAGAAGCAAGCGGTGGAAATTCTCGATTACATTGCCGAACTCGCCTACAAGCACGCGAAGGACACGTTCACGCTGCCGGGCATCGGCAAACTGGTGCTGCGCAATCGCGCCGCCCGGCTGGGCCGCAACCCCAAGACCGGCGAAACCATCCAGATCCCGGCCAAACGCGTCGTGAAATTCCGCGTCGCCAAGGCCGCCAAGGACGCCATCCTCGGCGCCAAGTAATTTTGGGATTTTAATCGGCGCTCCGACCGGTTCGGAGCGCCTTTTTTATTTATGATTTACGATTGACGATTTACGATTGCCAAACCGACGCCGGCTGCCGAAGGCAAATCATAAATCTTAAATCGTAAATCACAAATGAAGATCACCGTCGTTGGCTGTGGCGCGCTGGGCAGTTTCTACGGCGCCAGGCTCTGCCGGACCGGGCAGGACGTGCATTTCCTGCTGCGTTCCGACTATGACGTTGTGCGGCGGCAGGGTGTGGTCATCCACAGCATTAACGGCGATTTTCACGTTCAACCCCGGTGCGCCCGGACGCCGGACGAAATTGGCGTCTGCGACGTGGTTCTGATTGGACTGAAAACCACCGCCAACGGCCAGTTCCCCAAACTGCTCCCGTCGCTCGTCGGTCCGCGCACGGCGGTCGTCACGCTTCAAAACGGATTGGGCAATGAAGAACAACTGGCCCGCCTGTTCCCGCCGGAACAAATCCTGGGCGGTCTTTGTTTTGTCTGCCTCAACCGCGTCGGGCCGGGCGTCATCCAACACACGGCGCATGGCAAGGTGGTGTTGGGTGAATTCCAGGGTCCGTCACAGCCGCGCACCCGCGAACTGGCCGGGCTCTTTCGTCAGGCCGGCATTGCGTGCGACATCACCGGGAACCTCGCCCGCACGCACTGGGAAAAACTCGTCTGGAATATTCCCTTCAACGGCCTTGGCGTCGCCGGCACCGCCGGCTATGAAGCGCTGATCTCTCAAACTTCAACCTTCAACTCTCAACCGGTTTTAACCACCGATCGGTTGCTGGGCGATCCGCGCTGGGAGACACTCGTCCGCGAGCTGATGCTCGAAGTCATCGCCGCCGCCAACGCGCTCGATTTTGAGGTTCCCCAATCACTGGCGGAGGAAAACATTAAACGCACGCGCGTCATGGGCGCCTACAAGGCGTCCACGCTCATTGATTTTGAGCGGGGACAACCGTTGGAACTGGAGAACATGTTTCTGGAACCGCTGCGCCAGGCGCAGACCGCCGGCGTGCCGGTGCCGCGCCTGGTCCGGCTGTGCGAGGTGTTGCACCAATTGGACCCCAACGGCTGATGGCGGAAAGCTGGTCGCCTGAACGATTAAAATAATTTTTATCTGTGTTTATCTGTGTCAATCTGTGGCTAAATTTAATCTATGAAACCGCGCGTTCGTTTTGCGCCGTCGCCGACCGGTTACCTGCACATCGGCGGGGCGCGCACGGCCTTGTTCAACTGGCTTTACGCCCGCCACACCGGTGGCACCTTCATTCTTCGTATTGAGGACACTGATGCCGCACGCAATTCACAGGAGGCCGTGGACGTCATCCTCAACGGCCTGCGCTGGCTCGGCCTCGATTGGGATGAAGGCCCGTTGACCGGCGATGCCACCGGCCCCGGCAAAGGCGACCGCGGGCCGTACTTTCAAAGCCAGCGGAAGGAAAATTATCAACGCCGCGTCGAGGCGCTCCTGTCACGGGGCCTGGCCTACGAACATGAAGGCGCGGTGAAGTTTAAAATGACGCGCGAACCGGTTACCATCCGCGACCTCGTCGTCGGTGAGGTGGTTCGCAAACTGACCGACCGCGAGGAACAGGACCCGGACTTTGTGATCCTGCGTTCCGATGGCCAGCCGGTGTTTCACCTCACGAACGTCGTGGATGATTTGGAAATGAGCATTACGCATGTCATCCGCGGCGAAGACCATTTGAGCAACACCGCCCGGCACATCGCGCTGTTCCGCGCCTTTGACGTGCATCCGCCGCATTACGCGCATATTCCGCTGATTCTGAACGCCGACGGCACCAAGATGAGCAAGCGCGACACCGGCGCGTCGCTGACGAATTACCTGGAGGAAGGATTTCTGCCGGAAGCCGTCGTGAACTATCTCTGTTTGCTCGGCTGGTCGCCGAAGAACAACCGCGAAAAAATGTCGCTGACCGAAACGGTTGAGGTGTTCGATTTGCCACAAATTCTGCGGCACAACGCGCGGTTCGATCAGGAGAAACTTCTTTGGTTGCAGGGCGAATACGCGCGCGAGCTGGGTGACGACCGCTTTTACGAACTGGCCGTTCACGCCTTCGCGAAGGCCGGGACAGACACCAATAAATTCCAGCTAAGTTACGTCAAGGCCGCGTTGGACACCTGCAAAGGCAAATTCAAATTGTTCAACGAACTGCCCGGCTACGCCGGATTTTATTTCACCGACCGGATTGAATGCGACGCCGAGGCCGCCAAACGGGATTTCATTCCCGAAAACAGACCGCGCCTGGAAAAACTCCGCGACGCCTTTGCAAAACTGGAAAAATTTGACGCCGCGTCATTGGAAGCCGCATTGAAGGAAACCGCCAAGGCGCTCGGCGTGAAGGCCGGCGTTTTGGTTCATCCCTGCCGGCTCGCCGTCACCGGCAAACCCGCCGGCCCGAGCCTGTATCATTTGCTGGAAGCGTTGGGGAAGGATAAATCGCTGGTGCGGATGGACCGAGCGTTGGCGAACAGATTTTAGCGCCGTGGGCGCGACCACCTTGTGTAAGGCTTTCATTCCTGAGATTGCGAACTTGCCCGATTCAGCTAGAATTAACGGACGTACATGCCGCTCAGAAAACAACGCAAGATTTCCACCGAAGCAATCATCACCCTATGCTTTCATTGGCTGTTGACCGTTGTGTTTGCCGCCGCCTTTGCGCTCGTGGTGGTGATGTTGTTCAAGACGCTGAAACTTCCCGGCAACCCCGGCTGGCCGGAACTCCTGCTGCTGGCGTCGGGAGTGGCCTGCACCATCACCGCGCTGGCGCAGCGGTTGCCGTTGCAGAATGTCTTGCTCGCCACGTTCATCATCGCCGTGCTGGGTGGTTCGGTGCACGCCCTGGGCGTCATCACCGGCATCCCTTTCGGTCCGTTCGAGTTCGGCGAGAGCATCGGCCCGGTGATGTTCAAAACCCTGCCGTGGGCCGTGCCGTTAATCTGGATTCTGGCCGTGCTGAACGCGCGCGGCGTGGCACGGCTGGTCCTGCGTCCCTGGCGAAAAGTCAACGCCTACGGCGTTTGGATCATCGGCGTGACGGCGGGGCTGACGTTGCTGTTCGACTTTGCCCTGGAACCGTTTGCCTCCCGGGTGAAACATTATTGGTTGTGGACGCCGACAAAATTTCCCGTGACGTGGCAGGGCGCGCCGGTGTCGAACTTTCTGGCCTGGGCGGCGGTGTCGGTGCTCATCTCGGTGGTCATCGCGCCGGCCTTGATCAATAAACAGCCCGGCAAGCGAAACGCACCTGATTTTCATCCGTTTGCCATCTGGCTGGGCGCGATTTTGTTGTTCGCCACCGGTTGCGCGCAGGACGGGCTTTTGTCCGCGGCGGTGGCGGATGGAGTTCTGGCGGCCGTCGTCACGGTGTTTGCCATCCGGGGCGGGACTTGGTGATTGTTACGAGGTTCCCGGCCTTCTCAGAAATTCCGTTTCCGCCGGGTGTTTGGTGATTTTCAGTCGCGCCACGCGCGGGCCGTCCATTTCCTCCACCCGCAACTCATAGGGGCCGGCCCGGACGATGTCGCCGGCCTTGGGAAAGCCGCTGAGTTTTCGCGTCAGCCAGCCGCTGGCGGTGGCGACGCCTTCTTCCTGCGGTGTTTCGCCGATGATTTTTTCCAGCCCGTGCAACGGCAATGCGCCGGTGGCTTCCCAGACGTTCTCGCTCAGGCGCACCAATTCCGGCTTTTCCTGGTCGAATTCGTCCTGAATCTGGCCGACGAGTTCTTCCAGCACATTTTCCAGGGTCACAATGCCGATCGTGCCGCCGTATTCGTCCACCACGATGGCGAAATGCAGTTTCCGGTCGAGAAACAACTGCAACAACTTTTCCAGCCGCCCCGTTTCAGGCACATAAACCAGCTTGTGCGCCACCCGCAACAAATCCGCCGCCGTCCGTTCCCGGTCCTGCGCGGCGGGATAAAGGTCCTTGATATGCACGACGCCCAAAGTCCGATCCAGGTTGCCGTTTTCACAAAGCGGAAAACGCGAGTAGCGGGTTTCTTCCGCCAGGGCCAGGCAGTCGGCCAGGGTGGCGTTGGAGTCGAAGGCGGTGATTTCGTGGCGTGGCCGCATGACTTCGCGCACGATGCGATGGCGCAAATCCAGCGCGTTCAGGATGAGATTGCGTCCACCCGCCGCGCTCCGCGTCGTGGCGAGCACGAGGCGCAGCTCTTCTTCGGAAGGCGCGGTGCGCCATTCTTCCACGGAAAACCCCAGCCGGCGAACCACGAGCTGGGATGAACGATGCAACAGCCAGATGAAGGGGAAGGACAACCGATAAAACCAGTTCAGCGGTCCGGCGACCCACAAGGACGTCTGCAGCGTGCGCCGGATGGCAATCACCTTCGGCACCAGTTCCCCCACCACAATCAGCAGATAGCAGTTCACAAAGAAACCGACGCCAATGGCGATGCCGCGCTGGGCTCCGGCGGCAGTGATTTTAAGCAGGTCGAAGAGCGGATCCAGCAGGTCCCGGAACACCGGTTCAACCACCACACCGACCGCCATGCTCACCAGCGTGATGCCGAATTGCGTCGTGCTGATGTAGGTGTCAATGTGCGCGACAATATGCCGCGCCATCTTTGCCCGGCGATTCCCCTTGGCTTCCAGCGCCGCCAGTTGCGTGTCCCGGATGCGGACCAGGGCAAGTTCCGCGGCGACGAAAAAGGCGTTCAGCAGCACCAGCAGAACCACCGCCAGCAGGTTCAAGGCGTTATGGATGAGCGGGTTCGGATTCATAATCTCACCTCGCCAAACATGACTTTAAGGATGTCTTCCAGTGTCACCACGCCCGATTCACGCCGGTCACGGCCCAGCACAATGGCCAGCCGTTCACCCGCGCGCTGCATTCGCCGTAACGCGACTTCCAGGCGCGTGTCTTCATCCAGAAACAGCGCGGGCGCCATGTGGGCGGCGGCGGGTTTCTCCAATTCCAGATCGTCGCGGAACAACAACGGCCCCAGCAGGAGCAATCCGGCAATGCGCCGTTCACCGGCGCGCGTTTCCCAGACCGGCAGGCGCGAGAATTTCCGTTCCCGCGCCAGGACCAGCGCGTGGCCGATGGGGGTTTGGGTTTCCACTGTCACCACCTGGGTCAGGGGCATGGCGATCTGCCGGACGGTGAGATTTTGCAAATCCAGCACGCGATTGATCATGGCGCGTTCGCCGGTCGTGAAGGCCTGCGCGGATTCCTGCATCACCGCGCGCATTTCTTCGCGGTTGCCGAAGGGGCGGCCGGTGAAGGCGTGTCCGCCGGTCGTGCGCAATGCGCCGGCCGCCGTGGCTTCCACCACTGCCACCAGCGGGCGCAGGACAAAATGGACGGGCCGGAAAACCCGGGCCGTCGAGAGGCATAATTGATTGGGATGCGCCCGGAACAGCATTTTCGGCAGCAGATCGAACAACGCGTAGAACAGAAAAACAATCGCGGCGAATAGGCCGGTGATGAACAGGTAACGCGCGGGGAATCGGTCGTGCAGTTTGGCGACGACCCAGCCGAGGATGATGAAGTTGGCAAGGGTGTTCCCGACGAGAATGGTCCAGAGAAAATTCTCCGGGTGCTCGAGAAAATCGTGGAGCAGTTTGGCCGACGGCCGGCCCGCACGCGCCAGATGCCGCACCCGCAATCGGTTCAGTGCAAACACCCCCGCTTCCATGCCCGACAGGAGAAATGACAGTGCCAGGCACGCCGCCAGAAACAGCCCGGTTAATATCGGAATTTCCATCTTTATTTCACAGTTTCCACGAGCAGCTCCCGAATACGCCGGTCGTCCACCACTTGGGCCGTCAGTTTCAAACCGTTGAACATCGCGGATTCGCCCGTGCCGGGCACCACGCCCAACAAATGAACCAGCAGCCCGCCCATCGTTTCGGCTTCGGCCGTGTTGCCCAGCGCGGGAAATTCACGGCGGAAATCGTCCAGTCGCATGGTGCCGTTCACGCGCCAGCGGCCCGGCGTGAGTTTTTCCATCACGAAACCTTCCGGTTGCCGGGCTTCGGCGCGGATTTTGCCGACGATTTGGCCCAGAATGTCCTCCATGGTCACGATGCCCGCCGTGCTGCCGAATTCATCCAATACCACCGCCAGGCCACGCTGCTGTTTTTGCAGGCTCTGGAACAATTGCAGCAAATTCATCGTCTCGGGCACGAACGACGGGAATTCAATCGCATCGGCGAGGTCAATGTTTGGATCCAGCAGCAAGGCGCGTGTGTTCAGAATGCCGACGATGGTGTCCGGCGTCTCGTCGTAGATCGGCAGGCGGCGGTGTTTGAATTTTCGGGCGGCGCCCATCATTTCCTCAACCGTCGCATCGTCCGAAATGCACGCCATGCCGGTGCGCGGCCGCATCACCTCGCGTACCATGCGTTGGTCGAGGCTGACGATTTGCAGGATAATTTCCTTTTCCGATTCGGCGAGCGTGCCCTGCTGGTAGGCCATTTCGAGCAGCTCGTGATATTCCCCGTCGGTGAGCGCGGGGGTTGGCTTCGCGAATTGCGGGGCGGCCAGATTCAGAATGACCTCGTTCAATTTCTGCGCCGCGTAGCTCAACGGCCCGGTGGTCTTTTGGAAAAGCAGCAGCAACCAGGCCGTGCGCCGCGCCCAGCGTTCCGGCTGGCGCACGGCCAGGGTCTTGGGCAGGACTTCGCAGCCGATGAGAATCAGCGCCAGCAGCAGCGCCAGCGTCAGCACGAACGGCCACCGGCCGTCAAACACCATCTGCAGCGCCAGCGCGAGCATGGCGGCGTTGGCGAACGTGTTGCCGAGCGCCATGGTGGCCAGCAAATCCTGCGGCTGCTCGAGCAGCCGCGCCACAACGGCGCCGGCGCGGGGATGGCGTTCGGCCAGTTGGCGCGCCTGCCATTTGCTCAGGGAAAGTAACGCCGCCTCCGCCAGCGCGAAAAAGAAACTCGCGCCGGCAGAAATCAAAATCACCACCACCGCCGTTACCACCGCGGGCTCCATGCGAGCAGTCTAAAGGAAACCATCCGAAGTCTAAAGTCCAAAGTCCCACAGCCGTTTGGGACTCGTCAACCTTCCAAAATCGCCGTGGCCGCCGCGTAATTTTGCGTGTGGCTCAGGCTGATCAACAAGCGTTTCGCACCGCGTGATGCGAACAGTCGTTCGCCCTTGCCATGCAGCGCCACGTACGGTTCGCCGGATTCCTTGCGCCGGACTTCCATGTCTTGCCAGCCGAGTTGCGCGCCGATGCCGGTGCCAAACGCTTTGGAAATCGCCTCCTTGGCCGCGAACCGCGCCGCCAGGAACGGGGCCGGGTCTTTGTGCGACCGGCAGTAGGCGATTTCGTCCGGCAACAGAATCCGGTTCACAAACCGCTCACCGAACCTTTCGCAGGAAGCAGCGATACGTTTCACTTCGATGATGTCGATGCCGGTGCCCAGGATCATTTGCGATTTACGATTTACGATTTGCGATGGACGCGCAAGGAAACTTGATTGGCCGGGAGAGTTGCCGCGTCGGCAACCCGGATTTCGGAGGGGCGAGTTACACGAAACCCTGTCCGCGTTTAAGCCCAGGACTCGCGGAGCGCGTCCCTCCGAAAACAATCATTTACGCGCGATACTTTTTCATCAGCGCCAGCATTTCTTTAACGGCCGTTTCCAAGCCGACCATCATCGCCCGGCTGACGATGCTGTGGCCGATGTTCAATTCCACCAGGTGAGGCACGCGGTGCATCCGCGGCAGATTTTCGTAATTCAATCCGTGCCCGGCATTCACCTTTAAGCCGAGCGCATGCGCCTGTTTGGCGCCGGAAATCAGGCGTTGTAATTCATTCTCAAAATCCGTGGCAGCGGACGTGAGTCCACTCTGACTTTTCGCGTCAGAAGTTAGAGCCGACTCACCTCGGCCGCTGCGAACAAAAGCTTCCGCAAAAGCGCCGGTGTGCAGTTCCACAAACTGGCTGCCCACCCGCGCGCCGGCGTCAATCTGTCTTTCGTCCGGCGCTATGAACAAACTCACCTCAATGCCCGCATCGTTCATTTTCTTGCGTGTTTCGGTCAGGGATGCTTCAGCCGCAACGACGTCCAGTCCGCCTTCCGTCGTCACCTCCGTCCGTTTTTCCGGCACGAGGCAGACAATGTCCGGTTTCAATTTCAACGCCGTGGCGATGATTTCCGGCACGTTGGCCATTTCAAGGTTCAGGCGGGTTTTGACCGTTTCACGCAGTTTCCCGATGTCCCGGTCTTGAATATGTCGCCGGTCCTCGCGCAGGTGCGCGGTGATGCCGTGTGCGCCCGCAGCCTCGCAAATCCGCGCGGCTTCGACGGGGTCCGGCTCGCCGAATCCACGCCCGCGGTAGCGCGCTTCGCGGATCGTCGCGACATGGTCAATGTTGACACCCAGTCTCAGCATTTCAAAAGATGGCATTTCGTGCCAAAAGCATCTTCGTTTGGCAATCCATTATATTCCAATTATCGCCGTTCGCCGAATCCGATTGGGCGGGCGGGACGGGTCGCATTTGGCGGGTTGGCGGCTGGCGGAAACATTGGTAGTCTCGCAGTGTGAAACGTCCGCTGGTCAGCGTCGTTTCGTATTACGTTGTCGGTTTGCTGCTCGCCGAATTTTTTCACCTGCCCCTTGGCGCGCTGTTTGCCGTCTCTTTCCTCGTCCTCGTCCCCGCTCTCGTTCTCGAAAAACTCCGGCCCTGGCTGGTTTGGCCGCTGATTGCGCTGGCGGGTTGGGTGAATCTCGCCAGCCGCACGGCCGTGGTTTCGCCGCATGACCTGCGCGCGTTGCTTGGCAATGACACCGCCATCGCCACGGTGCGCGGTACGTTGCTGGAAACACCGCACATCAAAATCGTCGAACGCGACAACCAGGAAATCGAACATTCGGTCGCTCAAGTCCGGGTGACGCAACTGCGTTCGGTGGACGATTGGCAGCCGGCGTTGGGCGAAATCGTCGTTGCCACGCCCGGCACGTTGCCCGCCAGTTTCTTTGCCGACCAGCCGGTGGAAATAACCGGTGTCATCGCCCGGCCACCTTCGCCGCTGGCCGAAGGTCTTTTTGATTACCGCAACTATCTCGAATCGCGCGGAATCTATTACCAGCTCAAGACCGGTTCCACGAATGATTGGCGACTGCGGGCGCCGGTATTGACAAAACCGCCATTGACGGACCGGTTTTTGGGCTGGTCGAAGCAGACGCTCGCGTTGGGGCTGCCGGTGGAAGACGAACCGCAGCGGTTGTTGTGGGCGATGACTCTTGGCTGGCGCACGGCATTCACCGGCGACATCAGCGAACCGTTCCTGCGCGCCGGCACGATGCACCTGTTTGCCATTGACGGACTGCGCATTGCGCTGATTTCCGGGATGCTCGTGGCCTTGCTGCGCGTGCTGCAGGTTTCGCGCGGCTGGTGTGGCATCGTGGCCATTCCCGTCATCTGGTTTTACACCGCGGCGACGGGCTGGGAGTCTTCTGCCATCCGCGCCTCGGTGATGATGACCGTTGTGCTGGGCGGCTGGGCCTTGAAACGGCCGGGCGACATCATCAATTCGCTCGCTGGCGCTGCGTTCATCATTCTGTTGTGGGACCCGCGCCAGCTTTTCGAAGCCAGTTTCCAGCTCTCGTTCTTTGTTGTGCTCATCATTGTGTTGATGTTGCCGCTGCTGAACAAGCTGGTTGACAGACTGTTGCGACACGATCCGCTCCTGCCGGATGAACTCGCTCCGCCTTGGCGGCGCATGTTCACTGCCGGGCTGCGGATGCTGGGACGTTATTGCGCGCTATCGTTCGCGGCTTGGGTCGGTTCCCTCCCGCTTGCGGCAAAGTATTTTCACCTGTTCAGTCCGGTTTCAACGCCGGCCAATATCATCGCGGTGCCGCTGGGCACACTGGCCCTGATGAGCGATCTCGGCGCGCTCATCTGCGGCACCTGGCTGCCGTGGATAACGGTTTTGTTCAATCACAGCGCCTGGTTTTTCATGGTGGCAATGACATGGGTCAGTGAGGTTTCCACCCGAATTCCCGGCGCCTTTTTTTACGTGCCCGAGCCGTCGTGGTTCGGAATTGGGCTTTATTACGCCGTGTTGGTGGGCGTGTTGAGCGGCTGGCTTTTGGCGCCCCGACGAAGGATTGGGAGCACCGTGGCATTGGTTCTCATTGTTGCCGGTCTTGTCTGGCACTGGCAAAGCACGCGCCACGAGATCAAGTTGACCGTCCTGCCGTTGAATGGCGGTCATGCGGTGTTCGTGGATGCGCCGGGAAGGAAAAACGACTGGCTGGTGGATTGCGGCAATGACAACGCCGTCGGGTTCACCCTCAAACCATTTCTGCGAGCGCAAGGCGTGAACAAAATCCAACACCTGGTCCTGACGCATGGCGACGTGAACGACATCGGCGGTGCGACGACCCTCGACCAGCTTTTCGGCGTTGGCGAACTTTGGACCAGTCCCGCGAAGTTTCGCGCGACGGCTTATCGCGACGTTGTTTCGGCCTTTGAAAAGCCATCGGCCCGGCGCAAGATCCTTAATTGTGACGACGCGGTGGGCTGCTGGAAAGTGTTGCATCCGGCCAGCGGCGCAAATTATTCCCGTGCTGACGATGCCGCCCTGGTGTTGCGCGGTACTTTTCACGACACGCGCGTTTTGCTGCTATCGGATCTGGGACGTGACGGTCAAGGCGCCGTGCTGGCACGCACCAACGATTTGCGCGCGGACATCGTCATTGCCGGCCTGTCAAATTCCGGCGAGCCGCTGGGTGACGAACTGCTGCGGGCAGTCCAACCGAAAGTGATCGTCGTTGCCGATTCGGAATTCCCGGCGACGCAGCGTGCCAGTCGGGAGTTGAAAGAAAGGCTGGCGCAAAGAAAAATTCCGGTGATATACACCCGGACCGCGGGCGCGGTGACGATTCTTGCGCGGGCGCAAGGCTGGGAATTGCGGACGATGGACGGGCAAAAGTTGACTTCCCCGTGGCCGCGGACGCAAGTCCGCTCATTCTTTGCTGACAAAATTGGAGCCGATTTACGTCGGCTGCTGCCGTTTTTTGGTGACCGCAACCGACACGTGCCGCGCCTGGGGAATCGCAAATTTTTTGACCTCCACCGTGACGCTTTGCGGTTTGAATTCGGCCAGCACCCTGTCAGCGATGTCGGCGGCCAGTTTTTCAATCAGCTTCCATTCCCGCCCGTCGCCGAACTTCAAGAGCTGCCGGCTGACGGTGAAATAATCAATCGTATCGGCAAGGCAGTCAGACTTCGCCGCCTTTGAGAAGTCATGTTTCATCTCCACCGTCAGCAACAGCCGCTGCGGCCTGGCGCGTTCCTCGTCCGGCACGCCGACACGATAAAAAACTTCGAGGTCAACGATGGAGATGGGGGACATTTATGATTTACGATTTATGATTTTTGATTCAGAGGAGCGCGCGATGTCGGATTTGACCTGCGAGACGCTTGTGTTTCTATTCAAAACTGCCTCCAGCAGGATTCTGGTAGGCGTGTTCAGGGGCATGTTCAACGCCGCGGCGGTGGTGACCCAACGGAATTCACGCGCCTCATCGTTGAGTTTCACGGCCGGTTTGCCCGCGCAACGGCAGGTGTAATTCAACAACACGAAATGCGCGTCACGGTAGAATTCTTTTGAATGGATGCAATCCTGCGCCAGCACGAACTCAATGTCCGTCACGTCCAGCCCGGTTTCCTCCTTGATTTCCCGGCGGAGCGCGTCCACCGACGGTTCGCCCCATTTGATTTTCCCGCCGGGGATGCCCCAGAGATTCGACCATTTGTGCGTGCGAATCATCAACACTTCGCCGGCGTCATTGAAGATAAGCGCGCCGACCGTGGCCAGCGGCGGGTGGAGTTCCTCGAATTTTTCCGTCTCCGGCTTCAGACGGAAATCGTCCTGTTCCAGAATGTGACGCAATTCGCCGAGATGTTCCACGATCACATCCGGCCCCGCTTCGCGCAGTTGTTCCAGCGTGTTGTAGCCGGTCAGCACGGCACAGGAATGAATGCCGCCGTGCCGGGCGGTTTCAATGTCATGCTGCATGTCGCCGATGAACAGCGTTTCCTCCGGCGCCAGTTGATTTTCGGCCAGGATTTCATGGATTTTTTCCCTTTTATCCAGGACATCGGTGTAGGGTCGGTCGAGGAAGGCATCGAAACCGGTTGCGCGGCTTTGTATCAGGAAATGGTCGTGGTGGATGGTGCTCAGCACAAACGTGCGCAACCGGCGGGTGCGGCAAAATTCGAGGAAATCGCGCGCGTAGGGCAGTTCCGCCACGGAATCCTGGATCCCGCGGTAGTGGCTGTGGAACCAGTCTTCCAGTTGCGGCAACGGCACATGCGGCGTGTGGCGCCGGTAAAAATTCGTAAAGGGCAGTGAGAATTCCGCGCGAAATTCCTCCAACGACATCTTCGGGCGGTCAGCCTGGGCCAGAACAAAATTGGTGGCCTTCCAGACGGCGGGCAAATCGTCCACCAATGTGCCCGACCAGTCGAAGATGATGTTGCGAATCACCCCGACAGTTTAACGCGGGGAAACGCCGAGGCAACAGAATCAGGAGGCGCAGGGGAACAATTGCGTAACCGCGTGCTCGGATTATAATGATGATGGCATGAGCCGAACGGTGTCCAGTTCCCGGTTTTTATCCACCCGCCAGCCGTTCCCGGGCGGTTTCACGTTAATCGAGCTTCTGGTCGTGATTGCCATCCTTGCGATTCTGGCGGCGCTGCTGTTGCCGGCCCTGGGTTGGGCAAAACTCAGGGCGCGCGGGATTCAATGCATGTCCAATCACCGGCAATTGTGCCTTGCTTGGAGAATGTATTCGGATGACAACCGGGACCAGTTATTGTTTGCCAGCGAAGACCCGTACAACCCGCCGACGACGAACCAGGCGTGGGTCACCGGCACGCTGGACTTTAACCCGGCCAACCAATCGAACTGGGATCCTTCACTGACCATCGAGCAAAGTCCGATGTGGCCCTATTGCAGCCGGAATCTGGCGATTTGGAAATGCCCTGCCGACACCTCGTTCGTGGTCGTCAACGGCCAGCAAAAGCCGCGCGTGCGCAGCATGTCCATGAATGTGTATCTCGGCGGCTGGGGTGGCACGTACGGCAATTGGGATCTGGTGATGGGTTCGGTCTGGAGCGCTTTCAAGATTTACCGAACACAATCCGAATTGGCCTATCCCGGCCCCTCCCGCATGTTTGTGTTTTTGGACATGCGACAGGATAGCATCAATATGGGGAATTTCGCGGTGGACATGGCGGGTTGGTTCAATCAGCCGGCCAGCTATGGATTCCTTGATCTGCCGGGTTTTTATCACGGCGAGGCCTGCGGTTTTTCGTATGCCGACGGTCACTCCGAAATACGCCGCTGGCGCGATGCGCGCACCATGCCGCCACTGACGCCTGAAAGTTTCACCAGTGGATTTGCCTCGCCTGACAATTCTGATGTGGCCTGGCTACAGGAACGGGCCACCCGGCCAAAGTAATGAAACGTGTGCGTAGCAGTAACTGGTGATTGGTAATTAGCCGGCCATCGCCCAATTACTTTTCACCAATCACAATTCCCGTTATCGTTCCGCCATGCTCATTGCCTTCCACAAGCCGTTCGGTGTCGTCTCGCAGTTTACGACTGACAGCTCGGCGAATCGCACGCTGGCGGAATTCGGTTTTCCCAAAGGCGTGTATCCGATTGGCCGGCTGGACGCGGATTCGGAAGGCTTGTTGCTGTTGAGCGACGAACCGGAATGGAACGAGCGCCTGTTGCATCCGCGCCATGCCCACGCGCGCGAGTACTGGGCGCAGGTGGAACGCGTTCCGACTCCCGAAGCGCTGAAAAAATTGGAACGTGGCGTTTCCGTTCAAGGCCGGAAAACGTTGCCATGCCGGGCATGGATTCTGGAGCCGCAACCGGAAATGATTTCTACCTCCGTAGCGGCGTCTCGGCAGGGCGCCGCCATTTCTCCGCAAGGACAGTTGGCAGCGCTCTGGCGGGACGCTGCTACAATCTCACCGCGCCATCCGCCCATCCGTTTCCGCAAGACGGTGCCGACTTGTTGGGTTGGCCTGGAATTGGTTGAAGGCAAAAACCGGCAGGTACGCCGCATGACCGCCGCCATCGGGCATCCGACTTTACGACTGATTCGGGTGCGCATCGGGGGATTGAAACTTGGCACGCTGGCTGCGGGTGAGCGGAAGGTTCTTTCGGCCGAAGAACACCGGCTGCTGGTGACGTGACGATGCTGCGGTTTCAATAGCCGGATCTTGGCCGACCGTGCTGCTTATGCTGTTTTTCGGCGCCAACATAGTCGTATTAGCGCTGGCCGCTCTCGGCTCCTGGTGGTTGAGCGGCTATGACGCAAAACTGACGGGTGAATGTGAAAGGGAGGATTTCATCCGCCGGGCCGTCCGCTGCGGGTTGTCCTTGTTCCTGGCGGAATCGGCGTTTTTGTGTTTGTGGCGGTATTGGCGGTACGATGATCGGGCGAGCGGAATGGCGTATCTGATATTCTCTCTGCCACTCGCGCTCCTCTGGGTTGGTTGCCTGGGCGAATGGTGTTCCCAAGTGTTCCACGGACTGATTGATCCCGCGGATCGTCGGCCGTTCGATCCTCACAAGACCCGGCGTGATATGGACATGCTCGCCAGCCTGGTTCAGGGCGGCCGGAAGGAAGAGGCGATTCAGTTGTGTCAAATGCTCAAGGAATCGGGCGAGATCAGTGTCACTACCCTGGATACCCTGTTGGAACAGCTCGGCGTCAAACCCGACAACGTTCCCCGGCCAAAGCCATTGGCCGAAGCCAGCCGGCTGCGATCGGAGGGGAAATGGAACGAGGCCGAAGCCATTCTCGATTCGTTGCTGGCGGAAAATCCGGCGCACGCGGAGGCGGCGTTCATGCTGATGCGCCTTTACGCCCAGGACCTGCGCCGCAGTGACAAAGCCAGCGAAGTGCTGCGCGCCTTCGAACAGCAACCGACCGTCGCACGCGCCCACATCGAATTCGCCCGCCGTTCCATTCATGAATGGGGCCGCCCCAAAGCGACGGAAGTTGTCGCCGAGGCTCAACCGGAATCGCTCGATGAACTGCTCGCCAGGGGGTATTTCGGCACGGCTATTGAAATCCTGGAACAAAAGACGAGGGAACAGCCGGCGGATTTTGATTTAAGGCTGAAACTGGCCGAGACGCTTGCCCGGTACTGCGGCAATTTCGGAGAGGCCGAACAAGTCATTCGCCAGATCGAAGCCAATTCCACCTTCAGCACCGAGCAAATCCAGCTTGCCCGGACCAAACTCAAGGAATGGCGGACTGCCAGATTGCAACGCGGTTAATGAAGTCCGCGTAAAACGTGGTGGTGCCGGGGTTAGTGGATTGAATTTGGAGTGCGGTGACATGCCGCCGCTTTGATTGCGCAGACACGTCCGCGCAATCCCCCAGCCGTGTTCATCCGTGTCCGTCCGTGGTTAAATGAGTTTGCCTTTATTGACGCTCGCCGCCAACGGCGGTAACTTTTTGCCGTGATAGATGTCGCCGACAGTCCGCAGGTGGTCCTGGACGATTTGCAGGTCCGCCAGGCCATGCCCCAGCGCCGATTTGAACCACTGGCGAAAGAGATTCTCACGCTCAAAAAACAGCTCAACGCCGTCATCCTCGCCCATAATTATCAGGTCCCCGAAATCCAGGAGGTGGCGGACTTTGTCGGTGATTCCCTCGGCTTGTCCCAACAGGCGGCCAGGACCAGCGCGGACGTGATTGTCTTCTGCGGCGTGCATTTCATGGCCGAGACGGCGAAGATTTTAAATCCGAACAAAATCGTTGTGCTGCCGGACAAGGATGCCGGCTGTTCGCTCGAGGAAAGCTGTCCGGCGGACAAGCTGGCCGGATTGCAGAAGACCAATCCGAACTTCTGGACGATCGCCTATATCAATTGCAGCGCGGCGGTGAAGGCGCTGACGGACGTGATCTGTACCAGCGGCAACGCGGTGAAAATTGTTCAGGCGGCGCCCAAGGACAAAGACATCCTGTTCGTTCCGGATGAAAACCTCGGCCAATGGGTCGTGGAACAGACCGGCCGGCCGATGACGTTGTGGCAGGGCAATTGTTACGCGCACGTCGAGTTCCGGCGCGACCAGGTACTTCAGTTGCGTGAAAAATTTCCGTACGCCAAAGTTGTGGTCCATCCCGAAAGCCTTCGTGAAGTCCGTGACCTCGCTGACGCCGTTCGCTCGACGGAAGGGATGATTACTTTCTGCAGGACCAGCCCGGCGAAGCAATTTATCGTTGTGACGGAGTCGGGCATCATTCATCGGATGCAGAAGGAATGCCCCGGCAAGCAATTCCTGTGCGCGCCGTCATTTGACGTGATGCGGCTGCCGTCGGATCATTGCCGATGCAGCGAGTGCAAGTACATGAAGTTGAACACGCTTGAAAAGGTGCGCGAGTGCATGAAGCGCCTCGCGCCCCGTGTGGAGTTGCCGCCGGAAATTTTGAAGCGCGCCCGGTTGCCGATTGAGCGGATGCTGGAGATTTCGGCGCGGTAGGGCAACGCCAGCGCGCTCCGTCTCCACCGGTTCGCTTGTAACCGCCAACCTGAGCAGGCGGATTTTTACGGCGTTCGGTCCGCCTCGTTACCTCGGCGGCGGCTTTTCGGACCGGCCATTCACTGAATCCATCCGGCCATTTGCACCCGGCATACCAGCCGATAAGCGGCGCCGCCACTGATCGGCAGTGTCAGAACCCAGGCCCGGATGATGCGCCCGACAACCTCCAGTTTGAGATGATTGAAGCCCCTCTCGCGCAGCCGACGCCCATGATGGAGGTACTGACGGCGTGAGTGGTCGAGACCGGCATGCCAGCGCCACACCGTAATCGTGGACAGGACGGCGCGGGCATTGTAAGGTTCGCGCCATTATGGGCATGGCGGACATCAGACGGGAATACTCGCGCGGCAGCTTGCAAGGCGCGGATTTGGATCCCAGTCCGGTGGCGCAATTTCAAAAATGGTTCGCGCAGGCGGCGAGTGAATCGTCTGGCGGCTACTGGCGGAAAATCGGTATTGCACTTTTCAAACTCTGGCACGCCGTCCTTGGTCACGCGCCGGCAGACCCGACGGCCATGGTGCTGGCCACCGTGGCCAAGAATGGCAAACCTTCAACCCGCACTGTTTTGCTCAAGGCCGTGGACGAACGTGGCTTCGTTTTTTACACAAATCACGACAGCCGCAAAGGCCGCGAGCTCGTTGAAAATCCCAACGCGGCGCTGACATTTTATTGGCCGGACTCGGAGCGACAGGTTTGTGTCGGTGGTGCAGTCAGTAAAATTTCCCGCGAAGAAGCGCAGGCGTATTTCAAAAGTCGTCCACGCGGGAGCCAGCTCGCCGCCTGGGCGTCCAATCAGTCCGACGTGGTCGCCGACCGCGCCGTCCTGGAAAAAAAATGGAACGAAATGTCGGCAAAATTCCCTGGTGACGTGCCATTGCCGCCCAACTGGGGTGGTTTTGTTCTGAAACCGGATTGGATTGAGTTTTGGCAGGGCCGGCCCAGCCGTTTGCATGACCGGTTTCGTTACACGTGCCAGCCCGATGGCTCGTGGAAATTGGAACGGATTGCGCCCTAGCAGCCGTTGAAAGGAGTAGCCGCCGATGTGAATCGGCGGTGACAACATTTTTTTGACGGGCGATTCCGCGAATTGATCCCGCAACACCGGACAGCTGCAAGCAAGTAATGATTTTCCAACTAAACCGCTAAAATTTGACCGCCAGGGCGCTGACCAGTTTCACATCGTTATCTTCAAATCCCGGCGCCGGCCGGTTGGCATAATTGTCCTGCACATACGTTTGCAGGCTGAGGTGCTTGCTGAGCGGGGTGTCCACGCCCACTTCGGCGTTGACGAGAAAAGCCCGCGGGTCGGTGAACGGCGGCAGAAACTCAACATTTTGCCAAAGGCGGGCGTGCCCGTCGAATTTATGCTCAAAGCGCTCGGCCAGGCGCAACGTCGGATAGTCGTGGTATTCGTCGTCCAGCTTTTCGTACAAAATGGCCGGGCCGGCTTCACCGGCCAGCGACGTCTCCTTGTCTTTGAAGAAGTAATAGCCGGCGCCGGGGCTGAACGTGAACCGGTACACCACGTCGGCGATGGCATCATGCAAGGCGTCCCCGCGTACATATCCGTACCAGCGCTCGCTGAACAGATGATTGTATTGGCCAAAGCCGTGCAGGGTTTCGCTGTTTTTGACGGAGCTGACCTCGCCGTAGGCCGCGTCCGCGCCCAGATTCCATTCGTCCTCCGGCGTCTTTTTGTGGGTCCGGAAATTACCCGTGGCCAGCGCGCTGTTGACGTTGCCCGCCGTGGCGGTGACTCCGATGGAAACGCTGCTCTCCCAGGCTGGTTTGTTGGTGGCGACATTGGCGGCCGCAACCGCGCTGGCGGGAAGCTGGCTGTTGCCGCTTTCGGACGCCAAAAATGTCAGGGCATTGTTGCTGTCCACGGCCGGATTATCCGCAGGTACAACGGTGGGTTGATTCGTTTCGCTGGCGCGGCTGACCAGGGCCAGACCGGCCAGTACCAATACATTCAAAAAATGTCTTTTCATCGTTCTTCTTGCCGACAATTGAGTCAAATGAGGAACCGATCGGCAGAAGAATTTGCTTCCTGCTACCTCCGAAACTCATCGGATGCATTTATTCTATCTTAAAACCACAAACAGGCAAGTGGTGTTCAAAAAAAATTATTTTTCCGGACCGGTTTCGCCCGCGGCATCTTCCTTGTCCTCGCCGATGACCGGGGCGATGGCCTGGAGTTTGTCGCCGGCGTCGAGACCGACCAGTTTCACCCCCTGCGTATTGCGCCCGGCTTCGCGGATGTCCTTCACAAACGTCCGTACCATCTGGCCTTTGAAAGTGATAAGCATGATCTCGTCCGCGTCCCGCACGGTCAATGCCCCCACCACGCCGCCGGTCTTCTCGGTGGTTTTCATGGTGATAATGCCCTTGCCGCCACGCGACTGAACCCGGTATTCCTCAAAGTCGGTGCGCTTGCCGATGCCGTTTTCACCGGCGACCAGCAATTTGGCATCCGGCACCACAATCGCCAGCGCAACGACTTCATCGCCTTTGGACAGGTTGATGCCGCGCACGCCGGTGGCGGGCCGGCCCATCGGGCGGGCATCTTCCTCGTTGAAGCGGATGCTCATGCCGTCCCGGGTGATAAGCACGACCTCGTTCTGTCCGGTCGTCAGCTTCACGTCAATGAGCACATCGCCCGGGTCAATGCCAATGGCAATGATGCCGCCCTTGCGGACGTTGGCGAAATCGGCGAGGGCCGTCTTCTTGACCGTGCCCTGTTTGGTGGCGAAGAACACAAAACCCGGCTGCTCCCAGGTCACGTCCTCCTTGTTCGCATTCGTTTTGGAAAGGACGCGGATCAGCGCAGCGATGGTTTCGCCCGTCTTCAGTTCCAGCAGATTGGCAATGCTGCGGCCCTTGGCCGCCCGGCCCATGTCGGGAATTTCGTGCACGCGCTCGACATACACCCGGCCGGTGTTCGTGAAGAACATCAGGTAATCGTGCGTGCTGGCGGTAAACAGGTGCTCAATAAAATCCTTGTCCTCATCGGTGGCACCTTCCCGGGTTGTCATGCCGATGACCCCCTTGCCGCCGCGCCGCTGGGCGCGATAGCTCGAAATGTTCGTGCGCTTGATGAGGCCGTTGTGCGTGAGGGTGATGATGACGCCTTCGTTGGCGATCAGGTCTTCGATGTTGATTTCGCCCTCGTCGGGCACAAGGTCGGTCAGGCGCGGCGTGGCGTATTTTTCCCTGATGGCCTTCAGCTCGGCCTTGATGATGGCCATGACACGGGCTTCCCTGGCCAGGATGTCCAGCAAATCCTTGATGCGCGCGAGCAGCTCCTTGTACTCGGTCTCGACCTTGTCAATTTCCAGGCCGGTCAACTGGTAGAGGCGCAATTCTAGGATCGCGTCCACCTGTCGTTCAGTCAGCGCATAGCGGCCCCGGGTCAGGCGCTCCTCGCTGCGAATCAAAATGCCCCAGCGCTCGACCTGTTTTTGTGTCCACTCGAACGCCAGCAACTTGATGCGGGCTTCGTCGCGGTTCTTGCTGCCGCGAATGATACGGATGAATTCGTCCAGATTGGCCAGGGCGCAGAGATAGCCTTCGAGGATTTCCGCGCGTTCCTCGGCCTTTTGCAATTGGAAGCGCGTGCGGCGCAACACCACTTCGCGCCGGTGCTCGATGTAGCAATTGATGAGCTCCTTCAAGCCGAGCGTCTTGGGCCGGCCATGATCAATCGCCAGCATGTTGACGGCAAAACTCGTTTCCAGCGCCGTCTGCTTGTATAGATTGTTGATAACCACCTTGGCGATGGCGTCGCGTTTGAGTTCGACGACCACACGCGTGTTTTCATCCGATTCATCCCGAATGGCGGTGATGTCGGCAAAGCCCTGGACCTTCTCGTTCACCAGTTCGGCGACGCGTTCGACGAGCACGGCGCGGTTGACGTTGTACGGGATTTCCGTGATGACGATTTGTTCCTTGCCGCCTTTGAGCTGTTCGACGCCGACCTTGCCGCGCACCTTGACGCTGCCGTGGCCGGTGGTGAAATACTCCTTGATGACTTCCAGCCCGCACACCATGCAGCCGGTCGGAAAATCCGGGCCTTTGACGAATTTCATCAGGCCCTTGACCGGAATGTCCGGGTCGTCAATCTGCGCGCAAATGCCGTCCACAATCTCACCTAGGTTATGCGGCGGGATGTTGGTGGCCATGCCGACGGCGATACCGGTGCCGCCATTGACGAGCAGGTTCGGGAAGGCGGCAGGAAAGACGGTGGGCTCGGTGCGGGTCTCGTCGTAGTTGGGGATGAAATCCACCGTGTCCTGGTCCATGTCCTCCATCAGCGCGGCGCCGAGGTGGGTCATGCGGGCCTCGGTATAACGCATGGCGGCGGGCGGATCGCCTTCCACGGAACCGAAGTTGCCCTGGCCATCCACGAGCCGCTCGCGCATCGCCCACGGCTGGGCCATGTGCACCAGCGTCGGGTAAATGACCGCTTCCCCGTGCGGATGGTAATTGCCGCTGGTGTCGCCGCAGATTTTGGCGCATTTCCGGTGCTGGCGGTTGGGAAACAGCGAGAGATCATGCATCGCCAGCAAAATGCGGCGTTGCGATGGTTTGAGGCCGTCACGCGCGTCGGGCAGGGCGCGCGAAATGATCACCGACATCGAGTAGTCCAGGAACGAGTTCTTGATCTCCTCGGCCACGTTGACCTTGGCGATCTTTTCGCCCGAGGCGAACAGCGGCGTGTTGGTCACCGGCAAATCATTTGAATCTTTTTTATCCGCCATAATTTTTCCCAAACGAAATCAAGAAATTAAATTTAAATGTCCAGATTGCGCACGTTCAGCGCATTGTCTTCGATGAACTGGCGGCGCGGTTCCACTTCCTCGCCCATCAACCGCGTGAACATCTCCTCGGCCTCGACAGCGTCGGTCAGGTCCACGCGCAACAGCTTGCGCTTCACCGGGTCCATCGTCGTGTCGAACAGCTCCCGCGCGTTCATTTCGCCGAGGCCCTTGAAGCGTTTGATGGCCAGTCCGCGCCGGCCGATCTCCTTGACTCCCGCCAGGATTTCTGGAATGGAGAACAGCGGCTTGACGGTTTCCCGGTCACCCTCGCCCTCGCGCAGTTCAAACAGGGGTTCATCCTGCCCGGCGTAGTGCTCGATGCTGAATCCCTTTTTGTCGAGCTTCGACAACAGTTCCACAATGGCCTTGCTTTCGTGCAATTCCACGTGCCGTGCCCGCCGCGTCGAACCATTCTTCGATTTTTCGACAAACGTGGTCGTGTCGCTGTCCTCTTCGCCGCCGAATAGTTTCAAGTCGGCGTTCTTCGCGCCGAAGTGGGCCAGTTCCTCCTCGGTGTGGAAGTAATGGACCGTTTCATCGTTGCCTTCGCGCACCTTTACCAGATGTCGCGGCAGGTCGCCCGTTTTTTTCTGGCGATGCTCGACGTATTCCGCAAAGTCGCCGCCGTGCCGTTTCAACGCGTTGGCGTATTTGTCCAGCGATTCCAGCAATTCCAGGATTTCCGCCAGTTGCTTCTGGGACAGTTCCTTTTTGTCGGAGAGGTTCTTCAGGCGCACTTCTTCGGTGCCCAGTTCGATGAGAATCTTGTTCAACCGCGTGTCGTCGTCCACGTATTCCACCCGTTTCTTTCGCGCAATCTGATAAAGCGGCGGCTGCGCGATATAAACAAACCCGTTTTTGATCAGCGTCGGCATTTGCCGGTAGAAAAACGTCAACAACAGGGTGCGGATGTGCGAGCCGTCCACGTCCGCGTCGGTCATGATGATGACCTTGTGATAGCGGAGTTTTTCCAGGTTGAACGCGCCCTCGCCTTCGCCGTCGCCGATGCCCGTGCCCACGGCGGTGATCATCGTGCGGATTTCATTGTTTTGCAGCACCTTGTCCAGACGCGCCTTCTCGACGTTGATCAGCTTGCCGCGGATTGGCAGGATCGCCTGGAATTTCCGGTCGCGGCCCTGCTTGGCCGAGCCGCCGGCGGAATCGCCCTCGACGATGAACAACTCGGTGTTCGCCGGGTCGCGGTCCGAGCAGTCCGCCAGTTTACCGGGCAGGCCGCCGCCGGTGAGCGCCCCCTTGCGCACGGTCTCGCGCGCCTTGCGGGCCGCCTCGCGCGCCCGTGCCGCCAACAGCCCTTTCTCGATGATTTTTTTGGCGACGCCGGGGTTCGCGTCGAAATGCGTCATCAGCCCGTCGTAAACGATGGACGACACAATGCCGTCGATTTCCGTGTTCACCAGCTTCACCTTCGTTTGCGACTCGAAACGCGGATTCGGCAGCTTCACGCTGAGCACGCAGACCAGGCCTTCACGCACGTCATCGCCGGAAATCGTCGGGTCCTTTTCCTTCAGCAACTCGTTCTGCTTGGCATATTGGTTGATGGCGCGGGTCAGCGCGGAGCGGAACCCGGTCAGATGCGTGCCGCCGTCGGGATTGGGAATCGAATTGGCGAAACACAGGATCTGGTCGTTATAACTGTCGGTGTATTGCATCACGCAATCCACAAATACGTCCTCGTCCTTGCCCTCAACCCGGGTTTGCCGCTTCCCGGTCAGCACGATGGGCTTGGGGTGCAGCGGCTGCTTGCTGCGGCCCAGTTGGCGGACGAACTGTTCGATGCCGTCCCGGTAGAAAAACGTCTCCGTTTTCTCGGTGCGCTCGTCCGTCAGCACGATCTCGATGCCCGGATTCAAAAACGCCAGTTCGCGCAGGCGGTTGGCCAGGATGTCGAACTTGAATTCCGTGGTGATGGTGAAAATCGTCGGGTCGGGTTTGAACGTGATCAGGGTCCCGGTTTTTTTTGATTTGCCGATGACTTCGAGTTTTTGCGTGGTTTTGCCGCGCTCGAATTCCATCGAATACACCTTTTCGTCGCGCGAGACCTCCACGCGGAACCAGTCGGAAAGGGCGTTGACACATTTGGCGCCGACGCCGTGCAGTCCGCCGGAGTATTTGTAGGCGCCCTGGCCGAATTTCCCGCCCGCGTGCAAATTGGTCAGCACCAGTTCGACGGCGGGCATCTTCCACTTGGGATGCATGTCCACAGGGATGCCGCGGCCGTCGTCGCGGATGGACACCGAGCCGTCCACGTGGATCGTCACCTCGATTTTGTTGCTGAAACCGGCGAGATGTTCGTCAATGGAGTTGTCGAGCACCTCGAACACGCTGTGGTGCAGGCCGCGTTCATCCGGGTCGCCAATGTACATGCCGGGCCGCTTGCGCACCGCCTCCAAACCCTCCAGTTTGTCAATTTTGGAGGCGTCATACTTCTCCACCGCACTGGTCATCGGCTTCTTTTCCGGCTCGGCTACTACAGCTTTTTTCGACATATAAAAATTCAAAAGACGCGTTGTGACGCGTCAAATTTCAGGTGCCAAAATTATACAAAAACCGCCGTTTTGGCACAATGCTTATTTACGGAATTTTCAGGCGAAAAATACCATTAGTTGGGCACGGCTTGACCCGCCAGCCGGATATGTTGTGGTGGCTGAAAAACGACGGGAAACGTGTTTTTCACCCCGGGAAAGGCCCGGAACGGTTGTGCGTCTTTCGCGTGTTCGAGAGTCAAAACTTGCACTTCCCAGCCGCCACCAATCGTCCTATTTTTCACCTGTGACTCTTCGCCGCGACCAACTCTTCGCACCCCTGAAACAATTCTTTGGTTTCAGTTCTTTTCGGCCGTTGCAGGAGGAGATCATCTGCGATTCGCTTGCCGGCAAGGACGTCTTCGCCGTGCTGCCGACCGGCGGCGGCAAATCGCTCTGCTTCCAACTGCCCGCGTTGCTGCGGCCCGGACTCACCGTCGTCGTCTCGCCGCTCATCGCGTTGATGAAGGATCAGGTGGACGCGTTGCAGGCCGCGGGCGTCGCCGCGACGTTTTTGAACTCGTCGCTCGCCGCCGGCGAATCGCGTCCGCGGTTGCGCGGTTTGCACCACGGCGAATTTCGCCTGCTCTATGTTGCGCCGGAGCGGCTGATGTTGTCCGGCTTTCTCGAAGATTTGAAAAAGTGGAATGTCAGCCTCTTCGCCATTGACGAGGCTCATTGCATCAGCGAATGGGGACACGATTTCCGCCCGGAATACCGGCGGCTTTCGACCTTGCGCGAAATGTTTCCCGCCGTGCCGATGATCGCGCTCACCGCCACCGCCACCGAACGCGTCCGCGGCGACATTGTCCGCCAGCTTCATCTCAAAAATCCGGCGTGTTACGTCGCCAGTTTCAACCGGCCAAATCTGACGTATCGCGTCGCCGCGAAATCCGGCGCTTACGAACAAATCTTGTCATTCGTCAACATGCGACCGAAGGAAAGCGGCATCATTTATGTCCAGGCACGGAAAACGGCGGAGAGCATGGCTGCCAAACTTTCCGCCGCCGGCGTAAAGGCGCTGCCGTATCACGCCGGGTTGAGTCCCGGCGACCGCACGAAAAATCAGGAGGCGTTTCTTCGCGATGAGGCGCGCCTGATTTGCGCGACCATCGCCTTTGGCATGGGCATCAACAAACCCAACGTGCGGTTTGTGATCCACTACGATTTGCCGAAGAACGTCGAGGGCTACTACCAGGAAACGGGTCGCGCCGGACGCGACGGCTTGCCGAGCGAATGTTTATTGTTGTTCAGCCCCGGCGACCGCGTGAAGCAAATGCGTTTCATTGACGAAAAACCAAATCCGCAAGAACGCGAAATCGCCCGCGCGCAACTGGAGCAGATGATTCACTACGCTGAAATCGCCACCTGCCGCCGCGAATTTTTGCTGGGATATTTTGGCGAAAAATTCATTCCGGGGAGCGCATCCGCCCCGGATGCAGTTTCGCGCGCCCTGCGCCAAACACCGGCGGACGGGGCGTCCGCCGGAACACGCGGGGGTGCGTGTGCTCCCCGGACAGAAATCAACTGCGCCGGCTGCGATAATTGCCTGGCACCACGCGCAACGTGGGATGGCACGACCGCCGCGCAGAAGTTTCTCTCGTGCGTCTATCGCATCCGCGAGAAAAGCCGGTTTGGCGTCGGCATCCAGCACGTCGTCGAGGTGCTTTGCGGCGCGGACACGGAAAAAATCCGCAAGTTCGGCCATCAACATCTTTCCACCTACAACATCGGCGACGAGCATCCGCGCACCGAGTGGGCCGCCATCGGCCGCGAACTGGTGCGGCTCGGCCTGCTGTTTCAGAACCCGGAGAAATTCAACATCGTCGAACTGACCGATGCCGGTCGCGCCGCGTTGAAATCTCGGCGGAAAATCACACTCACCAAACCCGTCGCCCCGGCGGAATCGGCGAAACATCGCGCCGGGGAAATCGCCTGTGACGAAGCATTGTTCGAGAAGCTGCGCGCGGTGCGCAAACGGCTGGCCGACGAACGCGCCATGCCGCCGTACATCATTTTCTCCGACGTGTCGTTGCGGCAGATGGCGCGATTCTATCCGGCGAACGGAAAAGATTTCTCGCGCGTCAGCGGTGTGGGCGAGAGGAAACTGCGCGAATTTGGCGGCATTTTCCTGCGGGAAATTGCGGCGCATTTGCAGGCGAACCCGCGCCAGGTTTTTGCTGATGATTTTCCGCAAAGCGGAATATGCTCCGTCCCGATGCCAGGCCGTTCGCGGCTGACGGACACCGTGCGCGAGACCTTGCACTTTTTCCGGCAGGGCAGGACCGTTCCCGAGATTGCCGAGATTCACGGTGTCAAAGCCGGCACGATTTACAGCCATCTCGAAGACGCCATGCTCGCGGGCGAGGCCGTTGACATGAGTTCCCTGATTCCGGCTGAAGCCCAACGCGCCATCGCCGCGGCCTTCGCCAAACACGGTTTCGCCAGCCTCGGCGTCGTGGTTGAGTCGCTCGGCGGCAAATATGGCTACGGTGAATGCCGCGTTGTCCGCGCCGCGCTGCAAACAAAATGAATAGAAGCAAATGGAGGGAACAGAGACAAGGAACTCGTTGCCTGATTTTAGGGACCCTCTCCGTGTGAATAAAATAGCAGTAAAATCTCTTCTCCGTTTTCTCCGTTTGCTTCTGTTTGAGCTTTTCTGTTCAGTTCAAATCAACTCGCTTTTTCCGTTAACCAACGATAACTTCCCCGGATGGTTTCGACTGAATCCGTGAGCGAACCTCTAAAAACAAATCGATCGGCTGCCGTGGCGGAATTACCCGCGCCGCCCGATCGGTTTGTTCGTCGCCACATCGGCCCGAACGCGGAAGACACCGGCGAAATGCTCGCGTTGCTCGGTTTCAAGAATCTGGATGAACTGATTGACGCTGCGGTTCCTTCGAAAATCCGGCTCGAAAAAGAACTGAATCTTCCCGCCGCCCGGAGCGAATTCGAAACGCTGGCCGAACTCCGGAAAATCGCCGGTGAAAACCAGGTATTCCGTTCCTATATCGGCACGGGTTACTACGATTGCATCACGCCCGCCGTCATCCAGCGCAACGTTCTGGAAAATCCCGGCTGGTACACGCAATACACGCCGTATCAGGCCGAAATTTCCCAGGGCCGGCTCGAAGCCCTGCTGAATTTTCAGACCATGGTCAGCGACCTGACCGCGCTCGACGTCGCCAACGCCTCGCTGCTGGACGAGGCCACCGCCTGCGCCGAGGCCATGACCATGTGCCACCGGCTCAATGATGACCGAAACGTCTTTTTTGTCTCCGAAACCTGTCATCCACAGAACATCGAAGTCGTTCGAACTCGCGCCAAAGCGCTGGGCATCGAAGTGGTCGTCGGGGATGATGAAGAGTTTCAGTTCAACGAAAAGGTCTTCGGTGCGCTCGTACAATATCCTGACACCTTCGGCGCGATTCGCGATTTCTCCGGCTTGGCAGTGAAAGCGCATGCCGCCGGTGCGATGCTGACCATCGCCACGGATTTGCTGGCGCTTACACTCATCAAGCCACCGGGCGAATTCGGCGCGGACATCGCCGTCGGTAGTGCGCAACGGTTCGGCGTGCCTCTCGGTTACGGGGGCCCGCATGCGGCGTTTTTCGCGACGCGCGATGAATTCAAACGCCAGATGCCGGGCCGCATCGTCGGCGTGTCCAAGGATTCGCGCGGCAAACCGGCTCTGCGCCTCGCGCTCGGCACGCGCGAGCAACACATCCGCCGCGAAAAGGCGACGAGCAACATCTGCACCGCCCAGGCGCTGCTGGCGAACATGGCTTCGATGTATGCCGTTTATCACGGGCCGGACGGATTGAAGAAAATCGCGGAGCGAGTTCATGGATTAACCCACCTGCTTGCTGCTGGGTTGGAAAAGCTCGGATTGCGCGTCCTGACGAAAGAGTTTTTTGATACGATCCGTGTTGAACTAACCAATCAATCGGTATCCGGCTTTTTCAAGGGTGCTGAAGAACGGCGGATGAACTTTCGAATAATTGACGAAAAATCCATTGGCATTTCGCTCGATGAAACTACGAGAATGGAAGATGTCGGTGAAATTTGGGATATTTTCGGTGCGGACAAGAAAGAAACTTTTGCTGTCATGGCGAAAATGGAATCTGCCTTTACTCGCAAGTCCCCATTCCTGACGCACAAAGTTTTCAACCGCTATCACTCGGAAACCGAGATGCTCCGGTACATCAAGCGGCTTGAGTTGCGCGACCTGTCGCTCACGGCTTCGATGATCCCGCTCGGCTCGTGCACCATGAAATTGAACGCGGCGGCGGAGATGTTTCCGATTTCCTGGCCGGAATTTGCTAAAATTCATCCGTTCGCGCCGTTGAAACAAACGCGCGGCTATCAGACGCTTTTCCAACAGCTCGGAGATTGGCTCGCGGAAATCACTGGGTTCGCCGGAATTTCATTGCAGCCCAATGCCGGCGCCCAGGGCGAATACACCGGGCTGCTCGTCATCCGCGCCTGGCACGACTCGCGCAATGAGCCCCACCGGAAGGTGTGTCTGATTCCCACTTCTGCGCACGGCACGAATCCCGCCAGCGCCGTCCTGGCCGGGTTGAAAGTGGTTGCGGTGGCGTGCGACAAGGACGGCAATATTGACGTGGCCGACCTGCGCGCCAAGGCGGAGGCGCACAAGCAAGACCTTGCCTGCCTGATGGTTACCTATCCATCCACGCACGGCGTATTCGAGCAAACCATCAAGGAAATCTGCGATATCATTCACGCCAACGGCGGGCAGGTCTATATGGACGGCGCAAACATGAACGCCCAGGTTGGCCTGTGCCGGCCGGCGGACATCGGTGCGGACGTCTGCCATTTGAATTTGCACAAGACGTTTTGCATTCCGCACGGGGGTGGCGGTCCCGGCGTCGGGCCCATCGGCGTGGCGAAACATCTGGTTCCATTTCTGCCAAGCCAGGTAGGGTCGCCTCGCCGAGGCGACCGGACGGCTCAGCGAGCCGTCCCTACCAATATTGGTCCCGTGGCCGCCGCGCCGTGGGGCAGCGCGGGCATTCTGCCGATTTCTTGGATGTATATCGTGATGATGGGCCCGGACGGCCTGACCGAGGCAACGAAGTTTGCCATCCTCAACGCGAATTACATTTCCAGGCGGTTGGAAAAATATTTCCCGACGCTCTACCGCAGCCACGGCCTGGTCGCGCACGAATGCATTCTGGATTTGCGCGCGTTCCACGCCACCACTGCCGAGGATGTGGCGAAGCGGCTGATGGATTATGGTTTTCATGCGCCGACCCTGTCGTTTCCAGTCGCCGGCACGCTCATGGTGGAGCCGACCGAGAGCGAATCGAAGTACGAACTGGATCGTTTCTGTGACGCGATGATTGCCATCCACGCGGAAATGACCGCCGTGGAAAGCGGTTCAGTCGACGCGAAAAACAATCTGCTCAAGAACGCGCCGCACACGGCGGACATGGTGGCAGCGGACGTCTGGAACCACCCTTATTCCCGCGAGCAGGCGGCGTTTCCGGTGTCGGGCCTGCGCGACTACAAGTTCTGGCCCGCCGTTGGCCGCATTGACAACGTCTATGGCGACCGCAACCCCATCTGCACCTGCGCTGGGATGGAGAATTATTCTTAACCACGGATGAATACCGTTGGACGCAGATAAGGTAACATGGGCGACCTCGCCCAAAGCAAAAGCCTCAAAACCGCCAAACACGCGCCAGATAGAAGCGCTCTGCTACAACCACAGAAGACTCAGCCCCGGCGCTTCCGTATTTGAGTCACCCAATCCTCCAACTGCTGAATGTCAGCTTGGAGTACCGCTGCTGCGGGCACAGGCTGGTTGACGGCGGGCGCTTGGTCGTGACCGCGAAAGTGCATTGAGCATTTTTCCATTGCGGCCTCAATCGTCTGAATGTCCGCAGCGGTTATGTCAGTTAGCACTCTACCAAAATCATGTTGCTACGGCATTGAAAATTGCAGCCGCCTTATTCGTGTTCATCCGTGGTTAATTCAGCCTGAATGGCGGCCAGTTCGGCGCGTGGTTCGGCGGCGCTCTGTGGTTGAAGTTTGTTTTTCCCCAACGACCCTCATTCAGTTCCGCTGTTGCGGAACCACCTTCTCCCGCTCCAGCGGGCGAAGGAATCTATTTGGCTTATTTGACGGGAATCAACATCTGGGTGAATGAATGCGACGGGAAGTT
>DATJNM010000086.1:0-13913 GCA_035508155.1 Candidatus Sulfopaludibacter sp. | reverse complement strand
TGGCTTTGATTGAACAAGGGGGTCAGATGCGGACGCGAGTTGTCCCGAATGTGAGCCAGCGAAACATCGGCAATGCGTTGCGTGATTGTGTGTCCAAGGATGCTGTGATTTGCACGGACGATTGGCAAGCGTACCCGAAAGCCGCGTCAGATTACAAAGCGCACCATGTCGTGAATCACTCCAACAACGAATACACTGTGAGATTGCCCAGCGGCATTTCGGCTGGCGTCAATCGTTGCGAATCATTTTTCAGTTTGCTCAAACGCGGCGTTCATGGTGCATGGCACAGCGTCAGCCGAGAACATCTCCACCGTTACGCCAATGAGTTTGCGTTCCGTTGGAACACCCGCGAACTGAGTGACGGCGAACGGATGGAGACAGCGGTCGGAATGACCACTGGAAAGCGTTTAACCTACAAGCAGGTGATATGAGGGAAGCGGGCATTGCGACGGACAGATTGCCTTGTGAAACCAAAACCCCAGCATGTGCCATGGGGTAGAAAGAGAAATCGTGGCAAGATCAAAACGAGCCAAGCACCGGAAGCAACCGGACAAAGTAATGATGCCAAATCTGAGCGGCGTCTCGTTCAAGGATGTTTTGAAGGCTTTTGCTAAAACACCACCACCGCCAAAAAAGCCGAAGAAACCATGAGAGAGACTGGCAAAGTCGGCAGGCCCGCGCTTCCAAAAAGAGAAAAGCGTTGGAAGTTCATTTCCACTCGACTGACGGCGGAGGAATACAAAGAAATTGAGGACGCGATAAAGGCATCAGGCGAATGGAAAACTGAATGGGTCAGGAAAAAGCTGATCGCAGCCGCTCGACGTGCTTAAAAATTACCATGAAAATTGCCCTAAAAAATGAAGTCGGAGTTGGGTACGTGAAAGATATAGTCCCGGGTGCCCCCGGGACTATATGGTTCACAAACCCATGACAAAACCCTTGTAAATTGCAGTGAAAACATCGAATAGGTTCATACGCGATTATCACACTCCACCGAACCGCCGGTGCCGGCGCGCGTATTCCTCCAGCGCCTCAAAGAACTGCGGTTTGCGGAAGTCCGGCCAGAGCGTCGGCGTGATCACCAGTTCGGAATAAGAAATCTGCCAGAGCAGAAAATTGCTCACCCGCATCTCACCGCTCGTCCGGATGAGCAAATCCGGGTCGGGAAAATTCCGCGTCCAAAGATGCTGCGAAATGACGTCCTCGTTGATGTCCGCCGGTTCCAGTTTTCCCTTCTTCGTTTCCTCGGCAATGCGCCGCACCGCGTCCACGATTTCCGTGCGGCTGCCATAGCTCAAGGCCATGATGAGCGTAAGACCGTTGTTTTTTGAAAGTGTTTGGATGGATTTCCTGAGGTGCTCCTGCACATTTTCCGGCAGCCGCCAGATCTGGCCAATGATTTCCAGGCGCACGTTGTTTTTGTTCAGCTCCGGCGTTTCGGTCTTGAGATAGTGGATGAGATATTTCATCAGCGCGTCCACCTCGTCCTTGGGACGGTTCCAGTTCTCGACCGAAAAGGCGTAGAGCGTGAGGTATTTGACGCCCAGTTCCCCCGACGCCCGGATGATGGTGCGGGCGGACTCGGCGCCCTGCCGATGACCTTCGATGCGCGGCAGGCCGCGCTGCTTGGCCCAGCGCCCGTTGCCATCCATGATGATGGCCACGTGCTTGGGCAGGGAGGCCTTGGCTTCAGGGCTGAGATGTGGAGCAGAACTCATTCAACCGAGATTACGCAGATTGCGCGGATTTCCAAAAAGAAAATCCTCGAAATCTGCCGCCGGGAAAGATGGCGTGCCGCCATCCCTGAATTTGAGGCGCCGACACAGCGACCCTCCCAATTAGACAAAAATCGTCTGTTCGCGTGCCGGGCCGACCGAAGCGATGAACAATTTCGCGCCGCTCAGCCCGGCAATCGCTTTCAGATAGGCCCGCGCTTTCGGCGGCAATTGTTTCCACGAGCGCGCCTGATCGGTCGGCGTTCGCCAGCCGTCGAACTCGACATAGACCGGTACGCACTCGGCCAGTGTTTGCGCATCGTTGGGCACAAAATCGCAGCGGGCTTTGCCATGGCGATAGGCCACGCAGACCTTGATGGTTTCCACGCTGTCGAGACCGTCGAGGTTGGTCACCGCCAGATCGTCAATGCCGTTGACCATCGTCGCGTGGCGCGTGGCGACGGAATCAAACCAGCCGCACCGGCGTGGGCGCCCGGTGGTCGCGCCAAATTCACGGCCCATCCCATGCAACAAATCGGAAATCTCCGCGTTCTCCGTCGGCAGCGGCCCTTCCCCCACCCTCGTCGTGTAGGCTTTCATCACGCCCACCACCCGATCCATGCGATGTGGCGGCACGCCGGAACCGGTGCACGCGCCACCGGCCGTCGTGTTGGACGACGTGACGAACGGGTACGTCCCGTGGTCAATGTCGAGAAATGTCCCCTGCGCGCCCTCAAACAAAACATCGTCGCCGCGCTGCATCGCCTCGTGCAGCAGCACGACGGTATTGGCAACGAACGGCTTTAGATAATTACCGGCGGCCCGGTATTCGGCGAGCACCGTTTTGAATGAGAGCGGCGTGGCGCCCAACGCGCGCAAGACCTCGTTGTTTTCACTGATGCGCGAGCGGAGTTTGCTCTCCATCCGTTCCGGGTGAATCAGGTCAATGATGCGCAAACCGACGCGGGCGGCCTTGTCGCCATAGGCCGGGCCGATGCCGCGTTTGGTCGTTCCGATTTTATTTTTGCCCTTGAGCACCTCCCGTTGCGCGTCCAATTCGCGATGATAGGGCAGGACCACGTGCGCCGTTTCGCTCACGACCAGATTGTCGCCTACCCTGACGCCGAGTTTTCGCAGTCCCTGAATTTCCGCGACGAGGCTGACCGGATCCACCACCACGCCGTTGCCGATGACGCACAGCTTGCCCTTGCGCAATATGCCGGAAGGCACCAGGTGCAGGACGTATTTCTTTTTCCCGATGAAGACGGTGTGGCCGGCGTTGTTGCCGCCGGCGTAACGGACGACGATGTCCGCCTTCTCCGTCAGGACGTCAATGATTTTGCCTTTGCCTTCGTCGCCCCACTGGGCGCCGACCAGAATTGTGTTTGCCATAAATCTTCTCGTGGCAGGGCGCGATGTCCCATCGCGCCGCCTGCCCAAAACAATAAAAATCCCCGAACGTGCATTCGGGGCAAAGCGGGCTGTCTTTGCCGGTTGAAAGTAGGAAAGTGCTTCGCCCCTGTCAATCCCGCAAACAAAATTCAATGCTGCGAATCGGGATGGAAACTGCTATCCCTTGCCCGGTTCAAAACCCTGCGATGAAAAATCTGAAATTCTGGTTTTGCGCGGCGGTCCTGTTGCTGGCCGTCTTTCAGTTTTCGGAAAACACGGTGGACCCGGATTTATGGGGGCACGTCGTTTTCGGCCAGCACATGCTGCAAAGCCGCTCCATTCCGAAGGTGGACATTTATTCCTGGACCGCCAACGGCCAGCCCTGGATCAATCACGAATGGGCGGCGGAAATCATCCTGGCGCTGTTCTACACGGCCTGGGGTGGCCCGGGAATTTTACTCCTGAAAATGTCCGTCGGGCTGGCGGCCTTTGCCGTGTGCCTGCGGCTCGGCGCGCAAAGCCTGTCGTGGCCGGCCCGATTCGTGGCGTGGGGATTTGCGGCCCTGGCCGTCGTGGAAATTTCCTTTGGCTTTGCCGCCCGGCCACAGATTTTCACCGCGCTTTTCCTGTCGTTGGAGTTGCTGCTGCTGCAACAGATCCATTCCGGAAAACGGCTTTGGGCGCTGGCCTTGCCGGTTTTGTTCCTGGTTTGGGTCAATACCCACGGTGGGGTCCTGGCGGGATTTGGATTGCTGGGTTTGGCGGCGGGAACCACGACCCTGCAAATGGTGGGGAACCCGTTTCGGAAAGCACCGGGCCGGATTTCCCCCGGCGGACCGGCTGAGCCGCGGCCGCTGAAGACCATCGTGAGTTTATGGCTGGCCGTCATCGCCGCCAGCGCCGCCCTGCACTGCAACCCCTGGGGACCCAGGCTGATCCAGTGGCTCATCGGCAGCATCCTTTGGCTGCGACCGCAAATTGCCGAATGGAACCCGACGCCGCTGAATTGGGACCATGCCGTCTTTTTTATCGTGCTGGCCCTGGTCGTCTTTGGTTGGACGTTCACGAAACAGAAACGCGCCTGGTGGGAACTGGTTGTCTGCGGCGCATTTGCCGTTCTGGGTCTCCGCGCCGTAAGAAATGCGCCGCTCTTCTGCCTGGTGGCCCTGGCCCTGGCGCCGCCGCATCTGGCGAGCGCCCTCGCCAGGTTCCGGCGGCATCTGGAACGTCTGGAAACGCTCGGCCGGAGGGAGGGTTTTCAAAAAGCCGCCACCGTTCTGTTGGCCGTGCTCTCCGCCGGAATCGGCATTGCCACCTTCACGCTGCACAAAGAAAATTCGCTGACAATGGAAGTTCCGCGCAGTCAGTATCCGGTCGCGGCGATTGATTTTCTGCGGGAACACCAGTTGCACGGGCGGACGCTGGTCTTTTTCGACTGGGGCGAAATGCTGATCTTTCGCCTTCCGGGTTGCCCGCCGTCCATTGATGGCCGGCTTGACACCTGTTATCCGCCGGAGTTGATCGCCGCCCACTGGAAGTTTTACAACGACGAGCCGTTTGACAAAGAAATACTCGACGTGGACCAGGCCGATCTGGCCCTGTTGCCGGCAACTCTGGCGGGCACCACCGCGCTGGCGCATCGGCCCGGCTGGACGGTGATTTATTACGACGACCTGGCGGTGATTCTGGCGCGAGACGCGGACCGTTACCCGGAATTGCGCGCCCTGTCGCTTCCCGTTGCCGGGCCAAAGTCTGCGGTTGAGGGTCGCGCGCCGTTTCCCGAACACCGCGCACCCTGGAAAACAGATTAACCCGCGTGCGGCCACAGCGGGTTGCTCAGAGCGGAGACGCGGAGGCAATATCAATGATCTCTGAAACAGTCCAAATCACAAAAACGGGGGCAAACCGGATGGATATACCCGCATATTCATGCGTTAGCTCATCCGCAGTTGCTCATTGAGTTGTGCGGAGCCAGTTGCCTATAATAGGAAACGCAAACCGGCAATATGCGTCAAAGCACAACCCAAACCCCCCGAATGCCATGAACAGAATTCAATCCGAACCGCGGTCCCTGCTCGCCACGGCCCTCGCTGGCTGGCTGGCCCTTACTTCTTGCTTCGTCGCCAAGGCAGACCCGTCCAGTTTGAGCACCCGCCAATCGCCCGACTGGCTCCGGAGTGCGGTCGTCTATGAAATTTTTCCCCGCGACTTTTCCCCGGAAGGCAACCTCAACGCCATCACCGCCCGATTGGACGAATTGAAGGATCTGGGGGTGGACATCCTCTGGCTCATGCCGATCCATCCGACCGGTGAAAAAATGAAGAAAGGCTCCATCGGCAGTCCTTTTGCCGTGAGGGACTTTTACGCCATCAACCCCGACTATGGCACCACCAACGACTTCAAGCGGCTGGTCGCGGAAGCCCATCAGCGCGGCATGAAAGTGGTCATGGACATCGTGGCGGGCCAGACCTCCTGGGACAGTGTGCTCATGGCACATCCGGAGTATTATCTGCATGGGACGAATGGCGCCATCATCCCCCCTGACCCGGGTTGGACGGATGTGGCCGGACTGAATTATGCGAATCCCGATGTCCGGCGTTACATGATCAACATGATGCAATACTGGCTCGCGGACTTCGGGGTGGACGGGTTTCGTTGTGACGTGGCTCCGAACGTGCCCCTCGATTTTTGGGAAGCCGCCCGGGTTGAACTCGAGAAAACCAATCCGCAAGTCATCATTCTCGCCGACGCGGGCAACAACCCGGCCTTGCTATCCAAAGCCTTCGACCTGGATTCGTCCTGGGGCATGATCAGCATGTTGAACAATGTGATTTGCAGCGGGCTGCCAGCCAGCTACCTGAAGGACGAATGGCAACTGGAATACCAGCGGTTCCCCAAGGGCGCGTTGCACCTGCGTTTTACCGATAACCACGAGGAAGTCCGGGCCGTTGTGCGTTATGGCGTGGACGGCGCACTGGCGGCCCAGGTGTTGATGTTGACGCTGGATGGCGTGCCGCTCTTTTACAACGGCATGGAGGTGGGAGATGCCACCGAGTCCGCCGACCCGGCTTTGTTTGAAAAAATGCCCGTGTTTTGGCATCCCGGCGGCCGCCCGCCCCTGCGCGACATCTACCGGGACCTGATCAAACTTCGCAAGCAAAACGCCGCCTTCTACAACGGAGACGTGGTCTGGGCTGATAACACGGCTCCGGGCCAGGTGGTCAGCATTCTGCGACGCGATGCGAAGGATGAGTTCCTCGTTTTAATCAACCTTTCCGGTTGCCGGGTAACCGGGTCGGTTCAACTGCCGGAGGGGGAAGATTTCGAGCCGCTAAAAATCACGGGCAGCTCTCTCCCGGTTGACAGCCGTCTCCCGGACTTCAACCTCAACGGCTACGGGTGGTGCATTTATCAGCGGGCCGATCCCAAATGAGGCGCTGGCGGACCTGCCCAGCGTCCATCTACCTGCGCCAGCAACTCCCGTTTCTGGCCACAACCCAAATCATCGCGGAAGGGAGGTTTATGCCCCTTTTTTGCCATCAGATAATCAAGGGCATAAGTCACGGTTGATGTCTCGCCCATAAAAGGTCGTTTCAGCGGCCTTGGAGAATCGGAAGAACGTCCCCAGTTCATGTGACTGTCGGATCTGAGTTTTCTGTGGGATGTTGAAATGTATTAAATTTGTTATCAGCAACAAGCGATTAATCGGCTCGGGCCGCACAACTTTAAAGAACATCTGAAATGAGCCAATTAACAAATGCGGTTGCTGTGAGTCCATATTCCCGCCCGGTGAATCGCCGAACCCACCTTTTTCCGCTTTTGGTTTTGTGCGCTGCCCTGACTTATTCCGCCGAGGCGTTCAGCGGAGCCACCGTGCCCTGGACGACCTACGAAGCCGAAAATATGACGATCAATGGCGGCACAATTTTAGGGCCGCAGTATGGTCCCAATGTTGTCGCCTCTGAGGCGTCAGGCCGGGAATGTGTCCAACTGAACGGCGGGGGGCAGTACGTGGAATTCACCGCCCAGGCAGCCGCCAATTCGATTGTGGTGCGATACAGCGTCCCGGACACGGCAAACGGAGCTGGAACGAACTATACCATCAGCCTTTACACGAACGGGGTCTTTGTGCAAAGGCTTCCGCTGACATCCCAGTATTCATGGCGGTACGGATCCTATCCATTCTCCAACACGCCCGGCGACGGCAGTCCGAGGAATTTCTTTGATGAAGCTCGATTGATGGGACTGAATATCAATGCCGGTGACCGCGTCCGCCTGGAAGAAGATGCCGGTGACACCGCGGCTTATTACGTCATTGATCTGATGGACCTTGAAGAGGTGGCGCCGCCGTTAACCGTCCCGCCAAATTCAATATCCGTCACCAGTTATGGCGCGGACACCAATGGCATCAATGATTCAACCGCCGCGCTTCAGAATTGCATCAACGCGGCCGGAGGCAAAACGGTCTGGATGCCCCCGGGAACCTACCTGATTACCGGGACCATCAATCTTCCTTCGAATACGACCGTTCAAGGCGCGGGCATGTGGTATTGCACGCTCATCGGGAGTCCATCGCTCTACAACACGAGCCCATCCCGACGGGTCACGTTGAACGGCAGCGGGAGTAACATCCATTTGTCTGATTTTGCCATTCTGGGCTTCCTGAACTATCGCAACGACAGCGAGGCCAATGACGGACTGGGTGGATCTTATGGCACCGGGTCAACCATTTCGCGCATTTGGGTGGAGCATACCAAGACTGGAGCCTGGCTGATCAACTCGAGCGGGTTGCTTGTTTCAGATTGCCGGTTCCGGGACACCGAAGCGGATGGCATCAACCTCGCTGTGGGGATGCAAGGCACCACCGTCACTAATTGCACCGCCCGCGGCACCGGAGACGATTGTTTCCCCATCTGGCCGGCAACCTATACCGGGCAGACGTACACTCCCGGCTTCAACGTGATTACGCATTGCACCGCCCAAGTGCCATTCCTGGCCAACGGCGGGGCGATCTATGGCGGCGTCAGCAATACAATCGAGGACTGCCAGTTTCTGGATATCACCTACGGCTGCGGCATTCTGATCAGCACGACTTTTCCCGTGGGCGGGAATATCTTTAGTGGAACCACCGTGGCCCAGAGATGCGACCTGATCCGGTGCGGGGGCTACGATCCGGGGTACCAATGGCGCGCCGCGCTGCAACTCTGCCTCGACACTTACAGCGGCGGCATCTCCGGCCTGAATCTCAACAATCTGAACATCACCAACAGCGTTTCCGACGGCATGAGCATTATCGGCGGCAACGGCACGCTGTCCGGCGCGGTGGCCGCAAACGTGAGCATTCCCAACTACGGCATCGGCGCCGGTGGGCGGAACGCGCTGTGGGCGCGCAGTGACGCCGTGGGGAGCATGACCGTAAGCAACTCAACCATCGCTGAATACCTTGATGCCTCGCCCAATTTCACCTTCTATTTTGTCACGAATTTGGCGAACACAATCACCGTAACCGTTCAGGCAAATTCTCCCGGACCTTCGTTCTCGGTGGATGGCATCAACTATACCACCGCCCAAAGTTTCAATTGGACACCTGGATCGAACCATACGATTGCCACCTCCTCGCCTCAAATCGCAACAGGCGTTCAGTATGTCTGGAACTCATGGAGCGACGGCGGGGCCATGGCACATGTCATCGCGCCCACCAACAATTCCACCTACACCGCGAACTTCGCGACACTGTATTACCTGACGATGAGCGCAGGCGCGGGCGGCACGGTGAACCCGGCCAGTCTTTGGACCAATAGCGGGGCGGCGGTGAACATCGGCTCCACCGCATCCAACGGTTACAGTTTCGTTGGCTGGACGGGCGGCGGCAGCGGCTCCTATTCAGGTGGCAACAGCTCCGCTTCCGTGGTGATGAACGGACCGATTACCGAGACCGCCGGCTTCACACCTTTAATTCAATCATTGATCTTTGTGCAACAGCCCCAAAACGCGCTCCTGGGCGCGACGATCACTCCGGAAGTCCAGGTGCAGGCCTTTGATACCAATGGCCAGCCGCTCGCCGGCGCCACGATTATCATGTCACTCGGCACCGGCACGGGGACGCTGGCCGGCACGTTGACTCGGTCCACTGATGCCGGCGGCGTCGCTCATTACAATGATTTGAGTGTGAATCAGGCCGGTCCGAAAACGTTGACCGCCACAGCCGCCGGCGGAAGCGCTCCGCCCGTCAGCAGCAGCCAATTCATGGTCATCGGTCCGGTGGCGGGGCTGGCGTTTACGACCCAACCCGGTTCGGCGGTGGCCGGCGTTCCCTTCGGCCAGCAACCCATTCTGGAAACGGTGGATGCCTTCGGAAATCCAACCACGATTGGTTTGCCGGCCAATCTCCCGGTTTACATCGGATTGACCAATGGCCCCGGCAACCTGCTGGGTACGACGAATTACAATATCGGCACCAGCGGCAGCAACGGGATGGTGGCATTCAACAATCTGGCCATTGATACCGCCGGCAGTGGCGATCAATTGGTCGCTTCAACGAAGGCCCCGGTCGGCAGTCCGGTGCCGGGCGCCGTGCTCTGGCTCGATGCCAGTGATGCCAGCACCGTGACAACCAACGGCATCCGGGTCCAGGCATGGAAGAACAAGGGCAGCGGCGGTGCGGGAGCGTCGGGCACGAATCTTTGGTTCACTCAGAACACCACCGCATTGCAACCCTGGCTGACGAATCAATTGAACGGCAGGCCGGTCGTGACGTTCAACAAGAACGGAAACGGTTACAGCGCCGGCTGCACTTACCTGGGCAATATCGGCGGGAACACCTACACCAACGGCGGCAGCCAGATGAGCTATTTCGTCGTTGCGCGCCAGTCGGAAAATAACATCGGCTGGCAAGGGCCGGTCAGCTTCAGCGCCAACGGCCAGACGGATGGAAAAGGCACGGCAGGCGTCGTGATTTTGACCGACGGCAGCCAGAGTGCACCGTATCCGTTAAGCATTCAACGCAATCATCCCGGCACCCCGATGCAGGCGGATTTGTCCCCGGTGGCCGCGAACACGCCATTTGAGTTGAGTTTTGTGGACAATGCCGGAACGGCGAATTTGTATTTGACCGAATCCGGCGGTCTCATCAGCAGCAACAGCGCAAACATCGTCAACGGCATCAGCCCGTACCAATACGGCATCACGGACGTGACCGTGGGCGGACGGCTGGAGCCGGATCCGGGAACGGTGGATAACGGCTGGGACGGCGATATCGCCGAAGTTTTGGTTTATAACACGGCCCTGGCCGCTGCCGACCGGGCTTCAGTGGAAAGTTACCTGACCAATAAATGGTTCACACCTAACAGTGGCTTTACCATCAGCAATGCCCTGAGTACTCCGTTCATGGTTGCCTCGTCCGGCGGTGGGCCGCCGCGACAGAATATTCTCAGCATCCTGGTAAACGCCGATGGCTCGGTGACGCTGACCTACGCCACGACTCAGGGATTTAGTTATCACGTCGAAGCGACAACCAATCTGCTATCTGCGGCCTGGACCGCGCTCCCCGGAAGCGTGACCAACGCCAGTGGTGCGACGGCCAGCTTTACCGATCTCAATTCAGCCCGCGGTGTTCAACGCTATTATCGCACCGTTTCACCGTAAAATGGACATGCTTCCCCACCGGTAGAGAATTGACCGGGCTTGTCCGGTCAAGCGAATCGTCAGCGTCCGTCATCTTTGCGGATCCGCAAAGGGAACGCGCAAGTCATGGCGAAATTTGAATGGCAGGACAGTACCATAAGCCGTGGGCCCCAGGCGAACAACTCTTTCGCGGCCTGGCACGGATCAACGTACAGCACGGCATCAATTATAAAGACGGTGCGGTACTGACCGAATTAAGCCATTGCAAATCCCCGGAGGTGGTCGAGGCCGGCCAATTGTCCGTGTTGCCGGCTGGCGTCGCCGGCTTTTCACTTATCATCGAACCGTCCGTCCATTGCCTGGCCTCCGCATGGCCGTCACCGTACGACATTTCACTGCTGTTGCCGTGCAACACCGCCGGGCTATTGACCCAATGATCAGTTTCCCTGGGGTCTATGGCAAAAAAGCCGTCGTCAATGCTATAGGGGCTTTCTTCGATAAATATAAAAGTCTTGCTCGGTCCCGGCCGGGCCATCGTCGAAAGCTTGGTATAAAAATAATAGCCGCTGGTCGGGCCGCCATTCCAGGGTTTCAGAGCATAACCGGGCGCATCCATCGGCTGAACAAAATCATTCATCGAATAGGTCCGCAGGGCCGGCGCGGTGAAGGCGCCGCCACCCCTAGGAACAATGCTGCGGTCGGCCGGGCAATGATAAACGTTGAAATTATTGATATATGGATAAAGCAAACCCGCCTGTATCCACCAACTATATTTGCTCCCTCCCGGGTACGGGCCGGGCTGGACATCTGCCTGGTTGGGGGACTGAAAATCGCCTGGACACCAATCGGCGTTTGCCCCTCCCGTTTGGAGTTGAAGCTCTTTTCGAGGATCTCCGGAGTAAACTACGCCGGTAGCGCCGTTAAGACCGCGGTTGGGAACCAGATTATCCTTATTATCGTTGGCATACATGATCCACGCCAGCGACAACTGCCGCTCGTTCGAGAGACACTGCATCGCTTGCGCCTTCTGCTTGGCCTTGGCCAGCGCCGGAAGCAACAGCGCCGCCAGAATCGCTATGATCGCAATAACCACCAGCAACTCTATCAGTGTAAAACCCGCTGAACCTTTTTGGACCTTTTCCGGGCCACAACTGCGACCAACCTGGACGGCAGCTTCCCTTTTCGTTCGACCGGTTTTCATTTATCTTTAACTTTCAATCAGCGGGCTGGTGCCAGCCTGACGCCGGCACCCGCCCGCAAACACGTCAACCCTTTTACTGTCCGTATGCCCGATAAAACCGTTGCGCTCCACCGGTCGTGCTGTCAGTCACCGTGACCGTCCCACCGGTTCCGGCAATATTGCTGCCACCGGGCAACGTCTGCCAACTGGTCGAATTCAGACTGGCGCTGTACTGTACCGTGTAACTATGGCCGCTCACCGTCGGGACCTTGATTGAAACCGTGCCTCCGCTTACTGAAGCGCTAATCAAAAACGGGCTAACGGCCGTGAAAGGCACAAACATGTAGAAGTGCGCATTCATGCTCCCGGTGGCTGAACCGGATGGAGCCGTCACTTTTAGTGTTTCAACCCCACCCAGCGTCACGGTTACCGTTTGCCCATTGTTCATCAGAGGCACCCAGTGCCAATTTTGGAATCCGTTGGCATCGGGATCCGCGAATGTCCCCAGAAGCTGGGTTGATTGGGAGGATGTCCCCTGCCCGCCCGTAACCAAACTCATCGTCGCATTGGTATAGGCGGCCCCGCTCGCCAAGCGGCCCCAGATTACGTATGTATTGGTCGGGAAGATCCGCGTATAATTAATCCACGTCCCCGGCGGCCACCAGCCGACATCAAAGTCGGCATTGGTCGTCGGATAAGATTGACCCGGAACATACTCGAAGGGCGGCTGCGCAGTTGGACCCAAATTAATCAACTTGTCACGGAGGAAGTCCGCGTTGGTTTCGGTGCCCACGGCCGGGTTGCCAAGGGGATCACTGCCGTCAAATCGGTAAATGTACGTCTCAGCGGTCGTCACATTGGTCGTGGTGAAATCCACGCCGTAAATGGCGCCGTTGGCGGTATTGCCGCCAGGATACTCGAAATAACTGTTTGTCGCCGCGATTCCCGGATACACCGAATTGCCCGCCGTCTCAATGGGATTCTGAATAAACTGGCCACCATTGAAGTCAAAGTCCCCGGCCTCGATCATCATGTTGTTCTGGCTGAAGGTGTCAAAATTGACTGTGTAGGGAGCGCTAAGCGTCGCCCCTGAAGTGTTGGTTACGTTGATGACCGCGGTGTACACGGTGTTCGATTGGATCGCATAAGTGACGACCCAATTCCCTCCCACCTGGGTGAAATTCAATCCTGACGTTATGGTGACGCCATTCAGGACCAAACTAATCCCGTTGGTGGAAATGGCAGGGCCATCAGCTGGACCCACGGTGAAACTTAATACGTTGGTAGATTGATACAGATTATTTGGATAAACACTCAGCAATTCCGGTGTATAGACGGGCACCTTCGGCACCAGGAGATAGAAGGCCAGGTTGGGGTTGCCCACCACCGTGGACTGGAACGTCTGTACGCCGTTCGTCAGCGTCACAGACACCCGGTTGCCAAACGAGTCTACCAAGGGCACATAGACGTAATCGTTGTAGGTATCGTCCGTGAAGGACGAGGTGCCAAATTGGCCCAGAGGGGTGGTGGTTTGGTTTGGCTGGGTCCGATCACTGGTGACTTCCGAGAAGGAAGATTGTTCTCCCGAGCCGCTCGTCGCCAGATAGCAGTAAACATTGTAGGTTCCGGCCGGAGCCGAGCCGCCCGTCCCGAAGGTCCTGGTGTAGTTCAACCAATCACCGGGGCTGTTGTATCCAACCTCCGTCTCCACGTCGTTGGTATTGGCGGCACTGACGAATTTTTGCGCAGTGGCGCTAGTGGACGCGGCAGCCTGAATGACCACTTTGTCGGTGGGGCGGTAAATTATGGAATTCGTGCGCGCGGGGTTCTTATTTTCGTCAATGCCCGCCGTGCCGACCAGATTCTGATAAAGCCACAGGCCGCCATTCGCCGGCGTATCCATGAACTGGCCACTGGAGTAGTTGAAATCCGCAGCCTCGATTACCAATGTCGGCACCAGGGTATCAAAGCTCGCCGAGGAGGAAACACTAAGGTTGTCCGCG
>DATJNM010000085.1:0-53121 GCA_035508155.1 Candidatus Sulfopaludibacter sp. | reverse complement strand
TAGTCTCATAATTGTCAATGGCCATTTGAAACGATTCAAATGAGCCAGCAATGTCGTTGGTTTGCGCCTTTGCCAAGGCTAAATTAGCGATTGCGTACGTAAGAAAAAGTTTACTAATCGGTTGTGGATCGGCCTCAACTGATTTTTGAGCGTATTCCTTTGCGAGGTCATTTTTGTAAAGTTTTATAGCGCAATCTGCTGCCATGCCATACAATTGACCCCTGCCCTTAGGCGTGATATCGCCGCCCGTTATCATAACGTCCCCGCTTATGTGCGTCGCCTCCAATGCGTTTATGCCTTTTTGGAATTTCCCAAGAGCGGTGTTGAAATCTCTGTTTGTATAGCTTTGATAGCCTTCATTAATGGCTTCAATGACAACGTTGGGCCTGCCTGAAATCATGGTTCCTATTTTTGTTCGACCGTCAGGCAGTTTCTCGATGCCTAAATCCGCGAGTTGATTGGATGTGTACGCTAATTGGGTGGCATTGTTCTGCAATTGTTTTGTCTCAGTTTCGATTTCAGTTATCTTGCTTAGGGCAATGTTAAATTGGCCCAACATCGAATCAAATTGTGGGAAATTGGTCGGCGTATGGGTGAAAATATTGTTGTAAAGTGCTGCAAGCTTTTCAGGGTTTGCTTCCCAAAATGTCAATCGCTGTAATGCAGCATCTTTCTCACGATTCGCCTCATTTAAATCGGTTTTGGAATTTAGCCGGTCCGTTTCGGCATCCTCCCTAGTTTGGACTACTTGGTTTTGGAGATTTTGAATAGTGGTTTTGTTGCCTTCAATTTGTCCACTCAAAAACGAATTAGATGATGATAATGCCTCTACCACTTTCTCGCTTTTAGAGGCTTCATCTTCTTTCTGTTGATATTTCAAATACGGAGCTACAACAATAGTGCTGAAAATAACGACTATAATGAAACACCATTTGCCGAAAGCTCTCACCCTATCCTCCCGACCAGACCTTGCCTCACAGTTGTCGTGTTTTTTTCTATAAAAAACCCACAGAATGGCGCAGATGATTTCAATAATACCAAAAACGCCATTCCCCCAAGTTGCCCCAATAGTGAAGCAGTCAATCCAGAATCTGAAAAATTCAGACATTCACCAAAAGCATCTGCCAACGATGAAAAGCCGTAAAGCTTAATGTTTTCTCCTTTGTTCATGCGGGTTTTATCGTGGGTACGTGAAAGACATAATCCCGGGGGCACCTATCACCAGTATTGGTGACATGACGGGTGCACGGCAGGGTGTATGATGTACCCAGATTTAGGCACCAGTTCTCAGGTGCCACCGTGTGTGAGGCCGGACCCGTTGTCCGGCCTTTCTCTTTTTCCAGATCCGCGTTTTAATCGCGAATCCACCAGCTGGTCCGAACCGTCAGTCGTCGTACGGTTGTTTCATGGCATTTTGGACGCGCTGGAAATCGGGCATTTCCTCGGGAGGCACAGATTGGAGCCAGCCACGAAATATTTTGGGCACTTTCCATTTCCAATATTCAACATGACCGTCCGCAAACGAAAGATTCGCGCCCTGAAAATGCCGGTCAGACGGCATGTCCCACCACTGGTCTGACGGAAAGATCGAGCCGATGGGCGGATTGCCGAACTCGGCGTCTTCAATCGTGGCCGCGTTCTCGTCAATGAAAACGAAAAGCTTGCTCGGATCGGGTTGTCGGACGGCGGTGTATTTCGTCCAGGCCGGGATGAGGGGGAAATACACGGGATCGGCTTGCGGGTCGCCATTAACCGATTGGCTCAGGTTATAGCTGCGCCAGCGCAATTGCGGCAGGGGCTGGCCCCCGGGCGTTTGCAGAGTGGAACGATCCGCCGGGCAATGGTAAATGGCCAGCGACCGGTTGTATTGAAACAACAGCCCGTTGATGATGTTGGAAGGGTTGATTTCCGTGGCGGCATCGAGATCCGGGAGCCAGGATAATCCAGTGCTCAGGCTCATGCCGGGATCGCCGGCCGCAGCGATGGAATTGTTGGGCACGAAAAAATCCTGGTTGTCGGCAATGTAAAGGTGAAGGCACAGATTAAGCTGGTACAGGTTGTTCTGGCAGGCGGTGCTTTGCGCCTTCATCCTGGCCAGACTTAACGCCGGCAACAGCAGCGCGGCGAGGATGGCAATGATCGCAATCACCACCAGCAGTTCCATCAAAGTGAACGCGCGGCTGAAGATCTTCTCCGGCCGATAATTGGTCGCTTCCCGGCCCATGGCTACAGCGAGTAATGTATGTCCATCTTCTTATACTGCAACTGGGCTTTCTGATGGGGCGAGGCCACGGACGAGCCGACGTGCCGGTTGATGAATTCATTCCGCAGGGCCGGGCTGCGGCCGGCCGGCCAGCAAGTGGGCTTGCCGGACGCTCGCCTCACCGAAGATTGCAAAATGTACCGCCACCGCGAACCGGTTGCCTTTTCACTTGTTTCGGGACGTTGCTCTGTTATTCAAATCACCGTGAGCAATTCATTTCGACCGGGCATTCCCGGCTCCGGCCAAGGCGCCCAATTTGTCGCCCTGACCGAAGCGGGTGCGACAGGGAGCGCGCCGGCGCCGGTCACGCCGTTTTTTAACAATCGGGAACGCGCGGGGCACCGGGAACCTGCGCGTGAGCGGTCGTTTTTAACATGCAAAAAATCAGGGTGATACTTTTCGCGTTCTGGTTCCTTGCCACTCCGGGGCTTTTCGCCGCAGACCACTGGGTCAACTTGTTCAACGGCAGGAACCTTTCAGGTTGGACCCAAAAAGCCGGCGCCGACAAGTTCTTCGTGGAGGACGGCTGCATTGTCGGCCAGGTGGTTTCCGAAAGCGACACGAACAGCGTGCTGGGCACAAAGAAGAATTACGGCAATTTCATTCTGGAACTGGATTTCAAGGTGGACCACCAGCTTTTTTCGGGCGTGCAGATTCGCAGCCAGTACGCCGCGAAGAACACCCCCTGGAAATGGGATGGACGACCCCTGACCGTTCCCGCGGGGCATGTCTATGGCTATCTGGTGTTGATTGATCCGAGCCCGATTCATCGCTGGTGGACCGCCACGCTTTATGATCAACGCTGGTGGACGGGCGGTATTTATGACGAAATGCGGCGGCTCTGGCTCTATCCCGGCTTCCGGGGCGGCAACCCGGACGATTTCTCAAGGCAGGGCAGGAAAATTTTCAAGACCAATGATTGGAACCACCTTCAAATCAAGGCCGTTGGCGACTCAATCGAAACGGCTCTCAATGGCGTCCCCTGTGCGCATATCCACGATTCGATGACGTTAAAAGGCTTCATCGGATTGCAGGTCCGCGACTGGATCAGCGACGACGAGCACGAAGCGCTCAAAGGCGCGCAGGTGCGTTTCAAAAACATCCGCCTCAAACTGGTTTCCTCAACCTTCCCTCGGTAAAGGCATCGTCCCGCGGGCGGCTTGGCGCGGTTCAACGAATCTCGCAGCCGCCGAGGTAACGAGGCGGAATTGTCCGGGAGAGTCCGCCTTTTCAAGCCAACGAAGGCATCTATTTTTGAAGAGGCTCTGGCGCGCGCAGCGAGAAAATGTCCGGGTATCGTTTGGCGGTGCGGGGCTGCGAACGGACCGGCAGGTTCGCCCGCTTCACCGAAAGTGCAAAAGGCGGCAACTCCCGCGGAAAAAGGGTGGACAGAATGTCGGTTTGTGCGACTATGAAGAGCCACAACGAAAAAATCAATGAAGTGCTGTAATAGGAGGGGTGATATCTGGCGCGGGCTTGGCTTGCTTGCCGGCGTATTGTTGTTCAACCAGGCGCAAGCCGTGGATGTACTCACTCAGCACAACGACCTTGCGCGGACCGGGGCCAACACGTGCGAAACCATTTTGACGCCTGCGAACGTCAATTCCACCAATTTCGGCAGGCTGTTCACCGACAACGTGGACGCCCAGGTCTATGCCCAACCCCTTTACGTGGAAAACCTGAACATCGCCGGCGGGACACACGACGTGGTTTTTGTCAGCACGGAGAACAACAGCGTCTATGCGTTCGATGCCGACACCGCCGGTGTCACCTATTGGCAAACCAATCTGGGCACCCCCTTTACTCCCAGCAGTTGCGGCGACTTGTCGCCGATCGTCGGCATCACCGGCACACCAGTGATTGATTTGAACAGCCAGACGCTCTATGTAGACACGAAGCTGGCAGCGGGACCGGCGCACAAGCTGCATGCACTGGATCTGGCGACGGGAGCGGAGAAATTCAGCGGTCCGGTGACAATTACCAATTCGCAATTCAATGCCAGCGTGGAACATCAGCGTCCGGGTCTGCTGCTGCTGAACGGCGTGGTGTACGTCTGCTTCGGCTCGCACTGCGACCAGGGCAGTTATCATGGTTTTGTGCTGGGCTACAATGCCACCAACCTTTTGCAGCTCTATTCCTTTAACACGACGCCCACCGGCAGCCAGGCGGCCATTTGGTCCGGGGGCATGGCCCCGGCCGTGGACACGAATGGAAACATCTATGTCATGACGGGCAACGGGACCTTTGACGGCACGACCAACTTCGGTGAGTCCATGATCAAATTGAGCAGCAGCCTGTCGGTGCTGGATTATGCCACTCCGGGCAACTGGTCCAACCTCAACAACGGTGACACCGACTTCGGTTCCGGCGGCGTGGTTTTGCTGCCGACGCATTATGCGGTTGGGATGGGCAAGGACGGGATCCTGTACCTGGCTGATGTCACCAATATGGGTCATGTAGGAAATTTTGTACAAGGATTCCAAGCGCAGAATTCCGGAGACACGGTTGGCAAGTCGCCGGTTTATTGGCAGGGACCAAGCAAGCAGTATCTTTTTGTCCTGCACAGCTACAGCCCGACCAAATCCTTTGAATTTACCGGGACGAACATTATAATCACACCGCTGGGCACATCCTCCTATTCCGGGCAAGATCGTTGTGGCGGGCTTTCCCTTTCAGCCGATGGCAGGAACAACGGCATTTTGTGGGAAATTGACGACGATAGCAATCTGCGGGCGTATGACGCGGTGAATTTCCCGCAGTTACTCTGGAGCGGGAGTGTGGGGACGTACGTGAAAATGACCTGTCCGACCATCGCGAATGGCAGGGTGTACGTGGGGACCAGTAGCACTTTGGGGGTATGGGGATTGACCAACTACCTCTACATGCAGAGCGGCGCGGCCAGTCCGGTTTTGACCTGGACCGCGGGAACACTGTTGCAGGCGACCAACCTGTCGGGACCCTGGATGGCCAATCCCGCGGTTTCACCCTATGCCGTGGCGCCGACCAACGCCGAGCTGTTCTATCGGTTGTCCCTGGGCCCTTGAGGAAACTCCCTCCGGCCTGCCGCTTCGGGAATTGTCCTGGACTCAACGCGCGCACGGGGATCCGGCCGCTTTTCACTTGTTTTGGAGGGTTGCTCTGTTATTCAAATCACCGTGAGCAATCCATTTCGACTGGGCATTCTCGGCTCCGGCAAAGGCTCCAATTTTGCCGCCCTGGCCGACGCGTGTGCGGCCGGGAAAATCCCCGCGCAGGTCGCGCTGGTTTTGAGCGACGTCGAAAGCGCGGGAATTCTGACCCTGGCGCGCGAACGAAAAATTCCGGCCCGATTCATTCCACCGGGAAAATTCCGCACCAAACTGGACGAGGAGGCGGAGCGGGCGTTTGTGGCCGCGTTACAGGAGGCGAAGGCGGATTTGGTCGTGCTCGCGGGTTTCATGCGGGTGTTGAAGGGCGATTTTCTGCGCGCGTTCGAGGGGCGCATCGTGAACATCCATCCGTCCTTGCTGCCATCGTTTCCCGGTCTGCAAGCCTGGAAACAAGCGTGGGATCATGGCGTGAAGGTGACGGGATGCACGGTGCATTTCGTGGACGCGGGTGTGGACGCCGGCCCCATCATCGGCCAGCAAACCGTCCCGGTGCTGGACCACGACACGCCCGACAGTTTGATGCAACGGATCCACGGGGCGGAACACGAGCTTTATCCCCGATGCGTGGCGTCCATCGCCCGCGGGGAAATTTCGGTGGTGGGACGGCGGGTGATTTGGAAATCGTAATCGTCCCTGTTCCCCTCCCCGTCCTCGAATTCTTTATTTTCCGATGACGAGGACGACAATGATTCCCGGAGAAATCGCGCAAGAAGAAAGTGGCTTTCCGGTGTGGTTCCTGGCAAATTCATCCCGTCACGCGCAGATGAGTGGGGACGCCGCACGCGGTGTCCGGTCGGCGCAGTGCGCCGGGCCCACCTTTGAAAATTGAATGAGCAAGAAACTACGATTCGGTCTGCCGAAGGGCAGTTTGCAGGAAGCCACCATCCAAAAGATGGCCAAGGCGGGCTTCAATATTTCCGTGAGCAGCCGTTCCTACGCGCCGTACGTGGACGACGACGAGCTGGAAATCCGGCTGATTCGCGCCCAGGAGATCAGCCGCTACGTCGAGCACGGCTATCTGGACTGCGGCATCACGGGCCGCGACTGGATTGTCGAAAACGGTTCCCGCGTCCACGAGGTGGGCGAGTTTCTGTTCAGCAAAGCGACGAGGCAGCCGGCGCGCTGGGTGCTGGCCGTGCCCGACAATTCGAAAATCAAATCGGTCAGGGATTTGAAAGGCAAACGCATTGCCACCGAGGTGGTCAACCTCACCAAAAAATACCTCCGCCAGCACGGCGTGAAAGCGGATGTGGAATTTTCCTGGGGCGCCACGGAGGTAAAGGCGCACGAACTGGTGGACGCGATTGTGGAATTGACCGAGACCGGCTCGTCGCTGCGCGCCAACAAACTGCGCATTGTGGACACGCTGCTCGCCTCGACGCCGCGGTTGATTGCCAATCAAAAGGCGTGGAAGAATTCGTGGAAGCGACAGAAGATCGAGACGTTGGCGTTGTTGCTCAAAGGCGCGCTGGAAGCGGAGGCGAAAGTGGGTTTGAAAATGAACATCGCCCAAAAGAACCTGGCGGGCCTCCTTAAGTCACTGCCGGCGCTGCGCAACCCGACCATTTCCGCCCTGAGCCAGAAAGGCTGGGTGGCCGTGGAGACGATCATTGACGAACACATCGTGCGGGAAATGATTCCCAAGCTCAAAGCCGCCGGCGCGGAAGGCATCATCGAATATCCGCTGAACAAAGTGGTGTATTGAATTTATGATTTACGATTGATGACGGATGATTTACCTTCAGGCCAATTTTCCGGGCGTGCCAAATCGCCGGATGAATTGTAAATCGTAAATCGCAAATTAAAAATCCCGATATGGGTTCACTCAAAAAACGCCGCAAGGCGAAAATTAACCGACACAAACGGCGCAAGAAGCTGCGTTTGCATCGTCACAAGAAGCGCACTTGGCAAAAGTAGGTTTCCTTTTTGCCCCAAAGGCGTTCGTCGTTTAACGCCTTTGGGATGAAAAAAGGCAGTTCCCTTTTTGCCCGTTTTTTAGCTTGCCGTATGGTGTAAAAACGGATGAAAAAAGGACGTTTCCTTTTTGCCCGGAAATGGGTTTGTTGTTTAACCCATTTCCGGATGTAAAAGGATTGGCTGCTGCCGCGACTTCATTCACCTGTCACCAGGCGTTTGTGTTTGCGCAAGCGCCCCGATGGGTATTTATTTCCTTAGACGCAGTTATTTTTGCCGATGAAACATCGTTTCAACAAACATTATACGCGTGACGAGGTGCGGGCCTTGCTGCCGCAAATCCGCCAATGGCTGGAGCGGCTCACGCAACTTCGCCAGCTCCTCGAACGCCATGAAAAGCGCCTGGGCACCCTGATGAAACAGGGACATGACGCTGGCGGCCAGACCGTCAATGATCAGGTCCGCACACTGGCGGATGTGCAGGAAATTCTGGCCGAGTTTCAGCGCCGGCAGATTTTCATCAAGGACCTGGAACGCGGGCTGGTGGATTTCCCGGCCATCATCGGCGGCCGGGAAGTCTTTCTTTGCTGGGAACAGGACGAGGAGGACGTGGAATTCTGGCATGACCTCGAGAGCGGCTACGGCGGGCGCGAACGCTTGTAATTTTTTTTGAACATTCGAGGCCGTCTCTTTTCAAAATAACAACCGCTGATTGGGCTTCTTGATTTTTCCCGGGCGGAATGGTGGTGGTACGGGCATGATTCAGGCAGATGGTTTAACTAAGTTATTTGGCCATACACGCGCCGTGGACGGAATTTCCTTTTCCGTGGCGCGCGGCGAGGTCCTTGGCTTTCTCGGCCCCAACGGCGCGGGCAAATCCACCACCATGCGGATGATCACCGGCTTTCTGCCTCCGTCGGCGGGGCGTGTCGCGGTGGGCGGATTTGATCTGACCGACCAGCCGCTCCCGGCCAAACGGCTCATCGGTTATCTGCCGGAAAATGCGCCGGCTTACACGGACATGACCGTGTGGGGCTTCTTGAATTTTGCGGCGGAAATCCGCGGCTTGCGCGGCGCGGCCAAAACCAGGGCCGTGAACGGGGTCGTGGAAATGTGTTTTCTCGAAAGTGTCCGGCATCAAAGCATTGAAACGTTGTCCAAAGGTTACCGGCATCGCACCTGTTTCGCGCAGTCCATCATTCACGATCCCGACGTGCTGGTGCTGGACGAACCGACCGACGGCCTGGATCCCAACCAGAAACACGAGGTGCGCGGCTTGATCCGCCGCATGGGAGCGACCAAGGCGATTATTTTTTCGACGCACATCCTGGAGGAGGTGGACGCCGTCTGCACGCGCGCCATCATCATTGACCGGGGCAAAATCGTCGCCAACGGCACGCCGGCGGAGTTGCGCCAGAAATCGGACATGGCCGGCGCGGTCACGTTGCGCGTCAGCGGCGTGGCGGCGGCCGCCGTGTCGGCCCGGCTTCACCAGATTCCCCAGGCTCGCCGTGTCGCCGTGCTTGAGGAAATCAACGGCGTGGTCGCGGTGTGTGTGCATCCGAAACCGAACGTGGCGGACGGCGAACTGCCGCGCGCAGTGGGTGAAGCCGCGCAAGGCTGGCGGATTCAACAGTTGCAAGTCGAGGAAGGCCGCCTCGACGAGGTTTTCCGCAGCCTGACCCTACCGGAGACGGTTGATCAGAAGACCGGGGTCGGAAGCCGGAAGTCGGAGGTCGGAGGTCGGAAATCAGAATGAATGCCCTCGCCAACATCAAGACCATCGCCAGGCGCGAGCTGGGCGCCTATTTCGCGTCGCCGCTGGCCTACGTGTTCATCGTCATCTTTCTGCTCCTGTGCGGATTTTTCACGTTCATGGTCGGCACGCGCATGGGGACCTTCTTTGAGCATGGCCAGGCGTCGCTCGACACTTTTTTCATCTGGCATCCGTGGTTCTATTTGTTTCTGGTGCCGGCGGTGGGCATGCGGTTGTGGGCGGAGGAAAGGCGCGTGGGCACCCTGGAACTGCTGTTGACCATGCCCATTACCAGTTGGCAGGCGATTGCCGGAAAATTCCTGGCGTCCTGGCTGTTTCTCGCGCTGGCGTTGGCACTGACGTTTCCGTTGGTGATCACGGTGAATTATCTCGGCCGCCCGGAAAACGGCGTGATTTTTTGCGGCTACGTGGGCAGTTGGTTGATGGCCGGCGCCTATCTCGCCGTCAGTGGCATCACGTCGGCCATGACGCGGTCGCAGGTGGTGAGTTTCATCGTCTCGGTGGTGTTGTGCCTCTTTCTGCTGCTGGCCGGCTTTTCACCGGTGATCCAGTTTCTGTCCGGCTGGGCCAGCCCGGTGGTGGTGCAGGCCGTGGCCGCCTGCAGCGTCATCACCCACTTCGAAAATTTCCAAAAAGGCGTGCTCGATTCGCGGGATGTGATTTTCTTTTTGTCGCTCATCGGCTTTTCCCTGTTCACCACGGCGGTGATTTTGCGCGGACACCGGAAATGAAACAAAAATCCTTTGAAATGCTGTTGTATTCGGCGGCGGGCATTGTGGCCATGGCGATGCTGCTGGTGGCGATCAACCTGATTGCCTCCGAATTTCCGGCGCGGGCCGATCTGACTCAGGAAAAAACCTACACGCTGTCGCCCGGCACGCGGGCGATTCTGGGCAAGCTCGACACGCCGGTGACCATCCGTTTTTACTGCACGCGCCACGTGACGCCGACGGCGGAAAGCCTCTATCTGGAAAACTACGCCCGGCAGGTGGAGGACCTGCTGGACGAATACAAGCAGGTGGCACATGACAAAATCATCATCCAAAGATTCGATCCGGAGCCCGATTCGGACGCGGAGGATTCGGCCCGCCTGGACGGTATTGAGGCGGAGACGCTGCCGACGGGTGACAAGTTTTACCTGGGCCTGGCGGTGAGCCTGCTGGATGCCAAGCAGACGGTCGCGTTATCGCCTGACCGCCAACGGCTGCTGGAATACGACATTTCGCGGGCCATCTCGCAGGTGGTGCATCCGCAAAAACCGGTGGTGGGCGTGATGAGTTCACTGCCCGTGTTCGGGCAGCAGGCCAATCCCATGATGGAGCAGATGGGCCAGCAGGGCACGCCGCCATGGGCATTGATCAATGAATTGAATGGCGATTACACGCTGCGGCAGGTGCCGTTGGACACGGATAAGATTGACAGCGACATCAATGTGTTGCTGGTGATCCATCCGCGCGGGATTACCACGGCCGGGCAATATGCCATTGACCAGTTTGTTTTGCGCGGCGGCAAGTTGATCGCCTTTCTTGATCCGCTGAGCGTCGCCGACGCGCGCGGCCAGAATCCGATGATGGGCGAGTCGGGCGCGGGAGTTTCCACGCTCGACAAGCTGCTCGCGGCGTGGGGCGTTCACTTTGACACCAGCAAGGTGGTGGCGGACTTGAATTTCAAAATGCAGGTGGGTGATCAAAATGGCCAGCCCGAGGATGCCCCGGCGTTTTTGGACGTCACCGCCGAAGGCATCAATACCAATGACATCATCACGAGCGATTTGACCGACTTGTGGCTGCCGTATGCGGGCGCGTTTACCGGCGTGCCGGCGCCGGGCCTGAGGGAGACCGTCCTGGTGAAAAGCACGAAGGATTCGGAACTGGCCGACGCAATGATCTACAATTTGACCGGCGACCAGATTCTGAAAAACTTCAGCGCTTCGGGCGTTGAATATCCGCTGGCCATCAAGCTGACCGGCAAATTCAAGACCGCGTTTCCCGGAGGCCCGCCGGCCGAAGACACAAATGCCATTTCCCGGACCGCCGGTTTCCTGAAGGAAAGCGCCGGCGATAACACTGTCATTCTGGTCGGCGACGCGGACATGTTGTCCGACCCGTTCGCCTTGCGCGAAGTCAATTCAGTCTTCGGCACCATGGCGATGGAGCTCAACGACAACCTGAGTTTTGCGCAGGACGCCATCGGGCAGATGTCCGGCAACAGCGATCTCATCGCCATGCGCAGCCGCGGGGTGGAGAACCGCCCGTTCATCGTCATCAAGAAAATGGAGGCGGCGGCCGAGATGCAGTACCAGGGCAAGATCAGGGAATTGCAGGACAGTCTGGCGGCGACCGAGCAGCGGCTGAGCGAGTTGCAACAAACCAAGAGCCAGAACCAGCGGTATATCCTGTCGCCGGAACAGCAGGCGCAGATCGAAAATTTTCAAAAGCAGGAAGCCCAGGTCAGGAGCGATTTAAAGCGGGTGCAAAAAGACCTGCGCCAGGACGTGGTTTCGTTGCAGACGCACATTGAATGGCTGAACATCGCCGCCATGCCGGCGCTGGTCAGCGTGTTCGGTCTCGGCCTGGCGGCGTGGAAACGGAAACGGACTTCGGCGCCATGAACCGCAAACAATTCATCGTGCTGTTGGTGTTGGTGCTCGTGCTGGGCGGCGCTGCCTGGTGGCATTATCGCCGGCAAACGGCCGGCTGGCAGAGTCAAGGACCGGAACTGGGCCGGAAACTGCTCGGTGATTTTCAGGTGAACGATGTGGCGCAAATCCGGATGGAGCAGGGCACGAATGACTTGACACTGGCCAGGACGAACGGGCTTTGGCGCGTGGCGCAGCGCGATGATTATCCGGCCAATTTCAGCCAGATCAGCCAGCTCCTGTTGAAATTGCGCGATTTGAAAATTGTCCAGACCGAGGAGGTGGGGGCGGCGCAACTGGCGCGGCTGGATCTGGCGCCGCCGGGGCAGGGGACCAATGCCGCGACGCTGCTGGAGTTCGATGACGTTGGCGGCCGGCCGATCCGCACGCTCTGGCTGGGCAAGGCGCATACGCAGCAGAACAGCCAGCCGTCACCGGACGCGCCGGAAGCGGGCTGGCCGGACGGGCGCTATGTGCTGACCGCCGCCCGTTCGACCACGGTGGCGGTGATTGGTGATCCGTTAAGCGAGGTGAGCCCGGCCCCGGACCAGTGGCTCGACAAAACTTTTTTCCAGATTGAAAAGCCGCAAAGCATTTTGGTGGATTTTCCGGAAGCAACCAATTCCTGGAAACTGACCCGCTCGAGCGAATCCAGTGACTGGATGCTGGCGGACGCGAACCCGGGCGAAAAGCTGGACAGTTCAAAGGCCTCCGAAACAGCCGGTTCATTTTCCTCGCCGAGCTTTGAAGACGTGGCCACGGGCTTGAATCCCGAACAAACGGGCATGAACAAGCCGACCCGGGTTGAAATCAAGACGTTTGATGGATTCGATTACTCGGTGCAGGTTGGTCGAAAAACAGATGACAACTACTATTTGAGTGTCCACACGTCCGCCACCCTGCCCAAGGAGCCGGTTCCGGTCAAAGGCGGGAATCCGGAACAGCCGTCGTCGGACAAGTCGTTTCCGGCTGAGCTGAAGACGCTGCAAGATAAACTGGCGCGCGAGACCGCGCTCAATCAATGGGTGTATTCCGTGCCGGCCTGGACGGTTGACCCGCTGCTCAAAACCCGCGAACAACTTCTGGTTCCAAAGCCGACGGTGACTCAAACGAACACGCCTGCTGTCAAGAGTCCGTTGGAAGAGCCGGCGCCAAAATAAGGGGCGGGCAGGACCGGAATCCCCGGTAGCCTCCCGCCTTGGAGCGGTTCAGCAATCTCCGTAGCCGCCGACGACTTACGCCAGAGGTTCGCCAATTCACGTCGGTGGCTGCACATTTTTTTGGAATACCTCTAATTAAAGATTCCGCTCCCGGTTTTCAGCCGTTTCTCCGCCTCCGGCTGCAACAACTCGATCATCCGACGCTCGGAATACGGCTGCCAGGCGTTCCACCGGCCCCCGGTGGGCGGCAGGGGAATGAGGATGTCGTCGGATTTGCCATGCAGCCAGATTGCAACGAAAAGGGCTGACGGACAATCCAACCGGCGAAGTTCATAATCCTGTTTTTGGATTTGTGGCAGTGATTCCGCTCGGCGCAACGCCTCCTGCGTTTCCTTGGAAAAGTCAGTGGTATCCAGATTGGCAAATTTCAGCGCCGCGCCATTCGCGGGGTCGGCCATCAACTCAGCTGCGCCCACGGCATTGGTCCCGTGCATCAAGAGATACCGCCAGGTGCCGGCCCGGGCCGCCGGGAGCAATTGGCCGGAAACCAGATTCGTCAACCCGACGGCATAATCCCGGAAAGGATTGGCGATGGTTAAATCTTCAATCTGACAACCGCCTAGGTAACGGGAGATGCTCCGGGACAATCCCTTGAACGCTTCATGGATAACTTGTTGTCCACCGTCCGGGGCATTGGGATAGATGATGGCCGCCGGACAATTCAAGCCGCCGCTCAATACCAGCGTCAGACAGTAGAGAAGTTTGGGCTTCATGGCCGATCTCCTGCTTTCGGCGGCGGTGAAGCAGATTCCTGCCCGACCACGGCGAAATGTTTGACATTACCCCGAATGACGGAGTCAAAACCAACCGTGTAAATTTTGTTGGTTTCAAATACATCGAAACCGGATTCAGGGATTCCGGCACCTTCGGCGTTGACGAGGGCGAACCTGCAGCCGGTGAATTCACCCTGGAGAATTCGGTCCACTCGAAACTCGGCGTTGCAACGGATATAATGCGTGGGGAAAAGCGCCAGATGGCGCGTACAAAGGATGGAGTCCGCTTTAATGCACGTCACTTCCGCGACGACACGGTGGTTCCTTGCCAATTGCCGCGTGTCCGGCACGACGCTGAATTCCGGAGCGGCGCATCCGGTCAACAGAAAACTCAAAATGAGCGCGAGGCTGAGGAGGAGTTTGGAGTTCATGACCAATGTTAATTTGACTGACAACTAAAGGGCGCGTTCATTAGACGGATTACCAACGAATTTGCCTGGGAATTCCCGGCTGGTCGTTTTCGAGATCATGAACAGGTGGAGTCAAACCCCGATTGGCCCGCAAGGCAATATGAAAAACCTTGGCTGCCAGTGAGGCCGGATTCCTGTTTTATTTCGCGCACACTTGCCACCAGCGCGTTCTGCCACTACCTTGCGCGCGCTTATGGAAAAGGTCATCGTCATCGGCTCGGGTTGCGCGGGTTGGACGGCGGCGCTGTACACGGCGCGCGCCAACCTCCAGCCGCTGGTGCTTACCGGCCAACAACCCGGCGGACTGCTCACCACCACCAGTATCGTCGAAAATTATCCCGGCTTTCCCGAAGGTGTGGACGGTTATGAATTGATGACCCGGATGCAGAAACAGGCGGAACGCTTCGGCGCCCGGGCCAGTTTTGGCACGGTGGAGAAGGTTGATTTTTTCAAACGCCCTTTTCCACTCACCGTGGACGGTGAGCGGATCGAGGCGCAGACGGTCATCATCGCCACCGGCGCGAGTCATCGACATCTGGGCGTGCCGGGTGAGGGCTTGCTCGAAACCAAGGGCGTGACCTATTGCGCGACGTGCGACGGCGCATTGCCGGTCTTCCGCAACCAGCCGCTCGTCGTGGTCGGCGGCGGCGATTCCGCGTGTGAAGAGGCGCTTTACCTGACACGTTTCGGGTCAGAGATTCATCTGGTCCATCGCCGCGATAAACTGCGCGCGTCCAAAATCATGGCTGAGCGCGCGCTGTCCAATCCCAAGATCAAACCGGTTTGGAATTCGGCGGTGACGGAGGTGCTCGACGTGAAACAGGACAAGGTGACCGGTGTGACATTGAAGAACCTCAAGACCGGCGCGGCGTCGGTTTTGAACTGCGCCGGCGTGTTCATCGCCATCGGCCACGTGCCGAACACGGAACTTTTCAAGGGCCAGATTGAACTGGGCGAAAACGGCTACATCATTCCGAAACAAGGCACGATGACGAATGTGCCCGGTGTTTTTGTCGCGGGCGATTGCGCGGACCACATTTATCGTCAGGCAGTCACGGCGGCGGGCGCGGGTTGCGCAGCGGCGATTGATGCGGAGCGATATCTGGCGGCGCAGAATCAGTAGAGCTGCATTGTAGCCGCCGACGTGAGGAGGCGGAATTTATACGGAAGGAAAGGCGCGCCTCGTTACCTCGGCGGCTACGTCTGGATAGTTGTTAACTCGCGGTCCGGCCGGTATAGGCCTTGATGATTTCGTCCATTTGGCGGCCGGTGGCGGCATCCACGACCTGACGCTTTTTGTCGGCGGCAAACCAGGCCGCCGTGCGCCGGATGCCTTCGCGAAAAGGAATGACCGCCTGAAAACCGGGCACAAAGGTTTTGATTTTCGTGTTATCAAAAACCACGCTCCAGGATTTGTCGCCCAGCAGGCTGCCGGCGTATGGCGGCGCCATTTTGGCAATGAAGTCCGACGGGATGTGCACCATCTTCGCCTCCACGCCCAGCGCTTCGGCAATGGTTTGGTAAATCTGGTTCCAGGTCAGCACCTCGTCCGACGTGATGTGGAAGGCGTGACCGATGGCCTGTCGGTTGCCGAGCAGTCCGGTGAATCCCCGCCCGAAATCCTCCGCGTGGGTCATCACCCACAGTGACGAACCGTCGCCGTGGACAATGATCGGTTTGCCGCGCTTCAGCCGGTCGGCCAGCGTGTAACCGCCAAAGCCGCCGACGGCGACGGGGAAATAATGGTTGTACGTGTAGGTCGGCCGGACAATGGTGGCCGGGAAATTTTCCTGGCGGTACGCGCGCAGCAAACGTTCTTCGCAGGCAATTTTATTGGCGGAATAATCCGAGAACGGATTGCACAGCGGGGTGGCTTCCGTGATGAGATAATGTGTCGGCGGTTTTTGATAGACGGAGGCGGAACTGATGAAAATAAACTGCCGGGTCCGGCCCTTGAACAATACGAGGTCGCGTTCGACGTGGTCCGGCGTGAACCCGATCCAATCCACCACCACGTCGAATTCCAGATTACGCAACGCGGCACGGGCGGCTTTGAGGTCGTTGGCGTCGGCGATCAGGTTGCGGCTGCCCGGCGGGTTTTTGGATTGTTGTCCGCGATTCAGCAAATACAGCTCATGCCCCTGGGCCAGCACCTGTCGGCTGACAGCGGCGCTGATTTTTCCGGTGCCGCCCATAAATAGAATTTTCAGTGCCGAGGCATTGGAGGTGGTCTTGGGCATAGGTCAAAAAATCAACCGTTGGCCGATTGTAATCCGCGATTGCGTCGTGTCGAGCCCGGGAATAGGCGGGTGGTGCTATGATTGGGTGGGGCGAGGGTATTGACGGGCCGGCTCGGGAGTGCGTTCGCCCCACCGAAAGCTTTAAAATGTACGACTGCCAAAAGGCGGTGTTGCCCAAACCGGGAGGGATGAGTTACACGAGCCCCTGTTTGCCTCTGGATTTTGGGACTCACCGAACCTGGTCCTCCGAAGCGGCCGCTACCGCGCGCCTTCGCTGCCGAGCGGAATGGTACAGGCGCCGGCTGGCAAAAAATTTCAATTGTTTCGCAAAATCCGTAAATCACTCTGGGTCGGGTGGACGGATATTTTGCAGTTGTGAAAAGTGACTCAACCGAACAGAAGGAAAACGACCTGCCGCCGGTCGGCGAGGAAGTTTTGGTACAGTGCAGCAGCTTCAAATGCATGGCCTACCGCGATGGCGAAGGGAAATGGCGGGATGCCTTTGACGGGCGGGAATTACCGAACGTGGTGCAAATTATCGAGTAAGCCGGCCGCTTTCCTTCCCATCCCAGCTTGTGCTGTTTTAAAGGACCGGCGTCCTGCGGGCTGACGGGTCAACATTCCGCTGGAATGAGCGGTTCTATATTACCCTGCAACTCGACCCGATGGAAGTAATCTATCCATTTTCCCGCCAGATCCCGATAGGCCATGCACCGGAAGTGATCGGTCTGAACCAGCACCGGATAGTCACCCGACACCAAATTGTCCGTCTCCCGCAGAGGGTTCTCCGACATAAAAGAGATTGGGGGCACTTTCATATCGCTGATGCTGCCGGTGAAGATGTTTAAATTCTAACCGTTTATTGGCGAACAATTTACAATTTTGGTTTTCACCATCCAACCCTTCCAGATTTCACATCGTGTCCTGCATCCGACGAATGGCACAGTGTCGCGGGGCGAGGCCGGTCAGCCGGCCTTGGCGCGTCAGAGAGGGGCGACAGCGGCGCGCGAGGATCAACCTTCGCCGGGCTTCGGCGTTATCGACGTTCGCCTGGGTGAAAGTTTCAAATTGTGCTCAACCGGAAACGGACTGCGCTTGCCTCGGCATCCGAATCACAGTTACATTCCTCGCGACATTGTAAGACCCAAATGCCGCCAACCTCACTTGAACAATTGATTCCCGAACTCCGGGACGCCATCGGCCCGGTGATTCTGATTTCCGGCGTGGGTCTGCTCTTGTTGACCATGACCAACCGGCTGGGCCGCGCCATTGACCGCGCTCGCCAGCTCAAACGCGAGTTGCCGGAGCGCACCGGCCGCGAACGCGAACAGACGATGGCGCAGGTGGCCATCATTTATCGCCGGGCACGCATGATCCGGTTGAGCATCTTGCTGGCGGCGATCAGCGTGTTGCTGGCTTCGGCGCTCATCATCACCCTGTTTGTGACCGCGCTGCTCCAATGGCAGCAAGGCGCGCTGGCCGGCCTCATTTTCATCGGCTCCATGGTTTCGCTGTTCGGTTCCATCATCGCGTTCATCTGGGATATCAACCTATCCCTCCATGCCCTCAAGCTCGAGTTGAGATCCGTCGAAGCCGGATCCGATTGATTGGGTGGACAGGAATTGCATTCCAACCCGCTGTGGCTTTGATGGTTCTGTGCCGTTACTCATTCAGGTTGATTCTCTGGCCCGGACTGACGCCGCCCGCCGGCTTAACCTGGCCAAGGTGCGGTCAGGGCGGCCTCGTTCGGTCGCGAAAACGCTACCCCGAACCGGACCAGGGGATGGAAGAATTGCGATACCTCTTTAAAGCCCTTGCCGCCTGATGGCACTGCATTGGCATGTCATCCGGTCAAGCCGGGACGCTGGCGTGCTTTCTTTTGCGCAAAAAACGGTTCGCGTTTGGCAATTCCGTTCCAGAGTTCTGAATTGACGCTGGGGCGTTTGCCGGTAAATTGTGCCTTCGGTTTTCGCTAAATAGCTTATAGAAGAAAGATAAAAAATATGGCAGTGAAAGTTGCAATCAATGGGTTCGGGCGCATCGGGCGGCTGGTCTTCCGCGCGCTGGTCGAACAAGGCATGGTGGGCAGGGACATCGAGGTGGTCGCGGTCGGCGATATCGTTCCGGCGGACAACCTGGCGTATTTGCTCAAGTATGATTCCATTCAGGGACGCTTCAAGGGCGAGGTCGGTTCGGAGAAATCCGCCGCCGACAAGCCGGAAGACGACGTGCTGGTGGTCAGTGGCAAGAAAATCAAGGTCGTGAGCGCCAAATCGCCCGCCGAGTTGCCGTGGAAGGCGCTGGGTGTGGAATTGGTGATTGAATCCACCGGCCTTTTCACGGACGTGGAGAAGGCCAAGGGCCACATCACCGCCGGCGCCAAAAAAGTCATTATTTCCGCCCCGGCCAAGGGCGATTGCTTGACGGTCGTCATGGGCGTGAACGAAGCCAAGTACGATCCGAAGCAGCATCATGTCATTTCCAACGCAAGCTGCACGACGAACTGCCTCGCGCCGGTAGTGTATGTGCTGCTCAAGGAAGGCTTCGGCGTCGAGGAAGGTTTGATGACGACCATTCACAGCTATACCGCCACGCAAAAGACCGTGGACGGTCCGAGCAAGAAAGATTGGAAGGGCGGCCGGACCGCGGCGCAGAATTTGATTCCGTCAACGACCGGCGCGGCCAAGGCCGTGGGTCTGGTGCTGCCGGAAGTCAAAGGCAGGCTGACCGGCATGGCGTTCCGGGTGCCGACGCCGACGGTCTCGGCGGTGGACCTGACGGTGCGCACGGTCAAGGAAACCAGCTACAAAGACATTTGCGCCGCGATGAAGAAGGCGAGCGAGACGTACCTGAAGGGCATTCTCGGTTACACTGAGGACGAGGTGGTCAGCTCGGACTTCATCCATTGCGAACTGTCCTCGATCTTCGACGAAGGGGCCGGCATTGAATTGAACAAGAAGTTCTTCAAGCTGGTGAGCTGGTACGACAACGAGTGGGGTTACAGTTGCCGCGTGGGCGACTTGATCAAGTACATGCTCAAGAAAGGGCTGTAATTTCTCTGATCGAATTCAAAGGCGATCCGGTAACGGGTCGCCTTTTTTATTTTCGATTTAAGATTTTCGATTGACGATTTACCTTCCGATCAGGCCGGCGGCGCGCATATCGTATATCGCAGATCGTAAATTCACCTTGTCTGCGGCGTGGTTTGAATCACCTTTTCCTTCTCCAGCTTGTGCAGTTTGGGCGCGATGACCATCTGGCAGTAGGGTGCGGTGGAATTACGGTCGAAATATTGTTGGTGGTAATTCTCGGCCTTGTAAAATTTCTTGAGTGGCACGATTTCGGTGACGATAGGATGCTTGAAATTCTTCTGCGCCTCGGCCCTGGATTGCTCGGCGATCTCCTTTTGCTGCTCACTGCGGTAGAGAATAATGGAGCGATAGGAGGTCCCCACATCCGCGCCCTGGCGGTTGAGAGTGGTCGGGTCGTGCGCCTGCCAGAAGATCCCGAGCAGTTTCGCGTAGGAAATTTTTGCGGGGTCGAATTCAATCTGCGTTACTTCGGCGTGGCCGGTGGTCTCGGTGCAAACCTGCTCATAAGTGGGGTTGGGCGTGGTTCCGCCGGCAAAACCGCTGGTCACGGAAATGACGCCGGGGAGACGTTCGAAAACGGCTTCCATGCACCAGAAGCAGCCGCCACCGAGGTCGGCGATTTCGATTTGGTTGGTCGTGTTCATAACGTTTGTCGTTTGCGCGAGTGCCCCGCCGTGAAGAAGGAAAAATCCGATGACATGAAGAAGGCGGAATGAAGCATGAAGACACTTCCGGTGACGCGCCCCGGTCCGGTCTTTTTCCAGTTTCATCGTTCATCCTTCTTCATTCTGCATTTTCCTCCAGGGTTCCGGCGGCAGCGGCTCGGAAATCATGTGCTCGCCGCCAAGCCATTTGCCGAGGTCAATCAACTTGCAGCGTCGGGAGCAAAACGGGCCCCAGGGCGTGGCAAACCAATCGCCTGATTTCCGGCAAGTCGGGCAAGCAATCTGGGTTGCGCGCGCGTTCATTCAATGGCCGGCCATGATGGAGCGGGTCTCATTCGTCTTCATGAGCGAGACGTAATCTTCCAGGATATGCTCCGTTTCGTCGAGCCTCGCTGTTTCATCGATTTGGGCTTCGCTGGATTTGGCAAAATCGACCGTGTTGGTCTCGGGCGGCGGCAGGCCGCGCTTGTTGACATCTTCCAGCGTGATTTCATAGATTTTTTCGTCGGGAACCTTGCGTTGAGCGCGTTCGGCATCACGCGCTTTCTGGCGGAGCGCGTTTTGCTGCACGCGGTCGAGCTCCTCCTGCTCATTCAGCGAGACGGTTTTGTCGGCCTGCAACTTTTTGAATTCGTCAATATCCTGCCGGATGTAAATGAAATCCCGGTTGGTGGCGACGCGGGCCTCGGACAGCTTGCGCAACTCCGACCGGTAAGGCTCCACCATATTTACAGGGTCGTAATCTTCCTTGCGGATGGTGTCCCACGGCATCGCGTTGGGAAGAGAACTTTCGCCGACGTCCGTCGAAGCGCTCAGGGGGTCCGGCAGGATGATATCCGGGGTGACCCCCTTTAATTGGGTGGAGGCACCGCTGATACGGTAGAATTTGCGGATGGTGATTTTGACGGTGCCCGGATCATTGGAGGGGGATTCATCCGCCGACCAGATGAACGGCCGCAACGGGTTCAGATTCTGGACGGTGCCCTTGCCATACGTGGAGGTGTCGCCGACAATCAGCGCGCGCCCGTAATCCTGCAAGGCGCCCGCCACGATTTCCGTGGCGGAAGCGCTGAACCGGTTGACGAGGACAACCAGCGGCCCGCGGTAAAGAGCGTTGGTGGACGTGTCCTGGTCCACGACGATATGGCCCTCCGGTGAGCGGACCAACACGACCGGACCGTTGGTGACAAACAGGCCGGTGAAATCCACGGCTTCCTCCAGCGACCCGCCACCGTTGTTCCGCAAATCGAGGATGATGCCGTTGACGTTTTGCTGTTCGAGTTTTCTAATCAGGCGTTTGACATCAGCGGTGGTGCTCTTCTGGGACAAGTCACCATTGTCGCCGGGCAGATCAACGGTGGCATAAAAGGACGGCAGGTCCAGAACCCCCAAGCGATTGGTGCCGCCATGGCCATCGGGCATTTCCACCAGTTCGGCCTTGGCTTCCTGGTCTTCCAATTTGATTTCGTCGCGAATCAGGGTCACCACGCGACGGGAATTGGGACTGTCCACCGGAATGACAGTGAGGCGCACCTCGGTACCCTTGGGCCCGCGAATCATCTGCACAATTTTGTTCAGATCCATGTCCACCACGTCCACGGGCGTCTGCTTGCCTTGCGCGACAGCGACGATGCGGTCCTGGGGCTTGATTTGCCTGCTTTTGGCCGCCGGACCGCCGGCGACCAGTGAAACGATGGTGCAATACCCGTCTTCGGATCGGAGTTCCGCGCCGATGCCAAAGAGCGCCAGGCTCATGGTGATGGAAAAGTCCTGGGCATGGCTGACATTGAGATAATCCGAGTGCGGATCATAGGCGTGGGCCAGCGCCTCGAGATAGGTTTGCAGGATGTCGCTGTTGTCCCAGTTGGCAAACAGATGCAACTGCCACTGATAACGTCGCGTAAGTTTTTCGACGATTTCCCGGGGGGCGGTTTTAGGGAGAGGCAAAATCACCCCGCTGTTGGTTGGAGAAATTCTGCGGTTAAGGACTTCCTGCAGATACTCATAAACCAGCCGTTGTTGCCAGAGGCGCCGCGCCTCGGCCAGATTTTTGGGATGGGGGGCATCGCGCCGGTCCAGCAGCAGGCTTTGCCGGGTATTCAGGTCAAACCGGTCGCGCTTCAGGAGCTTGTCATCGTAGGCCACGCGCTGCTTCAGCCGTTCCAGAAATCGTTCGAAAATCTGGTAAGCCGGCGTGAGATCGGCCTGGCCACGGTTGTTGATGGTCAAGGTGTCGAGATTCGTGCGGTAGTGTGAAAATTCCGCCACGTCGGATTTCAGGAAATAAAGGTGCTGCGGGTCCAGTGAGTCCAGATAACCGTCAAAAAACTTTTCCGACATCTCCTTGTCCAGCGGGTGCATCGAGTAATGATATTCCTCCAAAAGACGCGCCGTCACATAGGCAATGCGACCGTCATTGGGGCCCGGCACCAGGGCGGGGGCGGCATTGGTGTTGCCCGCCGCCCACGCATTGAAACACAGGAAAATCCCCGGCGCGAGCAACGCGAAAATTTTCAAGCCCGAACTCCGGGGTGAATTGTCATGATCGGAATGGCACGTTATTGTTTGCACAAATTTCCCTGACTATAGCAGAATTTGTGCTCCGGGGAAATATTTTGCGCGTCACTCTGCCGGAATTTAAATCGGGGGCAGGGGCGCCGTTTTGGGGGCGAGGCCACTGATCCCGCATTGCGGGACGGGTACGCCCGCTCCACCGAAGGTTGCAAGAGATGCCTCCGCCAAATCGGGATTGCAATTGCCCGGCGAATCCTCAAAATAGAGCCGCAATTAACCATGAAAAACATTATCTTAACTACGGTTTGTTCCCTGTCACTTGTGACCCCCTTGCTGGCCGGCGACACCAATGCGTTGGGTGACGACAAGTCGCGCGTCAGCTACGCCATCGGCATGATGCTGGGCCAGCGCTGGAAGGCTGATGACGTGACCAATCTGGATTTTGAATCGCTGGTGCAGGGAGTGAAGGACGCCCAGGCTGGCGGCACTACACGAATGACCACTGAGGAGATGCGTAAAACGCTGACTCAATTCTCGCAACAGCTCGCTGCGCAACAGGAAAAGAAGCGTCAGGAACTCGCGGAAAAGAATTCACGGGCCGGGGAAGCGTTTCTGGCCCGGAACAAGGAACAGAAGCGAGTCGTGACGCTGCCGGATGGTTTGCAATACAAAATCATCGCCGATGGCAGCGGGCCGTCACCCGCAGCCGACGACAACGTATCGGTCAGCTATGTCGGCACGTTCATTGATGGGAAAAAATTCGACAGTTCGGACAAGGCGCAATTTCGCGTGGGGAGCGTCATCCCCGGCTGGAGCGAGGCGCTCACGCATATGAAGGTCGGTTCCCAATGGCAGTTGTTTATCCCCCCGCAACTGGCTTATGGACCGGGCGGCCGTCCGGGGATTGAACCGAACTCCACTCTGATTTTCACCGTCGAACTGCTTTCGATCGAACATCCCCAGCCGGTCACCAGTGACATCATCAAGGTGCCCTCGGCCGAGGAAATGAAAAAAGGCGCGAAGGTTGAAATCATAAAACCCGAGGACGTGCAAAAGGCACAGCAGCAATCACAAACCACCCATTAGCTGATTATCCCATTGGCAGCGGGGGAGGGTTTTGAACGTTCGGGCAGTTGCATTGTCAATTTCCATGAATTATTCCGGTTATTTTATGAATCGTCTTTCACGGCCGCTAATAGGTATTTTTTCAGCCACACTGCTCGCCTTGGGAATCGGGGTGTTGTTTTATTTCACCTGCCGGGGAGAGGAAACCGGGCCGGACATCAAGGTTGACTCCACGCCGCTCAACCGCGACACCAGGCCGGGTGTCAGTTTTTCACCGGTCATCAAAAAGGCCGCCCCGTGTGTGGTGTACATCTACTCCACCCGCATTGTTCATGTGCGGCCCTATCCTTTTCTCGATGATCCGTTCTTCCGCCAGTTGTTCGGCGACCAGTTTCGACAGGACACTCAGCCGCGCACCCGCCGGCAGGAAAGTCTTGGCTCGGGAGTCCTCGTCTCACCGAACGGCTATATCCTGACGGCCAACCACGTCGTGCAAGGTGCGGATGAAATCAAAGTCAAGGTTACTTCCGTCAACGGGGACAAGGAATACAGCGCCAGGGTGATCGGCACGGACCCGCCGACGGACGTCGCCGTGTTGAAAATTGACGCCCGGGATTTGCCGGCCATCACCCTGGGCAACAGCGATCAGTTGGAGGTCGGCGACATGGTTCTGGCCATTGGCGATCCCTTCGGCCTGGAGCAAACCGTCACCATGGGCATCGTCAGCGCGCTGGGCCGCAGCGGCTTTCAATTTGGCGGAGACACGGGCCGCCCCAATTATCAGGATTTCATCCAGACCGATGCGGCAATTAATCCGGGCAATTCCGGCGGCGCCCTGGTGGATGCGGAGGGACGATTGGTCGGCATCAATACCTTCATCGTCAGCAGCACCTATGGCAATGAAGGCATCGGTTTTGCCGTGCCGATCAATCTGGCGCGCCATGTCATGGACCGGCTGATTCAGAGCGGCAAAGTCACACGCGGTTACCTGGGCGTTAAGCCCGAAGACATCAACGCGGGGCTGGCGGAAAGCTTCGAGTTGTCGGATCAGAACGGCGCGCTGGTGGATGACGTGTATCCGGGCACGCCGGCGCAGAAAGCCGGCATCCAGTCCGGCGACGTGATTGTTGAATTCAACGGCAAGAAGGTGACCGATGCGGATAATCTCTCCCTGATGGTTTCCGAATGTTCGCCGGGCTCCGAAGCCACGGTGAAAGTGATTCGCGACGGGCAGGAAAAAAGTTTCACCGTTCGCCTGGCGGAACTGCCGGGACAGTTTGGGCGAAACAACAATAACCGGAACAACAACCCGGGCAACTCGAACACCGACGCGCTCGATGGGGTGTCGGTCTCCGATTTGGACCAGGCGTCCCGGCAGGAATTGAAAATCCCCGACGATGTGCACGGCGCCCTGGTGACGGAGGTGGGGCCCGACTCGAATTCCGCTGATGCCGGTTTGCAGCAAGGCGACGTCATCGTGGAAATCGATCGCCAGCCGGTAAGAGATGCCGATCAGGCGGTCAAGTTTTGCACTCAGGCCAAAGGAGCCCGCATCCTGCTGAAAGTGTGGCGTCGCAACGGCGACTTTGTGGGTACGACCTATTTAAGTGTGGACAACACCACCAAACCCGCCAATTAGCCGTCGTTGCGGGTGTGGCAAACTTTTGACAATTTTTACGTAACGGGCAAATTCTAACCCTGAATCGGCCCTCAGTGACGGCCGGAGCCTATGCCCGTTCAATACAAAGATTATTACGAAATTCTCGGTGTCCCGCGCGGCGCGAATGACAGCGAAATTAAAAAAGCGTTTCGCAAGCTCGCCCGGGAATTCCACCCGGACGTGGCCAGGGACAAAAAGAAGGCCGAGGAAAAATTCAAGGAGGTCAACGAAGCCTACGAAGTTCTGGGCGACCCGGAGAAACGCAAAAAATACGACCAGCTGGGCGCCAACTGGAAATCCGGCGCCGACTTCCGTCCACCGCCCGGCTGGGAGGGTTTCGGTGGCGGCCAGACGTTTCACGGCCGGGGTCAGGGCGGTGAGGAGTTTGAATTTCGTTTCGGCGGCACCGGCTTCAGTGATTTCTTCGAACAACTCTTCGGTTCGATGGGCGGTCGGCGCGGCGGGTTTGGCGGATTTTCGAATTTTGAACGACCGGAATCGGCCGAACGGGGACACGACATCGAAGGCGACATCATGGTGACGTTGGATGAGGCCCTGCGCGGCGCGGTGCGCACCGTCCATGTGCGCCATACTGTCGGGCGCTCCGTGAAAACCGAGGCGCACCAGGTCAAGATCCCGCCCGGCGTGACCGAAGGCCAGCGCTTGCGGATTGCCGGTCGTGGGGAAGCCGGCAGTGGCGGCGGTGCGGCCGGGGATTTGTACCTGCGGGTGCGATTGGCCAGACATCCCGATTTTGAGGTCGAGGATCACAACCTGATTTATGAAGCCGAACTGGCCCCCTGGGAGGCGGTGCTGGGTACCAACCTTTCCGTGCCGGTGCTGGATGGGCGCGTGAACATCAAAATCCCGCCCGGAACGCAAAGCGGCCAAAAATTGCGGGTGCGGGGACGCGGCCTGCCCGACCGGAATGGCGGCCACGGCGACCTGATGGTCGTCACCCGGGTTGTGGTCCCGGTGAAAGTTTCCGACACCGAGAAAAAGTTGTGGGAACAACTTTCACGTGAATCCAAATTCAATCCACGAATTTAACCCGGGAGGAACGACGTGTCTGCGGGTTGGAGTTCCGGCTTCAGCTTGTCCGGTGGAGGCACGCTAAAGCGTGCACCCCGACACTTCGATGTCTGCAAACAGAAAATGCATCTTGATTACCGGCGTGACCCGCGGCCTGGGCCGCGCCATGACGGAGGAATTCATCCGGCTCGGGCACACCATTGTGGGTTGTGGCCGGTCGGAGCAGGCAATCGTTCGATTACAAAAACAGTTCGCTGCTCCCAATGACTTTGCCGTGATAAACGTGGCGGACGATTCACAGGTGGCCGCCTGGGCCGGGCGGATTCTGTCGTCGCACGGCCCCCCGGATTTGTTGCTGAACAACGCCGCACTCATCAACCGCAACGCAAAACTCTGGGAAGTCCCGGCGCAGGAATTTTCCGACGTGGTTGACGTGAATATCAAGGGCGTCACGAACGTCATCCGCCATTTTGTTCCCGCCATGGTCAAGCGCCGCAGCGGCGTCATCGTCAATTTCAGCTCCGGCTGGGGACGTTCGACCGATGCCGAAGTTGCGCCGTATTGCGCCACGAAATGGGCGATAGAAGGTTTGACCCAGGCGCTGGCGCGGGAATTGCCGCCCGGCATGGCCGCCGTTCTGCTCAATCCCGGCATCATTGACACCGACATGCTGCGCAATTGTTTCGGCGGTTCGGCTTCCGGTTATCCTTCGCCGCCGGCATGGGCGAGAAGCGCCGTGGCATTTTTGCTGAAGATTAATTCCGCCGACAACGGCCGGCCAATGGCTGTTCCTGTTTTATAATTTATAATCGTTGGGAAACCACGAAGCGCCGCCCTCGCGGTGCTTTCAGGGTGCGTCGATCAGTTCAATGCGCCGCTGATGTCTGCCGCCGGCAAAAGGGGTGTTCAGCCAGACGCGGACCATTTCCAGCGCCGTGGTGAGACTGGCCATCCTTTCGCCGATGGCGATGATGTTGGCGTTGTTGTGCCGCCGGCCCAACCGGGCGGACTCGATATCCCAGCACAACGCACAACGCACGCCTTTGGTCCGGTTGGCCATGATGGCTTCACCGTTCCCGTAGCCGCCGGGCCCGACCCCGCGCTCGAATTCGCCGCGCGCGACGGCTTTCCGCCGCCGGCCGGATGTACAGCGGATAATCCATCGGTTCCTCCGAATGCGTGCCCAAGTCCGTGACCTGGTGGCCCAGGCTTTGCAGCAGTTCCTTGATTTTTTCCTTGTACCGGAATCCGGCGTGGTCGGAATCAATGGCGATTTTCACCGTAGTTGATGGTTGCAGGTTGATGGTTGATAGTCCAAATGGCGATGGCGCATTCTGCTTGAACCATGAACCATCAACCGCCAACTATCAACTGAAGATGCGTGCGATGATTTTTGAAAAGCCGGGCCAACTGCTTCGCGCGGCTGACGTCTCCAAGCCAAAGCCGGGCACGAATGAAGTTCTGATTCAAGTACGCGCCTGCGCCGTTTGCCGGACGGATTTGCATGTTGTGGATGGCGAATTGCCCAAGCCAAAACTGCCGCTCGTGCCGGGACACGAAGTCGTCGGCGTCATCGTTGAAAAGGGCAGGGGAGTTCAGCGTCTCAAGATTGGCGACCGCGTAGGTATTCCGTGGCTGGGTTGGACCTGCGGTGAATGCGAATTCTGTCGCAGCGAGCGAGAGAATCTTTGCGACCGGGCGCGGTTTACCGGCTACACGCTGGACGGCGGTTACGCTGAATTTACGGTCGCCGACGAACGGTTTTGTTTTCCGATTCCGGATGTCTATTCCGATGTCGAGGCTGCTCCGTTATTATGTGCCGGATTGATTGGCTACCGTTCGCTCATTAAAACCGGGGATGCGCAACGCCTCGGTATTTACGGGTTCGGTGCGGCAGCGCATATCATCGCACAGGTCGCAAAATATCAACGGCGCGAAATTTTTGCCTTCACCCGGCATGGCGATTCGGAAGCGCAGTCGTTCGCCAAGTCGTTGGGTGCCGTCTGGGCGGGCGATTCCGAGACAACGCCGCCGCAACAATTGGATGCCGCAATCGTTTTCGCGCCGGTTGGCGAACTGGTTCCGCTCGCGTTGAAAGCCGTCGCCCGGGGCGGCACGGTTGTCTGTGGCGGCATTCATATGAGCGACATTCCGTCGTTTCCTTATGATTTACTTTGGGAAGAGCGAAGTGTTTGCTCCGTTGCCAACTTGACGCGCCGCGACGGCGAGGAATTCTTCGCCTTGGCGCCCAAGATACCGGTGCGGACGACGGTTCAGACGTTTCCACTGGCCGAAGCCAATGAAGCACTCTCGCGATTGCGATCTGGCGAACTTCAGGGTGCCGCTGTGCTCGTGCCGTGAGTTGAAAATCGATGAAGAATGATATTCGCGTGGCCACACCGCCGCCGAAGCCGTTGATGGTTTACGACGGCGACTGCAATTTCTGCACGCTCTGGATTCGGCGCTGGCAGCAGACGACCGGTGTCAGCGTGGATTATCTGCCCGCTCAGGATCCGTCTATCACTGCGCGTTTCCGCGAAATTCCCCGCGAACATTTCAATACCGCCGTCCAACTTATCGAATCCGACGGTGCGGTTTATTCCGGTGCGGATGCGGTGTTCCGCACACTGGCGCACAGTCCCAATCGTCAATGGCTGCTGCGCACTTACAAAAACTCGCCGGCCTTTGCCAATCTGACCGAATGGGCCTACGGGCTGGTCGCCAGGAACCGGACCTTTTTCTCACGGCTGACGCGCTGGTTTTGGGGACGGCACGTTGAGCAGCCAACGTACCGTCTTACACGCTGGTTCTTTCTGCGCGCCCTGGGCCTGATTTATCTCATCGCTTTCGTTTCGTTGTGGACGCAAATCAGCGGTCTGATTGGCCACAACGGCATTTTGCCAACCGACCAGTTCATGGCGGCGGCGCGGCAGCAATGCGACCGGCAAGGCATCGATCTGGACCGGTTTCGGTTACTGCCGACATTGTGTTGGTTCAATTCCTCCGACGGCTTCCTTGATTTTCAATGTGCGGCGGGTGCGGCACTGGCTGTCCTTTTGATGGTCGGGCTGGCACCTGCGCCATGTCTCGCCCTGTTGTGGCTGTTGTATCTCTCGCTCGTGACGGTGGGGCGGGATTTTCTCGGATTTCAATGGGACAACCTGCTGCTCGAAGCCGGTTTTTTGGCCGTCTTTCTCGCGCCGTTGCATATTTTTCCGCGGAAACTTTCGCGGGAAGCGTTGCCGTCACGAATCGTACTCGGGCTGCTGCGGCTGCTGCTGTTCAAACTGATGTTCTCATCCGGTTGCGTGAAACTGGCCAGCCATGATCCGAATTGGCGCCATCTCACCGCGCTCGCGTTTCACTACCAGACCCAGCCATTACCGACGTGGATTGGCTGGTACGCCGGTCAATTGCCGCTGTGGTTTCAAAAATTATCGTGCGCCGGAATGTTCGGGATTGAATTGGGCGCCCCGTGGCTCATTTTCGCGCCGCGCCGGATCCGCTTTTTCGGCGGAGGGGCGATAGCCTTTCTCCAGATCCTGATTCTGCTCACCGGCAATTACACCTTTTTCAACTGGCTGACGCTGGCCTTGTGCCTGTTGCTGCTCGACGATTTTGCCCTGACAAAATTTGTTCCCGGTTGGCCCCGCCGACTATTCGGTTCTGGTACTGAATCCGAGGGTGGGGCGGGCATCCCCGCGAGCCGGCCCGTCAGCAGCCTCGCCCCACCCGCAACAACACCCGTCACGCCCTGGCGCTGGCCCGGCGCAATAACCGTCCCGCTCGCGGTGGTCGTGGTCGCGATCTATCTGTTTCAGGTTTCGCTCCTGTTTGGCGCACGACCGGCCTGGTTCTATCCAGCCGCCGTGGCCGACGCCTGGCTCGAGCCGTTTCGCACGTTCAGCGGCTACGGTTTGTTTGCCGTGATGACCACCGCGCGCCGAGAAATCATTGTGGAAGGCAGCGATGACGGCGTGAACTGGCTGCCGTATGAATTCAAATACAAACCCGGCGATGTCAACCGGCGACCCGCCTTCGTCGCGCCGCACCAACCGCGGCTGGACTGGCAGATGTGGTTCGCCGCGCTGGGTGATTACCGGCAGAACCCGTGGTTTGTGAATTTCTGCCTGCGCCTGTTGCAAGGTTCGCCGGAGGTTTCGGCGCTGTTGGCGAAAAATCCGTTTCCGGATCATCCGCCGCGTTATCTCCGTGCCGAGCTCTACGATTACCGGTTTACTGATTTCGCGGAGCGGCGCGCCACCGGGGCCTGGTGGACGCGGGAACCGCTGGGTGAATACCTGCCGGTCGTTTCACTTTCTGATTTTGAAAAAAACTAGAAGTTGCGCTCGACAGTGGGCGGCACATTGCTAGTTTCCCAGCGGCGATGGCACGAACGAAACGCATCGGCATCCTGACATCGGGCGGCGACAGCCCTGGTTTGAACGCCGTCATCCGCGGCGTCGGCAAAACGACGCTTGGTTTTTACGGCATGGAAATCATCGGCTTCCGCGACGGCTTTCGCGGCCTGGTGGAGAACCGGCGGCTGAAACTCGATAAATCCACCCTCTCGGGGATCCTCACCGTCGGCGGCACCATCCTGGGTACGAGCCGCGACAAGCCGCACCGCATGCTGCTTGACGGACGCACGCGGGACATGACCGACGTCATCAAGGAAAATTACCGGAAATGGGGACTGGATTGTCTGGTCTGCCTCGGCGGTGGTGGTACGCAGAAAAACGCGCTGCGCCTGCAGCAGGCCGGGTTGAACGTGGTCACGCTGCCCAAGACGATTGACAACGACGTGGCGATGACCGACGCGACGGTTGGTTTCGCCACCGCCCTCGACATCGCCACGGAGACCATTGACCGCCTGCACAGCACGGCGCACAGCCATCATCGCATCATTGTGGCTGAAATCATGGGGCACCGCGCGGGCTGGCTGACCCTGGGCGCGGGCATCGCCGGCGGCGCGGATGTCATTTTGATTCCGGAGCTTCCTTATGATGTGGAGAAAATTGCCGAGGCCATCCGCCGCCGCAGCCGGCATGGGACCAATTTCAGCATCGTCGCCGTTGCGGAAGGCGCGATGAGCCACGACGACGCGCGCGCTTTCACCCTCGCCGGGGGGAAGATCGAGCGCGCCAAATCGCAGGAGCAGAAGCGGGACGCCAAGCGTGAATATGCCGCGCTGGACGCCCGGCATCAGGGCAACACGCTGCGGCTGGCCAAGCAACTGGAGGAACTTACGCACCTCGAATCGCGTGTGACCATTCTCGGCTACGTGCAACGCGGCGGCACGCCGTCGGCGGCGGACCGGTTGCTGGCCACGCGGCTGGGTAGTGCCTGTGGTGATTTGATTCATGAAAATGTCTTTGGCGTGATGGTGGCCGCGCGCGGCGATGGCGCCGAACCGGTGCCGCTGGAAAAAGTCGCCGGCAAACGCAAGGTGGTGCCGCCGAATCATCCCTGGATTGAAACCGCCCGGCGCGTGGGAACGTGTCTGGGGGATTGAGATGCGGAGGGACAAATTATACGAGTCCCTGAACCGGACATGATTGGGGACTCGCGCAGTTCCTCCCTCCGAGTTTTATCACGGCGCGCGCGAAATATTTCAACTCTTCACAATCGTTGCGCCGGCGGCCGGGCGCGAACTGAAAATCGCGGCTTCAATGCCGGTCTTTCTTTTGTAAGCAGCGGCAATCTTTTTTGAAATCGCTTCTACGGCATCGGCTTGCACCAGTGCCACGGCGCAGCCGCCAAAGCCACCGCCTGTCATGCGACAACCGTAAACGCCGCCTTTGGCGCCGAGGCCTTCGGCAAGTTCAACGACGGCATCCAGCTCGGCGCAACTGACTTCGTAATCGTCCCGGAGCGAATAATGGCTGGCATACATTAGATTGCCGACGGTGGGCCAGTTGGAGGCGCGAATGCCTTCGGCCGCGTGCAGGGTGCGCTCGATTTCGCCGATGACGTGACGCGCGCGGCGATAAACCGCGTTGTCCATGTTGCTTCTGGCGCGTTCCAGCGCGTCAGCGGTCGCATCGCGCAACGACGGCACGCCGAGGATTTTCGCGGCGGCTTCGCATTGGGCGCGCCGTCTGGCGTATTCGCCGCTGCCCAGTTCGTGCTTGACGTTGGTGTTAACGATGAGCAGCGCGACGGAAGGATCGTCCATCGGCACCAATTCAGTCTGGCGGGAGCGGCAATCGAGCAGGAGGAGGTGATTTTTGCGGCCCATGACGGAAATGAATTGGTCCATGATGCCGCAGGGCACGCCGGCAAATTCGTGCTCGGCTTTCTGGCAGAGCAGGGCCTTTTCCACCGGATCAATGGTTTTGCCGGTGACAGCTTCGAGCAGGGTCGCGGTGCAAACTTCCAGCGCGGCGCTGCTGGACAAGCCGCCACCGAGCGGCACGGTGGAATGCAACAGCACGTCCAGACCGCCGGGATTGATGCCGCGGGCCTGACAGCCGGCGATAACGCCGCGCGAATAGTTCGACCACTTCGGTCTGCCGGGTTTGACCGGCAGGGACAAGTCAATCGTCGCGGGTTCAATCCCTTCGGATGTATCGCGGATTTGAATGGAATCCTTGCCATCGGCGGAACGGTCGGCGGCCATGATGGCATAGCGCTCGATGGCCATGGGCAGGACGAAACCGTCGTTGTAATCGGTATGTTCGCCGATGACGTTGACGCGGCCGGGCGCGGCGGCAATCCAACGCGGCGGGCGGCCGTAAGATTTGGCAAACTGTTGGGAAACGCGGGCGCTAAGTTCCTTGAGGTTCATCGTACATCAAGACGAGGATGGAGAATGGAGAACAACAGCGCAAAGGTGGCTATCTTCTATTTTCCATCTTCGCTGTTCTTTCCGCCGCCGCGCATGGCGCCCACCAGCATCAGCACGCCGAAAATCAGCAGCACCCCTCCCCAAATGAGGTTGATGTTAATATCGCTTCCGCCTGCCTGTGAGATTGAGGCGTCCCGGCGGACTGCTCCATAGAAAGACAGCAACACCCCGATGAAAGTGAACATCAATCCAATTGGCCAGCGAATATCGAGTCCCATAACTTTATCTATGATTAATGATTTACGATAGCCGGTTTAACCCGCGATCACCAGAAAATCAGGTTGAGAATCACACAAGCGATCAACAACGCGACACCCGCGACGGGCGGCCGTTGCCAGAGCGGCTGGTTGTGGTCCACGGTTTTCGGCGTCAGCGAATAGACCAGGCCCTTCAGTTGTTCGTCGGTCTTCGTGCGCCCGGTTGCGAGTGAAATCAGCAGGGTCAACACAAAGCAGGTGGTAAAGGCGAACGACGCCAGCCAGAAATTCTGGGCCATTTCGCTGGGAAATTCGTGGAGGACGCACAAGTATCCGCCCTTGATGCCCGGCGGGTTGCCATGGGCAATGGTTACCGCATGGAACAGGGTTGAACCGACGATGCCACCGAACAGCCCCAGGAAGGCGCCAATGCCGGTGGCCCGCGCCCAAAACATGCCCAGCAGGAAGGTGGCAAACACCGGCGCGTTCACAAAGCCGAACACCAATTGGATGATATCCATGGCGTTGTTGTATTGTCGGGCAAAATAGGCGCAAGCAATGCTCAACCCGATACCGACAACGGTAATGAATTTACCCATCCAGAAGTAGTGCGCGTCGCTTTTATTCGGGACGAAAAAGGCCTGATAGAGGTTGTAAGTCCAGACGGTGTTGAAGGCGGTGACATTGCCTGCCATGCCGGACATGAACGAGGCGAGCAAGGCGGTGAGCGCGAGACCGAGCAGGCCCGGTGGACAGTATTTCTTCACAAGCGAAAAGATGACACTGTCATAGTCGTATTCGGCGACGCTGTTGTAGATTCCCTCCTTGATTTGGTCATCGGAGAGCTTGTTTGCGGCATTGGCGGCGACGAGCGCTGTGATTTTATCGGCATTCACCTTTTTACCAAGTGCGTCGCTCACGGCCTTGACAGCGGCGGCAGGATCGGCGGGGTTGGCGTTTTGTACGGCGGCCACGGCTTGCGTGTAGGCTTCCGGCGCAATGATCGGCGGCGGAATGCGATAATGTTTATCCGGCATGGCCGTCAACGCCACGGCGATCATGCCGGGCACAATGACCAGTGCGGGGAAGAGCATCTTGGGAATGGCGGCGACAATCGGCGTGTTGCGCGCGGCGGTCATATTTTTTGCCGCCATCGCCCGTTGCACGACGAGGAAATTGGTGCACCAGTAACCAAACGAGAGCACGAAACCAAGGCCGAACACGATGGCGAAGACGTCCACGCCCATCGGGTTGTTGGCTGGCCCGCCCAGGAGCGGTTTCCACGCGCTGGTCCAGGCGTCCGGGCCGAAGGATTTGCTGTTCAGATCCAGTGCCGCCGGATTTTGAGCGACGCTGTGGAGAGTGTTCGTCATGGCGCCCCAGCCGCCGACGTCCTTCAATCCCAGGTAAACCACCGGGGCGAAGCCCAGAACGATCATGAAAAATTGCAACACTTCGGTGTAAATGGCCGAGGTCAGGCCGCCCTTCAACACGTAGACCAGGACGACGCCGGAGCAGATGAACAAGGCGAAGTGATAATTCCAGCCCAGCAACTGATTGAGCAGTTTGGCGAGGGCGTTCATGGAAATGCCGGAGGCGAACAACGTCATGATGGCAAAAGCAAAGGCATTCAATCCCATCACTGGTTTATTGAATCGCATGAGCAGATATTCGGGCACGGAGCGCGCCTTGGAGCCGTAGTAAAACGGCATCATGAATACGGCGAGAAAGATCATCGCCGGGATGGCGCCGACCCAGTAAAAGTGGGCGGTGGCAATGCCGTATTTGGCGCCGCTGGCCGCCATCCCCACGAGTTCCAATGCCCCGAGATTCGCCGAAATGAAGGCCAGCCCGGTCACCCAGGTCGGGATCGAGCGCCCCGTAATCAGGAAATCCGACGAACTCTTCATGTAGCGGGTGAGGGCAAAGCCGATGCCCAGCACAAAGGCGACATAGGCCAGGAGAATGGTATAATCAACCCAGGCGAGGTGAATTGGTTGCATAAGGATTGGCGGGGTTTTTAGCGGCTTCCGGTGGTGCTGTCAACTCTATATCATTGTTTTGTCCAGCCCCTGAACTAAATCTGGACTGCGGGCGTTTAAATTTATAACCTTTGCCAACAATGTCTCATTCAGATGGTTCGACCAATTCGATTACCAGCTCTGCCTTTGGTAAAACCGCCGACGGCAGGGTTGTTGCCATCTACACGTTGCGCAACCGCAATGGCATGGAAGCGCGCATCACGAATTACGGCGGCATCCTTGTGTCGCTCACCGCGCCAGACCGGGCCGGGAAGTTTGCCGACGTGGTGCTGGGTCATGACCGGCTGGACGATTACTTGAAGGGTGCGTCCTATTTCGGCGCGCTGGTCGGGCGTTACGCCAACCGCATCGGTGGGGCCAAATTCACCTTAAACGGCCGGACTTATCAGCTCGCCCCGAACAATGGCGCCCATTCCCTTCATGGCGGCGCCAAGGGATTCGACAAGGTTGTCTGGGAGGCAAACACCGGGAGATCGGCGGAAGGCCCGGTGCTGGAACTGGCTTATTTCAGCAAGCATGGCGAAGAAGGCTACCCGGGCAATCTCAAGGTGAAGGCCGCTTACCGCCTCACGGACAAGAACGAACTGCGGCTGGATCTGACCGCAACCACCGACGCGCCGACCCTCTGCAATCTCACCGGCCATTCATATTTTAATCTCGCCGGCCAGGGCGACGTGCTGGCACATGAGGTTTACCTTAACGCCGGCCGGTTTACGCCGGTGGATGCGGGGCTGATTCCCACGGGGGAACTCAAACCTGTGGACGGAACACCATTCGATTTTCGCAACCCCACCGCCATCGGCGCCCGCATCCAGACCGACGATCCCCAACTCAAGTTCGCGAAAGGCTATGATCAGAATTTCGTCATAGATAAACCGCCTGGTCAACTCGGCCTGCATGGGAGGGTCAGCGAACCAACGTCAGGCCGGGTCCTGGAAGTGTTCAGCACGGAACCGGGCGTGCAGTTGTACACGTCCAATCACTTCGACGGTTCCATTATCGGCAAGGGCGGTCGGGCTTATCCGCGTTACGGGGCATTCTGCCTCGAACCGCAGCATTTTCCGGATTCGCCCAACCAGCCGGGTTTCCCCCCGGCGGTTTTGGAGCCTGGTAGGATTTATCACAACACCATCCTCTATAAGTTTTCGCTTAACCGTTAACAATTAAACCATTAGAACCCTGGCAGTAACCTCATGAGCAAAATCATCATTTCACCCAAAAAAGGCAAACAAGGCATCGGCGCCGGTGTCTGGAATCTGGGAGCGGGTCGCGATCCGTTCGGCGGCCCCACCCGCCGGGACATTCCCGTTCTGGACCGCATCCCGCTGCTGGCGGAAGCGGGCATCACGTACGTTGAAGCGCATGATGTGGAGATTTCCCTGGCCGAGATTCCCCTGGCCAGGAAACGTTTGCAGCAACATGGTCTCAAGATGGGCATGTACACGCCGTCGTTTTTTGCCAATCCGGTTTTCAAGGACGGCGCCATGACCAGCAACGACGGCGCCGTTCGCAAACTGGCATTGCGCAACGCCTGGCAGGCGGTGGACGCCACCGTGGCATTGGGCGCCGAAGTCATGGTCTTTTGGAATGGCCGCGAGGGCTTTGATTTTGTTCTCGCCAAAAACGGGCAGGACGCCTTTCGCCGCCTGGTGGACGGGTTCAACGTCGTGGGCGAGTACGCCTTGAAAAAATACGGGAAAAGATGCCCGGTTTTCGCCATTGAACCCAAACCCAATGAGCCGCGCGCCAACATGTATCTTAGCAACGTCGGCGAGGTGCTTTATCTCATCAGCCGTTTGGATCCCGCCGTTCAACCGTTGTTTGGCGTGAACCCCGAAACCGCCCACAGCCGGATGGCGGGCCTGGATTATGTCTGGGACGTGGAACTTTGCCTCGAAGCTGGCAAACTGTTCCACATCCATTTGAATTCACAGGACACCAGCCGCTACGACCAGGACATGCCCTTCGGTTACATGGAACCGCTGAAAGACCTGGCCTTGTGCGTGGTCCTGCAAGACGCCAAGTGGGAAGGCATCCTGGCGTTTGATGTCAAGGCCCCGCGGACGGACCGGGAGGAGGATATTGCCGACATCCTGCGCACGAGTGCCGCCAACCTCCAACGGCTTTGGGCCCGGGCGCTCAAGGTTGACCGGAAAAAGATTGCCGGGTTTCGCGCAGCCCAACAGTACACGGCCCTGGCCGGTTACCTGGCCAAATGCCTGTATTGAGGGTCAACCCTGGATTTCAACGAATTTTAACCGCCGGGGTGGACTTCTCCGTTCCGGCGATTTTTTCTCGCCTGGAGCCTTTTCGGATAACAGTGGGCCGCCGACTTGAGTCGGCACCAATCGAATGCGATATACATATCGGCAGCCGTGTTCATTCGCGTTGATCGGCGGTCACAGATGGATCTTCGGAACTTCCACCGTTGGACGATGGCGGTCACGGGGATTGGATTGAATGGTTCCGCGCTTTCACAAGCGCGGTTGCGGAATTGGAAGAATTCGGCTCGTCAACCGCCTCGTCCGGCCAAGCTTGGGAATTGTTCCGCCGTTTGACAACGGCGGCTACGAGCAGTGGTCGGTCACGCAGAAGGCATTTTATTTGAATCGGGTCACGGCTTGCCAGCCTGGCTGTCTTTGAGTTTCAACTTTTGCCAGAAGGCGCCGTAAACGGCAATGACGGCGAAGCATATCAGGGGTATGACAAAGCCGATGCGCATGCCGCCCCGGTCGGCGATGTAACCCATCAGCGGCGTCATGATGGCGCCGCCGACGATGGACATGACCAGCAGGGAGGAGCCGAATTTGGTGTGGTTGCCCAATCCTCGGAGACTCAAGGCAAAAATGGTCGGGAACATTATGGACATGAAGAAGAAGCTGGCCATGATGCCAATGACCCCGGCCCATCCGCCGCCGGCCATGGCCAGCACCATCATGAGGGTGTTGATGGCCGCGTAGCCCGCCAGCGCCTTGTGCGGTTGGGTGAGGCTGACCATCGCGCTGCCGAAGAACCGCCCGCCGGCAAAACAAACAAACGCCAGCGTCTGCAAATATCCCGCCGAACGGTCGGTGGAATCAGCGAGGTTGGCCCTGACATAATTAACAAAGAAACTGAAGATACCGGTTTGGGCGGCTACGTAGAGGAATTGGGCGACCACGCCGAGCGTGAAGTGTGAGCGCTGGAACAGGGATTTGGTGGTCTTACCCTCCGCTTCCGCCTTGAATTCCTCCAGCGCCGGCATGTCAGGAACTTTCGCAAAAACGAAAATTACCAGCAGGACTGCTACGCCAATGCCGATGCCCAGGTACGGAATATAGAGTTTGGCATTGCTCGTGTTCACCTCCCGGGTGGCGGACAGGATGATGCTGGAGCCGAGGAACATGCCGGATATCCAGCCAAACCCATTGCAGGTTTGCGCCATGTTGATGCGCGTCGCTCCGCTCTCCGCCGGACCCAGCACGGTGGTGTAAGGGTTGGCGTTGGTCTCCAAGCAACCGAGGCCACAGGCGAGAACGAACAAACCCAACAAAAACGACCAGTAAGCATTAATATGGGTTGCCGGAATGAACCAGAACGCCCCCAGGGCGGCCAGGCCGAGCCCGACAACAATGCCGCCTTTGTAGCCAAAGCGCCGCGAGATGGCACCCGCCGGAAGGGCCATAAGGAAATATCCCGTGTAAAAGGCCCACTGCACAAAGCCGGATTGAAATTTAGAAAGTTGCAGCGTGTTTTGAAAATGCTTGTTCAAGTTGTCGAGCAAACCGCTGCAACAGCCCCAGAGCAGGAACAGCGAACAAATCAGCAGAAACGTAAGCAGGTGGTTCTTACCGTCGGCCGTACGGAACAGGCCGGCGACTTTTGCCGGCGTTGGAGGGGAGTTGATGGTTGTGATCATGGTTTTGATTCGAGAGGTGGGCCGGGTTCAAGGCAGCAGCAGAATGGATAATTTTTTCGGGCCATGCGCGCCGAGCACCAGAACGCGCTCGATATCGCCGGTGCGGCTGGGGCCGCTGATAAAGGACAGAAAGCTCGGAAAGTTCTCTTTGAATTTTTCCTGCACGTGCTGAAGGGCGGCGCCGAGGTCCGGCACCATTTGATTCCGACGCGCCAGCACGACATGGTGCGGCGGCAGCACGGACAAGGCGCGCCCGCCGGCGGTGGAGGCGGAAACCAACACACTCCCGGTTTGTGCCACCAGCGCCTCGCATTCCGTCAGGCCGGCGTCGCAACTTTCCAAATCATTCACGGCATATCCGCCGTCCGTTCGCACTTCCGGCAACCCCAACTCCCGCGCGATGAGATCCGTCAGTTTGCCGGAATGCCGGCCGACTTTTTTCCAGCCGCCCGCCGCGGCCAGATTTTTCACGTGCTCGACGGCTTCGTTCAGGTTCGCGCACTCGCGAAATTCGGCTTTCAGATCCTCCGCGTTCCGGCGGAACAACTCGATTTGCTTCTCGAGCGTCCCGCCGACCGGCGGCAGCCATTTTTGCGGAGAAGCGGGCAGGGGGGTTCCGGCGGAACGATCGGGAAAAACCGGCGGCGGCGCGGTGACTTTCAGTGCTTCGCGTATCCGGCCTAAAATGATTTCGCGCTGGGTCATGGCGCTTTCCTTTCCCGCCACAGCTCGCGAAAGCTTTTTTCCGCCAGGAGCGGGAACGACCGGGTTTTTGTCCAGGCGCGCAACGGATCCAGAATGGTTCCCCGGACCAGACGTTGCAGGGGTTGTGCGATACGAGCAATCCGCGCGATGAATTGGTATAACGCCGGGCGGCGCATCACGATAGCGAAAGTGGCTTGCAACAGTTTTTCGCGAAGGACCGGGCGCGCACGCACTGCCTTCCGCCGGTTGTGGAGCAGATGATGATGCAGATCAATTCTGACGGGGCAGGTTTCGGTGCAGGCGCCGCACAAGGACGAGGCTTGCGACAGATGTTTCCAATCCTGAAGTCCACGCAAATGCGGCGTGATGACCGAGCCGATCGGCCCTTGATAGGTGGTGCCGTAGCTGTGGCCGCCGACATTTTTGAAGATGGGGCACACGTTTAAACAGGCGCCGCAGCGGATGCAGTGAAGCGCGTCGCGCTGTTCGGAGTCGGCCAGCAGTTCCGTGCGGCGATTGTCCAGCAGCACGACGTGAAATTCCTCCGGGCCGTCGGGTTCGCCCGGCTGCCGCGGCCCGCCGTAAAGCGTGTTGTAGCAGGTGATAGGTTGGCCGGCGCCTGCGGTCGCCAGCATCGGCAGAAACAAGGCCAGGTCCGACAATTTCGGCAGCACCTTTTCAATGCCCACCAGGGCGACATGCAACCGGGGCAGCGAGGTGGTCAGACGGGCGTTGCCTTCATTTTCCGTGATGGAGATCATGCCGGTTTCGGCGATGGCAAAATTCGCGCCGCTGATGCCCATGTCTGCCTCGCAGTACTTCCGGCGCATGACCCGTCGGGCGATCATGGTCAAATCCTCCGGATTGTCCGTCGGCTCGGAACCCAGCCGGTCATGAAACAAATCGCTGATTTGTTGCCGGGTCAGGTGCATGGCCGGGAAGACGATGTGGTACGGCGGTTCGCGGCGAAGTTGGACGATATACTCGCCCAAATCGGATTCGACGACCTCAAACCCGGCCCGCGCCAGCGCCTCGTTAAGATGAATTTCCTCCGCCGTCATGCTTTTGGATTTGATGATCGAGCGGACCCGGTGCTGCCGCGCCACGCCGACGATATAATCGCACGCGGCCTGTCCATCCGGCGCCCAGAACACCTTCGCGCCGCGGGCTTCGAGTTTCTCCGCAAACGCGTCCAGATAGCGGTCGAGGTGATTGACCGCGTCCCATTTGATGGCGGCCGCCGTGTCGCGCGCGCCCGACCAGTTTTGGAAGCGGTTTTTGAATTCGTCATGTTTAGTGTAGTAACCGGCGAGCGCCTTTTGAATCCAGTCGCGCTGGCGCACATCCGCCGTTTGGCGCCGGGCCGCTTCGCGGAATGACCTGGCAAAGGCATTCATATTTGCGCCAGCACTTCCGCCAGATGCAGTGTCTTGATGGATTTGCCCTGCCGATCCAGCACAGCCCGAATTTGCATCAGGCAACTGGAGTCGTTGGAGATCACATAATCGGCGCCCGTCCCGGCAATGGAGGCGCATTTGACCTCGCCCATCGCGGTCGAAATCATCGGGAATTTGACGGCGAACGTGCCGCCGAAACCGCAGCAGGTTTCCGCCTCCTTCATTTCCAGCAGTTCCAATCCCCGAACGTGCCGGAGCAACTGGCGTGGCGGATTTTTCAGGCCCAGTTCGCGCAAACCATGGCAGCCGTCGTGAAACGTCACGCGTCCCGGAAACCGCGCGCCGACGTCGAGCACGCCCAGTTTGTTGACCAGAAAGTCCGAGAACTCAAAGGTTTTTGCCGCCAGCGTCCGGGCTTCCGCTTCGCACGGATGGCCGTGAAACAATTCGGGGTAAAAAACCTTGACCATCGCGCCGCACGAACCGGACGCAATCACCACCGTTTCCGCGTCACGGAAAACCGCGATTTGCCGTTCGGCCACGGCGCGCGCCTCGTCCCAATAACCGGAGTTGAATGCCGGCTGTCCGCAACAAGTCTGTGTTTCCGGATAGGCCACTGAGTGACCCAGCCGCTCCAGCACCTGCACGATGCTCATCCCGGTTTGCGGGTAAAATTGATCCACAAAACATGGAATGAACAACGATATTTTCACGCAGGACAAACCTTGGATTTTATTTGTAAAGCGGGCCAAAATTGGCGCACGCGCGAAAATCCGCCCCCTCGGGGTCACCGGTGCCAAACGCGTTCCAGGCGCTGGGACGGAAGACGTTTTCTGCGGAAACGTTGTGCATATAGACGGGAATGCGCAGCAGTGACGCCAGGCTGATCAGGTCCGCGCCAATGTGTCCGTAACTCATCGCGCAGTGGTTTGCGCCCCAATGATTCATTACGGCATAGACATCGCGGAAGACGCCGTGGCCGGAAGTGCGCGGCACGAACCAGGTGGTCGGCCAGGTCGGATTGGTCCGTTCGTCCAGGATGGTGTGAACTTTTTCCGGCAGTTCGATCGTTTCGCCTTCAGCGATTTGCAAAGCCGCACCGAGGTCCTTGACCAGATTCAGCCGGCAAATCGTGACCGGCATCCCGCCGCGCGTTCGATAGCGCGTGGACCAGCCGCCGCCCGGAAAATACTCCGTAATGGACGGATGCCACGTCGTGGCGGCGAGGCATTTTTTTGCTTCCGCCGCCGTGATTTCCCAAAACGGTTTCATGGTTGGCCGGCCGTTGGCGGACTGTTCGCCGGTTCCATCCAATGCCGCCGGGCCGGAATTAATCAGGTGCAGGAATCCATTGGCCGCCGGGCCGGTCAATTTATGCCCGGTTACCCGTTTGACTGCTGCCGGGCTCCAGTAAGTACGCACGTCGGCAAAAATCTGCGCGGTGTTCGTGAGCAGATAGCCGAAGAGCATCGAAGCGCCGTTCAGTGAATCGTTTTCCGTGGCGACGATGTAAGGCGCGCGGATGCCGTTCCAGTCAAACGACGTGTTGAGGATGGCTTCCAGGAAATCGCCATTGGGCTGGTAATCCGTCCACTGGCGTTGTCCCTGAAAACCGGCGGCAATGGCATTGTGCCCGTTCGCTTCCTCACCGAAGCCCATCCCGGCCAGTCCCGGGTTGCCGGCCATCAGGTCACGCGCGATGATGGCCATTTTGACGGACTTTTCCCATTCGCCGTCAAGCTGCGCCCGGGAACGGGTCGTCCGGGGCGAATTGTAATCCTTGCCTTCCCGGCAGTACTTCTTCACCCACTGGAGCGCTTTCTGGTATTCAGCCTGATTAAAAATGCCCTTGTCCATGCGGCGGAGAAACTCCGTCATGTCAATCGTCTCGACTCGCATGCCGAGGTAGTCCTCGAAAAACGGCTGGTCCACGATGGAACCGGCGATGCCCATGGAAACGCCGCCTAGGCCGAGATAGGATTTGCCGCGCATCATGGCGACGGCCAGCCCGGCGCGGCAGAAACGCAGGATTTTTTCCTGCACATCTTCCGGGATGGTTTTGTCCCCGGCATCCTGAACGTCACGGCCGTAAATGCCGAACGCGGGCAAACCTTTTTGTGAATGACCGGCCAGCACCGCGGCGAGATAAACCGCGCCCGGGCGTTCCGTGCCGTTGAAACCCCAGACGGCTTTGGGAATCATCGGCGTCATGTCCATCGTTTCGCTGCCATAGCACCAACAGGGCGTGACGGTGAGCGTCAGCCCGACGCCCTCGCGCTCGAATTTCCCGGCACAGGCCGCCGCCTCGGTCGCGCCGCCGATGCAGGTGTCGGCGATGACGCATTCCACCTTCTTCCCGTTCGGATAATAGAGCTTCGCCGAGATCAAACCGGCTGCGGCCTTGGCCTGGTCCATGGTTTGTTTTTCGAGCGATTCACGGACCCCGCGCCGGCGGCCATCAATCGTGGGGCGGATGCCGATTTTGGGAAGTTTCCTGAACAGTGCATTTTCCATAATCTTGTCCTGGTTGAATTTACTTTAGCCTGCCAATGACACCACGGCGATAATGTTCGTCCGGCCGGCTTTCGATGCGGTCCGAATTTTTTTCCTCGAGAAATTGCGGTCCGCCGACAGCGTGATTCCCGACCAGAATGGAAGCCCATTTATCGAGCATGAGCATCGTGTTGAGCACATCGCGTTCGCTTTGGCCCAGAACGACGGGGCCGTGATTGACCATCAGGATGACTTTGGGCGCGGTGCCATGTTCCTTGATAAAACGGTGGAGGGACTTACGCAACGCCATCGCGAGCCGGATTCCAGGATCAACATAGGGCACCGCAGCGAGGTGCCGGCCGCAAATGACAATGGCGTCCGGGAAGATGTGGCGGCGAAAGGGTTCCGCGCCCAGTGGACTGCAAAGAATCTGCAACACGGATACCGGGTGCGTATGGCCGACCCATCTGGCACCGCCTTCCTTCAGACAAATGGCATGCAGGAAGGTCTCCACCGAGGGCAGTTTGGCTTCGGGCTCCACGCGGCAGGCTTCCAGAACCTCGCGGACGGCATCATCGGTTTTACGAGGATGAGCCAGCGCCTCCAGAATCAGTGACATCTTCACCCGGGTAAAATCGGCGGCTGTAATCGCGGCCAACTGACAACCGGACGCTTTCACATAGAACGTGCCGTCTCCCAGATCGGCGCTCACATTCCCTTCGCCGAGAATGGCGAGGTGCCGGTCTTCACGGCCCAGTTCACGGGATAACCAGGTCAGACGTCTTAAAATTTGCGCGGGTTTCATGGATGGTTAAGCAGGCAGAAGTTTCAGGAACCGCGTGTAGGCGTCGTCCCAGGCGCCCGGGTTTGTCGGTCCAAACATTTTGGTTTCAAACGAGCGCCGGATCAGCGAACGGCCTTCACTCAGCGAATGGATTTCACCGAGGGCATACAATTGCATGAGGATGTTTCCCAGGGAGGCGGCTTCCACGGGTCCGGCCACCACGGTGCAATTCATGGCGTCGGCCGTGAATTGATTCAGCAGTTGATTCAGGCTGCCGCCGCCGACGATGTAAATCCGATCAACCGGTTTGCCGGTGACCCGCGCCAGTGATTCTTTCACGAAACGATATTTCAGCGCGAGACTTTCAAAGATGACGCGCGCGAATGCGCCGGTATCGGCGGGCTCGTGTTGGCCGGTGCGGCGGCAAAAGGCAACGATGGCGGCGGGCATGTCGGCGGGTGCTTGAAAATCCGGCGCATCGGGGTCAATCAAAGTCTTGAACGGCGGCGATTTCCGGGCCTGGGCTTCCAGCGTATTATAACTGACAGAATTTCCGGCGACATCCCACGCCCGTTTGCATTCCTGCAACAGCCACATGCCGGCGATATTTTTCAGAAAACGCGTTGTGCCCAGGACACCGCCTTCGTTGGAAAAGGTGGCTTCATAACTCGCCTCCGAGATCACCGGCCGGCTCAATTCGCGCCCCATCAACGACCAGGTACCCGAACTCAAAAAGACCGGTTCCGGCTCCTCGGCCGGCACGCCGGCGACGGCAGAGGCGGTGTCATGTCCGGCGGGCGCGATCACCTGAAGTTTTTTTGCGCCGGTTTCCGCGGCCAGACCGGGCTCCAATTCGCCCCACGCGGTTCCAGAGTCCACCAGTTTACCAAAAATCGTTTCCGGCAATCCCATCGCGCGGATCAGGTCATGCTCCCACGTTTGCGTGTGGGGATTGAGCAATTGGCTGGTGCTGGCGATGGATTTCTCATTGGCCGCCGTGCCCGTCAGAAAATAATGAATCAGGTCCGGCATGAACAGCAGCCGTCGGGCTTTTTCCAGCCGCGCCGGGTACTTCATTTCGGCTAACAGTTGGAAGAGTGTGTTGAAAAACATGAACTGGATGCCCGTCCGCCGGTAAATTTCCTGGCGCGACATCCGGCGGAACGCGGCTTCCTGCATGCCCCGGGTGCGATGGTCACGGTATTGGAATGGCGCGCACAACAACTTCCCGTCAGCGCCCAGGAGCCCGTAATCCACACCCCAGGTGTCCACGCCGGCCGACACGACCGCCTGGCGGTATTTTTTCACCGCGCGCGCGATGCCTTGTTTAATCCGGGTGAAAAGATGTTCGAAGTTCCAATGCCAGCCATCCGCGTCCTTGACCGGATCGTTGGGAAAGCGGTTCAGTTCGTGCAATGCCAGCCGCCCGCCATCATAAATTCCGGCCACCACGCGGCCGCTGCCTGCGCCAAGGTCAACCGCCAGACATATTTTTTGGGGCGTCAATGGGTTTTCTCCTTCGGCACAACCAGTTTCCCGCCGCCCTTTTGCAACGCCCGTTTTATGTTGCGCTCCGGCGGCCGGTCGGTGATCAGGAGGTCAACGTCTTGCAGGCGGGCGAAGAAATACGACGACTGGAGGCCCATTTTGGTGTGATCGGCCAGCACGATGGTCCGGTCTGCGAGTTTGATGATGTTCCGTTTCAGACCGGCCTGTCCGGCGTTGGCTTCGCTTAAGCCACGGTCCGCATCCAGGCCGCGGCAGGACATAAAAGCCTTTTGCAGGTGGTAAACCTCCAGCATTTGATCCGCCAAAGTCCCTTGACAGGACAGGGAACCGTGATGGACCTCGCCCCCCACCAATATCACTTGCACCGCCGGCTGTCGGGCCAGTTCGACGGCAACCTTCAGCGCATTGGTCAAAACCGTCACTTCCAGGTTGGCCAGCCGACCGGCCAGATGAAACACCGTCGAACTGGCGTCAAAAAAGACCGTGTCGCCCGTTTTAATTTGCGCCAGCGCCACGGCGGCGATGGCCGCCTTCTCGGCGACGTTGGCCATCTCGCGGCTGTCCAGCGGCAGATCGCTTCGGCTGTCGTTGACGGACACCGCGCCGCCATGCTCGCGGGAGAGACGGCCATCCGCCTCCAGTTTTTCGAAATCGCGCCGGACGGTTTCCTCCGAGACGGCCAGCGCTTTCGCGGCCCGGGCCGTGGTGACCGCCCGGGCTTTCAGCAGCATGTCCAGAATCCGGTGTTGCCTTTCAACGGCCAGCATAAATGCCCTGGTGTTTTTTCTCCTTTTTTACTTGGGTTTTGGCCCAAGGCAAGCTTTAATTCACAGAAATAACAAAAAAAACACAGAAAATCAAAGAATGAACTTTCAATACGTCAACGACCGGTGGGACGATGCGGCGGCCGCGCCGCTTTCGCCGGTCGAGCGGCTGGTTTACCGCTCCAATTGCCTGGGGGCCGACCAGCGGGTCACCAACACCGGCGGCGGCAACACGTCGTCCAAACTTGAGGAAAAAGATCCGTTGACCGGCGAACCGGTGGCAGTTCTTTGGGTCAAGGGTTCAGGCGGCGACCTGCGTACGGCCCGGCGCGAGAACTTTTCCTCGCTTTATCAGGGCCGCCTGCTCGGCCTGAAAGAAATCTACGAGGCGCGCCGTGACAAGGGGCTCAAGTCGCCGGCTGAGGACGACATGGTGGCCGCCTACAACCATTGCACCTTCAATTTAAATCCGCGCGCCAGTTCCATTGACACGCCGTTGCACAGTTTCATTCCGGCGAAGTTTGTGGACCACATGCACCCGAACGCCATCATTGCCATCGCGGCGTCGGCCCATTGCGAGAAATTGACCCGGGAGGTTTTCGGCGACGAAATGGCCTTTGTTCAATGGATGCGGCCCGGTTTCGCGTTGGGCCTGGCGATGCAGGAAATCGTCGGAAGGAACCCGCAGGCAAAGGCGATCATGATGGGCCAACACGGTTTCATTTCCTGGGCCAACGACGACAAGGAATGTTATCTGCGCACTTTGGGTTTCATCGAACGAGCGTCGCAATTCATTGAGAAAAAGTACGCGGCCAACGGTGGTGACGCCCAGGCCTTCGGCGGCGCGAAATTTCAAACCCTCGCGCCGAAAAAGCGCGGTGAAATGTTCGCCGCGATTTTGCCGTGGCTGCGCGGGCAGATTTCGCAACCCCGGCGCGTGATCGCGACCATTCAGGACGACGAATCAATTCTGCGCTTTGTCAATTCCATGGAGGCCCCACGGCTGGCGGAATTGGGCACCAGTTGTCCCGATCATTTTCTGCGGACGAAAATCAAGCCGCTGTATGTGGATTGGAATCCGCAGGCGGAGGATGTGGGCGCGCTGAAGCAGAAGCTGGCGGCGGGGCTGGACCGGTACCGGAAGGATTACGCGGATTATTACCGGCGCTGCAAGCATCCCGACTCGCCCGCAATGCGGGACCCGAATCCCACTGTCATGCTGATTCCCGGCCTGGGCATGATTGCCTGGGGCAGGGACAAAAGCGAATCGCGCGTGACGGCGGAGTTTTACAATTGCGCGGTCGAGGTCATGCGTGGGGCGGAGGCGATTGACCGGTACGTTTCGCTGCCGGCACAGGAGGCATTTGACATTGAATATTGGCTGCTGGAGGAAGCGAAATTGAAACGGATGCCGGCGGAAAAAGAGTTGGCGCGCCAGGTCATCGTCGTCATCGGGGCCGGTTCGGGCATCGGCCGGGAAACCGCGCATCGGCTCGCCCGGGAAGGGGCTCACGTCGTGTGCGCGGATTTGAACGAAATCGAGGCGCGGGCGGCCGCCAGGGAAATCACGGACAAAATTGGCGACGGCATCGGCGTGGCGGGCACGGGCATTTCGAATTGCGGCCCGGCCATCGGCCTGGGCTGCGACATTACGAATCGCGCGAGCATCCGGAAAATGCTGGACCAGGTAGCCCTCGCTTACGGCGGGTTCGATTCCATTTGCGTGACCGCCGGGATTTTTGTGCCGAGCGACACGACCGGCCACATCCCGGACGACCATTGGGCGTTGACGTTCAACATCAACGTCACCGGCAGCTACCTGGTCGCCGACGAAGCGGCGAAGATCTGGCGTGGGCAGGGCCTGCGCGGGAGTCTAGTGCTGACGACGAGCGCCAACGCGGTGGTCCCTAAAAAAGGCTCGCTCGCCTACGATACGAGCAAGGCTGCGGCCAATCATCTCGTGCGCGAATTGGCCATTGAACTGGCGCCGCTGGTGCGCGTCAACGGCGTCGCGCCCGCCACCGTGGTGCAAGGTTCGGCGATGTTTCCCCGCGACCGGGTGATCGGCTCCCTCGCAAAATACAAAATTCCCTACAACGACGGTGAACCCACGGAGATGCTGGTCAAAAAACTCGCCCAATTTTACGCGGAACGCACGTTGACCAAATTGCCCATCCGGCCCGCCGACCAGGCGGAAGCATATTTTTTATTGGTGGGCAATCGGCTGGGGAAAACGACCGGGCAAATTATCGCCGTGGATGGCGGTTTGCATGAGGCGTTTCTGCGTTAACCTTTGTCGCTTATGCCAAAAGTCGGCGTTTGAATCTGACACGGCAGGGAGATAGAATCCTGAGGTGAAATCCTGCTGCTGATCAGCCGCCAAAATGCCCGTTCTGTGCATCAGGGCGTGCTTTGCGCTTGCCGCCCTATGTTATTGTCCCATAATAAACTAATTTTATGTCCCCGACTGGATTTTCGCGCTCGGCAGAAGAACTCAGCCACAGGCGGGCGATGACATTGACCTTTAAATTACGCTTTCACACAAAGTACGGCCAATCCCTCTGGCTTGTCGGCGACCACGAAATGCTGGGGGACGGCCGGGTTGAGCGTGCAATACCGCTCCAGTATTTCAATGAGGAATTCTGGCAGGTCACCGTCGTCCTGCCCCTGTCGCTGGCGAAGGCTGTTGAGATTCGCTATAACTATGTGCTGCGCGAGGCGGATGGATATGCCATTCAGGACCGGGGGGATGGCCGGGCCATCAATCCCGCTGCCTTCACGCAAGCGGGGGTGTTGATCATTGACGCGTGGAATAGTGAAGGTTTTTTTGAGAATGCATTTTATACGGAACCGTTTCAACAGGTCTTGTTGAAGCCCAATCACACCGAAGTGCAAGCGCCGGCACCTTCCGCCGCCACGCACACTTTCAAAGTCAAGGCCCCGCTATTGGGAAAAGGGCAAACGCTTTGTTTATTGGGTGACGCTGCGGCCCTGGGCAATTGGGATACAACCCGGCCACTGCTTCTGGACCGGGTGGCCGGCGAGGATTTCCTGAGTGTACGGGTGGATTTGAGCCATCAATCATTCCCCATCGCCTACAAGTACGGCGTTTACAACGTCGAGAAGAACTTGTTCGTTGGTCATGAAGCCGGCGACAACCGGATTTTGCACGACGCCCCGGCGCCGGGGAAATATACGATTGTGAATGACGGTTTTGCCGTATTGCCGGCAAACACATGGAAAGGGGCCGGCGTGGCGATTCCCGTGTTCAGCCTGCGCAGTGAAAACAGTTTCGGGGTGGGGGAATTCGAGGATCTTAAAGCGCTGGCCGACTGGGGCGCGCAGGCAGGATTGAAATTGATTCAGATTCTGCCGGTAAATGACACCACGGCGACCCATTCGTGGACGGACTCGTATCCGTACGCCGCCATATCGGCTTTTGCACTGCACCCGCTTTATCTCAGCCTCGGCGCAGTTGCCAACGCGAAGAACAAAAAGCTGCTCGCGACGCTGGAACCCGAACGTCGCCAGCTCAACGCGCTGGCGACCGTGGACTATGAAGCGGTGATGAGGGCCAAGCTGGGCTTTATCAGGCAGATTTTCCCGTCGCAAAAGGCAGCGACTTTTCGCAGCCGGGACTACCTGGAATTTTTCGCCGAGCACCGGCACTGGCTCGAGCCCTATGCGGCATTCTGTCACCTGCGCGATCACTATGGAACCCCGGATTTCAACCAGTGGCCCGCCCATCATCGTTACCAGGCGTCGGAGCTGAACGCATTGGCCACGGAGAATTCCCCGGCCCAGGACGACATCGCCCTGCAGTATTTCATTCAATTCCACCTGCACCGGCAACTCAAAGGGGCGGCGGAACACGCTCACCAACGGGGCATAATTCTGAAGGGCGACATTGCCATTGGCGTCTATCGCCATGGCGCCGACGTGTGGTGCGAGCCGGAGCAGTTTCACACGGACACCCAGGCCGGCGCGCCGCCGGACGCATTTGCGGCCAAGGGCCAAAACTGGGGGTTCCCGACGTACCACTGGCCGCGCATGCAGGAAGACGGCTACGCGTGGTGGAAACGACGTTTTGCCCAGATGAGTTGCTATTTTGACGCCTTTCGCATTGATCATGTCCTCGGTTTTTTCCGCATTTGGACCATTCCCGCGCAGGCGGTCGAAGGCATCCTGGGCTGTTTTGTTCCCGCCATTCCGATGGAAGCGGACGAATTCAGCGCGCGCGGCATCGTGCTGGACCGTCAACGCTTCTCCCGGCCGTTTATCACCGATGCGGTACTGGCGGAGATTTTTGGCGACGACACCGGAATCGTCCACCGCGACTTTCTGGACGCCAGCGCCGGCGGCGTCTATTCGTTAAAATCGAGATTCGCGACCCAGCGGCAGGTGGAAAATCATTTTGCCGCCCTGGAGAAAAATGAACGCAACACGAAACTCAAGATCGGCCTGTTCGACCTGATCAGCAACGTGATTCTGTTTGAGGTCGGGGGGAAATTTCATTTCCGTTTCGGCATGGAGCAAACCACGTCGTTCAAGTACTTGCCGCCGGAGACGCAGACAAGTTTAAAGGCGCTTTACGTGGATTATTTTTTCCGCCGCCAGGACGATTTCTGGATGAAGGAGGCGATGCAGAAGCTGCCTGCCTTGAAGCGCGCGACCAACATGCTGGTCTGCGGCGAGGACCTGGGATTTGTGCCGGCCTGTGTGCCGGAAGCGATGCGACAACTGGGGTTGTTGAGCCTGGAGGTTCAGCGCATGCCCAAGGAGCTTAACCGGGAGTTTTCCCGTCCAGCGGACGCGCCCTACCTGAGTGTGGTCACGCCCTCTTCGCACGATATGAGCACCATCCGCGGCTGGTGGGAGGAAGACCGGGCCTTGACACAGAAGTTTTTTAATCAGGAACTCGGTCTGCCGGGTGAAGCGCCGCGGGAAGCCGGGCCGCGGATTGTCCAGGCCGTCATCCGCCAGCATCTGGCTTCTCCGGCCATGTGGAGCATCTTCCAATGGCAGGATTTATTGGGCATGGATGAGAACCTGCGACGTATGGACGTGGCTGCGGAACGCATCAATGTGCCCGCCATTCCCAATTATTACTGGCGATACCGGATGCATCTGACGCTGGAAAAGTTGCAACGGGCGGATGCTTTCAACCGGGAACTTCGTCAACAGATTGAACAAAGCGGTAGATAAGCCGACGGCGGCACTGCTTCCCGGGCGGGCAGGAAATAAAAAAGCCCCGCAGGACGCGGGGCTTGACAACCACAAAAGGTCTACTTTTTCCGACGAACAACCAACAACGTCACCAGACCGGACAATCCGAACAACAAACTGGACGGTTCAGGAACCGCGGAGATGGTGAAATATTCACCAGGAGTGCCGCCAAAATTAAACGTTGAAGTCCCCAAATTACCCGTTCCAACCGCCAGTCCTGGCAGAAATTGATTGGAGAGATAACTGTCACCGCCGCCGTTGATGTCGGCCATGACCATGATATTTCCTCCGGTATATCCGATGGCAGAGAGCGGAACAACCATTTCAAGTCCGGTGGTCGTATTGGCACCGCTGGTGGCGCCGCTCAAGGCTGTGTTGGCGGTACCCATGGTACTGGCATGGTTGTTGTTCAAATAAAGGGTTGCGTCGCCACCATAGCCACCGGCGGCGATTCCCGTGGAACTCTCAGCGAGTGACCCAATGTAACCGCCGTAAACCTGGCTTCCCCCGACAAGGTTGTAATTTTCATTGTACAGGGTGCCGGCGTAATCATTCATGTCAAACGCCCAAGTCGCTTGAAAACCCGGACTGAAAATGGAGCCGTTCATAGTGCCCAACGACCCGCCAGAAGTGTTCAAGGTACTTTCGCCAACTGCGCCGCCATCAACAAATACATTCAAGTGATTGCCGTTGTTCTCGAAATTACCCGCCAAAAACAGGTACAGGTTCCCGCCGGAAATCCGACCATAGGCGGCATCCAGTTCAGAACCGCCGACAGAGTCGTTGCCACCCGCGGCATTACCGAATCCGGTATTAATGGTCTGAACGGCCAGCGGACTGCCGT
>DATJNM010000084.1:0-145639 GCA_035508155.1 Candidatus Sulfopaludibacter sp. | reverse complement strand
TTGGCGAAGTTGTGGAAATCGCCGCTGATATCCACCGGATCATTCAGCAACCGGGGCGGATTGTCGGCAACCAGTTTGGGAGGTGCGCTGAGCCAGAAGCCCGCGCCGAGGCAGGCCAACATCACCATCACGTTTCGTTTGCTTTTCATAATGGAAGTCTTGTTAAAGTGCCGGGCTGACTGTTAAAAGGCATAATACGGAAGCAAGCCGGTCCGAGGATAAAACGACACCACGACACCGGGCAAACAATAAGAACATTTGCGCGTCACTATTTCCACGGTTCTGTTGGTTTTTTGATAATTCTGCTCTGCTTCCGCGCAACTGTCTTGTCATCAAAATTTACGAGTCGAAAAACTTGCTTTTTTGATAATCTCCCTGCGGATTGCTGTTCCAAACCGGCTTTTGCGCATAAACCCGAAACTATTGTCCTTGTACTCTATCCGGTCAAGGCGGACAAAGCTCCGCCAGCGTTGCCCAATGCCTCAACGCCTCTGATGGTTAAAATGACTGACCGGGCCCGGCAGATGGTCGTTGAAAATCCCCGGAAATCTGGACGAATTACCGGACGGAATTTGCCCGTTTGTCAAAAAAACCAATGACCCCGGAATGCTGAAATCCGGGGTCACGACTTGACTGCCTTCGACCGAACAACACCCGCTGCTAGGGCGAGGTGGCTTTCAGGTTCTCCACATTTTCCACGCTAGCATTCTCCGTGATAAACGGCGGGCCTTGCTGGGTTGTAATCTGCACATCCTTGCATTGGACGCCGCTGGCATTTTTGATCGTCATGCCCGTAACCGATGAAATACGAACATCTTCCAATACCACATTGGAAATCTCACTCTCGGGCAAGCCGGTAATGACCCCCGCCGATTTCTGGCAGGTGGCGGTCAGGTTGTTGATATAAATGTTGCGGAAAACCGGGGTCAAAGTGTTGGCCAGTTGTGCCGCGTCAGTCTTGGCGGCAGACGGTTGCGTGGTGTCTCCGGCGGAATTGTTCATGTAGTAACAGGTCAACGTGATGGCCGGAACGACGTTCTTCATGGTGATATCGCGGTAACGGATGTTCTCCACCACGCCACCCTTGCCACGCTGTGATTTGATGCGCAGGCCGTTTTCGGTGTTTTCAAATGTGCAGTTCCGAACGTTCACGTTCCGAACGCCGCCCAGGGTTTCGCTGCCGATGCTGATACCGTGGCCGTGCAGAATGGTGCAATCGGTGATGGTGATGTCTTCGCTCTCGAACTCATGCCCCGGAATTCGTCTCCCCGCCTTGATGGCCACGTCGTCGTCGCCCACGTCAATTTTGCATTTCGTAATCAGCATGTGCCGGCCGCTGGGGTCAATCGCATCCGTGTTGGCCGCGTGTGCCGGCGCCAGGATGGTCACGTTCGACACCACCACGTCTTCACAATCCGACGGCACAAAATGAAATTTTGGCGAGTTTTCCAGGGTGATGTTTTCCAGGCGCACATTCCGGCAACGATCCAGCACGATCAAATTGGGCCGCGGCAGGGTGTAGCCGGGCTTTTGCTGACGCGCCTTTTCCGCCTCACCCCACCACACCGCGCCGTTCCCGTCAATCGTGCCCGGGCCGGTGAAGGTGATGTCCGTCAATTTCTTGCCGCCGATGAAGGGAATGAAATCGCTGCTGCTCCCGGCCTTGAGCCAGTCCCCCGGCATTTTCATGAAATCACTCTGGTTGGTGGTCGCCAGCAACGTCGCGCCCGTTTCGAGCTGTACGGTGGTCCGGGTGCGCAGGGTGAGCGGCTGGCTTAAGTAAGTTCCGGCCGGAAACAGCACCGTGCCGCCGCCAGCCTTGCCGCAGACATCCAACGAGTCTTGAATGGCTTTCGTATCCAGGGTTGCGCCGTTGCCGGTGGCCCCGAATTCGCGCACGTTGAAAACCTTCGGCTCGGCCTGTGCCTTGATCTCGCTGCCGTCCAGCAACGTCAAACCGAGGAGCGACATCATCAGCCAAAGACCTGGTGCTTTCACTCCTCTCCAGGCGGTTTTTGTGGGGGTGGCTTTCATAAACGTGAATGGCGGGGGACTGCCGAATGGGATTTTCATTCTCTGATTCTAACGAATGTTGGCAAAGTTGCAGCCGCCCGTTTTGCAAAAAAACTTGAAATTTGAGTACTCCCCCCCCGGCGGGACGATCAGCGGATTTGATTTGCCGGTGCAAAATATTCAGATAAATCTGCAAAAAATCGCATTACTATTCAGCAGAAAATCTGTTATTGTGAATAAACTCCGTTTGGAAAGACAACCGACGCAACCGAGCAGTAAATGAGCAACACATTTTTTCGCATTTTTTTTCCTCTCCATCTTCCATCTGCGGTCATCACCCTGGGCCTGTTGTTTGCCATCACGGCATCGGGCAACCCCGCCTTGCCGAGTATTAACACTAACAACGTCTTCAACGTCACCAACGCGCCATACAACGCCAAAAATGACGGTGTGACGGTGGATACAACGGCCATTCAGAATGCCATTAACGACGCGGCAAACGCTTCTGGCGGAGGCACAGTCGAGGTGCCGGCACCGGGTACGTACCTGTGTGGCCCGTTGGCGATGAAGAGCAAGGTCAATCTACAGATTGACAGCGGTGCGATGTTGCAATTTCTGCCCGAAAGCAGCTACCCCAATGCGTCGGGAACTCCTGCTTATCCGGTGGGGTGTACTAATCTGACCGATCTGGAAATCAGCGGGTCAGGAGCCATTGATGGCAATGGTGCCGGTTGGTGGTCGGCAAACCCACCCAACCGGCCTTACATGATTTATTTCTCCAAATGCTACCGGGTGCTGATTCAGAACGTTACCCTGCAAAATGCTCCGAAGATGCACGTCGTTTTCAAGAATGGTGCCGGCGATATTACCATTCAAGGAATCACCATCAACACAGACTCCGACGATAGCCACAACACTGACGGCATTGATTTGGTCGGCACAAATTGCCTGATCCAAAACTGTTATATTAGCGACGGCGACGATAATATAGCGCTGGGGAGCAGCGGCAGTAGCGCTGTCTCGTCCGGCATTCTTATCACCAATTGCGCCTTTGGTACGGGTCACGGCGTCTCTATTGGCAGTAATACTGCCGGCGGTGTATCGAACCTGACGGTCATCAACTGCTCGTTCAATAACACCGATAACGGTATCCGGATGAAATCTGACAATGCTACGAGCGGTGGTGCTGGCGAGGGCGGTATCGCGCAGAACCTCTATTATTACAACCTGCACATGACCAATATCACATACGGGGCGATCATTATTTACAGCTATTACAACGAGGACGAAACGCCGATCGGTACCAGCCCCTCAACCGCCGCAGGAGAGTCAACGGGATCTCTAATCATCCCAATCTGGCGTAATATTGTCATCAGCAACCTGACTGCCACCGTCGCCAGCGGAAGCTCGGCCGGGGCCGGGATCATTTGGGGGCGAAAAGAGGCACCCGTTACCAACGTCATAATGAGCCACGTCAGCATCACAGCCCCGGCAACCTTCGACGTGTACAACGCTTACGGTATTCAATTCGTAGACTTCACAAATACACTGCCCGGCGGCAATAATACATTTACAATATATAACGCAGACATTATTGTCACCAACGACGCGCCGGGCGCCGGGTTGGTCACATTTGATGGCCTGACCAGCACCAACTCCTTGGCGCTCTATCAGGCGCCGGCCAGCCTGACGGCCGGCGACGCATTTGGTGCCAACCCCATTACTCTGGCTGCCAGTACTTTGACCGACAACACCAGTCTGACGGTGCCCGGCTCGACCGTTTTTAATTTTGCCTTGGGAACCAACGCCACCGAAGTCGTGGTGGCCGGGAACCTGACGCTAAATAACACGCTGAATATTGCCGCTGGAGACGGCTTCAGCGCCGGCGCTTACACGTTGTTCACCTACAGCGGGAGTTTTAGCGGCAGTCCGGTTCTGGGTACGACCCCGGCAATAGCGGGATATACTTACAGCCTTACCAATTCACCGGGATCGGTACGGTTATTGGTCCAGGCGCCCGCGCCGCCCTCACCGCCGAGCTTTGGCAGCATCAGCGCCACCGCCAACGGTCTGGTCATGAGCGGTTCTGGCGGGACAACCAACGGAACCTTTTATGTTATGACTTCCACCAACATTGCGCTCCCGCTGAACCAGTGGACGCCGGTTGCCACCAACCGGTTTGATGCCGGCGGTAATTTCATTTTCACCAACGCCTTTGCTCCTAACACCCCACAAGCGTTTTATATTTTACAAGTACCGTAATGCGCAATACGGCCGGCCGGGATCGGGAACGACGCGAAGAAGCGCTCCCGTGCGCACGACAAATATGCAAACAGCTTTGGTTGTTAAACGCTGATGATAAAATGGTTATAGAGTATTATCCAGGGTTGATAGTTCTCAATTTTCATGCACGTTTGCAACAAAACGGGGGCTGACAGATTAGAAATATGGGTTAATATTCAGGAGTCAAAAGACTAAACCACAAAAGCAAAGTTGCATTATGAAACGTATATTCTCGACCGCTCTCAGCATCGGCGCCGTCTGTCTTCTTTCTCACGGTGCCCATGCCACACTCCTGTTTTCAGAAGCTTTTAATTATACCGCTGGCCAGACCCTCGGGGGGCAAATCAACCCGGGCAACAGCACGGCTTGGAGTTCCGGCAATGCCGGCATGACCATTGCGGCCGGCGACCTGACTTATGCCGGTTTGGCGGATCAGGGCGGTAATGAACTTCAACTCGCGAACGGATCCGCAGGCACCATCTATAACACATTCGCCAATCAAACCAGCGGACAAGTCTATTATTCGTTTCTGTTTGATCCGACTGCGGCTGACAGCGCCAATAACTACTTCACGGCGATGAATCCGGGTACTTCAACTCCAAACGGCGGCAGCGACGCGATTGATGCTTATTATTATTCCAGCGGCAAGATTGAGTTGCGGGCCAACGCCCAAGCCGCAACCGCCGGCAGCGGCCCCGTCTTGACGCTGAATACGACGTATCTCATCGTTGAAATGATTGACCTGACCGCAAAGACCGCCAGCCTTTGGGTGGATCCAGACGCAAGCACCTTTGGCACGCTCACCCCGCCTACGGCGACGGCGACTCTTTCGGGCATCACGGCCACGGCGATTGACGATGTCGGGTTCAAGACTCAAAGTTCCGCGGGTGGCCCTTATTTGATTGATAACCTGCTGATTGGCACGACTTGGGCGGATGTGACGCCTGCGGGTGTTCCCGAACCTTCCGTCCTGGCTCTGGCGGGATTAGGCATATTCGGTTTGATTTCCTCCGTCCGCCGCCGGATGCAACGTTAATGCGAATTGTGGTTCTCTCTGCGACAGGCGCTGGTAATCTGCCAGCGCCTGTTTTGCATTTGGAGTCCGCTCCACAGATCAGCAAGGCATTGGCGCCGTCAATTTAAGATTGACGCCTTCAGGCGCTGACCGGCAGACATGATCCGAACCTATGGCAGTACCCCGGCCAATGTCACGGTCTAACAATTCAGCCAATAAACGCGCTGTCGTGGGGGTGTGCATTCTGCTGACGCTGACGGTATTCCTGGTCTTTGGCCGGACACTGGGTTGCGGTTTCGTCTTCGATGACAGTGTGTATGTCTCTAAAAATCCCATCGTCCAAAGGGGTCTGACTTGGGAAGGATTTCGCTGGGCACTGACTTACAATGCTATCGGCCACTGGCACCCGCTGACCTGGCTCTCCCACATGCTGGACTGCCAGCTTTACGGATTAAACCCCGCCGGCCATCACCTCACCAACATCCTGCTGCATACCGCGACGGTGGTTTTGCTTTTTCTTGTTCTGTACGAAATGACTTGCTCCCTTTGGCGCAGCGCGTTTGTGGCGGCGGTATTCGCTGTTCATCCCTTGCGAGTGGAATCAGTGGCCTGGGTGGCCGAGCGCAAGGACGTCTTAAGCGCGTTTTTCTTTATGCTGACGCTGGCGGCTTACCTCCGCTACGTTCGTCAGCCATCGGTCTTACGCTACGCCGCGGTGATGTTGTGCTTTGCCCTGGGCCTGTTGTCCAAGAATATGCTGGTGACGTTGCCTTTCGTGATCTTGTTGCTGGATTACTGGCCGCTGAATCGAATGCGGAATGCGGAATGTGCGATTCGGAATTTTGCCGGGCTGCTGGTCGAAAAGATTCCGCTGCTGGCACTGACGATCGGATCGTGCGTGATGACGTTTTTGACCCCGGAAAAAGTTTCTGGTTTTCTGCGTCTGCCTTTCGCGTTGCGGCTGGAAAACGCCGCGGTCTCGTATGTCACCTACATCGGACAGATGTTTTATCCGTCGGCCCTGGCGTGTCTCTATCCCAACCCCACCGCTGATTTGCCGCTCGGGCAGGTGGTTGGAGCACTGGCGCTGCTGCTGGTGATATCGGCAATGGTTTGGGCTTTTCGCAAGCCGTGTCCCTGGCTGTTCGTTGGCTGGTTTTGGTATTTGGGCATGCTGATTCCGGTGATCGGAATTGTGCAGATATCCTTCTACGCCCATGCCGATCGTTATACTTATCTGCCGCAAATCGGACTTTACATCGTGATGGCTTGGGCGGTCACAGATTTGACAAGTTCCCGGCGCTACGGCCGCCCGCTGCTCGCCACCGTGGGGGTGGTTGTCATCATTGCCTTGTCGGTCTGTACCTGGAGGCAAATCGCTTATTGGCGGGACGATGAATCATTGTGGCGACACGCCATTGCGTGCACGGCTCGAAATTACATCGCCTATAACAACCTCGGTTATGGGCTGGCGGCTGAAGGTCGGACGGCCGAAGCCATTGAACAATATCAGAACGCGCTCGAGCTGAATCCTGATTTTGCCGACGGCAACAACAATCTCGGCACAGCGTTTCTCGACCAGGGACGACTGGACAAAGCGCTCGAGTATTATCGGCGAGCTCTTGCCGTTGACCCGAATTTTGCCGAAGCCGAAAACAACCTGGGCATCCTGTTCGCCAAACAGGGCAAACCCGCCGAAGCCATCGAGCATTATCAAAAGGCGATTGAATTCAAGCCCACTCGCGCCGAATTTTACGGCAACCTGGGCAATCTGCTGGCCGGCCAGGGGCGCGCGTCTGAGGCCATCCCGGCCTTTGAGAAGGCGCTTGAAATCGCCCCCGACAACGCCACATTTCACTATGAGTTCGCCAACGTCTGTTTTTCGCAAGGAAACTGGGATGAGGCTATCAATCAGTATCAGCAGGCGCTCAAACAGATGCCGGACTCCGTTCACGCCCGCTATCAACTGGGGTTGGCGTTGCAATGCCGGGGCCATTTCGCCGCCGCGATCGAGCAGTTTCAGCAGGTTATCAAACTTAATCCGCTCCACGTCACGGCACAAAATAATCTGGCCTGGATGCTGGCGACCTGTCCGGAAGCATCGCTGCGCAATGGACCCAAGGCCGTGGAAATGGCCCGCCGGGCGGTGCAACTTTCCGCGGGGACCTCGCCGCAGATCCTGGACACACTCGCTGCGGCTTATGCCGAGGCCGGGCGATTCCCCGAGGCGGTTGAAACCGCCCGCCAGGCATTGGATCTGAGCGTTGCCCAAAAGAACGGAACCCTGGCCGATGTCCTCCAGAACCAGCTCAAGCTTTTTGAAAACCATGTCCCCTATCATGAAAAACCGCAGTGATTACAACCTCAACATCCGCGTGAGTCGCTAGCCGTTGTGGGGTTCCCAAATATCGTTGGCATCTCAAGCAATCTCAATGACATCTTCAACTCAAGCAACGAATGGAAGTTTGGGCCGGCTGCACGATTTGTGGCGACGGGGTTGGCTGAAGGGTTTATTGCTGGTCCTCGCCGTCATTTTTGTCTATCAACCAGTATGGCAGGGAAAACCCCTTTGGGATGATGATGCCCACCTTACGTCCCCCGGGCTTCGTTCCTCGCACGGACTGGCACGTATCTGGATCGAACCTGGCGCCACGCAGCAATATTATCCACTGGTCTATAGCATTTTTTGGGTTGAGCACAAACTCTGGGGCGATACAACACTGGGCTACCATTTAATTAATATTTTGTTGCACGCTTTTTCGGCCCTGTTGTTGTGGACAGTTCTGCGGCAGTTACAAGTGTCGGGAGCTTATTTGGCGGCAGCCATTTTCGCCTTGCACCCCGTCTGTGTCGAGTCGGTGGCCTGGATTTCGGAAATCAAGAACACGTTGTCAGGGGTATTTTACCTAAGTGCGGCGCTGGTTTATTTGAAATTTGACCGGAGCCGAAACGGGAGGCTGTACTTCGTGGCCTTGGGGCTGTTTCTGTTGGGATTAATGTCCAAAACGGTTGCGGCGACCTTGCCGGCGGCCTTGCTGGTGGTTTTCTGGTGGCAACGCGGAAAGCTGTCCTGGAATCGGGATGTGTTGCCGTTGATTCCATTGTTTGTGGCGGGAATGGGTGCCGGATTGTTCACCGCGTGGGTGGAATGGACGTTTGTTGGCGCCAGCCATTCCGGATATAATTTTTCTTTTGTCGAGCGGGTTCTTATTGCCGGGCGCGTGATTTGGTTTTACCTGGGCAAACTGGTGTGGCCGGTGGATTTGATCTTTATCTATCCCCGCTGGCACGTCAGCCAGACCGTGTGGTGGCAATACCTTTTTCCCATCGCGGCGTTACTGGTATCGGTCATGTTGTGGCTGTTTTCACGGCGGAACCGCGCGCCGCTGGCGGCATGGCTCTTTTTTGTCGGGACGTTGTTCCCGGCGTTGGGTTTCTTTAATGTCTATCCATTTTGTTTTTCGTTCGTAGCTGATCACTTCCAATATTTAGCCGGCATGGGCCCGATCACACTGGCGGCGGCGGGGATCGTTAGATTGCTCCGATCTTTTGCGGGCCAGCGGCAACTGTTTGGGCCCGTTATTTGCGGGACGCTGCTATTGGTGTTGGGGGTATTGAGTTGGCGCCAGAGTGGAATGTACACTGACATTGAAACCCTCTGGCGCACGACGATCGCCCGGAATCCAGATTGCTGGCTGGCCAATAACAATCTCGGCGGTTACTTGTATAGGGAAGGACACGTTAAGGAGGCGATGGAACATTATCAGAAAGCGATCCAGATCAGTCCGGATTTTCCTGAATCGCAGAACAATCTGGGTGTCACGCTTGCCGCGGAGGGACGGTTTGATGAAGCCATTGGGTATTACCGCAAAGCCCTCCAGATCAATCCCAATTGGCCTGATGCGCTGAACAATTTGGGCATGGCCCTGGCTGCCCGGGGTCGGTTCGACGACGCAATCGAGAACTATCGCAAGGCCCTCCAGATCGCCCCGAACGACACCGGTGTGCTGGACAATCTGGGTACTGCCTTTACTGCGGAGGGCCGGATTGACGAAGCGCTCGGTTGTTTTCGCGAGGCTCTTGCGATAGACCCCAACCTCGCAGGAGTATACAACAACTTGGGAATCTTGCTGGCCAAGCAGGGCCAGGTCACTGGAGCCATCGAACATTACCAGAAAGCCATTGAACTAAATCCCGCCCGCACAGAATTCTACAATAATCTGGGTAATCTGCTCGCTGCACAAGGCCGGTCGGCTCAGGCCGTCGAGCAATTTCAGAAGGCGCTTGAGGTTGCGCCTGATGATGCCAAAACCCACTACAACTTTGCCAACCTGCTCTTCGGCCAGGAACAGTGGGGTGCCGCAATTGAACATTACCAGCAGGCGCTAAAACAAATGCCGGATTCTGTTCATGCCCATTATCAGTTGGGCCTGGCATTGCAATGTGTGGGCGAATCCCAAGCGGCCATCCAACAGTTTCAGCAGGTCCTGAAACTTGATCCATTCCACATAACCGCCCAAAACGATTTGGCCTGGATATTGGCGACCAGTCCGGACGCATCATTGCGCAATGGCTCCAAGGCGGTGGAAGTGGCCCGCCGGGCGGTCCAACTTTCCGCGGGCACCTCTCCCCAGATCCTGGACACGCTGGCCGCGGCTTATGCCGAGGCCGGACAATTTCCCGAAGCAATCACAACGGCCCGTCAGGCGTTGGATCTGAGCGTTGCCCAAAGCAACAAGACATTGACCGGCCTGATCCAGAACCAGATCCAGTTGTTTGAGACGAATGCTCCCTATCGCGAAAAACCATAGCCGTTATCGGCACTTCTCGTTGCCTCTCAAGTCGGGATATCACCGTTTCCGCGAGGAGCATTCGCACATGCACTTTACTCAAACCTTTTTGCAAAGGTTTGGGGTTTGCACGTTCCGTGATTGCCCTATTCTGGAATCCTATAACCATGATTAAACCGTTATTCCGTCGGATGATTTTTGGGATCGTCATGCTGTTGGTTGCCTTTTTGCCTATCCACGGAGCGGCTGATGATGCCGCGGCAACGAGTAACGCCCGGGCCTGGTCGAAACTCCCTGATATTCTGGCGCAGATTGTTCCGCCCACTTTTCCTGATCGGTCATTTGTCATCACGAAATACGGAGCGAAAGGCGATGGCGTCACCGATTGTACTGAAGCCTTCCGGAAGGCGCTGGATGCCTGCAGTGAAGCGGGCGGCGGCAAGGTGATTGTCCCGGCGGGCGTTTATTTGACCGGTGCGATTCACTTGAAAAGCAACACGGACCTCGACGTGGAGAAAGGCGCCACCATTCGTTTCAGTACCGACCCCAAAAGTTATTTGCCGGTCGTCTTTACCCGATACGAGGGGACGGAAGTGATGAATTACTCGCCGTTTATCTACGCGCTGGGCCAGGAAAACATAGCCATCACCGGCGAGGGAACGCTGGACGGCCAGGGGCACCAGGCGGTCTGGTATTCCTGGAAACAAATCCCCGATCCCCGGGAACTGGTGGACATGGGCGACCGGAATGTGCCGGTGGCACGGCGGGTTTTCGGCGAAGGCCATCACCTGCGCCCGTATTTTATCCAGCCCACGCGATGCCGGAATGTCTTGATTCAAGGCGTTCATATTGTTGATTCACCGATGTGGGTGATTACTCCACTTTATTGTACCAATGTCACCATCAAAGCGGTCACGGTTGAAGCGGACGGCCCCAACACCGACGGTTGTGATCCCGATTCCTGCACGGATGTCTTGATCAAGGGTTGCCATTTCAGCGACGGGGATGATTGCATTGCCATCAAGTCGGGGCGGGACGTTGACGGCCGCCGCGTCAACATCCCCAGCCGAAACATCGTGATTCAGAACTGTGTTTTCAAAGACGGCCACGGCGGCGTTACCGTGGGGAGCGAAACCTCCGGTGGCGTGGAAAATGTGTTTGCCGAGGATTGCCGCTTTGACAGCCCGAACCTGGACATCGCCATGAGATTCAAAACCGGCATGACCCGCGGCGGGTTCATTCAGGACGCCTACATTCGCAATTGCACGGTCAAATCCGCCCGGACGGGCATCGGCATCACCATGAAGTATCCCGGCACCCTCAACGGCAAGGCGACGCCGGTCATTCGGAACATTGACATCCGCAATTGCACATTCGACCGGTTGTCCAGACAACCCATCGTGATTGAGGGCTTTTCTGATTCGGTGCAAATTACCGATGTCACCATTGCCAACTGTGTTTTCCCCGGCGCCGGATTCCGAAGCATTGTCACCAATGCCAGCCGCATCCATCTGACCGCCAACCGAGGTGATGGTCTTGATTAAGGAAGGAACCGGGATGTTTTCCAGTGCACTTTCTTCAATTGGATTTGCAAATGCAACCAATTGCCCATCCTTGTGCGTGGAGTTAGGATGTAGTCACTAAACAATCCTGTAGTGTCTGGCGAAACAAAACATTTAAATATTATGGCCATTAATATGAATCCTACCGCCAAAAAAGGCGCCAAACCGGCTGCCGGTCGGCTGCAAGGTCCAGCCGGCCATGGGTTTACTTTGATTGAATTGCTGGTGGTCATTGCCATTATCGCCATCCTGGCCGCCATGCTGTTGCCGGCGCTGTCAGCGGCAAAACAGAAGGCATCGCGGGTTGCCGACGCCAGCAACGAAAAACAGGTTGGCGAAGGTTGGACGATGTATCCGAGTGATCATGATAACCAGTTATTGCCGCTTCACTGGAAGGGCGTTGCCCGATTTGACAAGTCAGATACGAGTGCCGGACTGGCTTCACCTTGGGAAACCCATGAAATAGCCCGTATGTCGTCGGGGAACACGTTCGCCACCGGCTATGACTCTGATGTGCTCGGCGGCAACCCGCCAGATGGCTGGTGGAACCTCGGGCTGTTATGGGGAGACAAGGATATCGCCAATGGCAAGGTGTTGTACACTCCGGTCGGCGCGGGAATTGTCGGCGGGAATATGACTTACGATTGGTATGTTAGCCCTCCCTATCTGTGGCCGGCGTACTCAACTCAACCAGGCGCGGCGGGTAGTAATCCTGGATATATCCGGATCGGTTATGATTATTATCCCCAGTCTAGAACCACGACATACGCCGGGCTCGGCGTTTATATTCCAAATGTCGCCCTGACGATGGCTCAACTGGATCAGAAAAAATGCATTGTCACCGACCAAACGCAGGGTTATGACACCTATCCCTATGCGAAGAACACAATTGGAATCAATGCGCTTTTTCCCGATGGCCATGTGCGGTGGGTAGGTCAAAACGATGCGCCCAACGCCTTGAATCTGTTCAATCCGTCCAGTACCGGACCGAATGGCACAGTTACCTATTGGGGTAAAACGGGAGATGCCGGTTCCATTGGCGAAAGTGGCGGTGCCAGCATTTTCAAATACGTCAGGTCTATTCTCCCTCCGTGACCACGAGCGGAGAATGCTCAGGAAGACGGTCTGGCTAAGCGCGGGGATGGTGTCGCCGGGTTAATCCTCTTTTTAGAACGCTTCAGTAATTTCCGTAGCCGCCGAGGTGAGGGCGTGTTGCCCAAATTGGGCGGATGAAACTTTTTAGTGATGAGAGCGTCTAACAGGCTCTTGAAAAACTGGTCATTTTGGATGTGAATGGCCTTCGTGGGTGAGTCGGAAGCCTGGAGGCAGGGATTGTTTCCGAGTTTTGCCGCTCCAAGTGCGGCATTTTTCTTTCACTTCACCACCTCCAAGACACTGCGCCAGTGCGCCCCTCAGCGGGGCACTGCCAATCCGGGTGGCCCCAGCGCCAAGAGTGATCATCCGCACCAGGTTGCCGGCCTCACCGACAAAATAGGCGCATAATTGGGTACGACCGATTCCTTAGAAGCGAGTTTTGCGAAAACCGCCGCCCGTTTTTATCCAGCCCAAGCCTTCTTCGATGCGCTTGCGGATTTTCCGGCTGAGCACGTAAGTCGGCGTACAGATCGTGCGCCGGTCCAAACCCGCAATCTTTCGACCTTTAGCCGCCGCCACGTGCGGCACGATGCCCCGCTGCCGACAGCCTTGGACAAACGGTCCATTATGATAACCTCTGTCGGCCCCCACCGTACGTGCCCGCTTTCGCCTGGCCAACCAGGGCGATCAGCACCTTGGCCTTGAGCGATCGCTCCGGCGGAATCGAAGGTCGACCTTCTCGGGCATACATGGCATCGAAATGCTGATTCATCCGCCCCAACACTTCGTCAATGTACCACTTGATCGTGCGGATCGGATGCTCCCCAGGAACGTCGGCTTCGGGAGAAATCAAACAAACCAGCTCAGGTTGTGTCTTTGATGGCGCCACGCATGTCCTCCTGACACGCGCCACCTCATCACATTCAATAGTTTTTCAAAAGCCTGCTAAAGAGGCGATATGATGGGAACCCACCGGCCACAGAACGAATTGTCAGTTCCCAGGTGAACTTGGGAAAGCGTGTTGGGGCCGATCATCCGCTGCGCCGGATCAAAGGCATTTTGGATCTGTCGTTTGTGCAGCCTACCGTTGAGCCCTTCCACGGGAAAGACGGTCACGTGGGCACCAATCCTGAGATTCTGGTTAAAATGATGTTCTTGCTGTTTCTGGACAACGCGGCCAGTGAACGTGAGTTAGTGGACATGATCCGGGAGCGTTTGGATTACCTGTGGTTTTTGGGTTATGGGCTTGGACGATGAAGTGCCCAATACACAGCGTACTTTCCAGGGCGCGGGCGCGCTGGGGAGCCGAGGTGTTCTGCCAGTTGTTCGTGTGCAGGATCCAGCAGTGTATGGCTGCCGGGCTGGTGGATGGCCGGAAACTGCATGGCGACAACAGCTTGATCCGAGCCGATGCCTCGCGGGATTCAGTCACCCGGCTTCGCCCGGACTGGTGGCTGCGATACGAGGGGCCTATGCGATCCAGGAGCAAAAACTGGAGGAACCACTTGGGAAAGGGGTCCATACGACGCATATTTCCAGGACGGATCGGGAAGCGACGATGGCCCGGGGAGGCAGCGGCCAGATCAGCCAATTAAGCTACAGGCACCACCGGGCGGTGGACGACGCCAACGGGGTCATTACCGCGGTGCAGACGACGACCGGCGTAGCGGGGGGATGCAGCAACTACCCGGTTTATTGGCATCAGACAATTTGCGTGTCGCTTCCAAGTCGTCTAAGTCCGGCCAACAAAAAAGCGCCCCTGGCGGCGAGCCAAGGGCGCTCAGTGAGAACTGACATTAATTATTGACCGTACACGCGATAGAAACTGGCAGTATTGGTCACCCTATCCGTCCAGTTGGTTACCGTTGCAGGCAATTGGCCCACCACCGTGCTCCACGTATCGGTCAGGCTGTTGTCCTTGCGTTGCACAAAGAACAGCGAAGCGTTGGCAGCCGGAGAGGGTTGCCAGGTCAGTGTTACGCTGTTGGTTGTCACATTGGTGGTAGCACCGATGAAAACGTCTTTAATGCTTGTGATGGGGACGCTTGAAACCGACACCGGGGCGTTGGCCACTTGCACGTTAAACAGCGGGAAGGTGAAGGTGTCGGCGGCATTCTCCAGCTTGTTGTCCCGCACGGCAATGGTGTCAAACCGGTGATAGCCCAACATGTTGGTATCGGCGCCGGAATACGTCAGGTTCAGACTGCCGCCGGTAATTGACGCCGTGAGCGTACAATTATTGGTGGCGGTTCGCGCCACGGTCAATGTCAGCGTGTAAGTGGTGCCGGCCTGGAATGCGGCGACGTTGGAATAGGCCCCATTGAATGGCCCGCTTCCCAAGGATAAGTAATCGCCCGTCGCGCCCATCAGGTCATTATCCCCCACACCGTTCCTGACATAGAGGCTTAATGGGTTGGATGTACTGAAGAATTTTCCGAAATCCAGGTCCAGCATGTAACCCCTCATATTCAATCCATTGCCCAGACTTCCTTCGAGGCTTGGGTCATCCGCAGTATAGTTTGTGCTGGAGGCATCGGCGGTATCGAACAAGCCGAACCGAAGCGATCCATTGTTGGTAAAGGCATTGAACGAGTTGGGAATGAAATTGAGGGTGGCGATTATTTGTGTTCCGATAGCCAGATCAACCGGCAGCCTGCTGGTAGGGGTTAAATTGACAAAATAACCCAGGAACAAACTCGAGCTCCCGCTAATCGGCGTAGCGATCAAGCCGGTGCCGTTTGGATCGGTGACCAAATCTGAAGAACTATAAGGCGATGTGCCGGAAGTAAACCAGACGGAATGAGTGCTCGTCACGGGGCCAACATCGCGGAAGCTGCTGCTCGGGAAAGTATCGTTCATGACCGTGCTGGGCGACGGTGTCACCGTCGGGGCGGTCAGCGTGACGGTGGCGACGGAGGAAGTGGCCGAGGAACCGTCGCAGGCGACACTGACAATGGCGCGATACTTATTTCCATTGTCAGTCGCCAACTGCAGATTGGGCGTGGTGTAGATGTTCTGATTCGCGCCATTGATATTAGTCCAAGTGGTGCCGCCATTCTGGCTTAGTTGCCACTGATACGTCGGCGCAGTGCTATTGGCCGCTTTGACGGTAAATCTCGCATTAATTTCTGCAACCTGGGTTATGTTCGTTGGGTTTGTAGTAACGCTTGCGGTCAGGCATTGACCGAAGGGAGGCGTGACCTCCGCCCAGTTCGTGGCAATGCGCAATTCATCAAATTCGGCCTTGGGCCCGTTATCCGTTATGGCAAATCGTCCCGGCCCGGTGGTGCTGGCATCCACGGAGCCAACACCTGCAGGCAAGGACACGTCAGGCGCCGGCACATTCGCTTCATTGGTCCCGAAGGTATTGGGAGCCGGGTTGATCCAAAGATCCGCCTCGTCATTGCTATAGTACGACGTACTGTTGGTTGCGACAATCTGAAGCCGAACGACCACAAAAACCGGTTGTCCCACCGTAATCGGAGTCGGGTCCCAATTGGTAGGGCCTCCTGACAACTCGGACCCGGTGGCGTATGGATTTTTGCAGATTCCCAATTGGACGGTGTTCACGCTATTTGACCTCGCAAACAACCGCCAGTAACTCGCATCGGGAGTAGTTTGAAGACCGCTGTTCTCACGATGCATGATGGCAATGGTCGAAGCCCCATTGGTATAAATATTAGTGTTGTCGTCAAATTGGTACAGGAACGAAGTATAAAGGTTGGCAGCATTGGTTCCGGGAAAAGCTGGAAACGGCTGATTCTTGTTGGCAAACGTGTTGTAGCAACCATTGGGATGCCCCCCCGGCGTATCGAGGTCATAATCGTCATTGGTATTGGCAGTATTGGCTATAAAAACCCGGTCGCCGGCGGACGCGACCAAACCCAAGGCCGTTCCGTCCAGACTGCCGCTGCCGTTGGTGACCACGATGTGAGATCGGGAGGTGTTCCAACCGGGCACTCCGCCAGTCGCGCCAGTTCCGACACTACCCAGGGGCCCGGTGGCATAGTCTTGAAATTGTTCTGTTAAAACCGTTTGGGCGCTGGCACTCAGGCTGAAAACGGTGCCAAGGACAATTGTGAGAACTAAACGGATCTGTTTCATAGGCATCTCCAGAAGGTTTTGAGATTTGTACATTAATTTTATTTTTACCTGTGCGGGCTTGACCAACTTCCATCTGTCGCTACTCACCTGTCATGAGTATAAACTCCGGCTTTGCTTAACATTGATTGATATTAGACCTTACCCGAACCCATCTTTTATGTCACCCCTGTATTGTTGCAAAACTGTTTGAAAATTGGGCACACACCCGGCCCACCGGTGAATATTTTTCACTCGGACTTTCACGCCGGTCCGTCGAGGGAAAGCCGCGATATTCGGACAGTAGTCCGGCTGAAAAGAACCGCCCCGGAGGTCTTTAGGCAAAAATCAGTTGTAAAGAGCGCCGGTTCGGCCCACTTTTATCACACATGCGAAACAAGCAAAAACGGGTCCTGATCGCGCTTGGTTGGTATGACTACAGACTGCACCGCGGAATCGAGAAGTTCGCCCAGGAACACGACTGGCATCTTTCCGCCAATCTGACCCGGGAAAAGGTCATTCCCTGGGGTTGGGAAGGACATGGCATCCTGGCGTGGCTTGGAGCCGGGGATGATTTGGCGGAGTTTGTCGTCAGCGTCAAGAAGCCAACGGTGGACTTCAGCTTTCGCCGTCCGCAATTGCGGTTTCCCAGGGTATTGGAGGACCATGCCCATGCCGCGCAACTGGCGGCCGAACATTTTCTGTCCCGCGGTTTTCACCATTTTTTGTATTACAGCGACACTGATAACTGGTCTTACGAGGAACGCGGCCACGGTTTCGCCGAGGCCCTGAAACGGTCCGGGCACGACTGCACCTGGTTGCGGTGGCACGAATCGCCGGCCTATCGCGACGATCGGGAACAGTGGAAGCACAAACGAAAATGGCTGCTCGGCCAGTTGAAATCCAAGCCCAAACCGCTGGCGGTTTTTGCGGCCAACGACGAGCAGGCGCTGGACGTGTTGGAATCGTGCGAGAGTGCGGGACTGACCGTGCCGGAGCAGGTGGCGATTATCGGGGCGGAAAACAACCTGCTGGCGGCAAACACCATGCACACTCCCATCTCCAGCGTGGATACCAATCTGGAGACGTTGGGTTACATGGGCGCGTCGTTGTTGCAGGATTTAATGAATGGCAAAAATCCGCCCCGAAAACCCATCCGGATTCCCGCGACCGGCATCATTACGCGCAAGAGCAGCGATCTGCTGGCCATCAACCATAAAGGCGTGGCCAACAGTCTCCGGTTTATTTGGGAACACGCCGCCGAACCGATCACCGTGAAGGATTTGGTGGGTGTGGCGGCCATGTCGCGGCGGGGATTGCACAAGGCTTTCCTTGAAAACGTGGGGCGGACCCCCGGCCAGGAACTTCAGCGCGTGCGGATCGAACGCGCCAAACGGCTGCTGGCCGAATCCGGCAGCAAGCTGGAAGTGTTGGCGGGCCAATGCGGTTATCAAAGCGCCAACACTTTCTGCGTGGCGTTCAAGCAGGCGACCGGAATGTCCCCCAAGCAGTTTCGCGACAGCGTGGTGCGTTGATTCAGGGGAAAACCACCCGCCGGAGGCTTATTTTTCCCGGCGGGTTGCGGAATGAATCCGTGTGCCGGAACGCGAAGCGGGCGGCTTGCGAGTCTCCTTGTTCGTTTCACCCGTCGGCAGTTGCAAATACTGCTGGGCGTTGGCATGGCAGATATTTTGAATCATCGGCCCGAGCAGGGAGTCGTCATCGGGAATCTCCCCGTTTTCCACGTCGCGTCCGACCAGGTTGCACAGCACGCGCCGGAAGTATTCGTGGCGGGGATAGGACATGAATGAACGGGAATCCGTCACCATGCCGACGAAGCGCGAGAGCAGCCCCAGATTGGAAAGCGCGTTGAGCTGCCACTCGATGCCCTCCTTCTGGTCGAGGAACCACCAGCCGGAACCGAGCTGGATTTTCCCGGCCCTGGTGCCGTCCTGGAAATTGCCGAGCATCGTCGCAAACACGTAATTGTCGGTCGGATTGTTGTTATAAATGATGGTCTTGGGCAACGCCTTTTCCTGGTCCAGACGATCCAGATAGGCGGCCAACGCCGCGGCTTGCGGGAAATCGCCGATGGAATCAAAACCGGTATCCGGGCCCAGCTGCTGAAGCAACCGCGTGTTGTTGTTGCGCAGCGCGCCGAGGTGAAGTTGTTTTGTCCAATTCTTCCCCGCATCCAGCGCGCCGAAAAAGAGCATCATAAAGGCGGAAAATTGCGCCTGTTCCCCCGGTGTGGCGGCCTTCCCTTTTTGCGCCCGGGCAAAAATCGCCGCGGCCGTCTTCTCGGAACAAAAATCCGCGTAACACTGCGTCATGCCATGGTCCGAAAGGCGGCAGCCTTGAGCGTGGAAATAGTCGTGACGCGAACGCAGGGCATCGAGGAATTCCGAAAAGCCACCGATTTCAATGCCGCTGGCTTCCGACAACCGGCTGACCCATTGATTGAATGAGACCGGTTGATGAACTGCCAGCGCTTTATCGGGACGAAACGCCGGGAACACACGCGTGGCCAGACCGGACACCGCGATGGCTTTATGATGGCTCAGATCATCCGTGGGATCGTCCGTGGTACAGACCGTTTTGACGTTGAACTTTTTCAGGATGCCCTGGGTTGTCAGTTCCGGCGTGGCCAGTTGATGATTGGCGTTGTTCCAGATACGCACAGCACTCGCCTCGTCCAGCAGTTCATCAATGCCAAAATAGCGCTTCAATTCCAGATGCGTCCAATGATAGAGCGGATTACGCAGTGTGTGCGGCACGGTCGCAGCCCAGGCCTGGAACTTCGCAAACGGATCAGCGTCACCGGTACAGAACCGTTCGGCAACGCCGTTGGAACGCATCGCGCGCCATTTGTAATGGTCGCCTTCCAGCCAGATTTCAAAGAGGTTATTGAACTGGCGGTTTTCCGCAATGTCCCTGGGTGAAAGGTGGCAATGGTAATCGAGAATGGGTTCCGCCTCGGCATATTGATGGTAAAGCCGCCGGGCCGTGCGGGTTTGCAGGAGGAAGTCCTCGTGAATGAATTTCATATTGCCGCCGCCGTCTCTTGGGCCGGAACGGCCGCCTTCCGCGGCGCCACGCGTTCCAGCCCGACCAGCAATGGTTTCATGTGGCGTTCGTAGAGGTTGGTGGTGACGTTTCGCGCCACTGTCTCTTCATACTTATCCAAGGCGTTAAGATAGCGCCCGCCCATCTTGGCCGCGATTTTGTAACCGACATGAATCAATTGCCGCAGATGACGGTTATAGGCCGGATTTTTCTGGTCATGGCGCAGGGCGGCGGTGAATTGTGTCGCGCTCCAGCCGTTGACTGTGGCGACCGGCGGCAGCTTTTTGAAATCAATATCAATCACCGTCGCATAAGGCGCACAAAGCTCCCCGGCATGCGCCATGGCCCCGGCATAAATCTCCTTGGCCAACGCCAGGCCCTCGCCCCCGGCCTCCGCCAGTCCAATCACCTCTTCCAGCCAGGTTGTCCCAGCCGTTTTGATGTGCAGACCGGTTCCGAAGCGGGCCAGGGCGCGGCGCATCGGCGCATAAATGGAGAATTTATCGCTCCCGGAATGGACGCTCAACTTTAACGTCTCCGGCAATCCGTATTGCTTCACGGCAAAGTCAATGACCGCCAGATCATCATTGAATTCCTTCTCGAATTGAGCAACGTCTCCCACATAATCCACCCCTTTGTTGAACCGTCCGGTAAACTTGGGCGCAATGGTCTGGATGGGGATCTGCTCATCGGCGATGGCGGCCAGGATAATCAACAATTCCGGCGGCGTCTGCGGCTGGTCCGTTTCGTCCATCGAAACTTCCGTGACAAATTTCCGGCCGGTCCTGGCCTCGACAATGTGCCGGTAAATCTTTCCCGCTTCCTGCACCGCCAACAGATATTTGCCGGCAATGCGTTGCACGTCCACAGCGGTGGTTTGAATCGGCCATTCAATTCCGGGAATTGAAATCTGGCCCACCAATTCAGGATGTTTCCCGATAAACGCGGCCGCGGCTTTTGCCTCCGCCGGCTTCCCAATCCAATCCGCCACGTCAATCGTATAGAAATCCGAATGCGGCACGAACCGATCCACCGTTTTCAACCCGATATGGTCGGCGTCCACATGATAGGCTTTTTGCCAGCCCAATTGCTTCACGGCGGCTTCCACGGCGGCCCGGGTGCCGGACGGCTCGGACCCGACAATCATGTGTTCACGGTTGGATTTGTTCCAGACCGGAGTGACCTCCACACCTTGTTTCGCGGCCAGTATGAATGACTGGAGCTGTGCCCTGGCCTGGTGCGCAAAACGGTCCCCGACACCAAACGAGAATTTCTCTAATTTCAATATTTCTGCCATAAAATTGTCCATTTCCCACTGCTCAACAAGGATAACTCCATTGCCCGTTAAAATAACTACTATCTTTTGCACGGCAACATGAGATTTCTGCACCGAAATTCAGCCGGTGATTTCCCTTGCTTCAATAACAGGCCTGAAGGGGTTCATTCTCCCGCCACCCTGTTCAGGGATGGCACTCTCCCCGGAGTGGATTTCGTCTGCCCTCGCCGTCGTGCGAAGCGTCCCGGGGAAGCGTTAACGGCAGCCCCACTTCAATTTGCGGGCGGTTGAGCGGTTCTCAGGGCAACGGGGGATGGGACGAACAGCCGGCCCGCGGCGTCGAACGGCTTGCTTTAGGCCGGTTTATTGGGCCCGGAGGAAGACGCTGGCCGTTTTCAAGTCATCGGATGTCGCCGTCAGTCTAATGGTCCCGGGGTGCCCGGCCTGGGAACGAAGGATGGCGAGGCAATGACCGTTGAATGCCTCGCGGTCGCGGGAAGGAAACGAAATCAAATCCGTGGGGTCGCCGTTGTCGGTGGCCGCAATTTCGCCCGGTCCGGAGATTGCGAAATGGATTAAGTTGGCCGCGCGGGGAACCCTCAAACCGTTCTTATCCTCGATTGTCACTGTGACGAAGGATAAATCTTCACCGTCGGCGCGAATTTCTTTGCGATCCGGTTGCAACGCGAGCTGCATGGCCGGGCCGGTGGTTTGGACGATGTCGGTTGCCCACAGCCTGCCGTTTTTGTAAGCGGCTGCCTTCAGTTTGCCCGGTTCGTATTTCACGTCATTCCAACAAAGACGGTATTCATATTGTCGCTTCGTCTTCCGGCCCAGCGATTTGCCGTTCAGGAACAGCTCGGCGGAATCGCCGGAAGTATAAACAAAAACGGGTGTGGTCTGCCCGGTGCGGTCCGGCCAGTTCCAGCACTGCGGAACCAGGTGAGCCATGGGCAGGTCAGGCCGCCAACGCGCCTGATAGAGGTAAAAACGGTCTTTCTTGAAGCCGGCCAGGTCCACAATCCCAAAATAGGAACTGCGCGAAGGGTCGTTGGGGGCATCGTAAGGCGTCGGTTCGCCAAGGTAATCAAAGCCCGTCCACACAAACTCACCGGCCACGAATGGATTTTCGTCCTGGCCTTTGAATTCGATGTCCGGGATGGTCGCCCAGGGCGGAGCCGAAAGGTCGTAGGAACTCATTTGAAAATCCGACTTGCCATCGTCCTTGTTGGTGCTGACCGGGTAAAAATATTCACCGCGCGAACTGATGCAGGAAGCGGTTTCGCTGCCGAAGATCGGCAAGCCGGGATTGGCCGCATGGACCCTGGCGTACAGGAAAGGTTTGTAGTTATAACCGAAAACATCAAGGTTCGTCTGGAAGCCATCGAAACCGGATGAAGGATGGTCACAAGCGGCGGTGGTTGGACGTGTCGGATCTTCCTCGTGAGCGATGCGGGTCAGTTCGGCGGCGATTTGCCGTCCCGCCGGTCGCCCCTGATCGGGCACCTCGTTGCCAATGCTCCAAAGAATGATGCTGGGGTGATTCCGGTCACGGCGCAGTTCGGCGCGCCAGTCTTTTTCATGCCAATCATCGAAGAGCAGATGATAATCGTTGGGCCGCTTGCCGTGCTGCCAGCAGTCAAACGACTCGTCCATGACCAACATACCCTTGCGGTCGCACAAATCGAGCAGCTCCGGCGCGGGCGGATTGTGGCTGGTACGGATGGCGTTGCATCCCATCTCCTGTAAAATTTCAATTTGACGTTCCAGGGCACGGACATTGACCGCCGTGCCGAGCGCGCCGAGGTCGGCGTGGTCGCAGACGCCATTAAGGCGGACATGTTTGCCATTCAGGAAGAATCCTTGATTGGGATCGAACTTGAGGGTGCGGATGCCGAAAGATGTTTCGTAACTGTCCAGCACATGGCCATCCAGGCGAATGGAGGTGACTGCCACGTAACGATTCGGCGTTTCCAGGCTCCACAGTTTCGGCTGGGCGATGGTGATTTCCTCCCATGCGGTTTCTGATTTGCCCGCCGCCAGGTTTAAAAAAGGGCGTGCGTCGGAGGCGTTCTCTGCGAGAACTTCGACTTTTTTCCCCTTCGCGCCATCCGGTCCCAGTTCGTAAACTTCATTTTCAATCTCGGCCAAAGTGTCGGCGTCCGAATCGTTATCCACTGTGAACTGGATCCGCACGGTCGCCTGTTTCTTGCTGACTTCGGGTGTCGTGACATAAGTGCCCCAGTGGGCCACGTGCACCGGCCCGGTTTTCACCAGCCAGACATTGCGGTAAATGCCGCCGCCCGGATACCACCGCGAGGAATCCGGCGGATTGTCCAGCCGGAGGGCGAGGACATTTTCCGCGCCGACTTTGACATACGGCGTCAAATCGAGTTCCCAGGAGGAATAGCCGTAAGGCCAGCCGCCGACATACTGACCGTTTAGCCAGACATTGGCGTACGACATCGCGCCATCCACTTCAAGGCACAGGCGGCGGTCTTTGTTGGATGCGGGCACGGTAAAGTGTTTGCGATACCAGCCAACACCCTCCCAGGGCAACTTGCCGGTTGAACCGGGGGCTTCCGGTTCGAACGGCCCTTCAATACCCCAGTCGTGAGGAAGATTCAGCCGGCGCCAGCCGCTGTCATCGTATCCTGCCCGGGTATAGGCGACCTCTTCACCGGGGTTGCCCGGCGGGCGCGCTCCGGGCTCAGCCCCGGTCGCAAATTCATTGCCGGTGGCCGTTACCCAGGGTTTAATGTTGGTATAACTGAGTTCAGCACCCGTTCCGGGCGGGTCACCTTTGGCAAAATGCCAGTCGGAGTCGAATGAAAGACATTCCCGAACCGGACCAGTTGCTGGAGCAGCGGTGGTTAACAAACTCAGAGTAAAGAGGGTGGCGACCACCGGAAGTTTCCAATTAAGTTGAGATAGAATGAAGCGGGTTGTTCCTTTCATAAGTATCGCCTTTCCAGCTTGTTAGTTCCAACGAGAAGGGTTCCGTTTCGACAACTTCGTGGTGGCCATTGAATCCATGGCAACCTTTTAAAAGGTTTTTGCATAGCCTCACAAATGTATGGTTTTGGCATTTTGGTTCATTTCCTGATGCCACAACTGGATTTGCGGGTGTAACATCAGTTCATGTGCACCGTTTTCCCGGCTTGCCTGCGTCGAAGTTCCATCATCTGTAGCTTCATACTCATCGGCTGCCAAAATACGGTAAGTCTATGACCTCAAGGAAGGCAAGCGCATCATTCAGAGTCGTGTGCGGCAAGAGCATTCTCCTGGGCGTTTGGATGCTCGCGGCAATCATTCTATTTCCAACCACCGGTCGTGCCAGCAACCCCGCTCCTCCGGCGGCGGCCCGGGTTAATCCGGCCCCGTTTTATCTCGGCGCGGATATTTCCACCCTCTCCGAGGTTGAGCGGCGCGGGGGTGTTTACATGGACGGCAGTAAACCCGGTGACGCGCTGTCCATTTTCATAAAGCATGGCTGGACCTGTTTCCGCTTGCGCATCTGGGTGGATCCCACCAACGGTGTGAACGGGCTCGCCTACACCACCAAACTGGCCCGACGCATCAAGGACGCCGGCGGGACGTTCATGCTTGATTTTCATTACTCCGACTGGTGGGCGGACCCGCAGAAGCAGAACAAGCCTGCGGCGTGGGCCAATCTGGACTTTGACAACCTGGTTGAACAAACCCGGAGTTATACGGCCCAGGTAGTTAAAACATTGAAAGCTGCCGGTGCAACACCGGATTTCGTGCAAATCGGCAACGAAATCACCGGAGGCATGTTGTGGCCCGACGGCCAGGTGAGAGTTCCACTTTCCACCGTCAAGGTGTTCGGGGGTGATGTGACCGTCATCAAACCGCCGGAGCCATACGATGATGCCAGGCAATGGGATCGTCTCATCCGCCTGATAAAAGCCGATGCCAGCGGCGTCCGTTCGGTCACGGTGCCCGAGGATCATGTCCGGATCGTCATTCACATTGATTGCGGCGGCGACTGGCCGGTCACCAAATGGTATTTTGATCATCTGACCCAAGCCGGAGTTGATTATGATGTCATCGGGCAGAGCTATTACCCGAACTGGCACGGCACTTTGGAAAATGTCCGCGACAATCTGCGCCATACGATTGAGCGTTACCACAAGGACGTGATGATCGTTGAAACCGCGTATCCCTCCCGGAATACCCATCCCTCGCCGGCCGCGGCGAAGAACATGGTTTGGCCGATGACGGCTGAAGGCCAGGAACAGTTTTTGGCTGACCTCATTAAAACGGTCAAAGCCGCGCCGGAGGGCCGCGGCATGGGCGTGATCTACTGGCATCCGGAAGCCACGTTTATCCCCCAGGCGACCGGTTGGTGGAGTCGGCCTGATGCGAATTCCCTTTTCGATGCCCAGGGCCACCCGTTGCCCGCGTTGAACGTGCTGGATTTTCCGTCCGAATCGCACCTGGCTCGCTCGAAGACGGAGAGCGTGGACGAGCCAGCCAATACGCTTCCATGATTGGAACCCTGCGGTCATACTCCCGGCGCATGCATGGAGCATCTGAGTTTCCGGGTTGGGTCATCAAAGCCGTTTGCGGTGGCTGCATCCTTGGCGTCGGGTTGACCGCGCCCGATGTCAGCCGGGCGGAAGACCAGGCAGCGGTTGGATCGTCACTGGTTACCAACGTTATACAGTTCTCCCGACTGGGCTCTCAAAATCCAACCGTCAGTCATTTTATCCGTCTGGAGGGAGACGTTTTGTGGGCGGATCCGGCGCAAGGAAAATTCGTTTTGCAGGACGCGTCCGGGACGGAAGAGCTGGAAATGGCATTGCCCGGCCGCCTCCAGCCGGGCCAGCGGGTGCGCTTGGAGGGCGAGACGACGATTGCCCGGCGCGGCGCGGGCGTGCAACTCGGGGTCGTGGGGCCGGTGGTGGACGACGACGGCATCCACACCATGATTGAAAAATCCGGTGCGGTCTATCTTCAGGCGGGCCGCCATCCCATTCGTGTTGATTGGTTTAATGGCGTCGAGAAATACGGCCTGGAAGTGAACTATCAAGGGCCGGCCCTGCGCCGACAACGAATTCCCGACTCGGCTCTTTTTCGCACCCAAACGGACGCAACGGGCGCGACCCATTTTGTGGCGGGATTGAATTATGCCTGTTATGCCGTTGATGGCGAGGTTTTGCCTGACTTCGACGCATTGACTCCCCTCAAAACCGGGAACGTGTCCAACTTTGATCTGGATGTCATGCTGGGTGTGATGAGCCGCAACGAGCACGTGGGATTGCAATTCACCGGCTATCTTCAGATCCCCCGCGATGGCCTCTATACCTTTTACCTGACCTCGGACGATGGCAGTCAATTATTCATTGGTGACCAGTCGCTCCGGCTGGAGACGATCGGACGGATAGCATTGCCGGAGCCGCGTCAGATGATCATCGGGCAGACGTTGAGTGAAAGCGGGGATTATCAGCGGGTTGAAGTTGAAGGAATCATTACGTTTGTCAGTGAGCGGAAAGACGGTTGGGACCTGGAAATAACCTCCGACACCGGCCGTCTGAAACTCAAAGTGGCGGATGGCTCCGGATTGTCAGCGGGCCGGCTGTTGAACAGCCGAGTGCGAGTCACCGGGGTTTGCCAAAGTGTTTACAACGCCGAAGGAGAGAGAGTCGGCGGCGTCCTGTTGGTTTCGGACAAACGCGAAATCGAAATCATTGGGACAACCCAGCCAACGGCTGAAAACATGGAGGTCGGCCCGGGAACACGGCGGGTGTTGACCGCCGCCAGTGAAGTTCATCAATTGAACCGGGAAGAGGCGCAACGAGGCTATCCGGTGGAAATCCAGGGCGTAGTCACCTGTGTGCTGCCGGAGCGCCAGGCCTTCACCCTCCAGGACGCTACGCGTGGAGTATATGTGGAGGATCATTCCGAGAGCCGGTCCGTGCCGCCCAGGATCGGCGAGTATGTCAAGGTGAAAGGCAAGACCGATCCCAGTCTGTTCGCGCCCATCGTTGACGCCGACCGGGTCGAAAATTTGGGGGCGGGACGTATGCCGCAACCCGTGCATCCGGCCTGGGAGGAATTGATGAATGGCAGTTTGGACGCCCAGTATGTGGAGTTGCAGGGCATTGTCACATCGGTCAGCACCAACGGCGTGACGCTGTTCACGGGCGACGGCCAAATCAAACTGGAGTTGCGGGTCGTCGGGATGAAAACCGGGGAGTTGGAACGCTACGAAGATGCCGTGGTCCGCGTGCGCGGTTGCCTGTTTGCCTCATGGGATTATGTGACGCATCAGGTCAAGGTGGGTGAAATCCGGGTTCATGGGGCGGAAATCTCGGTGGATCAGCCGGCTCCGACAGATTTATTTTCGCTTCCCCTGAAGACGATCGCGGAATTGTTACAGTTCAGCCCGCAAGCCGGCGTGTTTCAACGGGTGAAGGTTTCCGGCCAGATCATCTATGCCCAGGCCCCGGAATATTACCTGATGGACGGGAACAACGGTCTGCAATTTATTTTGAAGAAACCGGTTCCGGGACTCGACGTGGGCGACCAGGTGGAAGTGGTCGGCTTTCCGGGATTGAGCGGGGCTTCCCCGCTGCTGCACGAAGCGGTGGCGCGCAAGATCGGCAGAGCGACCCTGCCGGGCGCCAGAAAGTTGCCAGCGGACAATCTGATTCGCGCAGAATATGATTCCACCCTGGTGACGGTGGATGGTTTGCTCGTGAGTGTGCGGGAAACGCCGGCCGGCCAGGCTCTGGAAATGCGGAGTGGGGTCCGCACATTTATGGCCCGGCTCAATACCCGGGATGATTCCGTCCATTCGCTGGCGCCGGGTAGTCGTTTGAAACTGATCGGGGTTTATCTGGGCGAAGGCGGGAACCGGGCCGTGGGTCAGGATATCACTTCGTTTGAGCTGTTGCTCAATTCACCGGCCGACATCAGCGTGCTGGCACGGCCCCCGTGGTGGACGCTGGAACGATTGCTGGTCATGATGGGTGTGCTGGTGTGTGTGTTGGCGGCCGCGGCGTTGTGGATCACCCAACTCCATCGGCAGGTGGAACAACGCACCCGGGAACTCGGGGCTCAAATCCGGCAACGGCAGAATGTCGAACACCAGCGGGCCATGGAGCAGGAACGAGCCCGGATTGCCCAGGATCTGCACGACGAACTCGGCTCCGGTATTACGGAAATCAGCATGCTGGCCGCCCGGGCCCGGTCCGCCACCGCCCCCGACGAAAAACGAAACCATTATCTGGAACAAGCGCGCGAAAAAGCCCGCGAAATGGTCACCGCGCTGGATGAAATCGTCTGGGCGATGAACCCGAAGCACGATTCCCTGGCGTCTCTGGTCACTTATTTTTGTCTTTACGCGGACCGTTTCCTGGGTCTGGCCAGCATATCCTGGCGCCTGGAAGGCGTGTCCGGAACGTCTGATCCCATGGTGGATTCACGACACCGGCATCAGTTGTTCCTGGCGTTCAAGGAGGCCTTGACCAACGTGGTGCGGCACGCCGGTGCCTCGGAAGTCCGCCTGAGCATCCAGGCCGAACAGGGCCAGGTGCGGCTGACCGTCGCCGACAACGGGCGCGGATTTTCCTCGGGGGTTCACACTGAGGAAATGGACGGCGTGGCCAACATGCGGGCGCGCATCGAAAAACTGGGTGGAAGATTTGAAATCGCCAGTGAAGCCGGTCAGGGCACCACGGTGCGGTTTTACATGCCTTTAAGTTCATGACCAAGATTGCCATTGTTGAAGACAATAAAGTCATTCGCGAGAGTCTCATGGAATTCATACATGCCGACCCGGAATGCCGCTGTGTCTGCGCCTGCGCAACGGCGGAAGAAGCGTTGAGAATGATCCCCAGGCACGAGCCGGAAATCGTGCTGATGGACATTCAATTGCCGAACATGTCGGGAATTGATTGTCTGGCGCAACTGAAACAACTGCTGCCTTCCGTCCATATCATCATGGTGACGGTGTATGAAGACACCGAGCGGATATTCAAGGCCCTGCGCATGGGCGCCTGCGGTTATCTTTTGAAACGATGTGCGCCCGAGGAACTCATGGCCGCCATCCGCGAGGTCCGGCAGGGGGGAGCCCCGATGTCGCGGGAAATCGCCCGCAAGGTCATCGCTTCGTTTCAGGAACCGCTGACAACCGCCGTCGAGGTGGAGGATCTTACCGCTCGCGAGCGTGAGATTCTGGAATTGCTGGCCAACGGATTTCCCAACAAGCAGATCGCCGACCGCCTGGGACTGACTGACGGTACGGTACGCTGGCATCTCCGGCACGTGTACAATAAATTGCATGTTCGCTCCCGCACCGAGGCGGCACTCAAATTCCGCTCAACGAAGCAGGAAAAACAGGATGGTCGTTAATCCAGAATGACTTACATAATTTGCCCCATGCGGTGAGGGCTTGGAATACACTACATTTGTGAGGCTAGGCAAATTCAAGTGTTTTCGGCATATTCAATGCATTAGTAAACCCGTAACTCAAGAACCTATGAAAACTGTTTCGTTTGTTAGCTCAGTCATTGTCGCGCTCACATTGGCCGTGTTGCCTGCGAAAGCCACCCAGACTTTCACGGGGACTGGCAATTCTCTTGGCAGTTCCCCGGCGGATGGAGCAGGTATCAGCAGCGTGGTGGTCAACAATGACGCGAATAATATCACTTTCACCATCAATTCGAGCCAGGCACAGGCTTCCTACATTTTTTATGCGATTGAACTTCAGATCGTTGGCCAGGCGGCCAGTGGAGATACCGGATTCAGTAATCCCTGGGGCCCCAGCATTGGCATTAGCACCGGTGAAAACGCCGTGATCAATACTTACGGAACGGGCGGCACTCCGGGCATTTATAGTGGCGGTGCCTGGGCGATGGGCTCGGGGATAAGCTATGCGGCGGGCGGCACAGGATCTACGTTTGCCACAATCACAGTGCCGTTAAGCAGCCTCGGATTGGCGGCTGGCAACCAGTTCTACCTCGACGTTGTGTCAACGTACACCTCGCAACCGAACGGTTTCGGGCAGGCGGCCTATGGCGCCTTGGACAGCGTGACGGGTTATCCCGCGGAGTCGGATGGGTTATATCAACCCTGGAATCCGAACGGGTACGCATCCTACTATGACTCTGCCTCAGCGGGCGCATCAGGCTCGACCTTTGGCACGGCGGCGACTCTGTACACGGTGGTGGGTATTCCCGAACCGGCCGCCTGCGCTTTGCTCGGATTAGGCAGCTTGTCCATGATCTTGCGTCGGAGAATTTCCTCCACTCGCTGATTTCGTTTCCGGCCGGCTTCAATGAAAGTGCTGCTTGTGAAAACGAGCGGCACTTTTGCATTTCGGCAAATCGTTGACCGCTTGTGTTGCCAGCCGCGCTTCGCCAATCGCTGCGAAAATCGTGGCATTACTCTACATTTGTGAGGCTAGCCAAAATCGGCAAAAGCGGCCATGTTCAGTCAACCAAACCATTTTCCTGCTGCCGTTGCACAAAAGATGGCCTGAACGATGTCCAAGTCAGAATTGAAGATAAACATCAGGGCTCAATCGAAACCGGGCTTCACCCTGATCGAATTACTGGTGGTGATTGCCATCATTGCCATTCTGGCGGCCTTGCTCCTGCCTGCGCTGTCGGCGGCCAAATTCCGCGCGCGGTGCGTCAATTGCACGTCGAATTATCGCCAGTGGGGTATTGTCGCCAGCATGTATTCCGGCGAGTATCATGGGATGTTGCCCACTTTTCCCATGACCGGAAGCTCTCTTAATCCGTGGGATGTTTCGTTGAACATGGTTCCCGGCTTGGCGAATTATGGCCTGACCATACCGATGTGGTTTTGCCCGGTGCGGCCCCAGGATTATGCCACAGCCGATGCCGGGTTCTACCACTTCTATCATCGGCACATTGCCAGTCTGACGGATTTGAACAGGGCCTTACAAATAAATGGAGGTCTTAATGGTCCGTTTGTCACCATGTTTCATGCCTGGTGGGTGCCACGGTCGATTATCGGCGCCAGCGGTCCCAATTCTCAATTTCCCTCGCCCGCCAATTCAAGCACGCAGTGTCGCGATACCAACGGCTGGCCCAGCCGGGTCACCGACCAGATTGTCGGCCGGCAACCCATCATCAGTGATTACTGTTATGCCCCGCCGCCTCCGGTCGTCAACACCAACACGGCGGCCATGTCCGCGGGGCATTCGGTTGGAAATGTGGTGCAATCCGTCAACCTAGCCTTCGCAGACGGCCACGTGGAAGCTCACCAGCGTTCGGTCATTCAATGGCAATATATCAGCGGGCAGGAAACCGCCTTTTATTGATGGCGATCGGACAGAAAACGGCAGGCAGAACCATACATTTGTGAGGCTGGATAAATTCCCGGAATCGTCCATATTCTAGGACGCACCATCGCTTAAAAACGTCAGCGAACATGCGTTTGTACAAATCAATGCCACCTATGAAAACCTTGAGAACTTCGGCCAAAATGTATGGCTGCTCGGTTGTTTTCGTGCTCGCCGCCCTGACCGGGTCCGCACAAATTCAGGTTACTTATAACGTGAACATGTCGGTCCAGAGACAGTTGGGCAATTTCAATCCGGCAAACGGCGACACAGTTTTTGTCAGCGGCAATTTTGCCACGACGAACGGTGCGTGGCTGCAAACGGCCACGGATGGATCCACCAACTACATCCTGACGGCGGGAAGTGGCGTGAACAGCAACATTTACTCGGGCACCTTCACCACCACCAACGCCACGGGAACGTTCGAGGATTACCAGTTTGTCATCAATCCCGGCGGCACGTTCGCCAGCTTGATGTGGGAACCCAATGTCGTGGGCGGTCCCAATCGTTATTTTCCCGTGCCGGCTGTAAACACCAATCTGCCGGTAGTGTTTTTCAACGACGTGTCCAATGCGAATCAACTGGTCATTATTCCGGTGACCTTTTCGGTAAACATGTCGGTTCAAAGTACCATGGGAACTTTCGATGAAGCCAATGATATTGTGGAGGTCGCCGGAGACTTCAACGGGTTCACGGCGGCGTCCGGGACTCCCCTGTTTGATAACGGGAACAACATCTGGACGAATACGTGTCTGGTCACCAACACGGTCGGCGCCACCGAAAATTATAAATTCCTCTTTTTGCCCTTCAGCGGCAATCCCGCCAGCGTGTGGGAGGTGGATGGTCTCGGCCCGAGCGGGGCTCAAAACCGTCAATTTGTGCTTCCCGCCCAGGCCACCAACATTCCTGTGGCCTACTTTAACAACCAGACCAACCCGCCAAACTATGCCAGCGTCACTTTCAACGTAAACATGGCGGTCCAGGCCGCCCGGGGAACGTTCACCCCCGGGTCGGATTCCATCTCGGTGGCAGGAAACCCGCTTAATAATTGGACCACGGGGGCCTTTATCCTGACACAGTCGCCCACGAATCCAGACCTTTACGTGGGGACTTTCAGCGTGACCAACGCGGGTGGCACCACTTCCTTTAAATTTGTCGATAGCAACAGCGGGATTGGCAATGGTGGCTGGGAAACCATTGCGAATCGTACCGTGGCGGTGCCAGTTTCGGGCACCAATCTGCCGGTGGTCTTTTGGAACAACGTTGCTAATCTCGGCAACCTGTCCATCAGCAACAGCGCCGGCAGTGCCCTGCTTAAATGGACGGGGGGTCCAAACATTCGCCTCCAGAGCGCCACCAGCCTGGCTGGCGGCAGCGGCTGGCAGACGGTGCCCAATACCCAGGGATCCAATTCAGCGACCATCAATGTCACCGGACCACAGTTCTTCCGGTTGAACGGCCCGTAAACAACTTGAGTGTGAATTGGAGTAAAGCCGGAGTTGTTCACGGTGAAGCCGGAACGGCTCCGGCTTTTGATTAATGTGTGGGAATCCAATGGAAAACGGCAACTTGAGATTGAATATTAAATGCCTGTGCTGGTTCGCTTTGGCGCTTTGCTCCCCTTGGGTGTTGCGTGCCCAGAATAATTTCATCGCCGGCGCCGACCTTTCCCTGCTGGCGTATTTTGAGACCAACGGAATCGTATATGCCGACAATGGGCAGCCCGGCGACGCGATTCAAATCCTGAAAAATCACGGCGTGAATTGCATCCGTCTCCGGTTGTTTACCAGCAGTGCGGCGCAGGCGCAGGCTGATCCGTATGACTACATCAACAACCTCACTTACACGGTTCCGCTGGCGGTGCGTGTCAAAAACGCCGGATTGCAGTTCATGCTGGACTTTCATTATTCCGACACCTGGGCCGACCCGGGGCATCAAGCCACGCCCGCCGCCTGGACCAATCTCACCTTTGCCCAATTGGTGCCGCAGATGCGCTCCTATAACAGCAACGCCATCGCCACGTTTGCCGCCGCGGGAGCGATGCCGGATTTTGTGCAGATTGGCAATGAGATCACCGACGGCATGTTGTGGACCAATGGGCAACTTACAGGCACGTGGAGCAGTTCCAATCCATCGTGGATTCGGCTCGGCGAGTTGATGACCAATGCGATCCAGGGAATTCGGGACGCGGCAAACGCGGCGGGTGCTCCAATGCCCAGGATTGTTGTTCATATTGATCGGGGCGGGGATTGGAACACGACCAAGTCGTTTTTCGACAACCTGAATGCCCAGGGAGTTCCGTACGACATCATCGGCGAAAGCTACTATCCATTCTATCACGGACCTTACACGAATCTGGCCAACTGCGTCACCAACGCCGCCCAGCGTTATGGCAAGCCGATCTTCATCGCTGAAACGGACTTTCCTTACATCTTTTCGACCAATCTCTGGGGCATCCCGGCTACCACCAACGGGCAGGTTCAATTTGTGGTGACCCTGGCCCAGATCGTCAAAAGCGCGCCCAATAATCTGGGGGCGGGAATTTTTTGGTGGGGAGCAGAATATCAATACCCCAACGCCAACGAGGCCGGAGTCGGCACCCGGTCGTTGTTTGGCAGCGATGCCAACATGCTGCCGGCGGCGAACGCCCTGGCCCAGATCGCCGCGCCGATTGATTTGAATGCCAGTTTGAATGGCTCCGGTTTAATGGTCCAGTGGCCCTTGAGCGGAGCGGGGATGGCCTTGATGACGACCCCGAGTTTGATGCCGCCGGCGGTCTGGTTGCCGGTGACCAACCCCGTTCTCAACACCGGGACGGTATTTGATGTCACCCTGCCGATTGATGCCACGCAGAGCCATTTTTATCGGCTGCAATCAAATTGATCGGGTCGCAGATTGAAGACCAGCGAAAATAAAAATGACGCCCGGAAAAACACATAATCAATCCATCCGCCAGCGCGGGTTCACCCTCATCGAGCTTTTGGTGGTGATCGCCATCATCGCCATCCTCGCGGCGATGTTGTTGCCGGCGCTCGCTGCGGCCAAAAGGCGCGGCCAGATGGCCGTTGATATCAACAACAACCGGGAAATTCTGATCGCAATGACGATGTATGCCGGGGATAACAACGATTACATGGCCCAACCCGGCTGGGGTGTCTATGACGATTGCTGGGCCGCTTCGTCGAACATTCAGAATCATCTCGGCCCGGCGCTCACCACGGCGGTCTATGCGCAGGATTATTCCAATCAAATGGTCGATTTCCAGGACGGCCAGCTCTACGTCTATCTGAAGAACCCGAAAGTAATGGTCTCTCCCGCTGACCAGAAAAACAGCCTGTACTATCAGCGCCCGATCTATATCACCAGTTATGTCTGGAACGGTGCCGTCATTGGCTATGATCACGGCAGTTTTCCCACCGGCACCGGCCAATTGCCCAACACTTTCAAACTCAGCGCCTTTAAACCAAGCGCCATCCTGATGTGGGAAACGGATGAGACCCAACCTTTCTTTTTTAATGACTTCGCTAATTATCCGGACCAGGGTATTTCCAGCCGCTATGGCAATGCGGCGATTGTTGGATTCTTCGACGGAAGTTCCCGGCGAATCGATGTCCAGCAGTTTTCAGCCTGGGCGGGTTGCGCGAATGGTGTCTGGAACCTTCAGGGTGGAACCCGATGGAAGTTCGTCAAAACCCTTCCCAATCAGTTGTGGTGCAGTCCGGTGAACAATGGACATCCCTGAACCGGGAAGCGGACCAACCGGGTCACGCGGTGAATTTGCTTCAAACGGATTCAATACTTACTGCATCTCCGCTCTGGACCTTGCCACCCTGGAGCACCGAGGCGTAAGCGCCGACGCGTGCCTGGTTATGTTGGGCCGCAGTCTTCAAAATGCCAAGGTCTTTGGACAGGTCGCCCTGCGGCAGAGTGGTCATCACACAACGACCACACGGGCCGGTGATTTTCAATTTAACCTCGTTGCCGAGGGCCAGGATTTTTTCATTCCATCCGTCGTTTTCCGGAAAACCTTTGACGCCGGGGGGGGTCTCAATCACCAGGTTCGGGCGAAAACGCCGCGCTTCGAAACGGCCCTCGGGATAGAAGCTCCGCAGGCTGTCGAGCGTGGCCGTCGTGAGAAAATGAATGGCCGCGCAATCAAAAAACGTTTCGGCGGGCATTGCCTCATCGGTGACGACGTCACGCCGCGCCAGCCCTTCAATGTCCGGCCAGTATTCTTCGAGCGTGCCGGCGCCCCGCGCGCCGGATAAAAACCGGACCGGCTTGCCCAACACGGAGGACAACCGCGCTTCGATATCTTCGTCTTCGGTGGAAACGCTGCCGCCGTCGGGAAAGGTGATTCGCGCCGGCGGCAGCGGGCCGGATTCATCCGGCGGGGAGGCAAACGCGGCGTGGAATGAAAACAGCGCCGGCCACTTGGAAGGATTCTTGGCGCTGGCGATCTTGCCGGTGGCCGGGTCGGCCACGGAAAACACGCGATCCCCCCGCAAGCCGCCGGTTCCGATCTGCGCGGCATTCAACCGCTCGCCCATCATGGATTTGACGGGGTAGCGATGGATGGCTGCGATGATCCCGATTGGTTGACTCATGCGGGTTGAGCGAGCTTTTTGATTTCGACGCCGATTTCTTCAATGCGGCTTGGCTTCTGATGCTGCATCGCCATGATTCGAACGTAACCGATGAACAGGTAGGCGGCAAAAACATACGGGAACGCATTGACGGGCGGGGCCGGCACGGGATAAACGCTGCCAATAGTCGGAATCAACAACAACAACATGGCGGCTGCGCAAAGGGTGACGTGCCCGGCTTTGAGCTCACCCCGTTCTTTCAGAAAGGCAGGCGCCGCCAGGGTGATCAGCGTGTACGCGCCCAGGAAACCAAATGCCCCCATCGTGCCGGCATCATTGAATTCGTCGAGCACGGCCATGCCATTATGAACCAGCACAAAGTAACAAATCGTAACCACACTGAACATGACACTGGCCATCGTTGCCAGCGCCACGTGCGGCGTGCCGTGGCTGGTGTGTGCCGCACTGGTGGAATTGGGGAAGAAATCGTGACGTCCCATTGCGAACATCACCCGGGCGCCGGCGTTCATGCACGACGAGGCCAGCGCAAAGAAACTGAACATCGCGCCCGCCGAAAGCAACGGCCACAGGAAAGACACATTATACATTGACGCCAGAACGTTTAACGGCGCGTCAATCTGGTCCAGTGTGGTCTTGTAACCGCGTGTGCCCAGCACCTCCGTGTAGCTCACCAGGATGAAGAAAGCGCCAGTCAGCAGGAGACTCCAGATGATGGAACGCGGGATGGTTTTGAGCGGATTGACCGCTTCCTCGCCAAAGGCAGTGGAACTTTCAAATCCAACCAAACTGAATATGGCGACCACCACACCCATGCCCAGGCTCATGAGCGATACGCCCTTGAAACTGAACTGCGTCGTGTCCAGGGCGAAGTGATGATGTCCCAGCACAACCGCAACCAGCAGCAAAATGAAGAAGCACGAGAATGCTTCAAACCCCAGCATGATCAGTGTTGAAATTCTGATGTCTTTGTAGGCCATGAAGAAGCAGGTCCCCAGGCAGATCGCAAACAGAACTACCGGCGGCAGGCTGAGGTGGATGGCCCCCAGCAATTTGCCGGCGAAAATCGTAAAGCCCGTTGTTCCGGCCAGACCGATGAACAGATAGGCCCACACCAGACACCAGCCGCAAAGTGCCCCGCCGGTGAAGCCCAGGCCGGACGAGGCATAGTTATACATCGAACCGGCCATCGTTGTGCGTTTGGCAAACTGGTTGAGGCTGAACGCGACAAACAACAACATAACCGTGCCCACGGCGTAGGAAAGCCAACTGATATTGCCGGTGGTGGCAAACATCAGCGGTACAATCAGCGCCGCCGTCATCGTCGGCGAAATGAGGGCAATGTTTTGGGCCAGCAGTTCCATGAAGTTCAAACAATTGGCACGCAGCTTGTTCATAATTTCTCTCCTTGGTTAACGTCTTGTTTTTTTAATCTCGCGGACTTCAAATTCATTTTCCCGCCTCGGATGGATACGAATGGCGGGGGCTTCGGCAACGGCAGCAGATTGACGGCAGGGACGGCGCAATGCCGGTCGAGATAGGGATTCACCGGCGGACTGGAAACCGGCGAGGCCACAATCAACACCTGCGCTTCCTGCGGACCCGCTGCCGTCAAACGGTGCGGCAATCGCGATTCAAAATGAGCGGCGTCGCCGGGGGCCAATTCATAAGTTTTTCCCGCCAGTGACAGGGTGAGATTCCCCGATAGAACATAAATCCATTCTTCGCCATCGTGCTGGTAATGTTCATTGCCCCGCCGTTTGGGGGACACACGGATGTGCAGCGGCTGCAGGTTGAAAAACCGGCCCGCCTTCGACAGGGGGATATATTTCAGACCGTTGAGTGTTTTCTCAACGGCGTCCGCCGCACGGACAATGACGCACGGCTCGGTAACTAGCGGCGATTCGAACAGCGACGCCAGCGAAACCTCAAAAACTCGGGAAAGCGTCAGGACGGCCGCAATGGAGGCTTGGCGGCCTCCCGACTCAAGCCGGGACAGAAAAGCCTTGGACAGCGCACTCCGACAGGCCACTTCCTGCAGCGTCCAACCCCGCCGCAAACGCAGTCCCCGCAATCTCGCGCCGAAAGACGAAAGTTGGGACTGAATAGCGCTCTCCTCCGTTTGATGTCTCTCAGGTAACATCGTTGTCATACAGGCAACTCGGTAAAAGCATCACTAATGCCAACCATTACGCAGGCGGAATTCTAAGCAAAATTGAACGACGAAAGACCAGCCTGGAAATTCTGCTGTTGTAAATTGCGCAGCGCGGTCAAATAAAAGCCAAAACTAAAAAATCAACTTGTCGCCAATGCGCAATGGCTTTCCCGCTTCCGCAGGCGGAATGGAAGTGTTGACGGCAAACCGGTAGAAATGATTGAAACGCTGTTCGTTTGCCCACGGCGGCAAATGTTGCTGCCGCAATTGCATGAATTTTTTCTGAAATCCGTCGATGACCTCTCCGGTGTCCTGATCACGGGTGGGAACGACGCAGCGCTGGCAGGGGTTATGGCCGAAAAATTTTACCGGACCGATTTGAAATAACTTGAGTTCATCCGGGGCGCCGTACAGCCGGTCTTCGCAAAAGGGTTCGCCATCAGATATTTCCAAATTGGTGCGAAAACGGCGGCGCGAGCTTTCCAGGGTCATTTCCGGAAACCAGCTTTGCACCATGCGCAGACTCGCTTCGCTCACGACGGTTGGGCCAAACGCCGCGTGGTCATCGGGAAAACCGCTCTTGGGCTCATGCCGCAAAACGGACGAAAAACCGAAGAAATCGCTCAACCATTGGCCGATTCGAACCGGGTTATCCAGTTGAAATTGCGTGGGCGTTTCATCGTTGAGCCAGAGGCGCACTTCGACGATTCGGGTGTCAAACTCGCAGCGTAACTGGTGAACGCGCGGCGTCCGTTTCCCATTCACCACCTTGCCATCGGCGTCGTAGATCGCGTAAATTCGGTCATTTTCAAGAATGCCGCCGCTGGTGATGCGGACCGTTTCAACTGAGACACCGTCAAGGGATTTGATGGGAAAGATGGTGATGCGCCCGAGTTGCATTTAAGACGTGAAATCAATACCGCAACCGTCCGCCGTGCGGCAATCAATTTCTAAAATTTCCTGCGAAATGGTTTGGTGCGTTGTCGAAGGATGAGCGGCGGTTCCGATTTTTTTGCAAATTAAATTTATTCGACTACCCTGGTGACGGCTTATGGGAAAGAAAAACCGTTCCGCCGGCCGGCCGGAGCTGCGCCCGCGTTTTCGCATCACGAGTGGAAGAGAGATCGCCTTTGGGCCGGGCAAGGCGGATTTGCTGGAGCGGATTGCAGAAACCGGCTCCATTGGCGCGGGCGCGGCTCGCATGGGCATGTCCTATATGCGCGCCTGGTCGCTCATCCAGGAAATGAACAAATGCTTTAAGCAGCCGGTCATCAAATCGGCGCGTGGCGGTCATGAGCGTGGCGGTGCGGAATTGACAGCGGCGGGGCGCCGCATCCTGGCTTTATATCGGCAGATGGAAAACGACAGTCTAAAAGTGGTTCAGACGGACTGGCGGACGCTGCGAAAATTGCTGCATGACTGACCCAAAACCGCCCGCGCTTACCCGGAATGGGTGGGCTTGGACTTTTTTACCGTTATATTTGACAATATATAACGGTTCGGTAAGTTCGCCCGATGCGAATCATTGGGAGTCTGTTATCCACGCCCCGGTTCTTCCGGCTTTTTTCCAGCATTGCCTGCAGTGTGCTGGCGTTGGTGAGCATTTTGCCGTGTCCGGCTGATGACCTCGATGGCATCCGCCAACCTGAACCGTCTTCCACGTCGCCGGTGGAAAATTACTTCAGCGACTGGTTTGCGCGTGTGTCCAAAACCCAGGCGGAGCAGCCGCATTGGATCACGCCGGTGGCGACCGTCACGCCGCGTCTGGAAGAGGAGCTTCGTTATGACCAATCATGGGAAACCGTGCCGGGGGGCGATACTTTGAAAAGCTTCGGTGGTGGCAAAGGACTGGAACTGATCCCGGCGGAACACGTCGAACTGATTTTCGGGGTGCCGGCGTGGCAATCCGAGGATACTTCACCGCACAAGCGAGGCTGGACTGACGAAAGTTTCCTGCTCAAATACCGCCTGTTGTCCGCCAATGAGGAAGAAGGCAATTATATCCTGACCGCTTTTCTGGGCCTCTCGGTGCCGACCGGCAGTGCAGATTTCACCACGCACCACTACGCCGTCACCCCCACCGTCGCCTTCGGCAAAGGCTGGGGCGATTTCGATTTTCAAACCACGTTCGGTGTTTCCGTGCCTGATGATGGCAGTGCGCCGGCCGGCGCCGGAACGCCTCTGCTGCTGAACACGGCGTTTCAATATCGGGTAATGAAAAATCTTTGGCCGGAATTCGAGGTCAATTACACTCACTGGCCGAACGGCAAGCACGACGGACTGGACCAGGCTTTCCTCACTCCCGGGTTGGTGGTGGGAAAGATTCCCATCGCGGGACGCGTCGGGCTGACCTTTGGCGCAGGTTATCAAATCGCGGTGACCGACCATCCACTTTACCGGCACAACTTTATTTTAACCATGCGGATTCCGTTCTAACGCGAGGTTCACGATGAACAACCTTTTCTTCAAAGTTGTCACGGCGGCTGCCGGCCTGCTGTCGTTGCGCCCGGCCCATTCAGCGGAAATTACGGTATTTGCGGCGTCCAGCTTGACCGACAGTCTTAGACGAGTCGCCGCCGTTTATGAAAAGGCGTCAGGCGATAAAATCGTGTTCAACTTTGGCGCCTCGAGCACGCTGGCGCGGCAAATCGAAGCCGGCGCGCCCGCCGACATTTTCTTCTCCGCCGACGAAGCGCAGATGGGCACCCTGGCGAAACAGGGTTTGATTGATCCCGCCACGCGCCGGGATCGCCTGGGCAACTCGCTGGTCGTTGTGGTCTCGCGCGACAGCGTGTTGCAAATCAAATCCCCGGACGATCTCACCAACGTCGTTGTGAAACGAATTGCCCTTGCCGACCCGCGGGCTGTGCCGGCAGGCGTTTATGCCAGAGCCTGGCTGGAAAAAATGCGCCTCTGGCCGGCCATTCAGCCGAGAGTGATTCCGACGGAGAATGTCCGCGCTGCGCTTGCTGCCGTTGCCTCCGGAAACGTGGATGCCGGAGTGGTCTATAAAACCGATGCCGCCATCTCCCCAAAGGTGAAAATTGCCTACGAAGTCGCGCAGCCGGACGGCCCGGACATCCGTTATCCGATGGCGCTGGTGAGAGGCGCGCCACAATCCGAGACCGCGAAGAAATTTCTTAATTACCTTTCCGCCAAAGAAGCTGGACAGGTCTTTGCGCGATATGGCTTCCTCTTGCGGTAATGACCGCCGTGGAATGGCAGATTGTCGGATTCACTGTGTGGGTGGCTGCGCTGAGCATGGCGACGGTTCTGCCATTTGGTCTCGCCCTGGCGTGGGCGCTGGCGCGAGGCAATTGGCCGGGAAAATCGCTGGTGGAAACCATCATCACGCTGCCACTCGTCATGCCGCCCGTGGCGGTCGGGCTGATCTTGCTTCAGGTTTTCGGCCGGCGCGGCGCGGTCGGCGGCTTTCTGCATGATCGTCTCAACCTCGACATCATCTTCACCTGGCGCGCGGTGTTGCTGGCGTTAAGCGTGATGTCCGCGCCGCTCCTGATCCGCTCGGCGCGGGTGGCGTTTGAAGCGGTTGACCCGCGTTTGGAACAAATCGCCCGCACCCTCGGCGCGGGTGGCTGGCGCGTCTTCTTCACCATCACCGTGCCCCTGGCCGCGCGCGGCATTGTCGGCGGGATGTTGCTCGCGTTTGCCCGCGCGCTCGGCGAATTCGGCGCCACCGTCATGGTCGCCGGCTATCTGCCGGGCAAAACCGCGACGATCTCACTCGCGATTTACGAAAATGTTCAGCTCGGTCAGGACGCGCATGCCTTTCGTCTGCTGGGCGTGTCGGTGGCGCTCGCTTTCGCGGCCGTGTGGTGCAGCGAGCTTTTCCTGCGCCGCAACAAAACAAGAACATGAGCCTGCGGCTGAAAAACATTTCGCTGCCGCTCGCTGATTTCACGCTCGAAGTGGATGTCGAAATGCGCGGACCGGTCACCGCCGTTTTCGGCCCGTCCGGTTCGGGCAAAACCTCGCTGCTCGATCTCATTGCCGGATTGCGCGCCGCGCACTCGGCTTTCATTCAACTCAATGAAACGGTGCTGGCCGACACGGCAAGAAACATTTCCCTGCCCACGCGCCGGCGGGGCATCGGTTACGTGCCGCAGGACCTGGCGTTGTTCCCCCACCTGTCCGTCCGGCAGAATCTGCTTTATGGCCGGAATTCCCGCGTCGCCGATCAGTTGTTTGCGTTCGGACACGTGACGGAAGTGCTGGAAATCCAGCCGCTCATTGCGCGCGGCGTGAGGGAGCTTTCCGGCGGCGAAAAACAGCGCGTCGCCATTGCCCGCGCCTTGCTGGCGTCGCCGCGCCTGCTGTTATTGGACGAGCCGCTCGCCAGTCTCGATGCCGCGTTGAAGGAAAAAATCATTCCCTACCTCGCCCGGGTCCGCAACGAATTCCGGATTCCGATGTTGTGCGTGACCCACGACCGTTTCGAAGCGCTCGCGCTGGCAGACGAGATTGTGGTGCTGGTCAACGGCCAAGTCATGCAAACCGGGCCGGTCGCCGAGGTCTTTGCCCGCCCGGCCAATGCGGAAGTCGCCAGATTTGTCGGTGTCGAAACCCTGCAACCCGGCCGAATAACGGGCGTGCACGATGGTCTGGCCGCCGTGAGCATCCATCACGTCACGCTTACCGCCCTGGCGCCCGCGGCGCCGGCCAGCGCCGTTTTCGTCTGCATTCGCGGCGAGGACGTGGTGCTCCAGCGCGACACCGCGGTCAGCAGCGTGCGCAATCGCCTGCCAGCCAGGATTATTTCTCTTCGACCGGAGGGCGCGCTCGTGCGCGTCGAACTGGACGCGGGCTTCCCCCTGTTTGCGCTGGTGACGCGCCCCGCCTGTGACGAACTCGAATTGCATGAGGGCGAAATCATCACCGCCCTGATCAAAACGCCGGCCATCCATCTTGTGCCGCGGTGAAACTGCTGCTAAATAACTTCAATGCGCGTGCTGTTTTTCGCCCAACTCAAGGACGCCACCGGTTGCGATTCGGTTGAACTCGCGCCGCCGGCGCCGTGGACCGGCGACCAGCTCTGGACGGAATTGCTCAGAACATTTCCCAAACTGGCCGTCCACCGCTCTCAGGCGCGCCTTGCCCGGAATTGGGAATACGCCCCGGCGGACGCGCTGTTTTCAAATGCTGATGAGGTTGCCTTGATCCCGCCCGTGTCCGGCGGTTGAAGGTTTGCCATGAAAATCGAAATCCAGCTCGTGCAGGAACCCATCGCCGGAAAAGTTTCCTTGCCGGTGCTGGATCCGGCCGGCGCCTGGCTGGAATTTCGCGGCGTGGTCCGCGACCAGGAAATGGGACAGAAGATTTCCGCGCTCGAATACGAAGCCTATCCCGAAATGGCCGAACGGGAGATCCGGCGGTTGCTGGAGGGGATTTCCTCCCGACATCCGTGCCTCGCCGCCAAGGTTGTTCACCGGATCGGAGTGATTCCGGCCGGTGAAGCGGCGATTTATGTGGGGATCGCGGCCAGCCATCGTGGCGAGGCCATTGCCTTGCTGGCTGAATTCATGGATCGGCTGAAACAAGACGTGCCGATTTGGAAGCGGCGGGCGCTCCCGGCTGCAGCCGCAAATGTCAGTTTGCGGGTTTCCCGTTCCGTTCAACCCACCGATTCACCTCGGCGGCTACAAAAACCTTTGTCGCTCGATGAAGCCCTGGCTGAAATCCAGGCACGCTGCCCGCTGTTGCCCGCCGTTCGCGCATCGCTGGAAGAAAGTTTTGGCCGTGTCTTGCGCGAAACCATTTGCGCGTCCGGAGATTTTCCCGATCATGACCGCTCCACTCGCGACGGCTATGCGATTTTGCAGAACGACCCTTCCGAAACTTTCCGGCTGGTGGACACGCTGCACGCCGCCGATTGGAGGCCGCGTGAATTAAAGGCCGGCGAAGCCGTCCGAATTGCCACCGGTGCGTCTTTGCCGTGCCACAATTTGCGGGTGGTCATGCAGGAAAATGTCGAACGTGTCGGCGACCGGATCAGAGTTCTCCATCGGGAGTCCGCAATGAATGTCCGTCGGCGCGGGGAAGAAATGCGTGCGGGTGAATCCATTTTGCAGCCGGGCACCAGGCTCAACGCGGGAACCCTGGCGTTGCTGGCATCCCTGGGTTGCACCCAACTGCTCGTCGGTCCGCGGCTGAAAGTTTGTCATTTCACAACCGGCGATGAAGTAATTCCGTCGGACCAAACGCCCAAACCCGGACAGGTTCGTGACAGTAATTCGATTCTGATCCGCAGTTTGCTTCAATCCTTTGCTGGTGACGTGGTGCAGCGGCATCTTCCGGAAGATTTCGAAGCCGCCAAACGGATGATCTCAATCCTCAACCCGCAACCCTCAACCTTCGACCTGGTCCTGGTTTCCGGCGGTGCGAGCGTCGGGGAAAAGGATTTTACCCGCCCGCTCCTCGAATCGCTCGGTTTTGAAATCGTTTTTTCCCAGGTCAACGTTCGTCCCGGCCGGCCGCTGATTTTCGCCCAAAATGGCGGGCACATTGCCTTTGGGTTGCCGGGCAATCCGCTGTCGCATTTCGTCTGCTTTCATTTATTCGTCGGAAACGCCCTCACGAAATTGACTGGCGGCAGGCCGCCAACCTTCCATCATGGAACCCTGGCGGCGATGCTTGAAGCCGAACCGAATCCGCGCGAGACTCTCTGGCCGGCGCGCTGCGAGGAAAAAGGCGGGAAACTGGAACTGATACCGCTGCCGTGGAACAGTTCGGGCGACGTGACCGGTTTGCCAAGTACGACCGCGTTGATCCGGGTTCGCGCAAACCGCGGCTCTTTTGCGGCCGGCGCCGAAGTGAATTTTTGGCCGGTGAATTTTTAAGATGAAAAAGGATTTTTCGCATTTGGACGAAAGTGGTAACGCGCGCATGGTGAATGTGGGTCACAAGCCGGTGCAACACCGGCGTGCGGTGGCCCAGGGCAGGTTGCTTTGCCAGCCCAGGACCATTCGTGCCCTTAAAAAGAATGCGCTGCCCAAAGGCGACGTGCTGACCGTGGCGCAGATCGCCGGGATCCAGGGCGCCAAACGGGCGGCCCAGTTGATTCCACTCTGCCACCCACTTGTCCTGAATCATGTCGAAATAAGATTTCAGGTGCGGGCCGCGGCCATCGAAATTGTATGCTCGGTGGAAACGCATTCGCAGACCGGCGTCGAACTGGAGGCGTTGACTGGTGTCAGCATCGCGGCGTTGACGCTTTACGACATGTGCAAGGCGGTGGACAAGAAGATGCGAATCGGAGACATTCGGTTGGTGGAGAAAATCAAGGAATGAAAATCGGGCGCATCACTGTCAGCGACCGGGCGTCGGCGGGTATTTACGAGGACCGCAGCGGACCGGAGATTGAGAAAGTGCTGGGAGAATTTTTTGGTAACGAGGCTGGATTTGAACGGGCCGTAGTGCCCGACGAGGTGGAAAAAATTTCCGCAACGTTGAAAAAATTCGCGGATGAATTAAGATGTGATTTGATTGTGACGACCGGAGGCACAGGCATTGCCGCCCGCGACGTGACTCCGGAGGCGACGCGCCCGGTGTTGGAAAGGGAACTGCCGGGCTTCAGCGAAGCCATGCGGATGCAATCGCTGACCCGGGTGAAAACCGCCATCCTGTCGCGGGCGCTGGCCGGGACGCGCGGGGGAACCTTGATTGTGAACCTGCCCGGCAAACCTTCGGCCGTGCGCGAGTGTCTGGAGATTCTCGCGCCGGCCATGTTGGAGGGCATGGCCCATTTGCGGGGGGAAGATCCGCATAAAAGTTGAAAATGAACGACACGTTTGGCCGCACGGTTGATTATTTGCGCATCTCGATCACCGATCGATGCAATGAGCGGTGTCTGTACTGCATGCCGGAAGGTTACAAGGGCTGGGAACGCACTCAGGACCATTTGACCGCGGGCGAAATCATCCGGGCCGTGCAGGTGGCGGTCGAACTGGGTTTCCGAAAATTCCGGCTGACGGGCGGTGAACCGCTGGTGCGCGGCGACACTCTGGAAATTGTCCGGGGAATGCGAAGAATTCCCGGCGTGGAGGTCATCGGCCTTTCGACGAACGGAATCAAGCTCGCCGGGCTGGCGCAGCCCTTGCGCGACGCCGGAGCCAGCACGGTCAATATCAGCTTGGATGCGCTGGACCCGCAGGTTTACCGGCAGGTCACGGGCGGTGACGTAAACGCGGTCATTGCCGGCATCCACGCCGCGGTGGCGGCGGGATTCGACCGCGTAAAACTGAACTGCGTGCTCATGCGCAGTGTGAATGAGCAGGAACTCTGGCCGCTGGTCCTGTTTGCCGCGGAACACCGCCTGCCCTTGCGCTTGATCGAGTTGATGCCGTTGACGCGGACGGACGTGTTGACGGAGAAGAATTTTCTTCCCGTGGGCGAGGCGATGCGGTTGCTGGGCCGGCGCGACGAATTGGTTCCCCAACCGGAAGTGAAGATCGGCCATGGGCCGGCCAGGTATTTTTTGCTGAAACAGACCGGTGCGCTGGTGGGCTTTGTCGGCGCGTTGACGAACCTGCAATTCTGCCAAAGCTGCAACAAGATGCGACTCACGGCGGACGGGAAAATCCGGCCGTGCCTGGGCAATCACGGTGAAATTGATTTGCGCGAAGCACTGCGAAGCCACAGCGACGATGCGGTATTGCGAAGCTTATTCCTGGAAGCCTTGCGTTTGAAACCGCAGGAACATCAATTCCGCGACCTGTACCAGCCGCTCCGTCCGATGACCGCCATCGGCGGGTAATGGCGTCATTTAAATCCTGTTCAAGTTGTTGCGACCGGGTAGTGACGCAGCATGGTGATCCATGCCCCCCCTTCGGTGGGGAGAGCGTCCCCGTGAGCCGGACGCGGCGCGCCGAAGCTTTGCGAAGGCGGCTCGTCAGCAGCCTCGCCACACCAAGCGGTATCGGAACCAACTTACGGCGCGTGACTGACCTCGACGCGATAAAAGCCTTGCGGATCCGATCCCAGATTTACCGTGAAGGGCGCGTTGGTGCTGGGGCCCAACGGACCCGGCGGTTGCACATTGGTGATGGCCGGACCCAGGTTCACCCAATTGGCACTTGAAGTCAGGTCGGTTGAATATTGAACCTGATAGACGAAGCCTTGGGGCGCCGCATATTGGAATTGGGTGTTGTTGTTGACAATTTGCAGGGTCGATATCGGCAGTGGTGTGAACTCCTTGATGATGCTCATCGTCGGCTGGTCGGTTGGGTTGCCGGGATTCGCCGGTTCAATCGGGAAAGTGGGATTGCTGCCCCACCATGGGCCACCACCCCAATAGCTCCAGCCCAGCCATACGTCCGAGTTGGTCGAGATATAAGAGAGCATGTTGGTCAGCGCCGTACCGCCGTTCGGCGTGGCGCCGAGGGTATTGCCGGGAACACCGTACTCGCCAAGGAAGCCTTTCACATTGTTTGCCCTCGCCCAGGCTGTGAAATTGGTAAGGCGCTGCCACCCGATGTCCGTACTGACAATACCGTCATTGCTGCCCGAACCGTTGCTGTCCAGGTACTGGTGCACCTCATAAACGAAATTGTTGCCCGGATCCACAATGCCCAGCATGGCCACCGAGTTTGCCGCGCCGTAGCTGCCATTGCTGTTCGACCAGGTCCATGCGCCGGTATAGCCATTGCCGGGCACAAAAATCATGTTGGTGGCCCCCGCATTCCGAATGCCGGCGATGGCGAAGTTTAAAGCAGCGACCAACTGGGTTTCCTGTATGGAGTCCGGCTCGTTATTAAGGCCAAAAAATACATGGTTGTTGTTTTGAAAAACAGCAGCGATCTGGTACCAGAAATTGGAAAAATCCGCGTAAGAAACCGCATAGGTGGCATTGGAATTGCCGACCAGGCCAGTGGTGGCTGTCTGGAACGAGCTGAGGGGGGTCGGGTAGTAACGCATGAAATTATGCGGATCGAGCAGGACATAAATTCCATGTGAAGTCGCATAATAGACAAAATTGCTCATCCGGCCCAAATTCACGGGATCAAGCGTGGCGCTGTTGGTAATCTGTAGCCGCTCCCACCGAAAGGGCAGTCGAATGAAATTCATTCCCCGGCTTTGGTAATAAGCCGTTTCACCATTGGTCGGCCAAGTGTAAGCGCTGCCAAAGGTGCCCGGTAACGGTGAACTAGGTACTCCAAATTCAGCTCCGGAAAGATTGACACCCGCGTACTGAATGTCGGCGGAACTGGAAAAAACGAACGCCAAGCCAAAAAGAATGAAACCGGGGAGCGTAAGCTTATTCATGAACAAAATACGTCGGATGAATATCGATAATTTAACGGGTCCAGCGTCAAGGTTCAATAAAAAATGCGCAAAACTTCAATATTTTCAATGGATTTTTCGCTGAAATGGGTTTGACTCCGATGATTTGCATGTGAAGCAGTGGAGTTTTCGCTGACACCCCTCAGCGCTTCAGTTTTCTTTCCAGAACCTCGCCCACCAGCACCGGGTTTGCCTTGCCCTTGCTCAGCTTCATGACTTGGCCTTTGAGGAAATTCAATGCGGCGGTTTTGCCGGCCTTGAAGTCGGCCGCCGGACCTGGATTGGCCGCAATCGCCTCGTCGCAGAATTTTTCAATCGCACCCGTGTCGCTGACCTGCGCCAGGCCTTTCTCCTGAACGATGGCGGCCGGCGATTTGCCGGTGTCGAACATTTCCCCCAACACCTGCTGGGCGGCAGAACTGCTGATGGTTTTTGCCTCGACCAGTCCAATCAGTTCGAGCAGTGCCTCCGGTTTGAATTTGAGGTTGACGAGTGAAGCCTCTGTAGCCGCGGACGTTAGTTTGCTCCGGCTGGACTGGACTTTTTCCGTCAGAGCCAACTCACATCGGCTGCTACTTTCAGCAATTTTTGCGCGGAGATTGTTAATGACCCAGTTGGCAACGACTTTGGGGGTTTTGGATTGTTTCGCAATACCTTCAAAATAATTGCCCAGCGGCAAGTCGTTTTTGAACGCTTCGGCATCCGATGCCGGCAATCCATAATCTTTCATGAACCGCTGTTTGCGTGCCATGGGCAATTCAACGGCGCGCGATTTCACTTCGGCCAGCCACGGTGCCGTCGGCTCAAACGGCATCAGGTCCGGGTCCGGGAAATACCGGTAATCGTGCGCATGCTCCTTGGTGCGCATTTCCTCGGTGATGCCGGCCTCGTCGTCCCAGCGGCGGGTGGATTGAATCAATCTGCCGCCCTTCTTCAGTACTTCAATCTGGCGCGGGATTTCATATTCCAGGGCGCGGCGCACGCCGGAAAAACTGTTCATGTTCTTGATTTCAATCTTGGCGCCCAGTTCCTTTGCGCCGACCGGCCGCACACTCACGTTCACATCGCAGCGCACCATGCCTTTCTCCATGTCGCAATCGCTTACGCCGCCGCAAACCAGGATGTCTTTGAGCGCGTTCAGATATTCATAGGCCATGTCAGCGCTGGTGAGATCGGGTTCGGAGACAATTTCCATGAGCGGCACGCCGGCGCGGTTGAAATCCACGCCGCTGTTACGCTCGAAGTGGAAGCTCTTGCCGACGTCTTCCTCCAGGTGCGCGCGGGTGATGCGCACACGCGCAATACCACCGTCGAACTCAAAATCCACGTAGCCGTTCGTGGTGGACGGCCGGTCGTATTGCGTGATCTGGTAGTTCTTGGGCATGTCCGGATAGAAATAATTCTTCCGGTCAAACTTCGCGCGCGCGGGAATCTGGCAGTTCAACAACAAACCGGTTAGCGCGGTAAGTTTCAATGCCTCCTCATTGGCGACGGGCAGTACCCCGGGCAGGCCGAGGCAGACGGGACAAACATGGGTGTTCGGCAGCGAGCCGAAGCTGTTGGCGCAACCGCACCACATCTTGGATTTCGTCTTGAGCTGGACGTGGGTTTCCAGGCCGATGACCGCTTCGTAGTCCATGTCGACAGGGGAAATTTAACCATGGCTGACCACGCCGAAGCAAGCCGCGAAGGCAGGATGGATGCGGAAGCGCGGATTGTTCAGTGGCAGGAGGGGTTGACCGGCCAATGAAGAATTGCATAATCCGATCATGCCATTTGTTGTCAGCAGCAAGACAAAGCCGGCATATGACGTGGTCATCGTCGGTTCGGGCGCGGCGGGCGGCCAGAGTGCTTATGTGCTGACGGCGGCGGGTGCCAGCGTGCTGATGCTGGAGGCGGGCCGGAATTACGATCCGGTTTCGGAAACGCCGATGTTCAATCCGCCGTTGCAGGCGCCATTGCGGGGCGCGGGAACGCCCGACAAACCGTTCGGCTTTTATGACGCCACGGTCAACGGCGGCTGGACGGTGCCCCAAGAACCTTATGGGGTCAGGAATTCCCGGCGCGGGAACGGCTGGTACGAAGCGACGGACAGCGACATCTGGTCCACCGGCCAGAATTTCATCTGGTGGCGTCCGCGAATGCTCGGTGGACGGACGAACCATTGGGCGCGTTTCTCGTTCCGGATGGGGCCGTATGATTTCAAACCCCGGAGCCGCGATGGTCTCGGCCTGGACTGGCCGATGACCTACGAAGACCTGGCGCCGTATTATGACAAGGCCGAGGCGCTGATTGGCGTCTATGGTACCAACGAAGGGTTGGAAAACACGCCCGCTTCGTCGCCGGGGATTCTCCTGCCGCCACCCAAACCGCGCGCCAATGAATTACTGGCCAAAAAATTCTGCGCCAAACTCGGCATTCCGGTCATTCCGTCGCATGTGGCGGTTCTGAGCCGGCAGCAGGACGCCGGAAAAATTCCGGCCATGCTGCACCCGGACAATCCGGCGGCAGCCAGGGCGCTGGCGGACAACATGCGAACACGGCTCGGCTGTTTTTGGGCGACGTCGTGCGGACGCGGTTGCTCCATCAAGGCCAATTACCAGTCCACCACTGTCCACCTGCCGCCGGCTCTGGCATCCGGCAACTTGGACATTATCACCGACGCGATGGTGCGCGAAGTGACGGTTGATCAAAACGGAAAGGCGACCGGCGTTCTTTACATTGATAAAACCACGGGCAAGGAATGCCACGCTTCGGCGCGCGTAGTGGTGCTGGCTGCCAGCGGCTGCGAATCGGCGCGCATTTTATTTAATTCCAGGAGCGCTCAATTCCCGGACGGCCTTGCCAACCGCAGCGGCAAGGTCGGCCGGTATCTCATGGACACCGTGGGGGCAGGCCTGGGTGGCCAGATTCCGATGCTGGAAAACTGCCCGCCTTACAACGAGGACGGCGCGTCGGTCATGCACATGTACATGCCGTGGTGGCTTTACCGGGAGCAACAGGCGGGCAAGCTGGATTTTCCGCGCGGTTATCATATCGAGTTCGGCGGCGGCCGGCGCATGCCGGAAATGGGAACATTCGACGATCTGGAAAATTTTACCGGCGGCAGCTACGGGAAAAAATTCAAGGAAGACGTGCGCCGGTATTACGGCAGTTTCATGGGTTTTGCGGGTCGCGGCGAGATGATTCCGAACGAGGACAGTTATTGTGAAATTGACCCGGACCGGAAGGACGCCTGGGGGATTCCGGTGTTGCGCTTCCATTTCCAATGGTCGGAGCACGAAATTCGGCAGGCGGCGCACATGCAGAAAACCTTTGCCCAAATCATCGAGGCGATGGGCGGCAAAGTCCTCAGCCCGCCGGCGCGCGATCCCCGCCAGGCCATCGCGCCCGGGGGCGGCATCATCCATGAAGTCGGGACCACCTGCATGGGCGCCGATCCCAATATTTCCGTACTCAACCAGTATTGCCAGGCATGGGACGTGAAGAATTTATTTGTCACCGACGGCGGGCCGTTCGTATCCAACGCGGACAAGAATCCCACGCTGACCATCATGGCTAATGCCTGGCGCGCGTGCGATTACCTGGCCGGCGAGATGAAGAGAGGAAACCTTTGAGTAATAGTGCTATTTGGTGGGGCGGGGCTACTGACGAGCTGACTTGGACTGCGGCGACATGTCGCCGCGTTCAAAGCGCGGACATGTCCGCGCACTCCATAGCTCCGGCTCGCGAGGACGCTCGCCCCCCCCGGGGGCTGCATGACGAACCTGACCAAGCCTTGATATGAATGAATCAAACAGAATTGACCGGCGCGAGGCCATCAAATGGATTGTTGCAGCCACGGCGACTGTGTCGCTGTTGAATTTCCGGAGCTTCGGTGCGCCGGTTCCGGCCGCAAAGGGTTACGGCACCGACCCCGATTTGCTGAAGGATTACGAGCCCGGCGACTTGTGGCCGCTCACGCTCACCCGTGAACAGCACCGCGCCGTCGCGGCGTTGTGCGACGTCATTATTCCCGCCGATGAAAGGTCGCCGGGCGCCAGCAGCTTGGGGGTGCCGGATTTCATTGATGAATGGATCAGCGCGCCCTATCCCGGTCAGCAAGCCGACCGGGAGGAGGTTTTAAACGGCCTGGCCTGGCTCGACCGGATATCCGCTAAACGATTTGGCAGATTCTTTGCCGACCTGGATGACCGGCAAAAACACAGCATTTGCGATGACATTTGTTTTGTGCCCAAAGCGAAAACCGGATTCAAAAACGCCGCCCGTTTCTTTGCCAAATTCCGGAACCTGACGGCGGGCGGATTTTACACCACGCCGCAGGGCTGGAAGGACATTCAATACCTCGGCAACGTGGTGCTGGCCAAATTCGACGGTCCGCCGCCCGAGGTATTGAAATATTTGCATCTGGCTTAAGCGGGTTCTTTCTTCTAAATACCGCCGACTCCATGCACCATGAATTCGTCTCGCAACTGGTTGCCATCTCCACTATGAAAACAATCATCGTCATTACCTTCCTGGTCGGCCTGGGCGTGGTTGGCGCTTGGGCGGAAGGCGTATTGTTGCCGCGCAGCACGCCCGAAGAGCAGGGGATTTCTTCCGCTGCCATTCTCGCCTTTGTGCGGGCGGTTGATGAGCAATCGGTCACGACCAATGCCGTACAGAGTTTCATGCTGGTCCGGCATGGTTATGTTGTGGCCGAAGGCTGGTGGTCGCCCTATGGCCCGGACATTACGCACAAGCTGTTTTCCCTGAGCAAAAGTTTCACATCCACCGCCGTTGGGCTGGCGATTGCCGACGGGAAACTCAGCCTGGATGATCCGGTGCTTTCCTTCTTTCCGGAGGACGCGCCGCTGAATTCGAGCGCTTATCTGAAAGCCATGCGGGTGCGGGATTTGCTCATCATGTCCAGCGGCCAGGATTCGAACACGGTGGTCCATTTGGACATGGCCATGAGAGACGCCGCCGTTTCACGGGAAAACATGATTCAATCGTTCCTGGCCGCGCCGGTGGCCTGCAAGCCCGGCACATTGTTCGTCTATAATACGCCGGGAACTTACATATTATCCGCCATCGTCCAGAAGGCCACCGGCCAAACCGTATTTGATTATCTCAAGCCCCGCTTGTTCAAGCCGCTTGGCATCAAGGACGCGACCTGGGACGCCAGTCCGCAGGGCATTACTTTGGGTGGTGTCGGGCTGAACCTCTGCACGGAAGACATCGCGCGGTTCGGATTGCTTTATTTGCAGAAAGGCCAGTGGCGGGGAAAACAATTGTTGCCGGCGGCATGGGTGGAAGCCGCCACCGCGCGGCAGACTTCCAACGGCAGCGAACCGACGAGCGATTGGGACCAGGGTTACGGCTACCTGTTCTGGCGCTGCCGGCACGGCCTGTATCGCGGTGACGGCGCGTTCGGCCAGTTTTGCATCGTGATGCCGAAACAGGACGCCGTCGTCGCCATCACCAGCGGGACCAGAGACATGGCCGCCATTATGAATCTGGTCTGGGACAGATTGCTTCCGGCGATGAAAACCTCGGCGCTTTCCGCCGACGCCGAATCCGATCAAAAGCTCGAACACGCGTTGGCCGGTTTGACCCTGCACCAACCGCAAGGCGCCGCCACCTCACCGCTGGCCGCGCAAGTTTCAGGCAAGAGTTATTTGTTTCCAACCAACGACCAAAACATTGACGCGGTGAAATTCGATTTCAATGGACCGGAAGCAACGCTCGTCGTCCGCAGTCTCGGTCAGGAATATCGCGTTGCCTGCGGTTCTGGTGTTTGGGAAAAGGGACGAACTGCTTTTAATGCCGGAGCATCTTCCTGGATTGTCGCTCCGGTCGAGCAACCCGTCGCCGCCAGCGGCGCGTGGACGGCGGACGACACCTACGCGGTCAAGCTGGCTTATTACAAAACTCCGCTGGCCGTCACATTGACGTGCCGCTTTGCCGGCGACCGGGTGTTGCTGCTCAACGTCGAATACAGCGTGAATTTTGATCCAACTGCTCCGCCGCCGCTGATCGGGGAAACGAGATAAACTTCCCCGCCAGGCGTTTCCTCCCGGTTCGAACTGCCAACTCGGAATTTCCTTATTTGGAGAGGCGCCCGTTTTCTGCGTCGCCGACGCTGTCAAACTGCGGATGTTTCGAAGGCTGGAGCAAATTCAAAAGCATCGTGGCCGCAAAAAGGCGCAAAAGCCCGAATTCCTTCGCGATTTCCGCGCCATTTTGTGGCTACAGTTTTGTTTAATTTGCCCCAATCTTTAACCGCAGATGAACACCGAAGGGCGCAGGCCAAAAAATTCCGAAAAACCTGGAGCGGTCCCCGAAAACGGTAGCTGCCGATGTGAGTCGGCGGACCTTGTGGCGTAAGTTCTGCCTCGTTACAAGGGCGACTGCACTTTTCTGAAATGCTTCTATGCCGCTGCCGGACTGGCGCCGGTCTGGATGGCCGCGCGTTTGGCGTGTTTGCGCAGATACCATTGATGGGCCGATTCCAGGTAAAGGTAAATCACCGGCGTGATGTAGAGCGTAAGCGACTGGGAAACGATCAACCCCCCAACGACCGCCAGACCCAGGGCCTTGCGCGCGCCGCCGCCCGCGCCCAAACCGAGTGCGATAGGCAAAGTGGCCATCAGCGCCGCCATGGTGGTCATCATGATGGGCCGGAACCGTAACAGGCAGCCCTGGTAAATCGCGTCGTGCGGATTTTTGCCGCTGCGTTGCGCTTCGATGGCAAAATCAATCATGAGGATGGCGTTTTTCTTGACAATGCCAATAAGCATGATGAGGCCGACGAAGCCATAGATGTTCAGGTCAAGGTGAAAAAGCACCAGTGTCAGGAGCGCGCCAAATCCCGCCGATGGCAGGCCGGATAAAATCGTGATGGGATGGATGAAGCTTTCGTAGAGAATGCCCAAAATGATGTAGATGACAAGAATGGCAATGATGAGCAAAACCAGCAATCCCTGCTGCGAGGCTTGAAAGACCTGCGCCGCGCCCTGGAAACTGCCGGTGATAGTCAACGGCAGCCGCATTTCACTTTCAAGTCTCTGAATCTCGGAAACGGCGGTGCCCAGCGACATGCCCGGGGCGAGGTTGAAGGAGATGGTGACGGCAGGCAACTGGCCGACGTGCGAGATGCTCGCCGGACCGAGGCCGCGCGTGAGTTTGGCGACGGCGCTCAACGGAACGAGGATTGGCGCGCCATTGGTGGTGGTATTGGCGCTGGTGATGTACAGCTCCGACAGCGCGGCGGGATCGAGCTGAAACTGCGGTTCGACCTGGAAGACGACCCAGTATTCGGCCACATCGGAATAAATCGTGGATGCCTGCATTTCGCCGTAGGCGTAATTAAGGGCGTTTTCAATTTGCTGCGCCGTGACGCCCAGCGCGGCAGCCTTGTCGCGATCAATTTCTACGTTCACCTGCGGGCTGGCGATTTGCAAATCACTGCTCACGTCCTGAAGGCCGGGCAGCTTGGCCATCTTATCGGTCACAACTGGCGCCCAGTGAAACAATTCCTTCGTGTCTGTGTCTTGCAGGCTGTATTGGTACAATGCCTTGGTGAGATGACCGCCGATGGGAATGACCGGCGGGTTTTGCATATAGACGCTGATGCCCGGCACGACTGCCAGTTTACGGCGGAGTTCCTGAATGATCTGGTCCGCGCTCAACTTGCGTTCGGAACGCGGTTTTAGCCGCATGAACAGGCGGCCGTCATTCAACGTGGAGGAGGCGCCGCTGGCACCGATGAAGGAGCCAAACTCGGCCACGTTCGGGTCCGCGGCGACGATTTTCATTGCGGCCAATTGGTGCTGCTTCATGGCGTCAAACGAGATGTCCTGCGCTGCTTCGGTGATGGCGAAAATCTGGCCGGTGTCCTCGCTGGGGAAGAAGCCTTTGGGAATCCAGACAAACAAGACCAAGGTGGCGGCAAAAATCACCAGCGAAACGACCAGCGTTGCACGCCGATGGCGCAACACCGCCTGCAACGTGCGGTCATAGGCATCACGCACGTCGTTGAAGAACCGTTCGAAGGCGGCGTAAACCCGGCCGTGTTTCCGTTCGCGCTCGGCGTGGACAAACCGGCTGCACATCATCGGCGTCAGCGTCAAGGAGACGAAGCCGGACACCAGCACGGCGGTCACGATGGTGACAGCAAACTCATGCAGGAGCCGGCCCAGCAAACCGCTCATGAACAGCACCGGGATGAACACGGCCGAAAGCGACAGCGTCATGGAAATGATGGTGAACCCGATTTCTTTTGAACCGTTGAACGCCGCCTGCATCGGCGGTTCGCCGTTTTCCATGTGGCGCACGATGTTTTCGAGCATGACAATGGCGTCGTCCACCACGAACCCGACACAGAGCGTGAGCGACATGAGCGAGAGGTTATCGAGGCTGTAGCCGAGCAGCGCCATCACCGCGAAGGTGCCGATGATGGACATCGGCAGCGCCAGGCTGGGGATGAGCGTGGCTGAAAGGTTCCGCAGGAAAATGAAAATGACCATGACCACCAGGCACACGGCCAGGAACAGCGTGTGTTTAACGTCCGTGACGGATTCCCGGATGGATTGCGACCGGTCGAACAACACGTCCAGATGCACCGCGGCGGGAATCCGCTCGCGGAACTGCGGCAGCAGTTTCATGATGTTGTCCACCACGCCGACAGTGTTCGCGCCCGGCTGGCGTTGGATGGCCAGGATGATGGCACGGGTGCTGTTCGTGGCGGTGTTGAACCACGCGGCGACTTCGTCGTTTTGCACGCTGTCGAGCACTTTACCCAATTGCCCCAACCGGACCGGATTGCCGTTGCGCCAGGCGACAATCATGGGGCGGAACGCCGCCGCATCCTCCAGTTGGCCGTTGGCCAGGACATTGAACGCCTGGTGTTTGCCGTAGAGGATACCGGTGGGCTGATCCACGTTGCCTTGCACCACCGCCTGCTCGACTTGATCAATGCCCAGATCATAAGCCGCCAGCCTGTCCGGGTTCACTTCGACACGGACCGCGTATTCTTGTGAGCCATAGACGGAAACCTGCGCGACGCCCTCCACCATCGAGATCTGCTGTGCCAGCAGGTTTTCAGCATAATTGTCCACAGTGTAGAGCGGCAGGGTGGGCGACGACATCGCCAGGTAAAGAATCGGCGCGTCCGCGGGATTGACTTTGGCGTACGTTGGTGGGGTGGGCATGTTGGGCGGCAATTGCTTGGCGGCCTTGGTTATCGCCGCCTGCACATCCTCCGCCGCCGCGTCGATGTCCCGGTTCAGCGAAAACTGGATGGTGATTTGCGTGTTGCCCTGGGCGCTGATGGAAGTCATGGAATCCACGCCCGCGATGGTTGAAAATTGCTTTTCCAGCGGCGTGGCCACTGCCGAGGCCATCGTTTCGGGGTTGGCGCCGGGCAGGCTGGCCGAAACGTTGATGGTGGGATAAGCCACGTCCGGGAGATCGCTGACCGGCAAGAGGCTGTAACCGATGAGGCCGAACAGCAAAATACCCAGCATGACCAGCGTGGTCATCACCGGCCGGCGGATGAATAATGCAGGAATACTCATGGCGCGGCGGAAGAGGCCGTGGCCAGTCCCGATTGCGCGGCGGTCGTGATTTTCACCTTTGCGCCCGGCACCAGGCGCGATTGACCGTCAGCGACCACCGTCTCGCCCGCTTTCAATCCGTTTTGGACCACCGTCTCGTCCTGATACGTGATGCCAATGGTCACCGGCCGTTCCTCAACGGTCTGATCGGGCTCCACCACGTAGATGAATTCGCCGTTTTGCCCCGTTTGCACCGCTTGCGAGGGCACGACGATGGCGTTGGTCAGTTCCGAAAGCGTGAGCGCCACATTAACAAATTGTCCCGGCCACAAGGCATTGTTTTCATTCGGAAACGTCGCCATGAGGTCAATGGTGCCGGTCGTTTCATCCACGGTGTTGTTGATGAAAGTCAACTCGCCCGCCGGTGGCGGCACGTTCATATTTTGGTAGGTCACCGACACTTTCAACGCGTGTTCGCGCATTTCCTGTCTGATTTCGGGCAGGTACTGCTCCGGCACGGCGAATGCGACGTAAATCGGATGGATCTGGTTGATGGTCAGCAACGTGTCATCGGGGGCTTTGACCACGTTGCCCACGTAAGATTGCAGGCTGCCCGTCACACCGTCCACCGGCGCATCAATGTGGCAAAATTCCAGATTCAAAAGCGCGTTGGTGATGGCCGCCTTGTCGGCTGCCACAGTGCCGGTTGCCGCGTCGAGGCTGGCCTTGTCCGTGTCCAGTTGATCCTGTGAAATGATTTTGGCCGCGATCAATTTTTGGTCGCGTGAATAATTGGCCCTTTGGTATTCCAACTGCCCGGAGTCACGTGCCAGATTTGCCCGTGCCTGCTCCAGCGCCGCCTGCGCCGGCCGCGGGTCAATGGTGAACAACGGGTCGCCCTTCTTCACTACCTGTCCCTCTTGGAAATGGATTTCACTGATCATCCCCTGGATTTGAGAATGGATCGTCACCGTGGAGTAGGGAGTCACGTGACCCACCGGCGGCGGATCAATTTGCACCGGCACATTGGTGGTGAAGGCGGTGGCGACCAGCACTGGCGCCGCGCCGCCCCCGGCCGGTTTCGCGCTGTGGGAACAACCGCCGGCGAGCAACGCGGCGGCAACCGCTAGTGTTCCAGAAATTAAAATGGAATTTCTCATGCTTCCTTATGTGGCAGGATCATTATTGATGGAGCTTAGTGCCCCGCACGGTTGAAAGGCGGTCGCGAATTTTCTCAGAAAGGCTGCGCGCTCTTTCTGAAACCTGGGATCAGAAACCGGCCGACCCATGATCAGCCGGGTCAATTGAGGGAACGCCGCCGGAAACATGGTCAGCGAACGCATGGCCAGCATGACGTGGCGCGGGTCGAATTTGGCCGAAACCAGGCCGCGGGCCTGGCGCTGCCGAATGCGCTCCAGTCCACGGGTTGTTGCCGCGCGGCGGTTTCCCTCGTCAATCAGCTTTTGGTCGGCCTGCTGCAAGGCCTCCCATTCCAGCAAGCGGACCCAGTCCGGGTCCCGGCACGCGGCCTCGAACCAGAACGCCAGACTTTCCGCCGGGTCGCCCGACAAGGTCTCGGCCCACGCCTGCCGTTCGGTCATTTTCCGGCGCAGGACTTCGCGGAACAGGTGTTCCTTGTTGCCGAAATAATGGTACAGCATCCGCTTGTTGATGGTCGCCCGCCGAGCGATCGTGTCCACCCGCGCGCCGGTGAAGCCGTGCGCCGCGAATTCCTTCAGCGCGGCGGACAGAATGCGTTCGCGCGTGCGCCCGGGATTGCGCAACGTCGCGCTGGCGGTTTTGGCTGGTTTGGCCATGAGCACATTAAGTAACCATTAAGTTACTTAGAATGCAAGTTCATTCATTCAAATGAAACGCGGGAAGCGGGCCGGCCCTAGACGGGCGGTTTCTGCCGGTGCCAGCCGGTGGCCTGTTCGTAGGCGATGGCGATTTTCAACAGCGTTTCCTCGCCCAGCGGTTTGCCCAGCAGTTGCAGGCCAATCGGCAGTTTCGGATTTTTCGTAAAACCGCACGGTAGGCTGACACCGCAGATGCCGGCCAGGTTGCAGGAGATCGTGAAAATGTCGCTCAAATACATCTGCAACGGGTCGCCGGATTTTTCACCGATTTTAAATGCCGCCGTCGGCGAGGTCGGCGTGACCATGGCGTCCACGGTCTCAAACGCCTTCAAAAAATCGTTGCGGATGAGCGTGCGGACTTTTTGGGCGCGCAAATAATAAGCGTCGTGGTAGCCGCTGCTCAGGACATAGGTGCCCAGAATGATGCGTCGCTTCACCTCCGCGCCAAAGCCCGCGCCGCGGGTCTTGCCGTAAAGTTCCACCGGATCGGCGCCATCCACCCGCGCGCCATAACGGATGCCGTCAAACCGCGCCAGATTGGCCGAGGCCTCGGCGGTGGCGATGATGTAATACGTTGCCACGGCAAAATCCGTGTGCGGCAGTGAAATCTCCACAATCTCCGCGCCGAGTTCGTCGAATTGTTTTACGGCGGCATCCACCGCCGTTTTGACTTCCGGATCCAGGCCGCCAATCATGTATTCCTTCGGCAGGCCGAGCTTCAACCCTTTGACGCCATCACCAACCAACGCGGCGGCGTAGTCGGGCACCGGCTGCGGCGCGCTCGTCGAGTCACGCGGATCATGTCCGGCCACCACGCCCAGCATCGTCGCCGCATCCCGCACGTCTTTGGTGAACGTGCCGATTTGGTCGAGCGAACTGGCGAATGCGACCAGGCCGTAGCGCGAAACCCGACCGTAGGTGGGTTTCAACCCGACGCAACCACAAAGCGCCGCCGGCTGGCGGATGGAACCGCCGGTGTCCGAACCGAGCGCGGCGATGACTTCATCCGCCGCAACGGCTGCTGCCGAGCCGCCGGACGAGCCGCCCGGAATGCGCGTGGTATCCCACGGATTGCGGGTGACGCCGAACGCCGAGTTTTCCGTCGAACTGCCCATGGCAAACTCGTCCATGTTCAACCGGCCAAAAACAATGGCGCCCGCCGCCTTCAGTTTTTCCACCACGGTCGCGTCGTAGGGCGAAATAAATTGACCAAGGATTTTCGAGCCACAATGGAGCGGCTGATTTTTGACGGCCAACACGTCTTTGACCGCCACTGGCACTCCCAGCAATGGTCGGTCGGCGCCGGCGCCACCCTGCGAAAGCAATCGATCCGCCGCGTCCGCCTGCGCGAGCGCATCGGCGTCGTCGTGGCTGATGAAGGCGTGAATGTTCTGATCCACGCGGGCGATCCGGTCGAGACAGGCCTGCATGACCTCGCGCGCAGAGACTTCGCGTTGGGCGAGCCTGGCGGTCAGTTCGGAAATGGTCAGTTGGTTCAGCATCGAAAATTAACTACGGATGGACACAGATAAACACGGATGCATTGTTCTCTTTTCTAATCTGTGTCCATCCGTGTTCATCCGTGGTTAAAAATTATTCCACAATCTTCGGCACGATAAACAGGCCGTTGGCTTGCGCCGGGGCGTTGCGCATCGCCTCATCATGCGGGAGGGACGGATGGACTTCGTCGGGTCGTGTGACATTGACCAGCGGCACGGCATGAGCGGTCGGCTCGACGCCGGAAACGTCGAGTTGATTCAACTTTTCGATGTAACCAAGGATGTTGCCCAGTTGCGCGCCCAGCTTTTTTTCCTCGTCGGGGGTCAGATGCAACCGCGCCAGATGCGCGACGTATTTGATGTCAATTTCGGCGGAAGCCATGAACCGCAGTTTCAAGGTTCAGGTTTCAAGTTTCAAGATTAACTTGAAGACGGAGGCGGTCAGAGCATTTGAATTCCAAAGCAAGCCGCAAGTCGGAGTTCGTAAATCAAAAATGACTTCATTCCTCGTCAAACTTTCGTTGGACGAGCGCTTCCAGTTCCTGAATGGCCTGGGGGGCGTCGTCGCCGCGGACATGGAGGGTCAATTTGCTGCCGGGGCCGGCGGCGAGCATCATCAGGCCCATGATGCTCTTGCCGTTGATTTTCTCGCCGTCTTTTTCCACCAGAATTTCCGACGCAAACCGGTTGGCGGTTTTCACAAAGACCGCCGCGGGCCGGGCGTGAATGCCGAGCTTGTTGGCAATGGTGAGCTCCTTGGTGAGGAACTGCCCGTCCAGCGTTTTCTTTGCGCTCATCGGTTTGCTCATATTAGAGTAAGCGAAATGAGTTAAATTTCCAGCTATTTTTGAGCCGGCGGCGGCATTATCTGGCTCGGGCTCGGCACCATGTGGGCAATCAACCGCTGATTCAGGTCTTCGGCGGCGTTGTAACCGGACATTTTCAGCTTGGTCTGGAAGGCGGCGACTTCGATGAGCCGCGCCAGGTCCCGGCCCGGCCGCACGGGGATCACAATATGCGGGATATCCACCCCCAGCACCTTGACAAATTCCTGTTCCATGCCGATCCGGTCCACCTCATCCACTTCCTTCCAGGCTTTGAGGGTGATGACCAGATCGAGGTTCTTTTCCTTGCGAACACTTTTGACGCCGAACATGGCGGCGACATTGATGATGCCGATGCCGCGGATTTCCATGTGGTCGCGCGTCAATTCGGCGCTGGTGCACATCACCTGGCGGCCGTCCAGCAGCGTGACTTTCGTCACGTCATCAGCCACCAGACTGTAACCGCGCTCGATGAGGGCCAGCACCGCCTCGCTTTTGCCAATGCCGCTCTCGCCACGAATGAGCACCCCCACGCCCAGGATGTCCACCGTACTGCCCATTTCCGTGCCGCGCGGCGCAAACATCATCTCCAGGGCGAACGTGGCGAAGTTGATGAACCGCATCGTGACGAGCGCCGTGTGAAAAATCGGCACGCTCGCCTTGTCCGCCGCGGTCAGCAGTTCATTGTCCGGCCGGAGATTGCGGCTGAATACGATTCCGGGAATCCGGTAGGCAAACAATTCCGCGTAACGGACCTCACGCTCCGCGCGGGAGAGTGACCGCAAATAGTACGTTTCCGCGTTGCCCAGCACCTGGATGCGTTTGTAGGCGAAATAACGCGTGAATCCGCTCAACGCCAGGCCGGGCCGGTTGACCGTCGGCTCGCGGATGATGCGTTTGAATCCGTTTTTGCCGGACAGCAATCGCAGTTGCAGCGCCTCGGCGTGCGCTTCGTAAAACCGTTCCACCGTGACGGGTTCGTGGGCCATATGTTTCAGCGAGCGGGATTGAGAGCAAGATTTAGAGAAAGATTCTGATTAAGAAGAAATCTCATTTCCCGACCCCGATTCTTCATCTTGATCTTCATCTCAGCTCTCATTTACAGGTTAAATTCCGGTCCCAGATAAATCTCGCGCGCCTTCGGATCGTTCGTTAAAAATTCCGAACTGCCTTCCACCAGCACCTGACCTTTGTGGATGATGTAGCCGCGGTCAATCAATTTCAAGGTTTCCCGCACATTATGGTCGGTGATCAAAATGCCCAGCCCGCGCTCTTTGAGCCGGCGGACGATCTTTTGCACCTCATAAACCGCAATGGGGTCAATGCCGCTGAACGGTTCGTCCAGCAACATCAGCCGGGGGCTGGTCACCAGCGCGCGGGTGATTTCCAGCCGGCGTTTCTCCCCGCCGCTGATCTGGTACGCCCGGCTCCGGGCCACCGGCGTCAAATCCAGCTCCTGCAACAGGTACTTCAACCGTACCGCGCGCTCGTCCCGCGACATTTTGCACGTTTCCAGAATCGCCAGGATGTTTTGCTCGACCGTCAGCTTGCGGAACACGGACGGTTCCTGCGTCAGATAGCCGATGCCCAGCCGGGCGCGTTTGTGCATGGGCAGCCGCGTGATGTTGCGGGCCTGAAATGTCACCACGCCTTCGTCGGGTTTCACCACACCCACGACCATGTTGAAGGTGGTGGTTTTGCCCGCGCCGTTGGGACCGAGCAGGCCGACGATTTCGCCCGGCTTCACGTTCACGGACACGCCGTCAACCACCCGCCGGCCATGGTACTCTTTGATCAGCTTTTCCGTGGCGAGCAGCAGTCCATTCGAGGATGGCGCGGTCGTTTCCATTCCCATCACTTTTGGGCAGTGGCCTGGTTGGTCGTTGCCGGCGGCAGGTTGGTTTTGACCACTGACGAATTGATTCCGGTTGCCGGTGAATTGGTTGCGGTCGCCGGCGAGTTGGTTGTCACTGCGGTCACATTGGTGCCGGCGCCGGCCATGTCGGGTTTCTGCCAATAAACCATCTTCATATTCTCCGCGTGTACGCGTTTGGTGATGGCATCCAGAGTAATCGGCTCGCCGGTCAGCCAGCCCTGGGCATTTTCCACCTTCGCATGACCGGTGAGGGTAACCACTTCATTGGTCACGCCGTTTTCCACATTATAAACGTATACCGCCTTGTCGCCGGTGGCATGCATCTTCTGGCCCCTGTCGTCCGTCGCATCAATCACCACGTTCGTTTCGGCGACAATATGGTTGATGTGGCCGGTTTGCGGCAGGTCGGCGACCAGCCAGTCACAGTGCAACTTGATCTCGGGGTCGTCCACGTAGACGTGGCCGTGGTACGTTGCCTCGCGTGTGCCCAGGTCAAAGTCCACACTGTCGGACTCGATGCGGGTGGGCAGCCGGGGCACCGGCGGTTTGGACGCCGGCCCGTTCGTCGTGACCAGCGCCAGAATTTGATCAATGGCATTAGTAGCGGTGTTCGTTTGTGCGCGCAACAGCACGGCGCCGGCCAGCGCCACCAGTGTAATGTAACCAAAAATTTTCACGGCTTACTTTATATTCTCCGACCCCAATCTCACCTCCGTGGATACACGGTTGGAGATGGTGAGGAAGGAATCGCTTTGTCGCCACAAAAAACCTTCGCCGGCGACGCGGATCTTTCCTTCCTGGTACTCCACCTGCAACGGGCCCGCCGAACTGGCGGTGCCGCTCAATTGATCATAAACACACTCCGGCGCGTTGACGACGATCTCCGTCTTGCCGTCCGGCCCGAAGGTTTCGAGCTTGAGCTGTTTGATGGCGAGCAAACCGCCCGGCAGCGGCTGTGCTTCCGCGCCGGACAACCGCGATTTCATCTGCTGCTGGTTCGGCGCCGGATAGTATTCCACCGACGTGAAATCGCTGGCGTGGCCCACAACATTCGATTGCGCGCGGCCGGCCGTTGCGGCCAAAATCAGCGTCAGGCCGGCCATAGACAGGCGGATGACGTGTGACGCGTGGCGCGTGGCGCGATGCAGCGCGCGGCCCAGAGTGTTTTTTTTCCTGTCACTTGTCACCGGTCAGCCGTCACTTTCGGTAATGGGCAATGATGGCGTCCCATTTGTTGTGGGTTTGCAAAATCATTTCCGCCGTTTCGCGCACCGCGCCCCGGCCGCCGGCCGCGCGGGTGACGTAATGCGCCGCCGCCTTGACTTCCGGCCGCGCGTCGGCCACCGCCACGGCCAGGCCAGCCCGCGTTAACGGCCCCAAATCCACCACGTCGTCGCCGACGAAACAAACAGCATCCCAATCCAGTCTGGTCCGGCGCAACAGTTTTTCCACCGCGCCGGTTTTGCTCAAGCGGTCGCCCTGCTGAACGAGAAAATCAATTCCCAGTTCGGCGGCGCGCGCTTCCGTCACCGGCGATGGCCGGGCCGAAACCCAGCCGACCTTGATGCCGGCCCGGCGCAAAAAAATCAGGCCCAGACCGTCGCGGATGTTGAACCGCTTTAGCTCCCGCGCGCCGCCCAGATAAACCGAGCCGTCGGTCAATACCCCGTCCACGTCGCACAGAAATAGCCTTATCCGCCGCAGGCGGGTGACGAGTGACACGTGACGGGTGACAGGATTTGTCAGGCGTGATGCACGTGCCATTTTCTTTTCACTTGTCACACGTCACCTGTCACCGTGCCACAGCCTTAAAAACTTTGAGCAGACCGCGCAGCAACGCCGGCATTTCTCCGAGCGGAATCATGTTCGGCCCGTCGCTCAACGCTTTGTCCGGGTTCGGGTGGGTTTCGATGAACAGGCCGTTGGCCCCGGCAGCCAGCGCGGCCCGGGCCAGCACCGGCGCGAACTCGCGCTGGCCGGACGATTGGTCGCCGCCGCCGCCCGGCAATTGCACCGAATGCGTCGCGTCGAAAACCACCGGGCAGCCCAACCGTTGCAGAATCGGAATCGAGCGCAGGTCGGCGACCAGATTATTGTAGCCGAAAGTCGTGCCGCGCTCGGTGAGCAGGATTTTGTCCGCGCCCGCCCGCCGGGCTTTCTGCTCGACCTGGCCCATTTCCGCCGGTGACAGGAACTGGCCTTTTTTCAGATTTACGATCTGGCCGGTCAGGGCGGCGGCTTCAATCAAGTCCGTCTGGCGGCAGAGGAACGCCGGAATTTGCAGAATATCCACAATCTCACCGGCGATGGCGGCCTGAGCCTCGGTATGGATGTCAGTCAGCACCGGCACGCCGATTTTCGCGCGGACTTTGCCCAGGATTTCCAGACCGGCTTCCATGCCGATGCCGCGGAATGATTTGGCGGAGGTGCGATTGGCCTTGTCGAAGCTGGCCTTGAAAACGTAGAAAATGCCAAGGGCGGCGCAGGTTTTCTTGAGCGCGGCCGCAACCTGGAAGCACAACTTCTCATTCTCAATCACGCACGGCCCGGCAATCAGAAACAGTCGGCGCGGCGAATTAAGTCCTTTCCAGATGGCGGCATCGTTGAGCACCCGGAAGTATTAGCAGCGAAACGGGGGAAAGTAAATGGCTCATGCCGGCCCGACATCTACAGGAGAATCAGCTTCGCAGGCCATCCTCATATCCGGCCTCATCCTCGATCAGTCGGAAACGCTCGTAGAAGTATTCCGTCTTCACCGAGAGCAGGTATTTCTTGTAGCGGGGCGTGTCGCGAATATCAGGTGGAACGAGACGGTCATGTAACTCATCGTAGCGAACCGGCAGAAAGCTCACAACCGTTGGCTGCGGGTTGGTGGTCTCGGTCACAATACAAACTCGCTCGCCAGGGGCAAGTCTGCCGGAACCGCTGAAAGTGATGGGCGCCGTGAAAAGATACTGAATTTGCGCGTCGCAGCCATCAATGACCTCCCAAATCTGGCCTTTGCGAACGAAAGGTGCTGGTTTGCTCATCTATGCGCAGTGGCCTAACAGATAATGGACGGCCGGTTTTGCAGCCGATCCCGTTTCAAAAGAAAAACAGTATCCCCGCCCTGTCCGTTTGTCCACGACGATTTAAAGCGTTTCCCATAAAGCCGCAGGCGCCGACGTGAGTCGGCGGACCTTCTGGCGTAAGTTCCGCCTCGTTACCTCGGCGGCTACGGGAATTATTGAAACGTTTCGGCCCTTTATCCGGTGATGTTCCCGTCCCACCAAAGGCGCACGGGAATTCGGAGCGCCGAGCACGCCTTGGCTCGATGGAAAATCAATAATGCCATGCCGAGGCGGCGTATTCCAATAATGTCGCGCCTGACGGAGCTTGGATTGTTTAATTCCGGTTTACTACAACGATGCCGGCCTTGACAGGCTCGAAATTATCAATCGCAAATCGTAAATCGCCAATCTTAAATCACCGTCCCGTGCGGGATGGTGGCGCCCTTGGGAATAATGACAATACCGTCGCGGATGAAGTAAAGTTCGTGGTCCAATTTGTCGGCCTTGCCGGCGGGCGAAATGGTCACGTTGTTTCCGATGCGCGCGTTTTTATCAATGATGGCGTTCTCGATCTTGCAGTTCGCGCCGATACCGATCCGCGGTTTGCCTTCGCATTCATGCATGAGCACGGATTCCTGGGATTCGTAAAAGTCGCTGCCGAGGATGACTACGCGGTTCAAATCCGTTCCGCTGCCGACGACCGTGCGGAGGCCGACGATGCTGCTGGTGATGTGCGCCTGATTGATGATGCAGCCGTCGGAAATCACCGCGTGGTCAATCTGCGCGCCGTTGATTTTGGAGCCGGGCAGGTAACGCGGGCGGCTGTAGATCGGCGCGCTCATGTCAAAAAAATTGAAACGCGGCAGTTCGGAGACGAGGTCGAGGTTGGCGTCAAAAAAAGAGCGGATGGTGCCGATGTCCTCCCAGTACCCCTGAAAAATATAGGAGAAGACCCGGCGGGTGTTGATGGCGTGCGGAATGATGTGTTTGCCAAAGTCGGGCAGGGGATTGTCCAACAATTCGCGGACGAGCTGGCGGTTGAAGACGTAGATGCCCATGGAGGCGAGAAACAGCTCCCGCTCTCCTTCGATGCCGAGTTTTTGATACCATTCGGGCGGCAAACGCAGGGAGTCCAACACCGCCGGGTCGCTCGGTTTCTCCACAAACCGGGTGATGCGGCGGTCCTCGCCGATTTGCATGATGCCGAAGGAACGCGCGTCGTTGCGGACGACCGGGATGGTGGCCACGGTGATGTCCGCGCCCGTCCTGGCATGCTGTTCCACCACTTGGCGGAAGTCCATCCGGTACAACTGGTCGCCGCTCAGAATCAAGAGGTAATCGAAATCGTGGTTCAGAAAGTGGATCAAATTTTTGCGGACGGCATCGGCGGTGCCCTGATACCACGAGGTGTTGGTGAACGTTGGATGCGCGGCAAGGATTTCCACGAAGCCGCTGTAGAAATAATCGAATTTGTACGTCCCGGAAATGTGGCTGTGCAACGAGGTGGAATTGAACTGGGTCAGAATGTAAATGCGCCGGAAGCCGGAGTTGATGCAGTTGGAAATCGGGATGTCCACCAGCCGGTATTTGCCCGCCAGCGGCACGGCGGGTTTCGCACGCTCCTTGGTGAGCGGGAACAGCCGCGTGCCCTGGCCGCCGCCCATGATGACGGAGAGGACGTTGCTGACGTTGATTGACTGGCGGCCGCTGTGCAACATAACCCGGACTGTTTCGGCAATATATTGCCAGCCGCCGCCGCAGGGCAAGCAACAGATGCCGGATTATTTTACGATGGGCGCAACTTGACCGCGCCGGCGGAGCGCCGGTCACCGAATCGGCGTGAACCTTGCAAATGCGGGCGCCGGGCCGAAACGGTGTTCGGCGCTCCGCTCGGGCCGCGTCTGCGGGGCGAGGTGCAAAGTGGCGCCCGGCTACGACACGGGCCGGCGGTCGCGCACGATATAGGGCGCGAATTCGTCGTGATGCTGCGGCGGGATACGCGCTTTGAATCGTGCCGCCGGGCCGCGATAACTGCGCGAGACGATCTGGCCGACGGCGTGCAGGCGGGCAATCACCGCCGCCTGTTCGTGCGGCACGCGCAGCTCCAGAAATTCGCGCTTGGGCCTCAATTGCGTTCCAATTTCTGCGAGCAGGGTCGGCATGCCTTCGCCCGTGGCCGCCGAAATGGCCACCGCCTGCGGATGTTTTTCCTGCAACCGGTTTAATGCGCCGAAATTTGCAATTTTGGCGGGGCGAGCGCCTGTCGGGCTGTAGCTTTGCGAAGGCCGGTCCTTGCGAGCCGTCGCCGTTTCACTTTGACGCGCCAAGGCCCGCTCGTCAGTAGCCTTCCCCCACCCAAGCTGGTCCATTTTGTTGAAGACCATGATGGTCGGCTTTTCACCCGCGCCGATTTCCTTCAGCACCGTGTTCACGGCCTGAATTTGTTCCTCTGCTTGTGGATGGCTGATGTCCACGATGTGCAACAGCAAATCCGCCTGCACGACCTCTTCCAGCGTGGCCTTGAACGCCTCGACCAGCCCGTGCGGCAGTTTGCGGATGAAGCCGACGGTATCGGTCAGCAAAACATTCTGGTTGGTCGGCAGCCGCAGCCGGCGCGTGGTCGGGTCGAGCGTGGCGAACGGGATGTCCTTCGCCAGCACGTCCGCGCCGGTGAGCGCATTGAGCAGGGTGGATTTGCCGGCGTTGGTGTAGCCGACGATGGACGCCAGCGGCCAGTGGCTGCGCTGGCGGCCGGCGCGCTGCGTCGCGCGCTGGCGGCGGACGACTTCGAGGTCGCGGCTGATTTTGTCAATCCGCTCCTGCACCTTGCGGCGGTCGGCTTCGAGTTGCGACTCGCCTTCGCCGCCGCGCATGCCGATGCCGCCGGCCTGCCGCGACAGGTGGCCCCAGAACCGCGTCAGCCGCGGCAACAAATGCTGGAGCTGCGCCAGTTCGATTTGCAATTTGCCTTCCCGGGTCCGGGCGCGTTGCGCGAAAATATCGAGAATCAGCGACGTCCGGTCGAGAATCTTGCAGTTGAAGATTTTTTCCAGGGTGCGGATTTGGGCGGGCGACAGCTCATCATCGAAGATGACGGTGTCCACGTCGTGGCGCCGGCAGAACGCGGCGAATTCCTCCGCCTTGCCTTTGCCGATGAAGGTGGCGGGTGTGGGGGCGTCCAGTTTTTGCAGGCCATCGCCGACCACCTCGCCGCCGGCGGTGGCGGCCAGTTCACCCAGCTCGGCCAGGGAATCACGGGGTTCTGCGCCGTTGCGCGATTTGAATTCGGCGCCCACGAGGAAGACCCGTTCGGGCCGCGTGTTTCTGGTCTCAATCAGTGCTTTCAACGGTCGGGGACATCATTCTAGCACAAGCGGGGCAGGATGCATTTGAAAAATTAGGGCACTACCGAAAAATTTGGTGAACACGGTGCTTTACTTTTTGTCTTACTTCCGTTCTTTTCCCGCGCCTGAAGATATGAACAAGCTTGCCTTATTCCTGGTGGGTCTGCCGTGGTGGACAGCGGTTGTCGCGCAACCGCTTCCGCCGATTGAACTTAAACCGGTTTTTCCGGCGTTAAAAGGCGAACGCCCGGTTTGGATGAGCGAAGCGCCGGACGGTTCGGGCCGGTTCTTTGTGGTTTATCAGGAGGGGAGAATTGTTGTTGTCAAAGGAGGCTCCAACGGCAGCGATGCGAAGGAATTTCTGAATATCGTGGACCGCCATCCATATTTTGAAAACGAGGACGGCCTGCTGAGCATTGCGTTTCATCCCGGGTTCAAGACCAACGGCCTGTTTTACATTTATTACACGCAACCGAACACGCCCGGGCAGATGAAACAATTTCAGGATGGGCGTCCGACCAGCTTTCCGTACCGCAGCGTGGTCAGCGCGCTTAAGGTTTCCGCCGCCGATCCGGACAAGGCCGATCTGTCCTCCGAACGCATTCTTTTGACCGTCCCGCAGCCATTCTGGAACCACAAAGGCGGCGAACTGGCTTTCGGCCCGGACGGTTATCTTTATCTCGGCCTCGGCGACGGCGGCGCGGCCGATGATCCGTTCGGCAACGGTCAGAATACCGCCGTCTTGCTTGCCAAAATGTTGCGCCTGGATGTCAATACGCGCAGCAAAGTCCGCGTGGGCTGGCGCGAAGAGGAGCTGCCCTATGGCATTCCGGCGGACAATCCGTTTGCCAAAGAACCGAACATCGCTTACGGCGCACGCAAGGAGATTTACGCCTACGGCCTGCGCAACCCGTGGCGTTACAGTTGGGATTCCCAGACCGGCGCGTTATGGGTGGGTGATGTCGGCCAGGATTTGTGGGAGGAAGTGGATCTGGTCACCAATGGCGGCGATTACGGCTGGAGTATTCGCGAAGGCGCGCACCATTTCAAACCCGGCCCTGCCGGAGCGCAACTGATTGACCCGGTCATGGAATACACCCATCGCACCAATCTTCAATCAGAAGGCATGTTTCCCGACCACAGCATCGGACTTTGTGTGATCGGCGGCTATGTTTATCGCGGGAAGGAATACCCGGCGCTTGAGGGTGTTTACGTTTATGCCGATTACAATCTGGGCACCATTTGGGGGTTTCGGTACGATTACGACGCGCACAAGGTGACTGCCGAAGGCACGCTGCTCCAGCAGCCGAAAAACATCACCAGTTTTGCCGAGGACTTGAATGGCGAAATTTATGTCCTGACCCAGGACGGAGGGATTTACCATGTCACTGTTCCCCAAAAATCTTAATCTAAATCATCATCTTACTCATAATCTTCCTCAGCGAATGTGATTAAAGGGGCGCTGAGCACAAAACCCGCGCGATAGGAATGGAGATTATGGCAGTCGAAGCCCGCGCTATTGCTGCAAATACAGGCGAAGCGGGACCATTGCCGAGGAGGTGAATCCGGCGCGTGTGTAGAACTGCATGGCCAAATGATTGGTTTTGTCCGTCAGCAGGGTAATCCGGGAACAACCCAGCTGCTTTGCGCAATCAACCGCGTGGCGTAACAGGCTTCCACCGATACCGCGCCGGCGTTGGTCCGGGTGGACCACCAGATCCTCCAGCCAGGCGGCGCGATTTCCCTCGGCGGTGCTGATGGTCAATAACAGGCTGACCATCCCTACCACCCGGTTGCCCAGACGGGCGCAGTAAATCCGGCCTGCCTCCGGTTGTTCAATGATTAACCGCAAACCCTTTTGCTGCCGGGATGTGTCCGGTATGAAGTCGGCCTCCTGTGTGAAAAGAATCTGTAGCAGGTTGCTGAGTTGCGGCACATCTTCGATCGTGGCCTCATCAATTCGCGCCCTGGAACCGTCGGCATTCAAATCTGGAAATCCACCGAGATTTTTCCTTTGCGCTCCGACTTGTTCAGGACGCGCATTTTGGGGGCGTCGTAGATGACAATGGAGTTTGGCGCGACGCTTTCCATGAGGAAGACGTTGCCGCCGATCGTGCTGCCCGCGCCAATGACGGTGTCGCCGCCCAGAATGGTGGCGCCCGGATAAATCGTCACGCGGTCCTCAATCGTCGGATGCCGTTTCTTGCCGCGCAATTGTTCCACGGCGGCCGTGGATTTCGCGCCGAGCGTCACGCCGTGATACAGCTTCACGTGATCGCCGATGATGGCCGTTTCGCCGACGACCGCGCCCGTGCCATGGTCCACGAAAAAGTGTGACCCGATTTGTGCGCCCGGATGCAGGTCCATGCCGGTGCGCGAATGCGCCCATTCGGTCATAATGCGCGGAATCAGCGCTACATTTTTCAAATACAACTCGTGCGCCAGTCGCTGCACCGCAATCGCCTCAACGAACGGATAGGATACCAGAACCTCTTCCTTGCTTTTGGCCGCCGGATCACCGTCGTACGCCGCGGCCATGTCCGTCTGCAACACCTCGCGCAGGCGGGGCAGGCTGTCCAGAAATTCCACCGTGAGGTTGTGCGCCGCCGAACGCAACCCTTTCTTCGTCAACTCCGGCGGCGGATTGTATTCGAGGCTTTTGTAAATCTCATCTTCCAGCGCGCCCAACACGGAGTCGAGCAGTTCCGCCGTCACCACCTTGATTTCCGACGAATGAATTGGCTTGTCGTCGAAAAATCCGGGGAACAACAGCCGCAGCAAATTCTGTGTAATCGTGACAATGGCATGATTGGACGGCAGGTTCTTGCCATCCAAGTGGTTGATGCCCCCGACGCGCGCGTAGGAGGCGACCAACTCATTCGTCAATTGGGTGACCGTTTCCACGGCAGCAGTATCCCGCAAAACCGCCCAAACGCAAGCGGTAGCACGTTAATGTAGCTGCGCTCTGCGAGCGCCGCATTTGGCCAGGATGGCTGGCGGCGTTCACAGACCGCCGCTACAGATTCAATCCGGGTTACCAAAGATATTGCCGAGGTAAATCGGCTTGCGCGGGATGTCCAGCAATGGTTCAAATTGCGGGTTGTTGTAATAATAGGGACGTGCGAGTGGCCAAAACCACAGGCTGCCGTCAGCCGCAAGACTGATGAAGCCGCAAGGGACGCTGGCGATGGAAATCCAGTCCGAATGTGTGCCGAGGCGGACGGGAATGGTATCTTGTATTATGCGCTTCTGGGCCTCGGGAACCCAAACATGCCATGGACTCCAGTAAAAATCCCACAGCCACAACGAGCCGTCCTGCTTAAGCGTGATTATTTTTTGACCCGAACCGGCCACCGCCAGCCAGTTTGTTTCATGGCCGATTGGCAAATCGAGTGCTGACCAAACCATCCCGTGCGAACGGGAATCAAAATGTTGCTCGGCGCAAATGCGGAAAGTTCCATCGTCACGGATACCCACCTCAAAGCCGAGCCACAAGTTTGCAACGCTGCGGAATTTGCCGTAACTCAAACCAGTCACGGCTCGAAGGTTCAATCCATCCAGTTTGAGGATTATTCCATTGGTATTGAAAACATCGTAATCCAGTGTCCAGATGCCGCCGTCCGTTTTGCAAAGAAATGTTTGATAACTGCTTTCAAAGAATCCAGCCCAGTTCGATTCTGGTCCGAGTTGCTGGGGCGTGAAGGACCTTAACCCCCGCCACTGTTTGTGCCTGAAGTCAAAATTGGTCGGGCCCCAGCGCCACAGCGTTCCGTCCTTTTTCACCAGGAGCACGGACCAATTATCCGGATGCAGGCTGCCCCAATTCATTTCCTTGCCGAACTGCACGAGATGACGCATCTCCTCCTCGTTTTTCTTCCAGTCGCTGGCTCGAAATCCATTCGTCGGCCATGGTTTTTCGGAGACCCACAATGTGCCGTCGGTTTTAATTCCAACCAGTTCACGTTGGCAACGCTTCACTGTCATCCAATTGGAACCTTCGATGTAACCGCCGACACTTGCAGTTGCGGTGAAATTGCCTAACGCGAAGGCCAGCGGACTCGGTGAGGATGGGCCTGGCATGAAGTGAGCCATCCAGATTTTTCCATTCGGCAGCCGGACTGAGATTTCATTCCAGTGCTCGTTAAAACTCGCCGGCTTCGTCAACGCCAGCCGTGCCGTGCCGTGTGCCGGCTCGAACGGCGTCAGTTTTTCCCATGCCCGATGGTAAATCGCCGCCGTGGTGACCACGATCAAAGCCAGGGACGCTGCCAGGGCAAGCAGGTTGCGCAGCCAGAGTTGCCAGCCGGTCACCGGGTGCCCGAAATTCCAGGACGCGAGCGCCAGCAGTGTCAGCAGCACGGATGGCAGACCTATGAGATAAATCAGCTCACCGCGCCAAAGTGGATGGCTGGCAAATGCCGGCGTCTGGGCGGCCGCCATCAAGGATACAAATAGAATAAGGCCCAACACCGCTGGCCCCAGTGCCTGAAGCGTGTTACGCGCCAGCGTAGAAATGTAAAATGAAATCAACCCGATGCCGGTGGCGATTCCCGCCAGCGTCAATAGCGGCATGAGGTGGTCGATTTGTGCCACGGCGATCCAGAAAGGGTTTTGATTCAGAGCTTGGACCAGCGGATTGGACATCTGCCCAGAGAATTGTGCATTGATGGCATCGAAAAGTTTGATATGCGCGTCCGGCAACACCCGTGTTCCCTCCATCAATAAAGGCATCGCGGCGCCGGACAGGAGGGAGAGCAATAAAACAACCCAAAGTTTTACGGAGAATTGCGTGAGTCGTTTGGCGGGCAGGCATAGCTGGCTTTCGTGCGTTCCAAATTTGCGTTCCTCGGCGACAGCCGCGCAACCTGCCAGGAACGGAATCACGAACCACAACAGCCAAAATTGTTCGAGGACGAATTCCAGGGAGGAATTTACCGGAAAGTGTCCTAATTCTCGGGTGACGATAACGCCGAGGTGTATCACCAGCAGCGCCAACGCCATGATGAATAGAGATTGGTACAACTGAAATTCCTTCCGCCACAGCGCCGCCCGCGAACCGGCTCGCCGCCTCGCCGCCGGCATTGAGCGCCATACCGGCAGTCCCTGCATTCCCGGCAAGGCAATGGTGCCCCCTGTCCATTGTGTGTCCTGTGCGCGTATGAACAGCCAGTGCGCGAACCAATAACCGCCAAGGTCGTAGAGGATGAAGATCACAATCAATACATGGTTCACGACTTTGTCCGGGTGATGTTCCAGCAAGTTGGAAATACTCATCAACAGCGCTGCGGGAGTCAGAACCGTAAACCAGAAGGCGGCGGCTACCTGCCGTAACAACAACACGGTCCAGAGCCCACCGGAATACATGGCCAGCGCAGCGAGGGCGGTGGAAATCTCCAGCTCCCCCAAATTCGCGTTTACCTGGTTGCTTGCAATCTGGGAGTAACACCACACAAACCAGACCACCAACACCGCAGCCAGCGAGATCAACGATTTGGTCCACCAGATGCGGGCGCGGGGGATTGGCTGAGCCAGCAACATGGAGAAAGTCCCGGAACTGAATTCCCGGCCAAAGGATCCAAGCACGGTCATAATCAACATCAACGGGCAGAGCAAAAAGGGAATTATTAACTGCAAAGGGGCGATAATATCGTGCCTGGATCTCAGATGTTCCGGCAACAGCCAGATGGAAAGAGCCAATAGCAAAGTGATTGTCCCGCCGGGCAAGAGCAGGCGGATTTCCTTTGTGACGAGCGGACTCATAAATCATTTCGGCCGGCACACTTCAGATTTGGAGTACGGCGACAGGTCGCCGCTTTCCAACTGGCAGACATGGCTGCCAGTCCCAAAGCACGGATTTGTCCGCGCACGCCAAAATCTTGCGGACGTTCGGGCGTTTTTAGACATCCATTCATACGCCGGCTTTTTTCAAAAGGTGTGAGACAACGAAAATTTCCTCCAGCGACAGCGATTCACAACGCAGTTCCTCCGGCGAAAGCGACTTGAGCCTTTCCAACAGCGGCTCGCTGTTGCCGTTGGCGAGAATTTCCAATTCACGCCCGCCTTGTTTCACATTCAACGCGCCGGGGAAGTCGAGTTGAGCCGGCGGTTGGGCGAATCGGGCCCGGATTTTCTGGAACCGGTCACGCGCAGCATCGGCTTCCATCGTCAACAGTTCGCGCCCCTGTTCGATGATGGTGAACTCGTCAATCAAACCCTCGAATTCGGAAATCAAATGCGTAGAGACGAATACAGTCCGACGTGCCGGATCGCCGGTTTGGTAGGCGCCAATGACCGTCTCAATAAATTCACGGCGGACGATGGGGTCGAGGCCCGAGGTAGGCTCATCAAGCACCAGCAGTTCCGGCTCCGGACAAATCGCGCCAATCAAGGCGAGCTGGGTTTTCTGGCCTTTCGAGAGGTGGCTGGCCTTCTGGCCTGGATCCAGTTGAAAACGCTTCAACAGGTCAGCCTCAATGTCCTGATTCCAATGTTGGCGGAACGACGCCAGGTATTCCAGCGTTCCGCGCACGGTCATCCACGGATAAAACGCCACGGCGTCCGGCACGTAGGCGAGCCGCGATTTGACCGCCACTTCGTGCTTCCGCGGATCCAAACCGAATACGCGCGCCGTGCCGGAATCCGGCCGAAGCAGGTTCAACAGGCACTTGATGGTTGTGGTCTTGCCGGCGCCGTTGCGGCCGAAAAAACCGTAACATTTCCCGGCGCGGACAGTCAGGCTCAGGCCATTCACCGCGTCCAGCCTGCCGTAGCGGCGATGGAGGTCTTTGATTTCAATGACGGGGGACTTGGTTTCCATGGTTCGCCTTTGTTTAATCGTTGCCTTTCGATTTGCGATCGAAGTAATCGAGCCGTTCCTTGACCAGGGCGAGGAATTTCTCGCGGTCCACTTGCAGGTGATGCGCCATCACCACCGCCTCGTCAATTTCCGTGAGCAACAGCTTGTTTTTGACCTGCCGGGTGAACGGCGAATTGTTCTCCTTCAGAAAGCAACCCTTGCCGGGGAGTGTTTCGATGACGCCCTGGCTTTCGAGTTCCGCATAAGCCTTGGCGATGGTGTTGCGGTTCACCCGCAATTCCTCGGCCAGCGGACGGATGGAGGGCAACGATTCGCCGGGCCGCAGTGATCCGGCGGCCGCGGCGTAACGGACTTGGTCCACCAGTTGAAGGTAAACCGGCTTGCCGGACTTGAAATCAATCTGAAACATCATAACTTAGCCAAGTGTCATATGACAATATGACAGTTAGCGACGGCGTGTCAACAGGAATTTTAAAGGTGGGAATGCAATTATTTACAGGATGGCAGCCGCGGACGTCAGTCCGCGCTGGTTCGCCTGGAAGATGGCACCGACTCACGTCGGCGGCTACGCCGTTTTGAAATGGCTGCCTTTGTTGCTTCGCTACTTTGTTGCTAAAACCACTTCCAAAACCGTCTCCACGACGCGCTCGACGGTGATGCCGTTCAGGCAGCGGAAATCAATCGGGCATTCGCGCAGGAAACACGGCGAACAGGGCGCGTTGGATTTCAGCAGCCGATGACGAGAATCGCCCGGCAGGCCAGGGCCGGTCAATTCCGGCGAGGTGCTGCCGAAGGGCGTCACGACCGGCGTGCCGAGCGCGGCGGCGACGTGCATCGGGCCGGAATCGTTTGTCAACAGCACGCGGCAGAATTTCAAAAGTGCCATGAGTTCGCGCAACGAAGTTTGGCCGGACAAATTGCGGAGGGCGGAGGGCGGAGGGCGGAGGGCGGATTCAATTTGAGCGGCAATCGGGGCGTCGTTTTTGCCACCTAAAATCAGCCAAAGGCAATTGGTCCGTTTCTGAATTTCCGTGGTGGCGGCGACGAAACGTTCGACGGGCCAGCGTTTGGCCGGACCGTATTCCGCCCCCGGATTCAGACCGAAGACCGGCTGTGTTGTTTGCTCCAGACCAAATTTTTTCTTCGCGGCTTCGATTTCATCCGGCGAGACGAACAATTGCGGGGCCAGCGGTTCCGGCCTCGCACCCAGGGCAGCAGTGAGATGCAGATACTCGTGAATTTGATGGGCGTTCGTAGTCGCGCTTGGGAAAGCGCGGTTTACCGGGACCGTCCGGCGATTGACCTCGGCGGCTGCCAGGCGGCGAATTTCACCAACAGAACGTTTCTGCATTTTCACAAATTCAGCCCGAGGAGCAATCGCCCGGGTCAGGAAAAAGTTCCGCCCGGGACGGGCGTAACCGATGCGTTGCGGAATCCGGGCCAGCCAGGTTTCCATGGCCGAGCGCGGCGAATTGGGCAGCACCAGCGCAAGATCGAATTTTTGACCCGGCTCGCGGGTACGCTCGCCCCGCCGCCGCAATTTCCGTCCGACCGAAAAAATGCTTTCACCGGTATCAAACGTAATAATTTCATCCACCGCCGGATGGCCCATCCACAACTCCTCCAATTTTTCCGATGTCAACAATGTGATATGCGCCTCGGGAAATTTTTCGCGCAATCGGAGCAACGCAGGCGTCGTCATCACCGCGTCGCCCAACCAGTTGACGCCACGAACCAAAATGTGGGGAGCGCCTGGCGTCCGGGGTCTGGTGTCTGGGGTCTGCCAACTGGCGTCCGAGGCATTCATGGCTCGCTCGTCGGGCCTTCAACTCTCGACTCTCGACCCTCGACTCTTTGGGGCGCGGGTTTCCAGCGTTTATGGACCCAGAACCAGTTCGCGGGATCGCGAAGCACAGCCGCTTCCTGCAGCCGGAGCACGTCCCGCATAATATGTTCGACCGGCCGCGGCTGGCCGTTTTCGCGGGTGGGAATTTGTTCGCCCAGCTCCAACCGCCATTTCGCCAGGCCGGTGCGATAACAAACCGCGGCGTAAAGTTCGCAGTCGTAACGCAGGGCAAATACCGCCGGTGACGGATTGGTAGAGCAATCGTGCCCGAGAAAGGGCAGGCGCAGTCCGTGGTCGCCGCCGTGTTGGTCAATTTGCAGACCCAGAATGACGGCCGGTTGTTTCATGGCACTCCGCAACAACGGGCCGTCCCTCCGGCGCTCAAAAAAAAGGCAATTCGAGCGGCGGCGCAGTTCTTCCATCAGGCGATTCAGGCCCGGCTGGTTCAAGGCGCGATAGGTGGTGACCGCCTGATAACCGGGAACGATGTCACTAAACCGGGCATACAGTTCAAAGTTGCCGAAATGTCCGCCGGCATTGATCACCCGGCGCGGCGGCGTCAGGCGTTCACCGCCAATCGGTTCCACGTGCGGACGCAGTTCATCGAAGGTCATGGAGATGGTTTTAACGGCGCTGGCGTAATTTTCCCCGAGGCGCCGGAAATTTTCCTTCGCCAGCGCCCGGATTTCAGCCGGCGATTTTTGGGCGCCGAAACACATGGTCAGATTTTTCAACGCCACCCGCCGATGCCGCGCATCGAGCCAATACGCCAGCGCGCCGCCGGCCCGGCCGAGGCGCGCGACCCACGTCAGCGGCAGCGCCTGAAGCAACGCCACCAGCGCGCGGCCAACCCAATAAATCAGCGTGTTCATTTATTCCCGCCCAGTGCCCCCGGGGCGCCGGCTTCCAGCCGGCTGAATCGCAGAGGGAGGCCATTGACTCGCCGGCGGCATGCCCGTGCTCCCGGATGGTTCAGCGTGCGATTTCATTTGAAACAAATTCGGCGGACGCAATCCTGAAAGTCGTTCGCGCCGCTGACGATCTGGATTTCGACGCGCATGAAATAAATCGGCAAATCACGCCGGTCAATTTTGGGGAAGCGCACGGCGTCCTTTTGCGTGGTGATGATGGTGCCGGCCTGGCGTTTTTTTCCGCGGTTGATGACGTTCAGCACCTCCTGTTGCGTGAAGCGGTGGTGGTCGGCGAAGCGTTTGGAATAAACCAGTTCCGCGCCGAGTTGGACGAGGCTTTGCTCAAAACTTTCCGGCTGCGCGATGCCGCTCAGCGAGGCGGCCTTGCGCCCTTTCAGAAAATCCAGGCCGATGCGTTCACCGGTGAAAACGTCCTCCAGGTACAAAGGGTGATGCACACATTCGATGATCGCGGCGTCCGGATTCAAATCCGCCAGGCGCCGGCGGAGAGTGGCGGTCTGGCCGTCGCTTTTGGTGATGAAAATGGTCTGGGCGCGGGCGAGGTGCGAGGGCGGCTCGCGCAGGGTGCCGCGCGGCAGCAGGTGTTCGTTGCCAAACGGCTGCTGGCGATCCACCAGCACCACGTCATGGCGGCGTCCGCGCAAATCCCAGTATTGAAAACCGTCGTCCAACAGCAGCGTGTCGCAGCCGAATTTTTCAATCGCGTAACGGCCGCTCTTCACCCGGTCCTTGTCCACCAGCACCACGACATCCTTCAGGTTCGAGGCGAGCATGTAGGGTTCGTCCCCGGCCATTTCGGAATCCAGCAGGAGCGAGCGGCCGTCCGAAACGACGCGCGGCGGCGTCTGGTCTTCGCGAAACAGGATTTTATTCAGCAGCAACTCGTGGAAGGGGGTTGGTTTGGAACGGTAACCGCGTGAGAGAATGGCGACGTTGCGCCCGGCGTCGCGCAGCTCGCGCGCAAACTTTTCGACCACCGGCGTTTTGCCCGTGCCGCCCACCGTGAGATTGCCGATGGCGATGACCTGCACGCCGAGGGTTTTGTCGCGAAGGATGCGGACATTGTAAAGCCAGCGGCGCATTTTGACGCCAATCTGGAAAAGCTTGGAGCCGCCGAACAAAAAGCCGCGCATCAACGCCGCCCGGGTATCGCGGCGTTCGCCGGAGATGACTTCGAGGGCGAAGGTTTCGAAACTTTCGATCCAGTCCCGGAATTTTTCGCGCATCACGCCCAGTGTGCCAAGCCGCTTCGCGGGCGGCAAGAATTGGCGAACGGACCGCCCGCGTCCGGCCCGGCGCGCTGGCGTTCACGCTTTGGCCCGGCTGAAGCCTGAACTCCAGCGCAAACGCACCGGGTCAGATGACCCGCGCGCCGAGTTTTAAAATCCTATCCGTGACATTTCCTTTTCCAGGGTCGTTTGGAACTGCTGCACGTCCGCGGCGGAGGGTTTGTAGCCTTGTTGTTTGGGCACCACGCCGAGCCGTCCGGTCTGGTCAAGATACCAGTCCGCGGCTTGGCCGTCGCTGAAGGTGACCTTGCCGCTGACAATGGCGCCGGGCCGGGTCAATTGGTCCACGCTCACGGAAACTTTGCCGTGGGAGGGCGGCGCTTCCGCGGGCGGCGGAGTGCTTTTGGTGTCGGCGGGTTTGGCCGGCGGCTCGACATGTTTCGGCGGTTCGGGATCTTTCGGCGTCAGTTTCAGGTCATCCACGAGCAGCCGCACTTCCATGTAGGTGAGCCGGAGACCAAATTCCTCCGCGAGCCGGCTTTGAATCTCCGAAAGCTTCGCGCCCTGCAGAATCCAGGCGGTGACGCGCTGCCGTTGGTTCTCGTCCAAATTCATGAAACGGATATTAACGGTGAAAGCCATAAAAATCCAGCGGTAAGCCGGGTTCCTGATGGTCCGTGTGGCGGGTTTTGGTTGGAGTTCAAGCTTCAGCTTGTCAGAAGCGCCGGCACGCTAAAGCGTGAACTCCTACGCGAGGCGGATTCTTGCTCCTGCGAATCAAGTCACCGGGCGCGCTGGGTCACGGCCATTTTGCCGATGTTGATGAGCACGTCCCAGGCCGGTCCGGGAAATTTGTGCATTTGCATCAACACATCTTCAAAGGCGGTCAGAAACCACTCTGCGTCGGCCTGGGTGACGACCAACGGCGGCAGCAGCTTGATCACGTCAACACCGTGGCCGGCGACCTGCGTGATGATGTGATGCCTGTCCAGCAACGGAATGATGGCTGCCTGCGGAAACAGGCTCTTGTCCATGGTATGACACATCGTCCAGGCCATCTTGAGGCCGAGCGATTTTGGCGCGCCCAGCTCAATGCCGATCATCAGGCCCCGCCAACGGACGTCCTTCAGGAATTCAAACCGCGATTGCAGGCTGCGCAAACCGTTGCCGATGAAATCGCCCATACGGGTGGCGTTGGCCATGAGTTGGTGGCGGTCCAGCACGTCGAGGGCCGCCAGCCCGGCCGCCATGGCGAAACTGCCCTGGCTGAAGGTCGAACTGTGGACCACCGACCGTTGCATGGAACAAAAAACCTTCTCGTGAATCCATTTTTTGCACAGCACCGCGCCGACGGGGACGAAGCCGCCCGAAAGGGTTTTGGCCAGAACCACGATGTCCGGGTCCATCTCCGGGCCGTCGTGTTCGATGGCCAGAAATTTTCCGGTGCGGCCCATGCCGGATTGCACCTCGTCGGCCACGAACAACGCGCCGTATTTGCGGCACAGGCGCTGCGCCTCCAATAAATAACCGGGCGCGGCCAGATTCACTCCCTTGCCCTGCACCGGTTCCACAATGAATGCCGCCACGTCACCTTTCTGGAGCTGGGTTTCCAGGGCGGCCAGGTTGTTAAACGGGATAATCCGGCAATGCGGCAGGAACGGCTCGAAGCCTTCGCGGAAATTTTCGTCGCCATTGATGGAAAGCGCGCCGTAAGTCAGCCCGTGAAAGGATTTTTCGCAATGAATCACCGTCGGTTTGCCGGTGGCGCAGCGGGCGTATTTGAGCGCCGTTTCGATGCCTTCGGCGCCCGAGTTGGTGAAGAAGACCATGTCGAGCTGGTTGGACATGCGCTTTTTCAACTCCGCCGCCAGCAGGCCGGACAGCAGCGGCGCCTCCAGTTTCACCAGGCTCGGATAGTCCGCGTTCAGAAAATCAATCAATACGCGGCGGACCTCGGGATGATTGCGGCCGAGGCCGAACACGCCGTAGCCGGAAAGCAGGTCCAGGTACTTCTCGCCTTTGACATCCCAAAGGTAGGGCCCTTCGGCGCGGACGTAACAGCGGTCGAAGCCGATGGTCTTGAGGGCGCGGACGTTCGCCGGGTTGACGTGCTCGGCTTGGAGCTCGTAGTTCCTACCCGCGTGCCGGTTTAACAACCCGACAATGTCCAGACTGGGTTCCTGCGACATGGAAAAATTGTGTCGGCATGATAGCGGCTCAATTTTTCAAAATCCAGTCATAACCTTTGGCTTCGAGTTCCAGGGCGAGTTCCTTGCCCCCGGTCCGCACAATTCTGCCGTCCACCAGAACATGGACAAAATCCGGCACAATATAATTCAGCAACCGCTGGTAATGGGTGATGACCAGTTGCGCGTTGTCGGCGCGCTTCAATTTATTGACACCGCTCGAAACGATTTTCAGCGCGTCAATGTCCAGGCCCGAATCCGTTTCGTCCAGAATGGCAAGTTTGGGTTCGAGCACGGCCATCTGGAAAATTTCCGCGCGTTTCTTTTCGCCGCCGGAAAAACCTTCGTTGACCGAGCGTTTCAGCAATTCCTCCGGCAGTTCGAGCAGTTTCATCTTGTCCTTCACCAGGGTGAGGAATTCCATGGCGTCCAGTTCGGTTTCGCCCTTGGCCTTGCGGATTTCGTTGAGCGCGGCCTTGAGAAAATAGGTGCTGTTCACGCCCGGAATCTCGACCGGATACTGGAACGCCAGGAACAATCCTTCCCGCGCCCGTTCCTCCGGATCGAGCTCGAGCAGGTCGTGGCCGTTGTAAATCGCCTCGCCGCCGGTCACGTCGTAACCGTCGCGCCCGGCCAGGACGGCGGCCAGCGTGCTCTTGCCGCTGCCGTTCGGGCCCATGACGGCGTGGACTTCGCCGGCGGAAACCGTCAGGTTGACGCCTTTCAGGATTTGTTTGCCCTCGACACCCGCCGAGAGATTTTTGATTTCAAGAATCGTTTGCTTGCTCATGTATATTTTTCGTCCTTGTCCTCCTCCTCGTTCTCGTAATCGAAAAATCGAGGACGAGATCGAGAACGAAGACGAGCAGGATTGATTTATCCCACGCTGCCTTCCAGGCTCACGCCCAGAAGTTTCTGCGCTTCCACGGCGAATTCCATCGGCAGTTCCTTGAAGACCTCCTTGCAGAAGCCGTTCACAATCATGTTCACGGCGTCCTGGGTGGAAAGCCCGCGCTGGTTGCAATAAAAAATCTGGTCCTCGCCGATCTTCGACGTGGTCGCTTCATGCTCGACCGATGCCGTCGTGTTCTTCACCTCGATGTACGGGAACGTGTGCGCGCCGCATTTGTCGCCAATGAGCATGGAGTCGCACTGCGAGAAATTGCGCGCGTGGGCGGCGCTTTTCTGGACTTTTACCAGGCCACGATAGCTGTTCTGGCCGCGCCCGGCGGAAATGCCCTTGGACACGATGGTGCTGCGCGTGTTTTTGCCGATGTGCGTCATTTTCGTGCCGGTGTCCGCCTGCTGGTAATTGTTTACCACGGCGACGGAATAAAATTCGCCGACGGAATTGTCGCCGAGCAAAATGCAGCTTGGATATTTCCAGGTGATGGCCGAGCCGGTCTCGACCTGGGTCCAGGAAATCTTCGAGTGGCGGCCTTTGCATAAACCGCGCTTGGTCACGAAATTGTAAATGCCGCCTTTGCCGTTTTCGTCGCCCGGATACCAGTTTTGGACCGTCGAGTATTTGATCTGGGCGTCGTCCAGCGCGATCAACTCGACCACCGCGGCGTGCAATTGGTGTTCGTCGCGCATGGGCGCGGTGCAGCCTTCGAGGTAGCTCACTGAAGCGCCTTCTTCGGCCACAATGAGCGTGCGTTCGAACTGCCCGGTGTTGGCGGCGTTGATACGGAAATACGTGGACAGTTCCATCGGACAGCGCACCCCTTTGGGGATGAAGCAGAACGAGCCGTCACTGAACACCGCCGAGTTCAGGGCGGCGAAAAAGTTGTCCGTGTACGGCACCACCATGCCCAGGTATTTCTTCACCAGCTCCGGATGTTCGAGCACGGCTTCGCTGAACGAGCAAAAAATGATTCCCTTTTCGGCCAGTTGCTTCTTGAAGGTTGTGCCGACGGAGACGCTGTCAAACACCGCGTCCACCGCCACGCCGGCCAGGCGCTCGCGTTCCTTGAGCGGAATGCCGAGTTTTTCATAGGTCTCCAGCAGCTTGGGATCGACTTCCTCCAGGCTCTTGGGCCCGTCCCCTTTCTTCTTCGGAGCGGAATAATAAACGGCGTTCTGGTAATCAATGGCCGGGTAATGAACGTGCGGCCAGGTCGGCTCCTTCATCGTCAGCCAATGGCGGTAGGCCTTGAGGCGCCATTCGAGCATGAACTCCGGTTCGTTCTTTTTCGCGGAAATCAAACGAATGATGTCTTCATTCAAGCCCGGCGGCGCGGAGTCGGCTTCGACGTCCGTGACGAAGCCGTATTTGTATTCCTGTTTTACCAGGCCTTCGATGGTCTCGGTGGCGGTTGGCATGGTCTCGTTAAATTGTCAAACTGGTTTGGTTTTGCTTCTCGCGCAATCCGGGCAGACACCGTGAATCGCGATTTCGTAACGTTCCGCCTTGAAACCTTTCGGCAGCGGGACGCCCGGCTGCGTTTTGGCCGGCAAATCCACATCATAAACCGTGTCACACACGTCGCAATAAAAATGGCAGTGCTCGTGCATGTTCGGGCAGAACCGGGTCGCGCCGCGATCCAGCTGCACCTGGCGAACCAGCCCGCATTCCACCAGCGCGTCCAGACAGTTGTAAACTGTTGCGTGGGAAATCTCCGGCATCTGCCTTTTGGCGCGGATAAAGACTTCCTCGGCGGTCGGGTGGTCGCGCTTTTGCAACAGCACGTCATAGACCTGCTGACGGTGCGGCGTGAACCGGAACCCGCCGGTACTCAGGCGTTCACTGAAGCCGCCGTCCGCTTTTTTCTCGACCGCATTCATGTTGACCGCACCCTAGGCATAAGACCGGTGCTTGTCAAGATTTAGAATAATTCTAAATTAACGCCCCCGCTGAAAACGACCGGTGAAATTCTCATCCAAATCTGGCGCCCCGGGTGCCTTTCGTATGAGGCCCGTCAGGTGTGTGATTTGCCTAAGGACCTGGAGCAAATGCAGAAGCAGAAGCCGGCAGAATAGTCTCCGTTATTTCTGAAAAACACTGACGCGGGCGGGGGGCAGGTTGAGCCAGACGATTTTGGAGGCGAGCAATTGGAAACGCGAGGTGCCGCGCGTGCGCCGTTTGTGGATGCGGTAGCTGTATTGCACCCAGGTTCCCCGGGGTTCCAGGACGGCGCGGATTTTTTCCGCCAGGGCTTCGGCTTCCTCGGGCGAAAAGTTGAGCAACGGCAGGCTGGAAATGACCGCCCCGACGCTGGCAATCGGCTTGTGGCGGTTGTGCAGCAACTGGTCCAAATGCCACGCATCGCCATTGATGATGTGGGCGCGGGGAAATCGTTCGTGCAGCAGGCGCGCCAGTTTGGGATTTCGCTCGATGGCCACCAGCCGCTCCTCGCGCAATCCGTGTTTGAGCAGGGCCTGGGTGACGGCGCCGGTGCCGGGGCCGAGTTCGAGCACGTAGCTGTCGGAATCGTTGGGCAGCCAGTGCGCCATGGCGGCGGCGAGTTGACGGGAGCTGGGGACCACGGCACCCGTCCGCTGCGGATTGGCAAGCCATTCCTGCAAGAACAAGGTCGTGTCAGTCAATGTTGCCAATAATCGTTTGGCCATGTCTCCAACGGGTCCAACTGGCTCTCCAACTCCGGGTTCCGGAAACAAACTAGTTCACCCCGGTCATGGCTGCCAACAAAAAATTCCGGTTATGTGCGTTTTTTATGAAACTCAATTTTTTGGGGAGCCGGCCGGCGGGGAAGTTTCGTCGAGACGTTTGCGCACGGCTTCACGTCGCGCCGACCAATCCGCCCAGCTGGGTTCCCAGGCCGGGCCCGTCAGATGGGTGCGCGCGACCGGCCAGAGGGCGTCGAGCGCTTTCAACTCGCGCTCGGCCCCGGCGCGGTCATGCCACCGCAGAAAAGCTTCGGCCAGATTCAAATGGTTCTCCGGATAATCCGGCGCCAGTTGCTCGGCTTGGTCCAGCCATTCGCGGGCTTTGTGACGGCTGCCGATGCTCAACGGCCAGCCGGGCGCGTCGCGATACAACAAACCCAGACCCCGGTCCGGCCCGGCATAATCAAAACGGCCGTCCAGGTCCGCCGCCTTCCTGAATTCGCGTTCGATTTCCCGGACCAGCCGGTAGGCAGCCAGGGAAGGAGCCTCCGCCCGGGCCAGTTGGCCGAAGTTCATGGCCAGATAATAATGCGCCGGGGCGGAATCGGGTTCGCGGTCGAGCCACTGGTGGCAGGCGGCAATGCCTTGATTGGCCAGCGTGGCGCGCTGGATTTCGTTGGTAACGAGGTCGGCAAAATTAAAGCACGCCCGGGCAAACTGCAGTGCGGCGGCCGAATCGTTGGTGTGCGACTGGTATTGTGCCCGGGTGCGGTCAAATTCCGCCGCCGCGCGGGCGACAAAGACGGGATTAGGCGGTTCTTCGGCCAGGGCCATTCCCGCGCCGGCCAAAAGCACAAACACCGCCGCCCAACGCCACGGAACGACCCGGCGGGCCAGGCAATTAAGGATAACCATGTTCGGAATTAAAAGTTGCCATCGCATGGGGCTGATTTATAATGGGCAAGTGAGATTTAATTGGAATTTCGTATGGTTGGCAATGCTGACGGCGCTTTCGATATGGTTGACCGGGTGCGGTGGCATCAACGCCGGCGGTTCCGTTTCGCCCGCAACCTTTCTGCTGCCGGGCGTGATGATGAACACCGTGCCCGCACCGGCCACCGGCGAGCCTTCATCCAAGGTCGCTGCCGGACCGTCCAAACAAATCAAACAAGTCGCTCTAGCCCGCTAATTCTATGCGATTCCCCTTCGCCCTGTCGGCAAAAATCGCCGGCCACATCATTAAACATAAACTGCGTCAGACGCCGAAATTTGCCATGGTCCTGCAGTTGGAACCGCTGCACACCTGCAACCTCACCTGTACCGGCTGCGGGCGCATCCGCGAATATTCCACCAGCCTCAAGGACATGGTGCCGCTGGAGAAATGCCTCGGGGCGGCCACGGAATGCGACGCGCCCATGGTCAGCATCTGCGGCGGCGAACCGTTGATTTATCCGAAGATTGAGGAACTCATCGCCGGTTTGCTGGGCCAGGGCCGCGTCCTCTACGTTTGCACCAACGGCGTGTTCATGCGGAAAAAAATGAAGGAATATCTGGCCGCCATTTATTCGCCGGCATGGGAGCCAAAAATTAAAGCGCTGCTTCATCAAAAGTTGATTTCCGAGAACGACGCTGAAACCATTCGCCATGCCGATGGCGCGGCGAAAAAAAAGGTCGTCATCCGCCCGACCAAATGGATGTATTGGAACGTCCACCTGGACGGTTTGGAATTCACGCACGACCTGATCGTCGAGCGCGAAGGCGTGTTCAAGGAATGCATTGAAGCCATCAAGATGGCGAAAGTCCTCGGCTACCAGGTCGCTACCAACACCACGGTTTACAAGGAGGCCGACATGTCGGAAATCGAGGACATGTTCAAGTTCCTCAGTTCGCTGGGCGTGGACGGCCACACGATTTCGCCCGGATACGATTACGACGCCGCCAAGAAGGACATGGTCAAGCGCCTGGGCAAGGACCCGAAGGATTTCTTTCTGACGCGCGATATGACGCGGAAGAAGTTCGCGAAGATTCTGGACTGGGGCCGGGCCTTCACGATTTTCGGCACGCCCGTGTACCAGGAGTTTCTGGCCGGCCACCGGGAGTTGACCTGCACGGCGTGGGCGATTCCGACTTACAACATCAAAGGCTGGAAAGGGCCTTGCTATCTGATGACCGACGGCCATTACGCGAGCTATCGGGAATTGCTCGAAAAGGTGGCCTGGGAAAAATACGGCGTGGTGAACGGCAAGGCGCGCGACTCGCGTTGCGAGCATTGCATGGTGCATTGCGGCTACGATCCCAGCGGCGCGCTCGGCACCAACTACCAGTCCGGCGACAACTGGAAGAATTTCAAATACAACTTCGGCGTGCGGCCGAAGCCGGTCCGCTATTCGCCGGAACTGGAAAAGCGGGTTTACAATGGCGTTTCCATTGGCAAAGGCCATCTGGCTGAGGCCAGGGCCATTGTCAATCCGGCCGCCGGCGCGAAAGGTGCGTTTTTACACAAAGAAGAAGGACCGGTGCATGTGGGCAGCCGGTGCGGTACGGGTGACACGACGGAGCACGACGGGTTGCTGGCCAAAATCAAGGACGCCGGGAAAATTGAAGTGCGGCCCGAATAGGCTTTTCTCAGAATTTGAATGAGCCGAACGCTTTACCTTTCACCGCCCAGTTTTGACGGTTTCGATGGCGGCGCCGGTTCGCGCTACCAGGCGCGGCGCGAGGTCACCAGCTTCTGGTATCCGACCTGGCTCGCCCAGCCGGCCGCGCTGACGCCCCATTCCCGGTTGCTTGATTGCCCGCCGCACAACATCGGCTTGGAGGAATGCCTGCGCATCGCCAAAGATTTCGATCACGTTATCATCAACACCTCGACGCCGTCGTTGAAGAACGATTGCAAGGTGGCTGAAGCCATCAAGGCGCAGAAACCGGACTCCAAAATCGGCTTTGTCGGCGCACACACGATGGTGCTGCCGACCGAAACGCTCAAGGCGTCGCCGGCGATTGACTGGGTGGGCCGGAAGGAATTTGATTACACCTGCAAGGAAGTTGCCGAAGGCCGCGACTATTCGACCATTGCCGGGCTTTCTTACAAAGACAAGGACGGCAGGATCAAACACAACCCCGAACGCGAGATGATCCAGAACATGGACGACCTCCCTTGGGTGGCGGACGTGTACCGGCGCGACCTGAAGATCGAGAATTATTTCATCGGTTACCTGCTGCATCCGTACGTGAGTCTTTACACGGGTCGCGGTTGCCCGGCGCAATGCACCTTCTGTCTCTGGCCGCAGACCATCGGCGGTCACAAATACCGCGTCCGCTCGCCCCAGAATGTCGCCGACGAAATGGCGTACATGAAGAAGTTGTTTCCGCAGGTAAAGGAATTTTTCTTCGACGACGACACCTTCACCGCGAACCTTCCGCGCGCCCGCGAGATTGCCAAAAAACTCGGCCCGCTCGGCGTCCACTGGTCCTGCAACAGCCGCGCCAACCTCGATTACGACACCATCAAGAGTTTCAAGGACAACGGCCTGCGATTGTTTCTGGTCGGCTACGAAAGCGGCAACGACGACATTCTCACCCGCATCAAAAAAGGCGTGACGATGGATGAAATGCGCCGGTTCACCAAGGCCTGTCATCAGGCCGGTGTGGTGATTCACGGCACGTTTATCCTCGGCCTGCCGGTGGAGACCCGGCAATCCATCGAGAACACCATCAACTTTGCGAAGGAACTGGATGTTTTCAGCCTGCAAGTTTCACTGGCCGCGCCATATCCGGGCACGGAGCTTTACGAACAGGCCAGACTCAACGGCTGGTTTGTGAAGAAGGACAAGACCGACCTGGTGGAAGGCGACGGCTTCCAGCAAAGCACGCTCGAGTTTCCCGGCTTGAGCAAGGAGGAAATTTTCGAAAGCGTCGAGCGGTTCTATCACCGCTATTATCTCCGTCCGAAGCCGATCTTGCGCATCATCAAAACGATGCTGGAGGACAAGGGTGTTTGCGTCCGCCGCCTGCGTGAAGGCTACGAGTTCTTCAAATCCATGGCTCAACGTCGAAGCGATTTGGAAGCTGCGAAAGCAGCGGCATAATCGGAGTGCACTGTTCCTAATCCAATGAAATCGCGCGGCGCGCGGTTTTCTTTTCGGCGTGATGAGCCTTGTCCGCGAGCATCCGGGCTTTCGCGCGGCGTGAACGTTTCCGTTTCTGCCGGCGGATCTTTTCCATCTCGGCGCGTTGCGCGGCGACGAAGCCGGTTCTCATCGCTTCAATTTTGTCGAGCAACAGCCGTCGGGCGAGGAAACGGTTGAGTCCCTGTTGGCGCGTGGCCTGGCATTTGACCTGCAAGCCGGTGGGGTGGTGAAGCAGCATGACACAGGTTGAAGTTTTGTTGACGTTCTGGCCGCCATGCCCGCCGGAACGGACGAAACTTTCTTCAAGATCGGTCTCGCGCACGCCCAGCGCGGTCATACGGCGCAGGAGTTGAGCTTCCTTTTCCGGGCTGACAGGGAACGTGCTCACGGCGTCAGCTTAGCGCCGAGAACAGCTTCAAGCAATTCCCTGACAAATTTTCCGAGACCGGGCGCCTGAGACTCGCGCGGGCCGGCGACATTCAGCGTGTGCACTTTGTTTTGCTGGAGGAATATTGCAAGGGCGGCGGAACCTCGCGACAATGCGTCCCGTTCAGAGACAATCAGTACCGGCCGGCCATGTTGTTCCGCACGGACTTTGGTGAAGGCCGTGCCGCCGGACAATTCCTTCTCCCGCGTCACAATCAGGGTGGCGTCTGATTCCAACACATTCTTCTCCGTCCGTTCGTTATATTCCGCCGACTCAGTTTCGCGCAACTGGTAAACGGCCGAAAAGACGCCGTCCTCAGCGAGGCGGCCACGCGGGCACCAGCCGCCATGTTCGAATCCGTGTTGGATGGCAAAATCGAGAGCGGCCCGGTCCACGCCGGTCTGCCCGCCGGAAATGATTTTCAACTTCCGGTTTTTTTTCATTACGCCTGCCGGATGAAAAAATAAGGTTGACCGTGCCAGCGCTGTTCCAATCCCGGATGCAACCACACGTTGCCGGAACGCGTGCGAACCTGAAAGTAATACTGCAGCGGAAAGGGCGAATCCGTGTAATCCCCGGCGATGACCGCGCGATAATTGTCGCCGGCCTGCTCCATATCCGCCGACTGCCAGACTTCGGCTTGATTGACATGCCGATAACGCAGGCGCAAGCCGGCGATCATTTCCGCACCACTGACATTCCGGACAGGCGCGACAACGGGGAACGGTTTACCGCGCGGGAATGACGATGGCGGAGTGTGCAGTTCCCCAAAGCGCGGATATTCCTGTGATTTACTGAAAACTGCCCGCATGGCTTGCTCGATTGCCTTCGAATTCACTTTTTGCGCGGCCTCGGCGGAAGATTTGGTGAGCAGCTTTTCCAGATCGGCGGTATCGCGGTCAATGGCCGGGAGCCGATCCAACCATTGGCCGCGCTGGAAAAACTCCGGTCCATAGGTGATGTCAAGCAGATAAGGTGTCTTCGCCCGCCGCGCGAATTTCCCCCACGCGGTTCGCGCGGTACGATTCAGTTGGATGGCCGCTTCCAAAGCCGGGCGATGACCGCTGCGGTGGTAAAGCGCATAAAGCACTCCGGCGCGGAATCGCGCGGCGAAGAACCGGCCCAGCCCGGCCTGAATCGGGATGTCAATGGCCAGCCGGCGGAATTCGGCACTCTTGGCATCGCGCACCTTCGATTTTGACTCTTGCAATTGTAACAATGCCCGGTCCGCCACTTCCTCCAGGCGCTTTGCCACCCAGGCGGGCGAATATTTTCCGCTGGATTGGCCGGCGATCAATTCGTCGGCAAATTCGTCAATGCCCGAAAAGAATTCCGGATCGAGCGGGCTGACCGTGCCCAAACGGCGCGGATCGGGTGTGTCACTGTAGGGCTGAGGCTTTGCTTCGGCCACGATGGCGATGTTGGTGTACATCTCCGGCCAGTAATTATTATTGGCGGCGGACGGACAATGCGCCACGGTCACCAGCGGCAGAATGCGGCTGGCCGATGCCAGCGCAGCCTCCACTTTGTCCGCGCCTCTCCCAAACTGCCGGCGGGCTTCGCGCTGCCAGCCATCCGGTTCGCCGTCGGGATTATAGAGGTTCCGGCCCCAGACCCGGTACGTGCCAGAAAACTTTTCGAAATCGAGTGCGGCTCGCAGTGACGTGTCGGCATAAGCATTGCGCCCGCCGGGCAGGCCCGAGCCTTTGCGACCCTTGAACGCCAGCGGTTCGAACAATTCCACGCCGTTACTGCCGCAAAAGCCGGAAACCCGGCCGTAATCCGCAGCCATTTGGGGATCACCCCACAACAACATCCGTTGCGTGCCCGGCCAGATGCGATGCAACACGCCGTAGCGGCGGTCTTCAGACAGCAAATCGCCGTAACCGTACCGCATGAAGGAGCGCGAACCGGCGCTGAGGGTAAATAATCCCGATTTCGGTGCCTCCTTCGGCGGCATTTCCAGCGCACGGATGGCGCCCTGCATATAAGGCAAGCCCATGTGTTCGGCCCAGAATTTTGGTGAGACATTCACCGGCAGACCGGTGTCCAGGGCCGCGTTAATCATTGGTTCGTTTACGCCCTTGGCATGCAGGTCAATCTCCACGCGCCGTCCGCACTGCGCCGCGCCGTCGAAAATTTTTCGCCATAGACCATATTCGCCCTCCGGCACGCCGCTTTCGCCGTGGGTGCGGATGGTTACTCCACGGATGGCCGGACACGCCTGCAAAACCGTCCGCAGCGCGTCCCGGCAATAGGACGCCTGCGTTTCCGGTGTGAGGCCGGTGATGGTGTAATTCGCGTGCGGGCTGTTGGTCCATTGGCAGGCATGCGTCCATAAACCAAGTTGAAAATGCAAGCCGCGCCGCTCGGTTTCTTCACTGATGAACCGGAGCGTCTCCAGGTTGCGATCGCGCTCGGCATCCGGCAGCGGTACGGCGCGAACATCGTAGCTTGGGACAGAAACCAGGAACGGATACGCAAAATGAAAGTAACAATCGCTGATGTCGGTTGTAAAATCGTAACCGAGTCCGAGCGCGAGATTGAAGCGGTTGAAGCGATGAGTGGCCAACATCGTCAGGTAGGACTGCCAGAAATCCCGGTCATTGAACCAGGGCTTGTCTTCAACGTCGCTGACAAAGGCGCGCATCACGCCGCGAATCGTGTTCGCCGGATGTTCGCTGACCGGTTTCACCGCCTTCAATCCGGCCAACGGATCATCGGCGAAGCGCACTCGGTCCGCCAATTCGAGCAGCGCGTATGCCAGCCCGCGCCCGTCCGAACCGGTCACCGCCAGGACCGGGCGTTTTCCGATCTTTCCCCAGGCGATGGCGAGACATTCGGGTCCTTCGGACAGCGACACGCCGGTGGCTTTCAACATCTCCGGGGCGAACGGCGAAGCCGGACCCGCAACCAAAATGCATTCCTGCAAAGGCGGGGCCTGTTCTGTCTTCTCACGCAACTGCGCGGCCACGCCGCGGGCCGCCAAGGCATCCTGCAAATGTTGCACGGCCCATGACACCGGTGGTTGTCGCACCATTGGGTCGGAGTCATCCCGGACGATGGAAATGCCCGGATTTTTTTCATCGGCGTACGGCGAAAATTGAAAAAGGCCGGAACCCGCCACGGCGGCAGCGGCAATGCCGGTTTGTTTGATGAAATGCCGCCGCGTCTTGCCGCGAATGGGACTGGCCTCGTCGGAGCGCATGATGCGCTTTGGATTCAAGGCTTTTTCCGCGCGGCTGACGAGGAAATTTTATGGGGAGGATTCCAGGTTGGCTTGAGTTTTCATGCAGATTTCGCTACACTGTAACGGACCTCCAGAAGAGATGTGAAATTTCAGAAGGCCATGCAACACCGTCGAATGACCGCCGGGATCCGGCATGGGGGATTCCGCCTTCCTGCGGACAGGCTTGTTCCCGTTGCGGTTTTATTGCTTAACCTGGTTCTGGGCACGGTCCTGTTTGCCGCTGATTCGATGGCCACCAATGCGGCCGGTTCCAAATCGGTCATTGATTATTGGGGGGACGACCCGGAGGCAACGGCGGAAATGAGGGGAACAGTGACCAACGACGCCCGGACGCTGCCGGAATTGACCACCGTGGATGAGGTCCTGCGCCTGAAACCGGAGGAGGCGCAGCGCGGTTATCCGGTGAATCTGCGGGGCGTCGTCACCTGCGTGGTTCAGGAGCATAACGCTTTTATCGTCCAGGATGAGACCCACGCGGTCTTTGTCATGAACACCTCGCCGGTCGCCGCGTTGCCGCAACGAGGCGAGTTGGTGGCCATTGTCGGCAAATCGGACAAGGGCTCGTTTGCGCCGCTGGTGCGAATGAGCCGGATGACCATTTCGGGTGCCGGAACGCTGCCGGAACCCGTGCCGCCCACTTGGGACCAGTTGATGAATGGCAGCCTGGACGATCAACAGGTGGAACTGCGGGGCATTGTTGAGGAAGCCATTCCGCGTCCGGCAGGTTATCCCCCCCAGTGGTCGGAGATTACCCTGCGGACCACCGAGGGGGCGTTGTGGGTGGACGTGTGGCTGGTCGGCACGAATTTCGAAAAGTTGGAGAATTACGAAGACGCGGTGATCCGGCTGCGGGGTTGCCTCTTCGTGGCGTTGACTGCCGACACGCATCAATTGGAGCAGGGGCACATTCGCATGTATGTGGATTCCGTGGCCGTGGATCAACCGGCGCCGGCGGATGAATTCTCGGCGCCGGCCCGGCGCGCGGCGGAGCTGATGCTGTTCGACCCGGAGGCCAACGCGTTTCAGCGCGTGAAAGTCTCGGGGCAAATCCTCTACATGGTGGACAAGGATTATTTCATGATGGACGGCACCAATGGATTGCGATTCACCTTGCGCCAGCCGGCAGCCAAATTGCACACCGGCGATCAGGTGGACGTGGTGGGTTATCCGGAGCTGAGCGGGGCCGCGCCGCATCTGCGTTCCGCGGTGGCGCGCAAGACCGGGCATGACGCGTTGCCAAATCCCAGAACTCTGTCCGCCGACGAATTCCCCAACGCGCTGTTCGATTCCACGCTGGTGAGGATCAATGGGCGGCTCATCAGTTCGCGGTTCACCTCGACCAACGAAGCGCTCGAAGTCCAGGCCGGGTCCTGGCGCTTCATGGCGCGGGTGAAGTTGAAGCGGACCACGCCTCCGCCCCTCGGCAGCCGGCTGGCGTTGACGGGGGTTTATGTGGTTCAGGGCGGCAGCCCGGTGCTGGGCGGGAATGTGGCGCCTTTTGATTTGTTGCTTCACTCGCCGACCGATATTCAAATTTTATCGAAACCGTCCTGGTGGACGTTGCCGCGGCTGTTGGTGGCGGTGGGTGTGCTGGTCTGCGCGCTGGTCCTCTCCGTCTTATGGATTACGCAACTTCACCGGCAGGTCGAGGAACGCACCGCCGAACTCGCCACCCAGATTCATAGTCGTCAACGCGTGGAACATCAACGGGCCATGGAGCAGGAGCGCGCCCGGATTGCCCGGGACCTGCATGACGAGCTTGGTTCGGGCATTACGGAAATCAGCATGCTGGCCATGGTGGCGGGTTCGACTTCGACACCGGGCAACGGCCACAACGGACATCTTGAGGAAATCGGTGATCGCGCCCGGCAGATGGTCACGGCCCTGGACGAAATTGTCTGGGCCATGAACCCCAAACACGACTCCCTGCAATCGCTGGTCAGTTACTCCTGTCTCTACGCCGACCGGCTTTTGAAACTGGCGAACATCACCTGCCAGTTGAAAGGCGCCGTGGATTTACCTGATCGGACGGTGCCATCCATTCACCGGCACGAGTTTTTCCTGGCATTCAAGGAAGCCATCACCAACGTCATTCGTCATTCTGGCGCCACCGAAGTCCGTCTGGGATTCCGGCTCATTGGCAACCGGTTGCGGCTGGCGATTGCCGACAATGGACGCGGGCTGGCGGCTGGCCGCGGTCTGCGAGGCGGCAACGGGCTGGCCAACCTGCAGGCGCGGTTGCAGAAGATGGGGGGACGGTTTGCCATCGCCAGCCAGCGCGGGCGTGGCACCACGGTGCGCTTTTACGTGCCTTTAAATTGAACCTGCCATGCGTGTCACCAGCAACGAGTGGCAAGTGACCAGCGGCGAAATATCGTGTCACGTATCACGTGTCACTCGTCACATCCAGCTATGATCCGGGTCGCCATTGTCGAAGACAGCAGGACCATCCGGGAAAGCCTGACGCACTTTGTGCAGACGGACCCGGAATGCCAGTGCGTGTTCGCGTGTGCCACGGCCGAGGAAGCGCTGGCGGGCATTCCGAAACACCAGCCGGAAGTGGTGCTGATGGACATTCAGTTGCCGAGGCTGTCCGGTATTGACTGCACGGCGCAACTCAAAAAAATCCTGCCCGCGGTCCAAATCATCATGGTGACGGTGTACGAGGACACCGAACGGATTTCGGCGGCGTTGCGCGCGGGTGCCTGCGGCTACCTGTTGAAGAGATGCACCCCGGCGGAACTGATTTCCGCTGTCCGCGAAGCCCGAATGGGCGGAGTGCCGATGCCGCGCGAAATTGCCCGCAAAGTGATCGCGTCGTTTCAACAGCCAACCACGGTCGCGGACGGAGTGGACGAGCTCCGGCCCAGCGAACGGAAAATCCTCGAATTACTGGCCACGGGCCTGCCCAACAAGGAGATTGCCGATCGGCTGAATCTGAGCCCCGGGACCGTCCGGTGGCACCTGGAAAACATTTACGGCAAGTTGCGTGTTCATTCCCGCACCGAAGCCGTTCTAAAATTCCGCTCCGCCAAACCTGCCTGAGTTGGGCCGTCCGAAAAGCGTTGTTTCCCCGGCCAACCGTGCCGGCCGGTAAACCTGAATCTATCCACCGCGTTCGGGCAGCGCCTGGCGGGAATTGGCGCAAAGGTTTACTTCACGATGGCCAGGTTGATTTGTGCGGGATCGGTGAGCGCCGACGCATTTCGGGTTAATGAAACATTTGGCTTCCCCCGTGGCCGGGATGGTCGAGTGGAGGAGCTTAAGACATTCCGTCACCACTGGCTGCCGTCGCATGACGCTGCGTTCCCTTTCCCGGCGCCGGCTGGCTGAACATTCGAATTTGCTGGACCAGTGCCCTGGCGCGGTTTCCCGACGCGAAAATCTGCTGGAGATATTTGTAACCGGGATGGTCCGGCAGGAGGTCCATTTTGAGTAATTCGGCGCTGGCCATGATGCCGGCCAGAATGTTGTTGAAATCGTGCGCGATGCCGCCGGCCAGTGTGCCGATGGATTCCAGTTTTTGCTCCTGCGGCAACTGCTCCTCCGGCGTGCGGCGCGCCGGCTCGCTTTCCCATTTGGCCACCCCGCGAGCCCGGCCATGAATCAATTTCAATTCCGGTATGGAAACGGCGTTCCATGCCAGTGTCCGCCACGCGTCGTCATGGTGCCGGGCGCGAATTCTCAAATCAGCCGTTGCGGCGCCGTTGGCCAGTTCGTGCCACTTGGTTCGCAAGGCCGGGAGATCGTCCGGATGCACGCCTTTTTCCAGTGACGCGGCGGACAATTCCTCCGGCACGTAACCGAACAGGTTGGCAAACGCCGGATTGACCCGGAGGAGCCGGCCGGAAAACTCGCCGATGAAAAGCCCGTCGCGTGACAAGTCAAAGACCAGGTTCACTTCGACAGCCTGGTCCGCCTTGATATGTTTTTTTAATTCAATTTCCATTCCTTCAGGGATTCCAATCCAAATCAATGCAACTATCTGAATTCATTTAGTTTTCCGCTTCGCCGATTTTGCCAAGTTGAAGGCGTTTTTTGCCCGACAACAAGAAGCGTGCGGCCTCGCAAGCTTCGGAGTGGCGGTGGCTAAAACGAATAACGCTGTTTGAAGGGCGCCCCGTTGGAAATCCTGGAAGTCGCGTTCCGTTGGATATTGGACCGTCTGTTATCCGAAAAGGGTTAAATCGCGTATTTTTTTCTCAAGTCCCGGCAAGTCTTACCGATGGAGCATCTAATGATGTCATTGTTGCCGGTCGCTGAGGAATTGCGAAGCCGGGCGGCTGATTGTTTGTGCGTGTTGCGAACTGGTGACTTGCGCAACGCCGCCAAGCGCCCTCGGCTCGTCGGAATAATATTTGCCGTCACTCTGGGAACCGCCGCGCTTCAAGCGAGCGGACCTTGTGCTTATTTGTCGGCCGTTGGCCCGGCTCCGCTGCGGTTTGCGGCGGCAAACGGAAATCCGACGGCACTTGCCCCGACGTGGTTTGCGCCAAAGACAAACTCGGTCGAAAACACCAATAACGTCGTGCCGCAAATTGGCATTTCGACGAATGCCGGTCCGATGGCGGAAACCATCGCACCACCGGTCAAACCGCAATCAGCCACGGTAGCCGCAGTGGTACCCATTCAAACAACCGATGTGCCCGCGCCTGAAAACAACTTTATGGCACCGTGGTCGTCAGGCGACTCGATGACCGTCATGCCCCAGATGTTGGCTGAATTTATGAGGCCCGCCCCGGGCGGGACGAATCAAGTCTCGATGTATGTCCCGCTGGATGTCAAATTCACGCCGCCCATGTCGCAGGGTGAAAGCCGGGCCATCTACAAATCCAATTAAGCGGATCATGTTGCTTTATCGCCAAATTGTCGGAGTTGTACTTTCGAGGTGTATTTACGCAGGTCTGGCCGTTTGCGCCTGGTTTCAACCTGCCCAAGCGGCGGCGGCAAATGCGCCGGAGGTTTTGGCAATTTCCACTAATCCTGCCCCGGCCTGGCCTAATACGAACGGGATTCTGCGGCCGGAAGTTCTGGTGGTCCAAAACTTCGATACCCGTTTGGCAACGGCGCGTTATCTCGAAAAAATTCGCCAGCCTGATAAGGCCGAGCCTGTCCTGGTGAGCCTGCTGGTCGAAGGCACCCCCGATGCGGTCCGGCAAGATGCCCTGTGCGAACTGGCCAGTGCGGTGACGATGGAAAACGACTTGCCCCGGGCCGAGGCGATTTACGCCCAGTATCTTGATCGCTGGCCGAACGACCCGCGAGTGCCGGAAATCCTGCTACGCGAGGGTCAAGCCTTCCGCCAGATGGGCCTGAACAGCCTGGCGCTGGCGAAATTTTACGCAGTGATGACTTCGGCGCTTTCTCTGAAGAACAACCAGTTTCAGTATTACCAGCACCTGGTTTTGCGGGCGCAGGTCGAAATCGCCGAAACTCATTACTTGATGGGTCAGTTCGCGGAAGCCGCTGATTTCTGTTTGCGCCTCATGAAGCAGGACGATCCCACATTGAATCGTCCCCAGACCCAGTTTCGCCTGATTCGTTCGCTGACGGCTATTGAAAAATATGACGAAGCGGTCGGGCAGGCCCGTGATTTCCTGTCGCACTATCCGGATGCCCCGGAAGAGCCGGAGGCGCGTTTTTATCTCGCCCAGGCCCTCAAACGAATGGGCCAAAATGAGGAGGCCTTGCAGCAAGTCCTGTTGTTGTTGCAGGAAGAGAAGGCAAAGACCAAAGACCACCCGGAAATTTGGGCTTATTGGCAGCAACGCGCGGGAAACGAAATCGCCAATCAGCTTTATAGCGAAGGCGATTACGTCAAGGCGCTGGACATCTATATGAGTTTGGCCCAACTCGACTCCACGCCCGCCTGGCAACTGCCGGTGCAATACCAGATTGGCATCATCTACGAACGGCTGTTACAACCGCAAAAGGCCGTCGAGACGTACAACTCAATTCTTCAGCGCGAATCCGATCTGGGTACAAACGCCTCGCCGGATCTGCAAACGGTCTGCGACATGGCCCGCTGGCGCGCCAGCTTCCTGAAATGGCAGGGCGGTGCTGAACAAAAGGAACGCTTCATCGCCAGCGAGCTGGCGGCAGAAACCAATTCCCTCTCCAAAATTCCATGAGCCAATCCCACCTGAATTCCACCTCGTCCACCGAATTGACCGGACTGACGGCCGATTTACTCGCGTTCCGGGCGCTCTGCGAAGACACCCTGGACCTGGCCACACGAGAGAATCAAGCCTTGTCGCACCAGACCGATTACCAACCCGAAGAGTTCAGCCGGAAACGAAAAGCCTTGATCCCCGGCTTGGAATCAGTTTTACTTAATCTTCGAGGCCGACGCCAGTCAGGACAACAACCCTCCTGGCTGGGGGCTTCTTCGGAACAACTTAGGTCCCTGGTCCAGAGTATTCAGAATTTATTGATGAAAGTTTTGCTCCTTGACCGCGAAAATCACCAGGCGCTGCTGCGCCGCGGTTTGTTGCCGCTGGCGCATTGGCCATCCGCGGGCCTTTGCCGCCCCGTTGTGTGTTCCTCGGGTACCGCTGGTCCAGGTGTTTTTTCGGGGTTGGTTTCTCCTGCCCATTCGGTTCCAGCCACGCTGGCAGGCACTCAGCGACCCCATTATGTCGCCGGATTGTATCGGCGGCATTCCGGAATCTAAAGCCATGGCCATCGAAAAAATCCTAGTCCTGGAGGACGATACCGTCGTCCGCGACAATCTTGAAACTTACCTCCGCCGTCGGCGATATGATGTGACGTCCGTCGCCACCGTCGCCGCCACCCGCGAAACCGCGGCCCGGGATAACTTCGACCTCATTTTTCTGGACGTTCGTCTGCCGGATGGAGACGGCACCGAACTGCTCAAGCAATTCCAGACTCGCCCGCAGAGACCGCTCGTGGTGATGATGACCGGTTTTGGCACGGTCGAATCAGCGGTTGAATGCATGAAAAACGGCGCGTTTGATTACCTCATCAAACCGTTTTCCAACGAGCAGATCGAGATCACCCTCCGTAAAGCCGGAGAATTCACGCGTCTGGTCAATGTCAACCGGTTTCTCAGCCAGGAAACGGGCGACGCCGAGCAGTTCCTGCTCGGAAACAGCCCGGCCATTGAAAATCTCCGCCAGCTCATCCGCAAAGTGGCGCGGACGCAAGCCACCGTCTTGATTCAAGGCGAGAGCGGCACCGGAAAGGAACTGGTCGCCCGCGCGCTGTACCGGGAAAGCGCCCGCGCCACCGCGCCGTTTATCAAGCTCAACTGTGCGGCCATTCCGGAAAATCTGATCGAGAGCGAGTTTTTTGGCCATGAGAAAGGCGCATTCACCGGCGCGTTGAACAAGCGCGAAGGGCGGTTTGAACTGGCCCATGGCGGCACGATTCTGCTGGACGAAATCAGCGAGATTTCGCCCAACGTGCAGGCCAAACTCCTGCGCGTGTTGCAGGAGCGCGAACTGGAGCGCGTCGGTGGCAACCGCACTCTCAAGGTGGACGTGCGCGTCATCGCCACCACCAATCGCAATCTCGAACAGAGCGTCGAAAAAAAGGAATTCCGCCAGGACCTCTTCTTCCGCCTCAATGTGGTCCCGATTTCAGTGCCGCCGTTGCGCGAGCATCGTCAGGACGTGCAACTGCTGGCCGACGAATTCACGCGCCGGTTCAGCCGGCGGCACGGCGTTCGATTTAAAGGGTTTACCGACGCCGCGATTCGTATTCTGGAAAATCATTCCTGGCCGGGCAACGTTCGCGAACTGCAGAACGTGGTGGAACGCGCCGTGATCCTGTGCGGTGACAACGGGATAATTGAAGTCGAGCACCTCGGCCTGTTACCCTCAAACCAGCCGGCACAAATCGCCAGCCCCGTCGCGACAGCGCGCGCCGACCGGTCCGACGCCTTCCCCACGCTCGCCGAACTCGAGAAGCGCCATATCTTTGCCGCTTTGGAACATTGCCAGGGCAACCGCACTCACGCCGCCAAGCTGCTCGACGTCAGCATCCGCACGTTGCGCAACAAGCTCCACGAATACAACGGCACCGTGCCCAAGGCCGCCGACGAATACGCTCCGACTGCGGGTTAGGCTGCCGCCCGCCGTTTGCAAACAAAGGCACAGGCGTGGCGAAAGCGCCGTGGCTTCACATTGAATCGGCAACCTGCTGCAAGGAGCGCTTTTTTAGAGGCTCACCGGGAATCTCCTGTTCCTGGTTTTCGTCCGCCTGAAAAGCTTTTGCCTAGTTGAATCCGCAACGCGGGAAACATTTTCCCATTGCCCGATCTGCGCCTCAAAAAATGCCCGTTTTTCGGCCAAATTTTCCTCTGGCATTGCCGCTGCTAAACCGCATGGAACGTTTTGCATGATTGACGCCCTGTTCAACCAACCGAGTTATCTTGCGGCCAAGAGGGAATTGGACGCCGTGGCGCTCCGGCAGGAAGCCATCGCGAGCAACATTGCGAATCTGGAAACCCCGGGCTACCAGCGCGTTGACCTGGCGCCGGGTTTCCAGCAGGAACTCGAACGCGCCTGCGCCTCCGGCGACCCGGCGCAAATCGCCGCGTTAAAACCGACGCTGGCGGTGGACCCCTCGGCGGTGCCCAGCAGCCGCGACGGCAACACGGTTCATCTGGAAAACGAATTGATGCAGATGGATCAAAACACAATGGTCAACGCCCTCGAAACGCAGTTCGTCGGCAGCATGTTGTCACGCATGCGATTGGCCATCACCGGCAAATCTTGACCGCTATGATTCAAGTCCTTTCCGGCATTCAAAATTCGGTCGCCGCGCTCGACGCCGAACAGACGCGGCTGGATGTCATTTCCGAAAACATCGCCAACGCCAACACCGCTCATGGACCGGATGGCAAACCCTATCAGCGCCAGGTCGTCGTCTTCGAATCTGCCTTGCAACAGGCGATGAGTTCCGACGCGGACGCGTCCACTTCCGCATTAAAAGTTGCCCGCGTCGAAAGCGACAACCGCCCGCCGCTGCAAATTTACGATCCGGGCAACCCGGACGCCGACGCCAAGGGCATGGTTTCGATGCCCAACATCAATATCCATGAGGAAATGGCCGATTTGATTTCAGCCTCGCGCACGTTCGAAGCAAATCTGGCGGTTGTCAAAAATGCCCGCGCCATGGCCCTCCAAACACTGTCCATCGGCAAACATTGATTCTTGAATGAACCTCGAAACACACGAACCACACGAACGCAGATTGAAGAGTCTGCCTGGAACGCCTTTTCTGTTCGTGTCGCTTCGCGGTTTTGCCCCCTGTTGATCAATCGCCATGTCGCCGCTTTCGCCCATCCCTTCAAACGCGCTCGGCCTGATGCCGCGCGTGGACACATGCCCGTCTGAATTGGCGCCCTTGCCCGCGTCACCGGAAATCGCGAAACCGGAGACAATCAATCCGGCCCAATCCGCCGACGGCGATTCCTTTGCGACGATGCTTGGCCGCATGGTCGCTGACGTGAATGCGCAGCAAAATATCGCCAACCAGACCGTGAACGCGCTGCAAAGCGGCCAAAACGTGCCGCTGCATCAAGCCGTCATCGCCATGGAGGAAGCGAATGTTTCCTTCCAACTCATGGTCGAGGTGCGCAACCGGTTGCTGGATGCCTACCAGGAAATCATGCGGATGCAGATTTGACATGAACCCATTGGTTGAAACGTCGAAACGGTACGGCGTTGAAACGGAATTCCCCGCTTCAACGGCGCGACCTTTTGACGCTTCAACGCTTCAACGCTTCAACACTTCATCGTGAACAATCTTTCCAAACTTCTCGCCCAACTCCGCGCTATTTGGGGCCAGCTTGGCCCCAGCCAGCGTGTCAGTGTCGTCGCCGCCACGTTCGTGCTCGTCGCCGGGTCGGGCGCGCTCGTTTTTTGGTCCTCGCGCGCCGATTACAGTTTGCTGTATGGCGGCCTTTCGGATTCCGAAGCGGCCAAAGTGGTCTCGGCGCTGGACGACGCCAAGGTCCCTTACAAAGCCAGTGCCGGCTCCATTTTTGTTCCGGCGGACAAGGTTTATGCCATGCGGATGCAACTGGCCGGCCGCGGCATTCCACAGGGCGACGGCGTCGGCTTCGAGATTTTTGACAAGCCCAATTTCGGCATTTCGGACTTCGTGCAGCGCGCGAATTACATCCGCGCGGTGCAGGGCGAACTGGCGCGCACCATCAGTCAGATTGATGAAGTGGAGGCCGCGCGCGTGATGATTGTCGAGCCGGAAAACCGGTTGTTGCTCGACAAGGACAAATATCCGACCGCCTCCGTGTTCGTCCACGTGCGCGGCAATTCCCAGCTCCAGCCGCAATCCATCAACGCCATCCGTTTCCTCGTGGCCAACTCCGTCGAGGGCCTCAAGCCAAACCACGTCACCGTCGTGGACAATCTCGGCAACGTGCTTTCGGAAAACACCGACGACGACTCGATCACGGGTTTGACCGGCACGCAACTGGCGGCGCGGCGCAACCTGGAACAGTACCTCGCCAAAAAAGCGCAGGACATGCTCGAAAAAGTCGTCGGCCCCGGTCAGGCCATCGTCCGCGTTTCCGCCGATATCAACTACGACACCTCGACCAGCACGCAGGAAAAATTTGATCCGGACGGGCAGGTGATTCGCACGCAAACCAAGAACGACGAGAGCAACGATTCCACCACCAGCAACTCGGCCGCGCCGGTCGGCATCGCCGCCAACACCGCCACCAGCACCAATTCCACGCCAATCGCCGCCGCGCCCGTCAACAACACGGAGAACCGCAAGGTCACCACCACCGTCGAATATGAAATCGGCAAGACCACCAGCAGCGTTGTCCAGGCGGCCGGCGCCATCAAGCGCCTGTCCGCCGCCGTCACCGTGGCCGCCCAAATGGAAGGCACCGGCACGGACCGCAAGGTGGTCAGCCGTTCGCCGGAGGAATTGCAAAAACTCCAGGGCGTCGTTGCCAGCGCCCTTGGCATTGACAAGACGCGTGGCGACTCGTTGACGCTTGAGGAATTGCCGTTCAACGACCAGTTTGCCACCGAAGTCACGCAGGAGCTGGATCAACAGCAGCAGCGCGAATTTTGGTGGAATCTCGCCCGTAACCTCACGTTCCCCGCTCTGGGATTGCTGGCATTCGTAGTGTTGTTGCGCCTGTTGAAGCGCACGCCGGTCCAGGAAATCCCCATCGGCGTTCCGGTCAGCCGCCTCATTCCGCGGTATAACGGCAACGGCAACGGAAATGGAAACGGCCACCCGATCCGCCCCGGTGAATTTGAAATCCCGGGTGTGGTGACCGTGGACGTGCTCAACCGGCTCATCAAGGAAAACCCGACTAATATGACCCAGGCCATCCGCGACTGGATGAACCGGGGCCGGACCCCCGAACGATAAAACAAAGGCAGAAGCAAGAATGAAGAACGCGGAAACAATTCAGTTCGTCAGCCGGCCGTCATTGCCGGGCTCTGCCTGCCGCCTCCTGCCTGCCGCCTTCTAAAACCATGGCTGCCACCCTTGATATCCCGCCCGATGCCGCCGAAAACGGCGTGCTGAACAAGACGCAGCAACTGGCCGCCTTGCTGGTCATGCTCGGCTCCGAAAGCGCCGCGGTCGTTTTGAAGCAATTTCAGCCGCGCGAAATCGAGGCCATTTCCAGGGAAATGGCCCGGTTCAATCTGATTACCCGGGAACAGCAACAGGACATTTTGAGCGAGTTTTCCGACGTCGCCGTGGCCGCGAGCACTTCGGTTTCCGCCGGCGTCGAAGTCACCCGCAACACGCTGGAAAAGGCGCTGGGCAGTTTCAAGGCCAGCGACGTTTTGGGCCGGGTGGTGTCGGCGCGGGCGCCGGTGGGCAACGCCATGCAGGCCATTGCCGACATGGATCCGCGACACATTTTCAACCTGGTCCGTGCCGAGCAGGTCCAGGCGATCACGTTTATTATCAGCCATCTCCCGCCGGAAAAGGCCGCGCAAGTGATGAATCTCCTCCGGCCCGAACAGCGCGACCAAATCATCGAACGTCTGGCGATGCTCGCGCCCACGCCGGTCGAGGTCGCTGAAAAGGTCGTGGCCGTGCTTAATGCAAAACTCGGCGTCAAGCAGACGCGCGCCATGAGCCAAACCGGCGGTGTCACCACCGCCGCCGATGTGCTCAATGCGATGGACAAAACCGTCAGCCGCACGCTGCTGGCCAGCATCGAGGAACGCAATCCGGATTTGTCCCTGGCCATCCGCAAAAAAATGTTCACTTTCGAGGACCTGCTGCTGCTTCCGGGCCCGGCGATCCAGCGCATCATGCGCGAAATTGAGATGCGCGATCTCACCCTGGCGTTTAAAAAAGCGAGCGAGCCGCTCAAAAAACTCCTGCTTTCAAACATCTCCCGGCGCGCCGCCGAGTCCGTGCAGGAAGAATTGGCCTACCTCGGCCACGTCAAACTGCGCGATGTGGAGGCGGCGCAATTCCGGATCATTGACGCCGTTCGCAAACTCGAAGCCGAGGGCGAGGTGGACCTCGACGACGCCCGCACGTTGGAAAATGAATTGGTCTGATTCCATTTCCCCTGGCCATCCGCTGCGCGGCGTTCGTCTGCTCGCGCAGGCGCCGGTCCAGAATTGGCAGGAGCATTTGCGCGAACGTGAGCAGGCGGCTTACGAACGCGGCCGGCGCGATGGCGAGCAGACGTTGAATGAACAGCTGCTCCAGCAGCGGACCGAAACGGTCGAATTACAAAAGGGCACTTTGGATTCGCTTCGCCGCGCCGTGCCGCAGGTCATTCAGGAAGCCGAAGCCGTCCTCATCGAGCTGGCTTTGCAATCCGCGCAAAAAATCGTCGCCGACATGCCCATCAACGCGGGAATGGTGGAAGCCGTTGTGCGCGAGGCGCTGCGGCAGGTCGAAGACACCACTGAAATTGTCATTCAACTCCATCCCGACGACCTCGCCCTGCTGCGAAAGCACAACGCCGCCATCCTCGACGGCCTGCCTGAAACCGGTCCGCTGCGCTTTTCGGGCTCAACTGAAGTCACGCGCGGCGGGTGCATCGTGCAAACGCGTTTTGGTCTGGTGGACGCCCGGCGGGAAACCAAGGTTGAACAACTCCGCCAGGCATTAAACGCATGAACCACTGGATTTTGACATGACCGCCACCGCTCCATGCCCGCCCCGAAAGCTTTCAGGGTTGCAACGCGCCGTCCGCCTCGTGCGTGAGGCGCGCGTGACCGAAACCTGCGGCCGCGTCGTTCAACTGATCGGGTTGGTGGTTGAATCCGAAGGCCCGCCGGCCGCCGTGGGCGAGGTCTGCCGCATCCGCTCCGCATCCCGTCAGGGTGGGAATGACGATACTCTGGCCGAAGTCGTCGGATTCCGAAACCACCATCTGCTCCTCATGCCGTTGGGCAAAATCCATGGTATCCATCCGGGCAGCGAAGTCATCGCCACCGGCGCGCCCCTGCGCATCCCCGTCGGCGCCGCCCTCAAAGGCCGCGTCATAGACGGCCTGGGCAATCCCCTGGACGGCCTGGGGCCGGTAACAAGTGACGAATTCCAGATGGCGAACGGCGAATTGCCGGTTGAGAATTCAGAATCCAAAATCCGGAATTCGCAATTCGCGACTCCGCGGCCGCCACCCCATCCGCTCAAGCGACGGCGCATCACCGAGGTTTTTCAATCCGGCCTCAAAGCACTGGACACGTTCATTCCGTGCGGGCGCGGCCAGCGGCTGGGCATCTTTGCCGGCAGCGGCGTGGGCAAATCCACCTTGCTGGGTATGATGGCGTCGCAGGCCGAGGCGGACGTGAACGTGATTGCGCTCATCGGCGAACGCGGGCGCGAAGTCCGCGAGTTTCTGGAACGCGACTTGGGCGAAACGGGCCGCAAAAAATCCGTTGTGGTGGTGGCCACCTCGAACGAACCGGGGCTCAACCGCGTGACGGGCGCGTTTCTGGCGATGGCCATCGCCGAACATTTCCGGGACACCGGCCAGAACGTTTTGTTGATGATGGATTCGGTAACGCGCCTGGCCATGGCGCAGCGCGAAATCGGCCTGGCGGTGGGCGAGCCGCCCACCACGCGCGGATACACGCCGTCGGTTTTTTCCCTGCTGCCGCAATTGCTCGAACGCGCGGGCGCCGGTGAGCGCGGCTCCATCACCGGCCTGTTCACCGTGTTGGTGGAGGCGGACGACATGAATGACCCCATCGCCGATGCGGTGCGTTCGATATTGGACGGGCACGTGGTGCTGGCGCGGGAGCTGGCCACGCAGAATCATTATCCGGCCATTGACGTGCTGGAGAGCGTAAGCCGGCTGAACCGTGATTTGTTGGGGCCGGAGCAGTTGGATTTGGCGGCCGCCGCCCGCGAACATCTGGCGGTCTGGCGTCGCCACCAGGATTTGATTGCCATCGGCGCTTATCCGGCGGGGAGCAATGCAGCGATTGACCGGGCCATCGCGCTGCACGAGCCGCTGAACGCCTTTTTGCGCCAAAAGGTCAATGAAAGATGCTCCGCCGCGCAAAGCTGGGCGCTGCTCAAACGAACTCTTGAGTTGAAAGTTCAAAGTTCAAAGTCAACGGCCACAGGTGTTGGTCCCAAGACTTTGAACCTTGAACCCTGAACTTTGAACTAAACCATGAAACCATTCCGCTTTCCACTGGAACCGTTGCGGGTGATGCGCGGTCAAAAGGAGCGCGCGGCGCAAGTGCGTTACGCCGATGCGTTGCGGGCCTGCGAAAGAGCGGCCGCGGAGGTGAAAGCGGCCGGTGACGAACTAAACACGAGCTGGCTGAGTTTGAGCCGGGGACTTTCCGCCGGCGTCACCGCGCTGGAGTTGTTGCGAACGCGCGCCTGGTGCAACGTGCTGGAGTTGCGCCTCAAGGAGCGCGCGGATCAGCTGATAAAGGCCCGGCTGGTCGTGGACACGGTCTGGCAACAAATGCTCGCCGCCACCCGCGATCGCGAGGCGCTGGACCGGTTCCACCGAAAATCCCGCCGCGTTTACCAGCATGACTGGTTGCAAACCGAACAGAAGCAGTTTGACGAACTGGCGGTGCAGACGAACGGCGAGCCAGGCTGGTTGCAACCGCCAAATTCCCAAATTAAACGACTATGATCCGCATCCTGCAATCTTCCTGGTTCGCCGCGCTGGTTGGCGGCGTGTTGTATCTGGCCGTCACTGCCATTGTGCTCCGTCCCAGCCAATTCGCCGGCGCGCGCCTGACACCATCCGGCTTTTCCGCGGAAGACGATCCGTCGTGGAAATTCAAGAACCCGGATTTCGACCAATGGGTGGCGCAAATCAAGGACGAGCAGGACGCGCTCGCCCTGCGCACACAGCAACTCAACGAATGGCAGACGCGGCTGGACGCCGAGCGGCAGGAGATCTCCACGGTCACGCAGTCGGTGGCGCAACTGCAGACGGATTTCGACCGGAGCGTGATCCGGTTTCACGCGCAGGAAGTGGATAACATCAAACATCAGGCCAAGCTCATCGCCGCCATGTCGCCCGCCGGTGCCGCCGCGATGTTGAATCAAATGCCGGATGCCGACGCCGTGCGGATTTTGTTCGCCATGAAACCGGACGACGCCAGCCTGATTCTCGAAACCATCAGCAAAATGGGCAACGACGAAGCCCGGCATGCGGCGAACCTGACCGGGCAGTTGCGCCGTGTTTTGCCGCTGGACACCAACACCGTTTCCAGCACGGCACCATGATGCCGCCGCTCCATTTCATTTTTCCGCCCGGGAACGCGGTGGCATCGGCTGACGATGGGGGCGCGCCTGATGGCCCGGCGCCATCCGAAACGGGCGAGCATTTTGGTCACTTGATGACCCAGATGTTATCGGCGGGTCCGCGAAAATCAGCCGCGGCAGCCGCGCAAAGTGACGAGGGGTGGGTGGCGAGTGGCGGGACATCACGGCTCCCGACACCTGTCGCCCGGTACCCGTCACGCTTTTCTTCAAAAAACACCAAAACAGACGCAACGCTCGCCGGGAGGAATGAAAACAAATCGGGCAACCCCAAAAGTTCGACGTCTTGCCCGACGGACGGCGCGATCAATGCCGTCGCCTTGAATTTGCAAGGCACCATCCTGCCGATCGCCGTTCCTGTTCTGGCCGGCGTGTCACCGGTTTCTGCGCCGGTTGCCGAAAATAAAAAGGAATCGGCTGCCAAGACCGTTGCTTTCATTGCTGAAATTCCGGCCAAAGGCGAAACGGTCCCTGGCGCTCAGGCGGGAAATCCCGCCCGACAAACCATTCCCGGTGTTCAAGAGCCGGGTCCGGCTGGATCGCCGCTCATTGGAGATCGGGGCGCATCGCCGAAGAAAACGTTGCCGTCGGACAAAACCGGGTCGCCCGCCGGCCCCGCGCCGGGCGCCGGACAAAAAATGGCAGCGGCCCCCACCGGATTGGCCGCCGGGAAAACAATCTCGATTGAACCCAAAATCACCGAGGTCCTTGCTCCCGGCAATTCGGCTTCAGCGGCTCCAGCCCTGAAGGTTTTCGGGGCAGAGGTGTCCGGGCAAATCGCCGTTTCGGAAATGCATCCGGCAAATTTGGCTCAAATTGCGAGTGGCTCGGAAACGTCGCCCGGCAGCGGTGGCATATCTGCTGCTAAATTGGATACGACGATGAAAAACGCTGAAAAAACGAACAAAATTGCCGGGCCGACAGAGAAGATTTTGCCGGGCAAGGACGTTTTGGCCGCAGGAAAGAACAGTTTTCCGGCGCCCGGTGCGATCCCCCTTCCGCAGCGAAATAAGCAGTCGGAAACCATCGCCGCCGCCCATCTGGCGGCCGCGGATTCGAAAGCCGGCGCCACCGCGCCGCCCAACGCCGCGACTAATTTTCTCGTTGTTGACCCGGGATCCCGGCCGTTGGAACGGGTACACGACATGGTTGCGTTGCAGACGATTCGGCTGCAGGATTCGGGTTCAGACTCCTTGCGCGTGGTCATCAAGCCCGGAGCAGGCGCGCAATTGTCGTTGGAATTACGCCAGAATGGCGATGGCATTGACGCCCGCGCCGTTCTGCAACGCGGCGATTTCAACCAGCTCAGCCAGCACTGGCCGGAACTACAGCAACGCCTGGAACAACGCGGCATCAAGCTCGCGCCTCTGATCAACCAAGCCGGCGATAGCGAGGTTGCCGGCCATGGCGGCCATGGCGGGTTTCGACAACAGCAGCAGCCCGCGGAACCAAATTCGCTGATGACCGGCGCCTTCGATGAATTTCCGATCGTAACTCCGAAAACACAATCCCGGGAACCAGTCCCGACTGCGGGTCGGGGCTGGGAAACCTGGGCCTGATTGAATTTATGTCATCCATTCCAGCCATCACAAATTACACATCGAACACCGGGTCATCGGACTCTGTTTCCGGGCCGCAGCAGACATTGAACCAGAATGATTTTCTACAGCTGCTGGTCACGCAGATGGAAAATCAGGACCCGCTCGATCCGCAATCGGACACCCAAATGGCGGCGGAGATGGCGCAGTTCAGTTCGCTTCAGGAAAACACTGCGATGGCGGGATCGTTGTCGGCGCTTCAGGCCAACAGCCTGGTTGGCAGCACGGTGACGCTGCAAACCGGCCCCCAAACCACCGTCAGCGGCACCGTCTCGGGAGTTTTGCTCGGCTCCGCTTCGTCGGACGGAACGCCGCAGATTGTGGTCAATGGAACGGCTTACGATTTGAGCCAGGTGTTGACGATCACCCCGACCTCGAACACAACCCCGAATGCTTCCGGGTCAGGCGGGACCGGTTTCGATTCCAATTCAACCAGCCCTTGATTTCTCGCGAACATAAAAAAAGGAAATCGTATGACCCCATTCACTCCCAAAATCGCTACGGCGTCCAACCGCCGGGCACGGTGCGGCGGCGGGCTGCGCCACCGCATCGCCCAGTCCCTCGTCGGCCGCCTCGTCAGCCTCAGCACCGATTCCCATTCGGTCACTCACGGCATCGTTACCAATGTGCTCAACGACACCGGCATGCCCCGGATTGTCGTCCACGGAAACCTCTTTGACCTGGACCAGATTCTGACGGCGACCCCGGCGCGGTTCGATTCGTAATCGTTCTATCAACCAACACAACTCAACCAAATTATGCTTATCGCACTTGATTCGGGCGTCAGCGCCCTCGACCAGTTCCAGGAGAACCTGGACGTTATCGGCAACAACATCGCCAACGTGGACACGGTGGGTTTCAAAGGCGCCAGCATGGAATTCGCCGACGCCTTCAGCCAAAGCCTCGGCGCCAATTCCAGCGGGACCATGCAAATCGGCACGGGCGTGCTGACCGCCGCCATTACCAACCAGTTCACCCAGGGTTCCATCACCAGCACCGGCGTGCAAACCGACATGGCCGTCAACGGCAACGGCTTCTTTCTGGTGAAAGACCCCGTGTCCGGCGCGGAATATGCCACCCGCGACGGCGAGTTTACGGTGGATTCCAACGGGTATCTCGTCACCAGCAACGGCATGCGCGTGCAGGGTTACAGCGACGCGGGCCTGACAACGCTGGGGGACATCAAGGTTGACAACACGGGGGCGCCGAACGGCGACGCGTCGGCCGTTCAAAGTTACAGCTTTTCCTCCAACGGCACGCTGACGGTGATGCTGGCGGACGGGACGCAGTTCACCCGCGGGCAGATCCTGCTGCAAAACTTCACGAACCCGCAGCAACTGTTGAAAATCGGCAACAATTTGTTTTCCAACCTGACCGTCGCCGGGCCGCTGGCGGCGCCCACGGCGCCGAGCAGCAACGGCCTCGGCAGTCTGGTGACCGGTTCGCTCGAAATGTCAAATGTGGACCTGGCGGGGCAATTGACGTCGCTCATCACCACCCAGCGTGCGTATGAAGCCAACACCAAGGTGATCACGACCAGCGACGAAATTCTCCAGGATTTGGTAAACTTGAAACGTTAAGCCTTTATGCCTGAAGACCGCACTCCCCAACCCCCGCCGCCAACGGACGACGCCCCCCCGCCTGCCTCCGCGTCGTCCGGCGGCGGTTTCAAAGCGTGGTTGCCGCCGATCCTCATCGTCGCGCTGATGCCCTTGCTGGCGTTTGGCATGACGCAATTTGTGTTGTTGCCGCAAATCCGGCAGGGCCTGGGAATCACGGCCCCACTCAAACTCGCCGCCGAGAGCAAATCCAAAAAGGAAAACTCCAAGGCCAAACCGATCACGGTGACGATGAGCAAGATTCTGGTCAATGTGGCGGGCACCATGGGCGCGCGTTACCTGTTGGTCAGCCTCGCCGCGGCCGGCACCGATGTGGATTTCAAGGACAAGATGCAGGCGAACGACGCGCAGTTGCGGGATATCGCCGGCAGCACGCTCTCGACCAAGACGCTCGCCGACCTCGAAAAGCCGGGCGAACGGAATTTGATTCGCAACGAGCTGATCACCGGGTTCAATAACATCCTGGGAGATTCGACGGTGCAGGATATTTATTTCACCGAATTCGCCATCCAGTAGAACATCATGAGTGAATCCGGCTCTCCTCCGAAAACGCCTGACGTGGGCGAGGTGTTCGTCGTCGCCGCCGGAGGCGCGCGGGCGAGTCGCAAGGCCGGAGACATCCGCGGCCATGATTTCCGGCAATCGGGTTTTCTGGCCGGGAGCGAATTGCGGCGCATCAAACAACGGCACGAGCAGTTCATCCGTTCGCTGGCGGCGCGTCTGGCTATTTTTCTGCGACTGGAATTCAGCCTGCAACTGGCGAAAGTGCAGATTGTCGGTTATCAGAAATTCACCGACGGCCTGCTGAATCCCACGCACATCACCCTTTTTAAAACCCAACCGCTCAAAGGCGTCGGGTTGCTGGTCATACCGACGCGGCTCGGTTTGACGCTGGTGGACCGTTTGCTGGGCGGACCCGGACGGGTTCCGGCGGAAGGCCGTGAATTGACCGAAATAGAAATCGCCCTCACCGACCAGGTTGCCACGCTCATTCTGACCGAGTGGTGCAATCACTGGCCCGAAATGCGCGACCTTCATCCCACTCTGCTCGGCCATGAAAACAACAGCCATTTCCTTCAGATCGCAACGCCGGAAACGGCCATGCTCGTGCTGACCTTGAACGGCGGCGTTGGCGAACAATCCGAGCCGATTCAGATTGTCTTTCCCTACGCCACCGTCGAGCCGCTGATGCGGATGCTCAATCCGCCGCTGCCGGAAGCCGCCGCGCCGGCCCGCGCCGCGAAATTGAAATGGAACCCGGAATTTGACGAGGTGCACGTGCCCGTCATCGCCCAATGGCACGGTCTTAAAATGTCCACCGGCGAAATCACCCGGCTCAAAATCGGCGACGTGGTTGCCTTGGACCCGGCCTGCGCCGCGCAAGTGCAACTCAGCCTCAGCCATGTCCCCAAATTCACCGGTCGTCCCGGCACGACCGCAGGCAAATGGGCCGTGCAGCTGACCGCCACCCTCAACTCCGAAAGCATTCCGGGTTAACGATTGAACATCCTCCATGAACGCCACCGTTGAAAATCCCGCAAATTTGAATCTCCTCCTCGACGTGCCCGTGAGTCTCACCATCGAGCTGGGCGGCTGCCAGTTGCCGATGCGCGACGTGCTCCAGCTCAACCCCGGCTCCGTCGTCCAGCTGGACAAAGCCGCCGACGCGCCCGTCGAACTCAGCGTCAACGGCAAGCTCATCGCTCGCGGTGAGGTGGTCGTCATCGAGGACCGTTACGGCGTGAAAATCACCGAGGTCGTCGGAACCGCCAACGCCGTCACTGCCTGAACGGGCAAAACGAAGAAGGAAGAATGCAGAATGAAAAATTTTACCATCGCAACCGCCAGTGTGGTTTCTTCATGCTTCCTTCTGACTTCTGCCCTGGGTGAAACCACCCTCCCGGCGGCCACGCCGTTCGTGGCGCCGACTCTGCCCGACGCCGGTGTTTCCTTTCTCCGTGTCCTGGGCGCGTTGGCCCTGGTCATCGGGATTTTTCTCGGAGGCGTCTGGCTGTTCAAAAACTGGCAACGCCTGGCCCTGCAGCGCCGTCGCGCCCCAAAATTGAATGTCCTGGAAACCCGCTCGCTGGGTGGACGCCAGGCGCTGTTTGTGGTCGGTTACGAACAGGAACGGTTCCTCATTTCATCTTCGGCAGCCGGTGTCAACCTGTTAAGCCATCTCCCCGGCGCGACGGAAGCAGAGCACGATGTCGAATCCCCGGCGGCGCCCTCCTTTGCCCAGGCGTTGACCCGAGTGCTCAAAGGGAAATAAATGGGAACAAACAACATTCAACATTCAACGTCCAACGCCCAACCGACGAACAGCAGCCCGCCGGGAATTCGGCGTTCGATGTTGAATGTTGAATGTTCGATGTGTGCCTTTCGTCGCTGGTTGTCGCTATTTCTGGTCATTTTAATCCTTGGCACGCTGACGGCTTCTGCACAAACCAACAGCGCTACAACCGGTTTCGGTCCCATTAGCATCACGCTCGGCTCCCAGAACGGCACGGCGGACGTGGACTCCGGCATCAAAATTCTGTTCTTCATCACCCTGGTTTCGCTGGCGCCGTCCCTCCTCCTGCTGATGACCTGTTTCACCCGCGTCGTTATCGTGCTTTCGTTTGTGCGGTCGGCGCTGCAATTGCAGGGCACACCGGCCAATCAAATCATCATCGGGCTGTCGCTCTTTATCACCTATTTCGTCATGGCGCCGGTTTGGGACAACATTAACCATGACGCCATCGCGCCTTACGAGGCGCACCAGATTACGAGTGCGCAGGCCATGGACCGCGCGTCGGCGCAAATCCGCGCGTTCATGCTCAAACAGACGCGGCCCAAGGACGTGGAGTTGTTTGTGGCCATGGCGAAGATGCAGCCGACGGCGCCGGATCAACTGCCGCTGCGCGTGGTGACGCCGGCGTTCATCATCAGCGAACTGCGCACGGCGTTCCAGATGGGCTTCCTGATATTTGTGCCTTTCATTCTGATAGACCTGGTGGTGGCGACGGTTCTCATGAGCATGGGCATGATGATGATGCCGCCCATGACGATTTCCCTGCCGCTGAAACTGCTGTTGTTCGTGCTCGTGGACGGATGGTCGCTCGTTGTCGAATCGCTCGTCCGGAGTTTTGGAATGTGAACTTATGACCACCGAATTCGCCATAGAACTGCTGAAGACGATGATTTTTCAGGCGCTGGCCATTGCCGCGCCCATTTTGCTCGCCGCCATGATTGTCGGCCTGGCGGTCAGCCTGTTTCAGGCCGTGACCACCATCAACGAACAAACCTTGACGTTCGTACCCAAGGCGCTGGCGGTCATCGGCATCTTGCTGCTCCTGCTGCCGTGGATCATGCGCTCACTCATCGAGTTCACCACCGCCGTCATCCAGAAAATGCCGCAGATGGTGCAATGAGCCGTGTCGTTGAAGTGTTAAAGGTGAAGCGTTGAAGCGGCTCGATTGTTGTCCGCTTTAACAGCTCAACGCTTCGACGCTTTAACGAAATGGAACTGGATTTTTACAACTGGCTGCTGATTTTTCTGCGCATCGGGGCATTCCTGATGGTCCTGCCGTTTTTCTCCGTGGTGAATTTTCCCGTCACGCTGCGCGTGGCGTTATCGGCGTTGGCCGCCCTGTTGCTGGCGCCAGTGCTGCCGCCCTTCCCACTCGCCCATTTGAGCTTTGTTCAATTGCTCGGCGTGATGCTTCAGGAACTGAGCGTTGGCCTGCTGCTGGGTTTCCTCTCGCGCATGGTGTTTTATGCCGTGGACCTTGCCGGCAATATCATTGCGACGCAAATGGGACTGAATCTCGCCGCGGTGTTCGATCCGGCCAGCAACCTGTCCGAACAGGCGCTCGGCACGATTCTGTTCTTCCTGGCATCGGTCGTGATGCTGACGCTTGATTTGCATCATTGGGTTCTGCTGGGTTTCGAACGGACGTATTCGGTGCTGCCGATCGGCGGCGCACACCTGAACAGCGCGCTGTTTGAAACGGTCGTTTCCCAGACCAGCGGCATCTTCACCGTGGCCATGCAAATCTCCGCGCCCGTGATCGCCGTTTCCTTTGTCATCACCCTCATCTTTGCGGTGTTGGGCCGCGCGGTGCCGCAGATGAATGTGTTCGCGGAAAGCTTTGGCATCCGCATCATCGGCGGATTGATTGTTTTTGGCTTCACGCTGCAACTGACGGCGCAATACGTGATTAATTATCTCAACCGGCTGCCAGATGATTTACTGGCCATCGCCCAAATGCTGGGAGGAGCGAGGTGAATAATTCCGCCGTCGTCCTGATCCTGGGTTCTCGTTCCAGTCATCAAGAAACTTCGAGGACGAGCACGAGGAGGATTTTATGAACGAACACGCCGGCGAGAAAACCGAACAACCGACGCCGCGCCGGTTGGAGGAAGCCATCAAGAGTGGCCAGATCGCCCGCAGCGCCGAGGTGCAGACCGTGCTGGTGCTGCTGGCGGCGCTCGCCGCCTTGGCCTTTGCCGGACAGGATATCTGGCAGCAACTGATCGGCACGATGGCGCTTACGCTTGGCCATTTGCACGATACTCCGTTAAGCATCAACTCGTTGCAAGGTAACGCCGTGTCCGGAACGCTCCTTCTGGTGAAATGTGTCGGCCCGGTGGTGCTGGCCACCATGCTGGGTGGTTTGCTGGCCGGTGCCATTCAAAATCGTTTTCAGACTGCGTCCGAGGTGCTCACACCGAATTGGGAACGAATCAATCCGGTGGCCGGTTTCCAGCGGATCTTCTCCGGCCGGATGGTCGTGCCCACAGCGATTGCCGTCACCAAATTCACATTCATCGTTGCGTTGACCTGGTCGGAGGTGAGGCGGATTTTGAATGACCCGATTTTCACCACGTCCGTCAGCACCGAGCGCCTCGGCGCGTTTGTGGCCCAGACCAGCCTGCGAATCATTCTCCGCGTTACGCTCGGCCTGATCCTCATTGCCGCCGCGGATTATGGCTATCAATGGTGGCGCACGCAGCGCGATTTGATGATGACGCGTCAGGAAGTGAAGGATGATTTGAAGAATTCCGAAGGGAATCCGCGCATCAAGGCGGCCCGCCGGCGCCGCCGCGCCATCAGCAAGGCCCGGGCGCTGGCCGAGGTGCCGAAGGCCGACGTGGTGGTCACCAACCCGACGCACATTGCCGTCGCTCTGCGTTACGACCGCAAAACCATGCGTGCGCCGAAGGTGGTGGCCAAGGGCGTCCGGCTGAACGCGCAGCGCATCCGCGAAATCGCGCAGCAATACCAGGTGCCGCTGATGGAGAACAAGCCGCTGGCGCGAATGCTGTTTAAACACGGGCGCGTCGGCAGCGAGATTCCGGCGCATCTTTACGCCGCCGTCGCGGAAGTCCTCGCCTGGGTCTATCGCATCAACCGTTACCGGTATTACGCGGAGCAGAACCAGGTTTGAATCAAAGCTGGCAAACTTCCTGCGAAACAGTTTCTGACAATCTATGGGCGCACTGAGTGATCGAATGCGAAAGCTGCTTCGTTACGGCGATTTGTGGCTGGTGGTCGCGTTGTTCGGCACGATTTTACTGCTGATTTTACCGATCGCACCGTTCATGCTCGACCTGCTGCTGACCATCAGCATCAGCCTGTCGCTGCTGACATTGCTGGTCATTCTTTACCTGCGCACCCCGGCAGAATTTACCGGGTTTCCCACGTTGCTCCTGTTCATCACGCTTTACCGGCTGGCGCTGAACGTCGCCTCGACTCGGCTCATTTTGCTCGACGGTTACGCCGGCCACATCATCCAGGCGTTCGGCAATTTCGTGGTGCGCGGCAATTACGTCGTCGGCATCGTCGTGTTCCTCATCCTGGTGCTCATCAATTTCATCGTCATCACCAAGGGCGCCGGGCGCATCGCGGAAGTGGCCGCGCGGTTCACCTTGGACGCTTTGCCGGGCAAACAGATGGCGATTGACGCCGAACTGAACGCTGGCCTCATCAACGAAGCCGAAGCGCGCGCGCGCCGCCACAAGCTGGAAGAGGAATCCGATTTCTACGGCGCGATGGACGGAGCGAGCAAGTTTGTGCGTGGCGACGCCATCGCCGCCATCCTCATCACCATCATCAATATCATTGGCGGATTTGCCATCGGGATCGTGCAAAAAGGCATGACGATGAGCGAGGCGCTGTCGCATTACACCATTCTGTCCATCGGTGATGGTCTGGTGTCGCAAGTGCCGGCGCTGGTCACTTCCACCGCCGCCGGCATTTTGATCACGCGCGCCACCTCCCGGAACGACCTGGGCCGCGAATTGGGACGGCAATTGTTGTTTTACCCGCGCGCCCTGACGATTCTGTCGGCGATGCTCACGGTGATGGCGCTTTTGCCCGGGCTGCCCATGCTGCCGTTTCTGACATTTGCCATCATCACCGGTCTGCTTTCCTATTCCATTCACAAAAATGGAGTGCCGGAATTGGCCGCCGCCACAGCCCCGAATGCTTTCGGGGGCGCGGCGACCGCGCGCGCAAAATCCGGCGAGGGCAGGGCGGCCGGCGCCGCCACCGCCGCCGAAGCGCGGGCAGCCGACAAGCTGGAGAACCTGCTGACGCTCGACACGCTGCAAATCGAGTTGGGCTACGGTCTCATCACGATGGCCGACGCGAACAAAGGCGGCGATTTGCTGGAGCGCGTGACCGGCGTGCGACGCAATTTCGCGCAGGAAATCGGCGTGCTGATTCCGCCGATCCGGCTGCGGGACAATCTCCAATTGGGCACAAACGAGTACCGCTTTTTGCTGAAGGGAAATTCCATCGCGCAAGGCCAGCTTATGCCGGGCCATTGGCTGGCCATGAACGCGACGAACAGCAAGACCATGCTCAAGGGCATCCCGACCGTTGAACCGGTCTTCCAACTGCCCGCGACCTGGGTCACGAGCAACGAGCGCAAATCCGCCGAGGTCGCCGGGTTCACGGTGGTGGACGCGCCTTCGGTGCTGGTGACGCATCTTTCGGAAACGGTCCGCCGCCATTGCCACGAAATCCTGACGCGCCAGGACGTGCAGGGACTGCTGGATCATCTCAAGCAAACCAATCCGGCGGTGGTCAATGAACTGGTGCCGTCGCAACTGAGCGTGGGCCAGATTCAGCGCATTTTGCAGAACCTGCTGGCCGAGGGCATTGCCATCCGCAATCTCGCCGGCATCCTGGAAAAGGTGGGCGATTATGCGACGGTCACGAAAAACCCGGATGAACTGTCCGAACACGCCCGCCGCGCGCTCGGTTCGCAATTGATCAAGCCGTTCCAGGCGCAAAACGGCGGGCTGCGGGCCATCACGATTGACCCCAAGCTGGAGCAACAACTCGCCCAGGGCGTCCGGCAATCGCCGACGGAGGTTGCGCTGGTGATTGAACCGAAGCTGGCGCGGCATGTGATTGAGACGCTTTCCAAATTTGTCCAGCAGATGCTCTCGGCCGGCCACCCGCCGGTGGTGTTGTGCGCGCCGCAGTTGCGGCTGGCTTTCCGGCGTTTCTTCGAAAACACGTTCAGCGATCTGGCCGTGCTCTCGTACGCGGAAATCCCCGCCCGCGTGCAGGTCCAGAACGCGGCGGTGATTCCGGGAATGGATGGCGGATGACCAGTGGCGAGAGACGTGTGACGAGAGACCGCGTCACTCGCACCCGTCACGCGTCGCACACTTATGAAGCTCGTTCCTTTCATCGCCGACAACGCCAACGCCGCGCTGGCGCAAATTCACGCGGAGCTTGGGCCGGACGCGATCGTTGTCAGCGTGCGGAAATTGCCCGCCAACGGCATTGCGCGCCTCTGGCAGCGCGCCCAAGACATCGAAGTGCTGGCCGGCGTGCCGGATGAAAAAGGTGACCCGTGGCGGGCGACGAGCGGCATGAAGACATCCGGCGACGAGGAAACCCAGTTACCCGTCACTCGTCGCTGGCGGAGCGTGGCATGGCTGGAATCACTCGGGTTGTTGCCGGAATTTGCCGATCGGCTGGAGCAGAAAGTTTGCGCCGCTCACGGCAACGGGCCGCCGCCGATGCCGATTGCCGAATGGACCGCCGTGCGCGACGTGCTGGCGGGATTTTGGCGTCCGGCGCGGCAAGTGATGGAGGAAACGCGGCGGCCGCACGTGTTTGTCGGTCCGGCCGGTTCGGGCAAGACGACGGTGCTTTGTAAATGGATGACCACGACGGCACTGCCCCGGAAGTTTTCGGGGGTGCGCGTGTTGCGGCTGGATGGCGAAGGCGCAAATACGTCCGAATTCCTGTCGCTGCACTGTGAAATGCTTGGGGTGCCGGTTTCGCGTGTTTGGACCAAGTCGGAGGAGGCTGCGGATTTATGTTTCGTGGACCTTCCGGGAGCGGAAATTCACGACGCTTCCGCCCTGACCGCCTTGCGTGTTCAGATGGCCACGCTCGCCGAGCCGCACGTGCATCTGGTGCTCAACGCCGCTTACGAGACGGCGGTCTTGTTCGAGCAATTCCGCATTTTTGCCGCCCTGGCGCCCGAAGACATCATTTTTACGCATTTGGACGAGGAACGGCATCGGGTCAAGCTGTGGAATTTCGTATTGGGCACAAATTGCTCGTTGAGCTTCCTGAGCGCCGGGCAAAAAATTCCCGGCGATTTTCAACGCGCGGAGCCGGCGTTGCTTTTCCCCCGCGAAATTCTCCGCTAAACGCCCGGTTTTCCGGTGGCCTGTCCTGCCGGAAACGCGCTGGCAACAGTTCTGCTAAACGTCATTCAACACGTATGAAGTCGTTTATGATCCTTGGGGCCATTGTGGGATTTCTCATTGGGACAAGCTTCAGCCTGATCGGCAACGATTCCTGGCCCACGGTTTTGTGGCATGCGGGTGGCGCCGCACTATTGGTCGCTCTGCTCGCGCGCTGGTGGAGCCGGGTGTGGCTGCAAAACCTGCAAGACGCCATCGAACAACGGCGCCGGGCGCGCTTTGTGCCAGCCACCAATCACAAACCTGCTTCAAAACCATGAGTACCTGCGCCTGCGACCTGCCCAAAACGACGCCGAAAGCCATGGGGACTCAATTGACCGCGCAGGAATTATGGCAGCGTTACCATCAGCGGGCCGACAGTTCCACGGAAAACGCGCTGGTCGAACAGTATCTGCCGCTGGTGGTTGCCGTGTTGGGCCGCCTGGCGATGACGCTGCCGGAGCATGTCAGTCATGAAGATCTTCACAGCGCCGGATTAGTGGGCTTGCTCCAGGCATTGCGCAATTTCAATCCCGCGTGCGGTTCGTCCTTCGAAACTTATGCGCGGGTGCGGATTCGCGGCGCGATGCTGGACGAATTGCGCCGGATGGACTGGGTTCCGCGCACCATTCACGAAAAGGCGCGCAAGATCCAGGACGTCATGTCGCAACTGGAACAAAAGTTGGGTCATTCGCCCACCGAAGCGCAGATGGCCAGGGCCCTCGGCGTGACCGTGGCGGAATACGCCGAGTTGCTGGATGAAATCCGGCCCGCGACCTTTGTTTGTCTGGACTCGGTCAGCGCCTCGGAGGAGGGCGACACGGACAGCCTTTACGAGGTCATCGCCGACACCCACGAGGAGAATCCCGTGGAGCGGGTTTCCCGGCGCGAGTTGAAGCAGGTGATTTTTGAGCGATTGAAGCATCTGCCGGAAATCCAGCGCCAAGTGCTGGCGTTGTATTACGTGGAAGACATGCGCTTGCACGAAATCGCCAAGATTTTCGGTGTTACTGAATCGCGTGTTTGCCAGATTCATTCCCAAGCCATTCTGTCCATTCGCGCCTATGTGCAACGGTACGAATCCGGCCTGGTCCACCCCGAGCGCCTTCGGGGCCGAAACGCATGATCATCGTCGTCGGCGTCATCACCGTTTTCCTGTGTATCTTCGGCGGCTTCATCTGGGGCGGCGGCCACCTGGCCGTGCTGCTGCATCTGAATGAGCTGCTGATCATCGGCGGCGGCGCGACCGGCGCGCTGATCGTCATGTCGCCGCGCAAGGTGCTCATGGACATTGCCCGGGGGCTGTTGGTGTGCCTGCGCGGCGCGCCCCACAACCGCGTGGCCTACGAGGACCTGCTGAAAGTCCTTTACGAATTATTTCAGCTGGGGCGGCGCAATGGCATGATCGCGCTGGAGGAACACGTCCTGGACCCCGGAAACAGCGCCATTTTCAAAAAATATCCCCGCTTTTCCGGCAACCCAAAGGCGGTGGAATTTCTGTGCGGCGGGTTGCGCCCCATCATTGACGGCAAAATCAAGCCGGACCAGTTGCGGCTGCTGCTGGACGCAGAGATCGAGCGGATGGAAACCGAACATCACGCGCCCGTCAACGTGCTGGTCAAGACGGCGGACGCCCTGCCGGGTTTCGGCATCGTGGCCGCCGTGCTGGGTATAGTCATTACCATGGCATCCATCGCCGGCCCGGTGGAGGAAATCGGCGTCGAAGTGGCTGCCGCGCTGGTCGGCACGTTCCTGGGCATTCTGCTTTCCTACGGCCTGGTCAGTCCCCTGGCGATGAACCTCGAATTCATCAGCGCCGCGGAACTGGATTACACGCGGTGCATCGCGTCGTGCGTGATCGGCTTTGCCAGCGGCATGGCGCCGGTTACGGCGGTGGAACTGGGCCGGCGCGGTTTGAGCAGCGAATTGCGCCCGAGCGCGGATGAAATGGAGCAGATGTTCAAGGCGCTCAAGACCCCCGCCAACACCGTTCCCGCATGAGCAAAAAAAAGGAAGGACATCATGGCGGCGCCTGGAAAGTTGCTTATGCCGACTTCACCACGGCCATGATGGCCTTGTTTTTATGCCTCTGGCTGGCGTCGCAGGACCAGAAGATCAAGGACGCGGTGGAGCGCGCTTTCCGCAATCCCTTTTCCTCCGTCACCAAGGAATCGGTCGGAATTATTCCCAACAAGGAGGCGTCCAGCACCTACAAGCAGGAGGGCCGCTTTACGTCCGTTTCCGCCGTGGAAATGGAGACCATGCGCCGGATCAGCGACGATCTTTCCAAACTGCTCAAGCAGCAGGACACCGAGCAGACCAGCGTGCAGATCGAAGTGACGTCCGACGGCCTGCGCATCAACATCTTCGACCGTTCCCAAAAACCCATTTTCAATCCCGACACCGCATTGTTCACGGACTACGGCGCGTGGGTGTTCAGCACACTGGCGTGGGAGATTTCGCGTTACTCGACGTTTCACATCGAACTCGAAGGTCACACCGCTTCGGAAGCCGGAAGCCAGAAGCCCCAAGTCAAAAGCCAGACCTCTGACCTCCGACTTCCGGGCTCCGACCTCTGGGATTTATCCACCGAACGGGCCAATGCCGCGCGGCGCAAGCTCATTCAAAGCGGCGTCGCCGAGGTCCAAATCTGCAAAGTATCCGGCTACGCGGACACGGTTCCCATGCCGGGTTATGCGCCGGATTCCGAGATCAACCGGCGTGTGACGGTGCTGGTCAAATTGAAGGAATCTGTGGATGCGCTCCCGGATAAACCGGAAACGATGGACACCACAACTCCACCCAACAATGTCCCCGATGACACCCCAAACGACTGAAGCTTTTGTGCCCCTGACGACCGCGCCGGCCACCGGCGAGCAGCGCGAGTTTCGCGCCACGATCATTTCACAAGCGGTGTCCCCCTCAACGTTTCAATCCCTGGACAAACAGGCGGCGGAAGCAATCGCGGCCGTGCCGGTTGCGGGAAAAAATCGCGAACCGCGCGTGACGGTGGAGCGCGAAGGGGATCGGGTGGTCAGCATTCGCATCCAATGTGCTTGCGGCAAGCTGATGGATCTGACTTGCGTGTATGAGGATGTTCCCAAACCGTCATGAATTATTGCCCGGCAAATTCTGCTGTCATTGCCGGAATCTTTTTCCAGGCGGTGCCTGAAAACAGCGCAAAACCGGCTGAATTTGCGCATGGCATATCCGCTGCTCAACCGTCCGCCGTATGGACGTAAGTCTTTACCAGGCTGCCGCCGCCATGAACGCCACCGAACGCTGGCAGGAGATGATTTCCGACAATCTCGCCGCCGGTTCTGTCCCGGGCGCGCGCAAAAGCGAGATTTCGTTTTCGGCGATCCAGGCCGGTCTGGCATCTGGAGCTGCGGGTTTGCGTGGTCCCGGCTACGTCATTCCAACCGCAACCACGGCGACGAATTTCCAGCAAGGCGAACTGCGTTCCAGCGGCAATCCAATGGATTTTGCGTTGGAAGGCCCGGGTTTCTTCACGGTCCAAATGCCAAACGGGCAGACGGCCTATACGCGCGACGGCGAATTCCAGCTTAATTCGCAGGACCAGCTCGTCACCAAGCAGGGCTATCTCGTGCTCGGCACCGCCGGCCCGATTCAATTTGATCCGAACAGTTCAGCCGCCGTTACAATTTCGGCCACCGGTGACGTCAGCCAGGGCGCGGACAAAAAAGGTACTCTTCAATTGACCGATTTTAACAATCCGAGCCTTTTGACCCCCCTTGGCGGAAGTTTATTCAGCGCCGACAGTCCCGCGTTGCAAAAAACTGTCGCCGCCACGACCCATGTGCGGCAGGGTTTTCTTGAAGGCGCCAATGGTTCGCCCACATCCCAGATGGGCTCATTGATCACCGCCATGCGGATGTTCGAGGCCAATCAGAAGGTGCTCCAGATGCAAAGCGACCGGATGAGCCGCGAAATCACTGATCTGGGCAACCCCACTTAGTTTATGATTTACGATTTACGATTTACGATTTGCAACCGGCCGGCAACCCCGGCCCCGAAAGCGTTCGGGGTTGCGGGTAAATCATCAATCATCATTCATCAACCATAATTATCAGCCATGCTTCGCGCCCTCTACTCCGCCGCCGCCGGGATGGCAGCCCAGCAGATGAACCTGGACGTCATCTCGAACAATCTGGCGAACGTCAACACCACCGGGTTCAAGGAGAGCAAGCTCGAATTCCAGGATTTGCTTTATCAGACAACACGCGCCGCCGGTTCCGAGCAAGGCGGCGGCAATGAGTTGCCTTCCAGCCTCCAGGTTGGCCAAGGCGCGATTCCCATTTCCACCGAGCGCGTCTTCACGCAAGGCGAACTTTCGCAAACTGGCGGCAATCTGGATATCGCCATCCAGGGCGACGGCTTTTTTGAAGTGCAAATGCCCGATGGTACTCTGGCCTACACCCGCGACGGCTCGTTCAAGACCGACTCGGAGGGCCGCATCGTCACCAGCGACGGTTATCCGGTGCAAGGCGGATTTCAACCGGTTCCCGCCGGCACCACCAACATCACCATTTCAGCCAGCGGCCAGGTGACCTATACCACCGCCACCGGCACGACCAATTCACAAATTCAATTGGTCCGTTTCAACAATCCCGGTGGACTCTCGGCGATGGGCCACAACCTCTACCAGGAAACCTCCGCGTCCGGCACACCCGAACTGGGCAATCCGGCGCAGAACGGTTTCGGCGAATTGCAGCAGGGTTATCTGGAATTGTCCAACGTCAGCGTCGTCGAGGAAATGGTCAACCTCATCCTTGCCCAGCGCGCCTATGAGGTGAATTCCAAGGCGGTGCAAGCCTCCGACGAGATGATGCAGCAAAGCAACAATTTGATCCGGTGATGAAATCGGCAGTCAAAAATGACCAATTCCCAAGCCCGAATGACTGAGGAATTCCCAATAACGAATGTCGAATGTCGAATGGAATTTCACCGAGCGACCGGCCATTCGTCACTCGGGTTTCGCCGTTCTTCTTTAGTCATTAGGATTTCGTCATCAGTCACTTTTGTTCTTTCACTTTTCACCTGCCTCAGTGGAGGGTTCGCCAATGGCCTCAACGCGGGCGAATCCTCCACACTTCAAATCGCCTCCGCTCTGCAACCGACGCAACCGGCGATGCGGCCTCTCACCGAATCCAATGCGCTCGAATTGCTCACCGCCACGCTCCAGCGCGATTATGTGAAGGACCAGGGCGAACTGGAATTGAATTTCACTCATCCCTGGACGGCGCCGACGCTGCCGGATGCGCCGCTGTCCCTGAAAATTTTGGAACTGCCCACCGCCGGCGTCACTCCGTCGTTCATCGTCCGATTTCAGATTTGCACGGCGAATCAAACACTTGGCACCTGGCAGGCGTCTGTGCAGGCGCATGTCTGGCGCAAGGTATGGGTGGCCCATTCCAATTTGCGGCGCGGCGATTCAATCGCTGGCGCGGATGTCGCGCGCGAACGCCGCGATATTCTCAACCTCCATGACGCGCTGGCGGTTTTTGCCGACGACGATTCGTCGCTCGAACTGGCCGAGTCTGTGCCGGCCGGCGTGCCATTGCTGGCGCGCATGATCCAGGCGCGGCCGGTCATTCACCGCGGGCAGACGGCCAACGCGCTGGTGCAGGACGGTGCGTTGAACATTACTCTGAAAGTCCAGGCGTTGGAAGACGGCGCGCCCGGCCAGATCATTCGCGCCCGAAATCCGGTTTCGCAACGCTATCTCTCCGGCCGTGTCCTGGATGCAAATACAATCCAGATCTTTTTATGAAAATCCAAAATCGTCCCTGCCTGAAAGTTCTCGTCATCGCGCTGTTGGCGCTGGTCGAATTTATCGCCGCGCCGCAATCGTTGTGGCGTCCTGACACGTCCAAAACCATGTTTGCTGACAAACGCGCAAGCGCCGTCGGCGACATCATCACCATTCTCATCGAGGAAAACAGCACCGCCAGCAAGAACAACGAAACCAAGACCGAGAAGAGTTCCAGCCTGTCCGCCGCCATTGCGTCGTTTCTTTATCCCCAAAGCGCCGGCGGCTTTCTGTCGTACAAAGGCCAGATGCCGGCCATGCAGTACAGTTCCGACCTCAAGCACGACGGCAGCGGCAGCATCAACAACTCGGAAGCGGTCGTCGCCAAAATCGCCGTGCGCATCAAAGACGTGCTGCCTAATAATAATTTCGTGGTGGAAGGCCGCCGCGAGACCTCGTTCAGCGGTGAACGCCAGACCATCATCCTGCAAGGAGTGGTCAGGTCGGAGGACATCCAGCCCGGCAACACCGTCTATAGCTACAACGTGGCCGATGCCACCATCCAGATGATCGGCAAAGGCACGGTCACCGACAGCCAGCGCAAGGGCTGGTTCACCCGTATTTGGGATTTCGTGAACCCATTCTGATCATGCCGCTCGTGCCACGACATTTGAAACCAAAACACCTGGACACCGCCAAACGTCGAGAGGCGAGGACCGAGGGCCGGGAGCCGAAATCTCACCCGTCGCTTCTGCCCCTGACTTCCCGGCTGTCGTACCCTTTGCGGCGTTGCCCCAGGCTCCTTTGCCTGCTTTCCGCCGTCGCCTTCACGTTTTCGACTTTTGCCGATGGCGTGCTCGTGCGCGATCTGGTGACGATTGCCGGCGCGCGGGACAATCAACTGGTCGGCTACGGCGTAGTGGTTGGCCTCGCCGGTGACGGGGACAAAGATCCGATTTACACCCAGCAAACCATGGCCAACCTGCTTCAGCGGTTTGGGGTCAACGTGCAGTCGCTCATGACGCAAATCTCAGCCAAGAACATCGCCGTGGTCATGGTCACCGCCGACATCCCGGCGTTTGCCAAGGCGGGCGAACGGATTGACGTGCAGGTCGCTTCGATGGGCGACGCCAAATCGCTCCAGGGCGGCGTGCTGTTACAAACGGCGTTGCTCGGCGCGGACAACAAGGTTTATGCCGTGGCGCAAGGTCCGGTGTCCGTGGGCGGCTTCACCGCGGGGCAGGGGGGGGGCGGCGGGGCGACCGTGACTAAAAACCATCCGACGGTCGCGCAAATCATCGGCGGCGCGATCGTGGAACAGGAAATTCCAACGACCATCGTCTGCGGCAACACGATTGAGCTTTTGTTGCGCGATCCGGATTTCACGTCCGCGGCACTCATGGCCGCCGCCATCAACAACGTTTTCACCAACAGCGCTCATGCCGTGGATGACACTTCTGTTCAAGTCCGCCTGCCCGCGGCGGCCCAGGGGCAGACGGTGAATTTCATCGCGCAACTGGAAAACATCGAGGTGACACCGGATGAGCCGGCCCGCATCATCCTGAACGAGCGCACCGGCACCATCGTCGCCACCGCAAGCATCCACATCTCCAGTTGCGCCGTGGCGTACGGCAACATCACGATCAACGTCGCCTCGACGCTCAGTGTGTCCCAGCCTAATCCGCTCAGTCAGGCCGGCCAAACGGTGGTCACGCCGCACATGACCACCGAGGTGACGGAAAATAAATCTGCCATTATTCCTTTACCGGAAATGCCGACGGTGGACCGGGTGGCGGCGGCGTTGAACGCGTTGGGCGTGACGCCGCGCGACATGATGGCCATTTTTCAGGCGATGAAACAGGCCGGAGCGTTGCGGGCCGAACTGATTATCCGGTGAAATGACTAATTCCTAAACCATAATGACGAGACAATTCCCAATGCCCAATGCCGAATGTCCAAGCGTGTCGTGGTGTTCAGCCAGCCATTCGTCATTCGAGCTTCGTCATCCTTTAGTGATTGGGATTTTGTCATCAGTCATTCCCCAACCCTTTTTCGCAAGCAACAGCGAGGTGTCCCGGTGAACGTCGCCACGGTCCAAGCCACAGCCACCGGCAATGCCGTGGACATTCGTCCCGAGGACCTGGCCGGCGACACGGCGCTGACCCAGCGGCAAAAGATCGCCGAGGCGAGCCGGCAGTTCGAAGCCATCCTCCTCCGGCAGGTCCTTTCCGAAACGCAGAAGACCGTCATTCCCTCGGAGTTTACGGATAATTCCACGGCCTCGAGTGTTTACCAGGACATGATTACCACGACGCTGGCGGACAGCATTTCCAAGTCCGGCAAGTTTGGCCTGGCCAAAATCTTTGAACGACAACTGTCGCCGACAACTCCCACGCCCAACAATGAATGAATTGCTTCCCAACCTGATTGAGACTTTGCGCGAAGAATTGAAGCAGTACGGCGAGATGCTCGCCTTGCTGGACCAGCAGCAGCACCTGGTGATGCGCCGCCAGACCGATGACCTGCTCCCAAACGTCGCCGCCATCAATGCCCAGGCCGACGTCATCACCGCCGCGCGGCGTGAGCGCGAACAGCGCCAGCGCGAGATGGCGCGCCAACTGAATTTGTCGGCGGCGGCCGGTTTTGCCACCATCACGCCGCTGTTGCCGCCCGAATACCAGCCGCTGGTGCAGGCGCTGGTGGAAGAAAACAACGAACTGCTGGGGCGCGTCCAGCAACGTGCGCGACAGAATCACCTCCTCTTGAGCCACGTGGTGGAACTCATGCAACGGCTCATCCATTCCCTGGTCCCCGGATCGAGCCCGGAAACCTACAATGAAATGGGCCGTCTTCCGGGCAACGGTCTTCCCCAAAAACCATTTTATCAGGCCATCGGCTGACCCATCCTATGCTCGGACTATTCGGCACTCTTGATCTGGCCGCCCGCTCATTGCAAACGCAGATGACCGGCGTGGAAGTGGCTGGTCAAAACCTCGCCAACATCAACACCACCGGCTATTCCCGCCAGCGCGTTGAGATTGAGACCAGTCCGGACATCACCAGTACCATCGGGCCGGAGGGCACCGGCGCAAACGCCGTCGCGATCCAGCAGGTGGTGAATTCACTCTTGAACAGCCAGATTCAAAGCCAGCAAAGCGTCAGCGGTTATTGGAACGCCCAGCAAAGTGCCCTGCAATCCGCGCAAACGGGCTTGGACGAGTTTCTCAACGGCACCGGCAGCAGTGACGGCACATCCGGGAGCAATTCCTCCTCCGACAGCACGACCAGCACCGGCTTGTCCGCGCAATTAAGCAGCTTGTTCAGCGCCTTTCAAAGCCTGGCCGCCTCGCCGACTTCATTGACAGCCCGGCAGGCGGTCGTTAACCAGGCGCAGGACCTCGCCTCTGTGTTCAACCAGGTGAACAGCCAGTTCAACAACCTGCGCGATTCGCTCAACACGTCCCTGAACAGCAACGTGAGTTCGGCGAACCAGTTGCTTTCAGACATCGCCAGTCTGAACCAGGAAATCTCCTCTGCGCAATTCAGCGGCGGCACGGCGAATGACCTGCTCGATGCCCGTGAGCAGGATTTGGAAAATCTGGCGCAGCTCACCAACTTTACGACCAGCGCCGGCGCCAATGGCGCGGTGGATGTGAGCATCGGCGGCCAGACTCTCGTCTCCGGCGATCAGGTGGAGGACACGCTCCAGACTTATGACGCGGGCGGCGGCCAGTTGCTGGTGCAGACCGCCACCGGCGGCGTGCCGCTGACGCTCACCGGCGGGTCCATTCAAGGCACGATTGACGCGCGTGACGGCACGCTGGCGAATTTGCAGACGGGAATCAACACGCTGGCTTCGACGTTCATCACACAGGTCAATTCGATTTACAGCGGCGGTTACAGTCTGACCGGCTCGACCGGCGCAAATTTTTTCACCGGCGCGGACGCCGGCGACATCGGCGTCAACATCGCGCTCGTGAACGATCCGTCTTTATTTCAAGCTTCCGGTTCGGCCACGGCGACCGGCGACAATTCGGTCGCGCTTCAGCTCGCGCAACTGGCCTCAACAACGCAGGCCGGTTTGAACAATGCGACCTTCGGCGACTCCTATAGCACGACGGTGACCGATCTCGGCAACGCGCTGCAAACCGCCAACACCCAGGTGACCAACCAAACCAGCGTGGTGAACATGCTCAACGCCCAGCGCGAATCCGTGAGCGGTGTGAACGTGGACGAGGAAATGACCACCCTGATGGGATTCCAGCGCGCCTACGAGGCGTCAGCCCAGTTGGTGACGACCATCAACACCATGATGGGTGACACGCTGGCCATGAAGACCACTTGATTTTATGCGCGTCGCGACCAATGCCTACACCGATTCGATGCTGAACCAGTTCAGCGTGCTGAAAAACCAGTTGAACACCTTGCAGAACCAGGCGTCCACCGGGTTGAGCGTGCAGGCGCCATCGGACAACCCGTCCGCGATGGAAGACACGCTGAACGATTTGTCGGCCCAGGCGGCGCAGACGCAATACAGCGCCAACATTTCCACCCTGCAAACGCGCGCCACCTCGGTTTACAACGTGATGGAATCGCTGCAAACGCTCACCAGCCGCGCCGAGGAAATTGCCACGGAAGCCGGCAGCGGGACCAACTCGCAATCGGACTTGAACAATTACGCCAACGAAGTTCAACAGTTGATCCAGCAGGCCGTGCAGTTGATGAACACGCAGGATCCTTCAACCGGGCAGTATCTTTTCGGCGGCACTGATTCCGCGCCAGCGCCTTACACTGTCACGACCGATGCCAGTGGGAACGTCACTGGCGTGACGTATCAGGGGAATTTCTCCGTCAACCAGGTGGGCATCGCCCCCGGCGTCACTATTTCGGTGGATGTGCCCGGTCAAAACACCGGAACCAGTGGCACGCGCGGTTTGATCACCGATGCGACTTCCGGCGCGGATTTGTTTAATCATCTCATTGCGCTCCAAAACGATTTGACCTCGGGCAATACCGGCGCCATTACGGGCACCGACGAAGCCAACCTCCAAAACGACAATAACAATCTGCTCTACCAGATCAGCAATAATGGCGCGATCCAAACCCGGCTCAACAACGCGGCCACCTTTGCCTCCAGCCAGTCGTCAACACTAAACCAGATGGTGACCAATTCCTCCGGGGCGGATCTGGTGCAAACCATGGTGCAGTTGAGCCAGGCCCAGACGGCCTATCAGGCGGCGCTCCAAAGCAGCGCCCAGATCATGTATCTTTCAATCCTGGATTTCATGCCCGCGTAAATCGTGGCTTCCGTCTCGTGTCAACGAATACCTTCTGCAAGGCAATTTTGTCCCGCCGACGAGCCGATTTTGCCGGGTCGTGTGCGCCCGCCGTCGCTATCCGTTGTTTTTTATCGTTTTTCTGCCGCTTTTTCGCGTCCCGGCAATTTTATCCGGCCGTGGCATACCCGGTGCTAAACGTCTGCTGATATGAAATGCGCCGAAATGATTGAATCGGAAACCCCGAAAGTCTCCGCGGTCGCGCAGGCAAACAACGAAGTGCGGTTGCCGATGGGCATCCTTGGATTTGAGCAAATCAAGGATTACGTCCTGCTGGTCAACCCGGAGGAGGAACCTTTTGCGTGGCTCCAGGTGAAGGCCAACGCCTCGCTCGCCTTCGTCGTCGTGGATCCTTTTCTCGTGATGCCAAATTATCAACCGGACATTCCTGAAGCAGACGTGGAGTTTCTCGGCCTCCGGAACACGAGTGACGCGCTGCTGCTGAATATCGTCACCATCCACGGCCCCCATCGGGCGACCATCAATTTGAAAGGCCCCATCGTCATCAACCGCCACACGCACATCGGCAAGCAAATCATCATCGCCAATGCGGTCGATTATTCAGTGCAACATCCGTTGCCTGTCGCCGGGAGCATCGAATGACACCTGTCTATGCTCATTCTCTCAAGAAAGTCCGGCGAAAGCATCGTGATTGACGGACGGATTCACGTCAAAATCGTGCGCGTGGAGGGCGACGTGGTGAAGGTCGGCATCGGAGCGCCGGTGGATGTGCCGGTGCATCGTCAGGAAGTTTATGACGAAATCCAGCGCAGCAACCGGCAGGCGCTGACCCGGCCCCGAAAGCTTTCGGGATTGCCAAAGTTGGCCGGGGGAACGACCAAAGCCCATCCGCTGGCCGGGCGGGCCACGAACACGGCCAAAAAAGTTGTTCTGCCAGGAAAATGATTTGTGCCCCGAAGGCGTTCGGGGCCTGGCTGTCCAGCGATTACATCGTCGGTCGCGCAAATACGGCGAGAGACCGCTGGCTCCTTCCCCGGGCGGGCCGCACTCCGGTCCGCCCGGTCATCCAATCGGATTGTGCAAACTAAACTGGAACATCCGGCTTTGAAGAAAATTTGTCCTGTTTGCGGCGAACCGGCGGAATTCGCCGTGGCCCGATGCGCCCACGATTATTTCGCTTGTCCGCGCTGCCGGACACTGTTCACTCCGCGCATTGACCCGGCGACGATCCGCACGGAAAACAATGGCCATTCCAGCCGACACGACCCCGCTTTTGATCTCGAACGCTTGCGCCGGCTGGAAAGCGCGCTGGGCCGGCCGGCCCTGGACCTGGTGGACTTCGGCTGCGGCGCGGGCGAATTCGTGGAATTGATGCGGCAAAAAGGTTTGCGCTGCACCGGCATTGACCAGCACACCAAAGTGCAACTTCGCGATCTGACGGCGGGTTCGCTGGACGGCGTCACCATGGTCGAGGTGATCGAACATCTTTATCAACCGCATGAAATCCTCCGCGGCTGCCATCGCGCTCTGCGGCCTGGCGGCGTTCTTTACCTTGAAAGCAGTTTTGTGGACGGCCAAACCCTGGCAGATTGGGCATATTTGGATCCCGCCATCGGGCATTGCACGCTGCATTCGAGCGATTCCATGAAGTTGCTGGCGGAGACTCACGGCTTCGATTGTAACCGGTTGAGCGCAAACGTTTATGTGCTGAAAAAGAACGGCGAACCAAAACCGCTGCCCGCGCACACGGACCGGTTTCATTATTTGCCCCAAAGCATGTTGCCGGTCCCGCCGGATGCCATTCCGTCTGCCGACTTCCTGGCCCGCACGGCGCAATCGCTGGCAAATTTCCTGGCCGGAATCGGCCCTTTTTACCTGCACCTGGGCGGCGCCGGTGACGCCCTGCTGTTGCTGGCGACGTTTCTGGATGAACATCCTGACGGGCAGGTCGTCAGCTTTCCCAACTCCATTCCCGCCGCCCGCAGTTTTTTTGAAGCGTTTCCGTCGCTCCGCCGCGTCTGGTTCCTGCCCAAAAACACAAACCCGAATCTGCATTTAATGCTGCGGATGATGATGCGGCATGTCCCGAACTGCCGGGGCACGGGCGTCACACCGGAAGTGGATTATTTCAAGGAATGGAATGCCCAGTTGGACATCTTCAAAAAATTTGCGGTCAAGCCCAGGCCCGAATGGGCGAAGCGTTTTCGTACCCATCCGCACCCGCGGCAGGTCGTGCTGGCGCCGCAAGGCAGCCTCCAGGGCATGTGCGGCTCCAAGCAGAACCTCATCCATCCGGATGTCTGGCCGGAACTGATTCGGTTCGTTCTGGATCGCGGTTTCCATCCCGTCATCCTCGGCACGCCGGACGAACGCAAACGCTATCCTGTCATCGCCTGCTGCGAGGACCGGCGCAGCCATTCCTTCCGCGAACAAATGGAATGGATCGCCAACAGCGCCGCACTCATCGGCGCGGATTCCTGGGCCAAAACCTTCTCCGCGCTGCTTGGCCTGCCCACCCTCGTCTTCGAGCCGCTCAAGGGCGCGGACTGGGCCGGTCGAAAAGACCCGTCTGATTTTGTATTTCTCGATCCTTGGAGTTGCGTCACCGTGGTCAACAATCTCGATGCCTGTCGCCATACCTTCGACCGCGCTTTCTCAGCCGACGCGCGCATGGGCTGCGCGCCGCAGTCATTCAAATTTGGGGACGGTGACACGCGGTCCCTCCCGGTTGCCGTTTCCTGGATCGGCTCATTCTTCGACCATGGCAGCCTGTCGCACGTGAACCGTCAATTGACCGCGGCGTTGGAGGCGTTGCCGGGAATTCGCCTTCAGCGCGTTGCTGAGGGCGTGGCGAAGCGGGGTTTTGAAAAACTGCCCGGCGGAATTTCCCCAGAACCGTTGTCGGACACGGTTGTGACCGTTCGTCATGCCTGGCCGCCCGAATGGAAGCGGCCGGCCAGAGGCAAACTGGTGGTCATCCAACCGTGGGAATTCGGCGCGTTGCCGGAGCAATGGGTGAAGGCGGCCGCGAACGTGGACGAATTCTGGGTGCCATCCGAATACGTCCGGCGCGTGTACATCGAGTCTGGCGTGCCGGCCGGGAAAGTATTGGTGGTGCCAAACGGCGTGGACCTGGAAAAATTCCATCCCCGGACTGTGCCGATGAAGTTGGCCACGCAGAAGAAATTCAAATTCCTGTTCGTCGGCGGAACCATCTTCCGCAAAGGCCCGGACCTGCTGCTTAAATCTTACCTCGAAAATTTTACAGCAGCGGACGACGTCTGTCTGGTCATCAAGGATTTTGGCGGCCGGAACGTCTATGCCGGCCAGACGCTGGAGGCAAAAATCCGCGCCGCGCAGTCGCTGCCCAACGCGCCCGAGATTTTTTACTTGAACGACGAACTGCCGCCGGATGCGCTGCCCGGCCTCTACACCGCGTGTGATTGCCTGGTGCTGCCCTATCGCGGCGAAGGTTTCGGACTGCCCGTCCTGGAAGCGATGGCTTGCGGCTTGCCAGTCATTGTCACCGCCGGCGGCGCGACGGATGATTTTGTGCGCGACGAATTTGCCTGGCGCGTTCCGGCCCGGCGGATGATTTTCGGAAGCGAAATCAGCGGCATGAAACTCCCCGTCCCCGGCTGGCTGCTCAAGCCGGACGCCGCCGCGCTCGGCCGATTCTTGCGCGACGCTTCGGCCAATCCTGGCGAAACGCGCCGGCGCGGACAACTCGCCGCGCAACATGCCAAACAATTTTCGTGGCAAAATGCCGCGGTGATCGCCGCGCAACGGCTCCGCGAACTTGGTTCGAAAGGCTTGGAATTTCCCGATTCAAAACGGCCAACAGCCGAACCGCCTAAAGGCGGAACTCCAGACGTTAAAGTCAAAATCATCCTGCCACCCTGCGCCTTGGCCGGCTATTTGGGTGAGGCGCGGGAATTATTCCGCCAGAAAAAATTCCGGGCCGCGTGGGAATCCGCGTTGACGGCGCGAACGAAGCGCCCTTTCCACCCGGAGGTTTTTTTGATATTCGCAGAAATTGCGCAGGCCGTCGGTGACGGCCAGTCGGCCCGGCTTTGTGCTGAACACGCGCGTCGGATCGCGCCGCGCTGGAAACCGGCCAAAAAATTTCTGAATCAACGCCTCAAAGGCGGCGCGCGTCCGGAATGGCTGCAATTGCCGGAGGGAGTTCAAAGTTCAAAGTCCGAGCTTCAAAGTCTTTCGGTCTGTCTGATCGTCAAGAACGAGGAAAAATTTCTCGGCCAATGCCTGAAATCCGTCCGCGGGGTGGCGTCGCAAATTGTCGTCGTGGATACGGGCTCGACCGACCGCACGGTGGAGATTGCCCGGGAACACGGCGCGGAGATTTATTCATTTGCCTGGAACGACGATTTCAGCGCCGCGCGCAACGCCGCGCTGGAGCATGCCGCCAGCGATTGGATTCTGATGCTGGACGCGGACGAGGAATTGTCCGCCGATGGCCGCGAAAAAATAAAGACGGCGATGAACAATGCCGCCGTGATGGCGTGGCGTCTGCCGATTGTGGAGATGGGTCGCGAGGCCGAGGGCTGTTCGTTTGTGCCGCGGTTGTTCCGCAACGCGCCGGGCTTGTTCTATGTCGGACGTGTTCATGAGCAGATCTTTACCAGCGTCGAAGTCCGCCGCGCCGAATGGGGTTTGGAAAACCGGCTCGGGGAGGCGGTGCTGATCCATCATGGATATGCCCCCGAACTGATGCGCGATCGCAACAAGATTGAGCGCAATCTCCGTCTGCTCGAGCGCGCCATCGCCGAATTGCCGGACGAACCGCACCTGCTGATGAACTATGGCCTGGAGCTGGCGCGGTCGGGGCGCGGTGCCGACGCGCTCGGACATTATCGGAACGCTTTTGACATTTTGTCTTCGAAACCGGCCGCGGAAATCGTCCCGGAACTGCGCGAAACGCTGCTCATGCAACTGGTCACGCGCCTGGCGGCGGCGAAACGATTCGACGAGATCGAGCGCGTGCTCACGTCGCCGCTGGCAAAGATGAACGGCGGACTGACGGCGTCCCTGCATTTTTCGCTTGGCCTGGCGCACATTGAACTGAGGCGGTTCAGCGAAGCCGCCGATCAAATGCGCCGGTGCCTCGCGAAACGCCGGCTGCCGTGTCTCACGCCCATCAACCAGGAAATCACCGGCGCGGCGCCGCATCATTGTCTGGCATTATGCCTGGCGAAATCCGGCGACGCGGTCGGCGCCGAAAAGGCATTTCAGGAGGGCTTGCACGAAGCCGGTCCGGGCCATCCGTTGCGGCTGGATTACGCCCGGTTCCTGGCCGAACAAAACCGTCCAGTGGATGCGTTGCAACGATTGCACGAAATCGTGGCGGCCAATGCCCGGCAGGTCGAAGCCTGGCAACTGGGCGGCCAGGTCGCCTTGAGCCGGACGGAATTTCTGGAGTTCGCCCGCGATTGGACACACGAGGCAATGCATCATGCGCCGGACGATTTGATGGTAATGGCGCAACGGGCCGAGGCATTGATGTTGAGCGGTGAGACGGCCGCGGGGGCGGGACTTTGGGAAACTGTCTGGAACAAAAGCCCCCGTCCGGCGGCCTTGGCCGCTTTGATTCTTTGCGAAACCGCGGAATCGCCGACGACCCACGCGCCGGAGAGCGGCGACGAAGCCGCCACGAGCCGCGCTTTCATTGCGTGGTACCGGAAATTGATCGCCGCACGAACCGCTGAAACGGTTGTTCGAATAAACGCGGCGACTGACACATTGTCGCGCGCCCTGCCGAGTGCCGCAAAAATTCTCCAGGCCGCGATCGCCGAAGCGAACCGCACTAATTCCGTCTGCGCCTGATTTGGAGGGCATGCGCCGCGTAAAATCCCGCGAAGTTGCGGTCGTGCCAGCCGCGCGGCAAACCTCGACTGAATCAGCAGTAGACCGCCAGGCACTGTGTAATTGGCTGAATCCGGTTGTGGTTGAGGACTTTCTCGATGAACGTTGCGTTCAAGCGCTGGCCCTCCGGCACGAGCAACAGGCCGCTGTGAGTGTAAATGTCCTGGGCCAGGATCATGCCCGGCCGCAGGTCCGCCAAGGCGACCTGCCGTTCCTTGCGCGGCATCACTGCCGTAACTTGCGCCTCCAAAAAGGCACGAACCGCTGTCGGATCAAACGCCGAACCGGAATCCATGGCCACTTTTTCTGTCGCGTCCGCCTCCGTCAGCCCACATGAAACAAAGGCTACGGCCACGGCAAGCAAGCGTGCCAACCAGGGGATGTCGTCTCCGGCAAGCCGGTCGGGGTAACCTTTTCCGTCAAATCGTTCGTGATGGGCGCGGATCATTTCGCCGACGCGATTCAAATCGCTGCCGAAGGCGGCGAGTTCCTGGCCCAGAATGGGATGTTGTTCAATGAGCGCCTTTTCGGCGGTGTCGAGCGAAAGGGGATCCTGCTGCCAGCGGCGGATGATGTTCCGCGGCACGCCGACGAGTCCGATGTCGTGCAACAGCGCGCTGATTTCGAGCACGCGACGGTCTTCGTCGTTGAGGTGAAGCGTCTGGGTGATGGATTTGCAAACCTGGCAGACGCACCGGGCCTGATTGCCGAGCGACGGATAGTACGTCTGCATGACATGAACACACAGTTCCATCGAACGCATGAAATTGCGTTCGAGCGCCGCATTCACATCGCCCAACTGCGTGTTTTGGCGGGCTACGAGCTGGACCTGCTGTTCGAGCGAGCGATTTAGTTCCACCAATTGCCCGTTCATTGACTGCGTGGTCGCCTGGAGGCGGGCGTTCTGGCACATCAATTCGTATCTTTGTACCCCGTTTTTGATGGTGGCAAGGAATTCCTCGTGCAGCCACGGTTTGGCAATAAAACGGAAAATCTCGCCACGGTTGATGGCCTCAATGGCCGTATCGAGTTTGACCACGCCCGTAATTAATATGCGCGTGGTGTGCGGCTGAATTTGCCGCACCCGCGAAAGCAACTCCAGACCGGTCATTTGAGGCATAAGCTGGTCGGAGATGACGATAGAAAATGGCCGTTTCTTCAATTCGTCCAGCGCCATAAGCGGGTCGGTGCAGCCGACGGCGTCGTAATGGGCGCACCGCAGCGTCTCCGTCAAGGTGGTCATGACCGATTCGTCGTCGTCCACCACCAGAATCGGGTCGGTCGCATCCGGATTTTTCATTATGGCGGCCAAGGCTGGGAAAACAAACTCACCGGCGAACCGCCGAGCCATACGATTGCTGGATTTGTTCCAGGTTCCGGCCGGCCTGGGCAAGTTGCCCGAGTTTCAGGCGCGCTGCTTCGCGAAGACCGTTGAGCAAAGTCTGGTTGCGCCGTTCCAGTCCGATCAATTCGCGGATCACGGCATTCAGCGCCCTTTCTCTGACGGCGCGCTCACGATCGGATTTCGGCCACTCGTTCCGGGCGGCCGGGGTGAGGCGGGAAATGCGACCCTGCAAATCCTGGAGGGCCTTTTGGCAGGCGGCCACCAGCGTCCAATTGCGTCCGGTGATGGATTCGCCTTCGATCTCCGCCAGATGGCGCCATTCCCGGTAGGCTTCGGCGAGCTGGCGTTCGGCGCTCATAAGACGTGAGGTTACACCGTGGCCAGGGCCGCAGGCTGGCTGGCAAACTGGCCGGAGGGTGTTTGATTGTTTAACATCGCTGCCCAGGCCTCGCGCAATACGGTAAGATGACGAATCACCTCTTCGATGCCATCCCGCGTCTTTCGCAAATTGCTTTCTAGCAGGCGCCGTTCAAAATAACCGTAAAGCCGGCGCATCGTGCGGGCAAATTCGCCGCCCTGTTCCATATTCAGCGCACCATTCAATCCGGCAATGATTTCCCGTGCCCGTTGCAGATTGTTGTGAATCGTCATATTCACCTGGGCGGGGTCCGCCATTGAAAAGCCGGACAAGGCGACTTCAAGCGCGTGCAAACCGCCATCGAAGAGCATTAATATGATTTGCCCCGGCGGCGCCGTGAGCATGGTCACTTGGCGGTAGGAATTCCAGGGATTGGTCTTGCGCATGGGAACAACGCGGGAACGGCATTACTGGCCGCCTTGAGAATCTTTGACGTGAATTCCCAAAAGAGCCGCGATCCGGTCCAGAACGTCGTCAGGCGGATAATTTCCGCTGCGTACGAGCGATTGTCCCCGGGCCACCTGTTCAGTCCGGACCAGGGGAATTTGATTCAACTGGCCCTTCAGCAAAGCCGACGAGGCAAATGAGGTCGAATCCGTTGCCACCGGGGTGGCGCTTTGGCCCGAAAGCTTTTGGGGCTGGCTGGATTCCGGCTGCGAAACCGGGCGGGGATTAAACTCAATTTTCATGGCGCTCGTTTTTCATTGGCAGCCCCGAAAGCTTCCGGAGCTGTCCACTTTTGAGATCGGCAGATGGGGCAGAAACTTTAGGCATTTCTTGACGGTAAGGCAGCGTGTTCACCACGCTGACCAGGGTCGCCTGGCCGAATTGCCGCGGTGAGTTTGCTCCAAGCCACCCGGGCGACGCCTGAACCGTTTCCAGACCGAACCAATCGAGTCCAACCCCGAAGGCCTTCGGAGCCGGCGGCGGCTTTGGGGCGTTGAACACGTCGTCCACCGACCAAAGAGCTCGCCGCGCGTGCGCGTCCACCAACTTCATTCGCCAGCCGATTTCCAGCGGCGGATAGGTGCGGTAAACCGTCAACTGGCAAAACAGCACCGCGTCGCAACCATACGCCGCTTGCAGCGATTCGAAGAAATCCGCCGGCAGAATTTCGGCGCCGGTCCACGCGATCCGGCCGGTTAGACGGCGCAACGTCCCCGGATCAGCCGGAATCACTTCAAACTTTTCGGTCTTAGCCAGTTCCGCCAGGAGAGTCGGTTGCAAGGCCGTGCAACCTTCGGGCAAATCGGAAAACGACGAATCACAAGCCAGCGGCAACACAAGCACCCGTTTCAAGTCCGCCGGCAGGACCGGCGAACCCCAATATACATTATCCGCCTCGAACCCGCCGGCATGAACCGTCAACGCGGCGCCCAACATCAACCAGCCGAATTTTGAAACCAAACCGGCTTGGGGACCGGGCCTGGGCTGAATAATGTCTGCGGTTGGGATCATAAATGGATCGCTAGAGCGTTCCGTTGGTGACTTGCTCCGATAAATAGGTCAACTCCTGGTTGGCCTGCGACTGCGCCTGCTCCATGGCCTGAAACTCCGATGTCCACAAGTTGGTGTCCGAAGTGATCTTGGCCTCCAGATTGTTTATCTGGGTGGTGATGTCGTTGGACTCCTGGGTCAGGGTGGCCTGCTCGTTGGTCAGCTCCCCGTTCGAGCCGGTGAGGTCAGTAATGTAATTGTTCAGCCGAGTCGCGACGCCGTTGGTCGCGTCGGAAAAAAATGATTGAACGGCGCTAAGATTGCTGGCCAGCGCGCTGTCGAGCGTGGTCGAATCGCTCAGAGTGAGAGTGTTGTCCTGGCCGTCGGTTTGGATTCCCAGGTCGCCTAGGGTGTTGATGGCCGAACCGGTTGATCCCGATCCCGCCGTAAAGCTTAACGAACGAAGGCTGGAGGCAATATCGTTGGCGGTCTGATCGCCGGTCAAAGGTCCGGGCGTAACGGTGCCGTCCGAACCGGTGGAAACAATTTGCTGACTGCTGATGTAGTTCTGCACCGCGTTGTAATCGGTGATGAACTGCTGAATGGCGGAGCTGATGGCGCTGGTGTCGCTGCTGACCGTCGCGGTAATGGTTCCCGTCGAAAGCGCGGTGACGGAGAGACCCTGAATTCCGGAGCTGGTTTGCGTAATTGTGTTTGACTCGCTAACGAGGGTTTGGGTGCCGTTGTTGAGCGTGTAGTTCAGGTTCTTGCCACTGACCAAGGTGCCGCTGGCAAGCCCGGTGGCCGCCACAAAATTTCCTGTCACATCCTGAATTGAAATGCCCACGTCGCCGGTTGTATTGTTCATCAATACAAAGCGATTGTTCACCGCATCGTAGGAAGCCGTGACGCCGGCCGCGGAACTGTTGATTCGGGCGAGCACATTTTGGATGCTGTCGGTGCTGGCATTATAGTTGATGGTCACGCCATTGATGGTGAAGGCGCCGTTGCCGCTGCCGCCGTCAGAAATCGGGGTGGCCAAATCGGAATTGGTCATGTCCACCGTGGTGTTCACCCGGCCTAGGGCGGAGGCGCTGGTCACCGAACTGGCGCTGGTGCCGTATAACTGGGCGACCTGAAGAAAATTGCTGGTGTCCGCCGCGCTGCCCAGGACGATCGGACTGCCGTCGCTGCTGGTCAGGGTTATTTCATCCGTGCTGGAATTGTAGGAGGCCGTCACCTCGTTGTTCGTCGCGGAGGCGATGTTGTTGAAAACATCCTGCAACGTGTCGGTGGTGGAGATGGTCACTTGCGCTCCATCCACCGTGAAGGTGCCGGCGGTCACCGGCGTGGAGAATCCGGCCGTCCCGATGGTCACGTCCGTGGGATTGCCATCAGCAACCAACCCTTGGCTGACATTACTGGCACCGTTGAGTTGGGCGGCGGTGGCCAATTGAGTAATGTTGAAAATGAAACTGCCGGTGGTGGCGCCCGAAGCTGCACTGGCCGTGGCCACGGTCGAATCGGAGCTTTGCGCCGTCGTGCTTTCGTATAGCGTTGAGTCTTGCAGGGTCTGCAAATCCGTCTGCAATGTGGCGAGGTCGTTTTCGATGGTGGTCAACGCGCTGTTCTGGGCGTTTAACGTTGTTTGTTGGTTCTTCCACTGGGTTTCCGGCGCGCGCTCGGCGTTGGCCAGCGCCTGAACCGTGGTTTGCCAGTCCATACCCGAAGCCAGACCCGACACGGCCAGGCTCGAAGCCGGGCTGGTGTTGGTGCTGTTGGTTGAACTAGCGTAACTGGTCAGGGCGCCGGAAGACAAAAGTCCCGCCAAACTGGAATTGGTGATCGAACTGGTCGTTGACATGTTTTTGTTATTTACGGTGCATTTGCTTGTTGGTCCGGTCGTTCAACGCCCGCTCACGGCGAAAGCCCGGACGGCGTCTTCACGCCGTCCGAGCGTATTTACCCTTTTTACCTAAGCGCGGATTAGCTTAAAAGCTTCAGCGCAATTTGAGGCAGTGCGTTCGCCTGGGCCAACATCGCCGTGCCGGTTTGGACGAGGATGTTTTCCTTGGCGTATTGTGTACTTTCCTGCGCGACGTCCACGTCCATGATCTGGCTGTTCGCCGCCGACAGGTTGTTGTTCAACGTTGTGAGCTGATTGCTGTAATCCGTCAACGTCTCTTCGTTGGCGCCAATATTGGCGCGGTCCGCTGCCAACTGCGCGATGGCTGCGGTCACCGCCGTCAACGCCGTCACGGCGCCGCCGGTGGTGCTGATGTCTTGCGTTGACAGGCCGGAATAAACCGCTGCCGTCAGGTCAACGCCCTTGTTGACGTAGATGCTGCCGTTGCTGTCCACCGGCACGTTCAGATTGGCGCCATTGAACAGGCTGACCCCGTTGAAGTTTTGGGTCGCCACGTTGTTGATGTATTGGGCCAATGTGTTGAACTCACCCTGGTACAGGGAGCGGTCGCTGCTCGACTTGGTGACGTCCTGGGCCTGCACTGACAGTTCGCTCATACGATCCAGGGCGCTGGACACCTGCTGGAGGTAACCGTCCTGGGTCTGGTTGAACGAAATGGCGTTGGCCACGTTACCGGCCGCCGCGGTGTTTTCTCCCATTTGGGCCACGAGATTCATTGAAACGGCCAGGCCGGCGCTGTCGTCCGCGGGCGAATTGATTTTCGAACCGGAGGACAAACGCGCCAGTGACGCGCTCAATGCCGACTCGGACTGTCCCAACAGTGCCGCAGTCGTTTGTGCTGATATGTTTGTATTGATTACCATAACTGCTGACTCCTTCCATGAGTCACACCCCTTGCGGGTGTTTTTTGCACGGCATCCCTGCCGCGGGGTGGACCTTTCTTGAG
>DATJNM010000083.1:0-29585 GCA_035508155.1 Candidatus Sulfopaludibacter sp. | reverse complement strand
ACAGACCCAAAGCGAGGAAGTAAAGCCTCCAGTTTCTGGTCCGGTCAAATCCCAGGTAAATTAAGGCTGCGCTCAGATAAAATGTCCCGGACAGGTTGTTCTTGATTTCCGAGACCCATGCCACCGACTCCACGCAGACGGGATGCAGGGCAAAGATGGCCGCCGCGAGCCAGGCGCCAGGCACGTCTAACCGACGGAGAACAGCCCACAGCAGAATGGCATTCAGCGCCTGCAGCAGGACGTTCATCAGGTGGTAGCCCAACGGATTCAGATGCCAAAGGTGATATTCCACCCAGAAACCGGTGAACGCCATCGGGTAATATTGCGGGGTGGCGCCGGGCACGAACCAGATTTGCCAAAGACCTTTCAGCGAGCGCAACGCCAGGTTGCCGGTCACGTAATGATCATCGTCCCAAATGAATCCGGCGTGCCAAATCGGCTGGTAGGCGAGAAGTGTCGCAGCCATCAGGAAGAGGCCAAACAACCACCGCCGGCGCGGCGAAGTAGTTGGAAAATCAACAAACTTGTCTGCTTCCAGTCCGTGGCCTTGTGCAGCGTTCGCCTCTGTACCGGATACGTTCGGGACGCTTCCCTTGTTCGATTTGGAATCCGGCACGGGGTTCATTCCACCGAGATTAAACGAAATCGGAAATCGGCTCAAGCTTGCTGGCCACGCGTTTGTTCCTTTTTCTCATCCAATTCAGCTTGAAGCTTCTTGCGTTCGGCAATCAAAGTGCTGTTTTCGCGAAGGTTTGCGAAGTGGCCAATCGGGTTTAACTCCCACTACCCGCTTCGCCTGCTCTACTTCTCCCAAAGCAAAAAAAAGAACCCCGGCAAAAGCCGGGGTCGCTATGAGAATTAAATGTATTTTTACTTTTAGCTGAGACGGCGACGCAGCGCGAGCAGACCGCCCAGCAAACCCATTCCGCACATAGCCAGCGTGGCCGGCTCGGGAACAACCTGCGTGATGCTGATATCGGTAATGTCAATCGACACCCCAGTACCATTACCATTTAAAATGAATCCCAATCGGTAATAAGTGTCTGCGTTCGGGTCGGTGCCATACGCGGTGAAGGGAACCGTCGCGGTACCGTAGAAAATGCTTTCGCTGGCCAGTTGGGTGCCATTCCATTGGGGTTCGTACGCGCTAGGGGTTCCCGTCTGGCCGTAGGTGCCGGTGCCTGTGTTGGCATACGAGCCAAGTTGGAGGAAGGTACCGGGGGTTGCACCAGTCGCCCACTCAGCACCGGATGTATCAAGGTAATAGTTATAAGTGAGCTCGTAGGCGGATGGATTGTGAAAGGCGGCGTTCATCGCAGCGTTGAAGCCGGCCTGAAGGGCAGGAACACCACTCATAGAGCCGGAATTAACATTTGCTACCTGGTAACTGCCACTCAGGGGGACACTGATGTAGTTCTGGCCGACGATGCTAACGAGTGGAAGAGCCGGGGAACTGCTGAATCCTCCAGCCACCCATCCATCACTCGTGTTATCGGCGAAAGTGAAAGTAAACGATTGGCCTTGCGCTTGAATCGCTCCAAGCCCAACTGTAACTGCCGCCATTCCCAAGGAGATTACTACTTTCCGTTTCATAGGATTATCAATGTGTGGTTTTGGTTTGTCTATGCTGACTGCATTTCTAGTGCCGTCTTTGGCTCTAATATACACCAACCTCCAGAAATGTCTTGTCACCAAAATATGGTACAACCGCATGGATTAAACTCCGCTCTGGAAACATCACAACATATTACAAGTGAAAATCTTGCTCCGATTCTGACCTGCCAAGAGAATGGATATGGTTTTCGCGCGACCTAACCTTGAGGACAAGCTCAACTGCTCAGGGCTCTGACGCAGACCTTCTGTCCGTGAGCGATTCGGCCATTCCTGTTATCCATGTCCATTATTTCCCGGTGGTCCAAGTTTCTCTTTTTCTGCGCCCCAATTTTCATCGCCATCCACCAGTTGGCGTGCGCTGCACCGTGCCGCCGGAAGAAACCGCTGAGGCGTCGTTCTCCGTGTCGCGGACTGGAAACGGAAGCTTGATGTTTGCTCCGACGACATCCTGCGCGTGGCCTATGTCAATGACACCGTGTTTTTCGCGCGAAAAACCTTGGCGGCAGGCGCGCGGCAGGCCGCCCGCACGAAATGGTCGCTGAAGGCGGGCAATGGCCGGACGATTCCGGCAATGGACAGGTTGCCCCGGTTAAAAGTAACGAAAATTGGGGACAAGTTGAAATGAGCTCATTTACGCTATCCTCCTCCCAACGGCCCGGGCGCTGCGGCAGTTCAGGTTTCACTTGCGCAGTGCTTCCTTGAGCCGCAAACTCCAAATCCATGAAATCCGCGCCGGCCAGATTTTCTTTCGATGCCTTCGGCGCAACGTTCCGGCGGTGGCGCACTTTCGGCATGTCAACGCCCTTGATGCTGCTCGCCGGACTGTTTTTCCATCAGACGGTTGGCGCCGAAACGACCAACCTCCCCGAGTATTTCATGCGCGTGTGGCAAACGCAGAATGGTTTGCCGGACAACGCCGTGGAGACGGTGGTGCAGACCCGAGATGGTTATCTCTGGCTCGCAACTTACGACGGGCTCGCGCGGTTCGACGGCGTTGCTTTTACGGTGTTTGACAACAATAACACGCCGGAAATGCGCAGCAGCCGGGTGACCAGCCTGTTTGAAGACGCCCAGGGAAACTTGTGGATTGGTTGTGAAAGCGGGGAACTGACTCGTTACCGGGACGGACATTTTTATTCGGTGTCCTTCCGTCCTTCGTGGGAGAGCAGAAAAATACAGAATATGGGCGCCGACGCCTCGGGTCGGGTTTGGCTCCTGAACCCGAGCGGCAAACTGGTGGCGCTGGACGGCGAGGCGGTCGCCATGGCCAACACCGGCGGCGCGGTGTCGGCCGTGACCTTGACCCAAAGTCCGCAAGGAACGATCTGGGTTTATAGCGACGGCGAGGTTTATACCCTTGACCGTGGCCGTCTGGTTCCCATCCCGGTAAGGCTGCAACCCCAGGATTTTATCGAGTGGATTTGCTCCGGCGCTGACGGCGGCCTTTGGATGATGACACGCGACCGGGTGTTGAAATGGGAGGGAACCGGGACCCAGGATTTTGGCCCCAGCCCGTTGGGCCCAAGCTCCGTCACGGCCATGATGGAAATGGCGTCCGGCGGCCTGGCGGTGGGAACCTTGCAGCAGGGACTTTTTTTAATCTTTCCGCACCGCGGCGTGGTTCATTTTGATCGCGCCCACGGATTTCCGAACAACTGGGTGCGCTCGTTGTGCGAGGACCGCGAGGGCACCTTGTGGGTGGGCACCGGCAACAGCGGGTTGGTGGCCCTGCGTCCCAGCCGCGTCACCACCTTGAACCCGCCGGACGATTGGCAGGGCGCCAACGTGCTCTCCGTCACCTGTTCCCGCCGCGGATCCATGTGGATTGGCACCGAGGGCGCCGGCCTGTATGAGCTGCAAAATGGCGAGTGGACTCATTTTGGGGACAACAATGGTCTGTTGAATTTATTCGTCTGGTCGGTTTCCGAAGACAGCGGGAACCAGCTTTGGGCGGGGACCTGGGGCGGCGGGCTGTTTCTTCAACACAGCAACCAGTTCGCGCGCGCGCCCGGTCTGGAAAACTTTACCGCGCCGGTGCTGGCCATCCTGCCGGAGCGCGAGGGCGTGACCTGGATTGGAACCGACACCGGTTTAATACGCTATCAGGCCGGCGCGATCACCAGTTTTGGCGCGAAACAAAACCTGGTCTTGCCGGATGTCCGGACCGTTACCGAAGCCCCGGATGGCACAGTGTGGTTTGGCATGATGGGCGGCGGTCTGGGCCGGTGGCAACACGGCGTCGTAAAGCAATTCCGAAAAGCCGACGGACTTTCCAGCGATTTCGTCCAGTGCCTCCATTTGGACACGGAGGGCGTCTTGTGGATCGGAACTTACGGCGGCGGCCTGGATCGGCTCCAAAACGGGCGCTTTTCATCCGTCCAAATAGAGCAAGGTCTGCCGAACAATTTCATTTGCGCCATCGAACAGGACGACCATGGCAACTTCTGGATCAGCTCGCACGGCGGCATCTTCCGCATACAAAAAAAGGAACTGAACCAGTGCGCCGACGGGCGGATTCCGGCGGTGCACCCCCTGGTTTACGGAACGGGTGACGGAATGCCCACGCTGGAATGTTCCGGCGGCTTCCAGCCTGCCAGTTGCTGGACCAGCGATGGCCGGCTGTGGTTTTCCACCAGCAAGGGTCCGGTCGGCATAGACCCGGACAACATCAAAGTCAACCAACTGCCACCGCCGGTGCTGATCGAAAAGGTGCTTATGGATGGTCGGCCGGTGGAAGGGAACGAGCGCGCCGGCGGCGCCCTCCGGATTCCGCCGGGGCGGCACCAGTTGGAATTCCGCTATACCGGCCTGAGCTTCGTGGCGCCGGAAAAGGTCAGCTTCAAATACCGGTTGCAGGGATCGGACCAGGAGTGGACGGATGCCGGGACGAAGCGGGAGGTTATTTACAATTACGTCCCGCCGGGTCGCTATCGGTTTGAAGTGATGGCTTGCAACAGCGACGGTATTTGGAGCACCGCCAGTGCGGTGCTGGCGTTCACCGTGCATCCGTATTTCTGGCAGACTTGGTGGTTCTATGTCGTAGCCGGCGTCTCGGCGGCGGCGATTCTGACCGGCGGAGTGTTCTGGATTGCCCGGCGGCGCATGCGCCGGAAACTCGATCGCCTCGAACGCCAGCGCGCGATTGAGCGCGAGCGCACCCGCATTGCCCGGGACATCCATGACAACCTGGGCGCCAACCTGACGCGCATATCGCTGCTCAGCCAGTCCGCCCAGGGTGAATTGCAGAACCCGGGCCAGGCGAGCATCCAGTTGAACCGCATTTACGCCACCACCCGCGAACTCACCCGCGCCCTGGATGAAATTGTCTGGGCCGTCAACCCGGAGCACGACACGCTGGACAGCCTGGCCAATTACCTGGGAAAATTCTCCCAGGAATTCCTCGGTTCGCTTGGCATCCGCTGCCGGCTGGATGTGCCCGTGCAACTGCCGCCGTGGCCGGTCACGGCAGAGGTGCGTCACAATCTGTTCCTGGCGTTCAAGGAAGCGTTGCACAACGTCGTCAAACATGCCGCGGCTTCGGAAGTCAGCATCTCTTTGACGACCGACGCCCACGCTTTTACCCTTTTGGTGCGCGACCATGGACGCGGCTTTGTGCCGGAGCCGCTGCGGCGCGAAGTGCCGCGCGAAACCGGCCGCTCCACCTCCGGCAACGGGCTCAGAAACATGCACCGCCGCCTCGAAAAAATTGGCGGACGCTGTCAAATCCGCAGTGCGCCGGAGCAGGGGACCGAGGTGCAATTTATCGTGCCGGTGCCGCCGGACCAGCCGGAGTCGGGCCCGACCCGCCCGCCCGCGCCGGAACCGGGCGCCCTTCCCCTTGCGGCGGATGTCGCTAAAAGTCGTGACAAGCCTTTTTTTTCGGACGTGATAAAGTGAAAAGATAGAATGAGATGAGCATTACCGTTTCCATCATCGAAGATGACGTGTCGGCCCGGGAAATCCTGGCCGACTGGATTCGGCGCGCGGACGGTTTTCAATGCGTCAGCGAGCATGACGACGCGGAGAGCGCCCTGGAGATATTGCCCCGGGAAAAACCGGCGGTCGTGCTGGTGGATATCAATTTGCCGGGCATGAACGGCATCGAATGCATCCGCCGTTTGAAACCGGTCCTGCCTCCGACCCAATTTGTCATGCTGACGGTGTACGAAGACGACAATCATATTTTCAAGGCGCTGGCGGCGGGGGCGAGCGGTTACCTGCTGAAACAGGCTCCGCGTCAGACGTTGCTGACCGCGCTGCGGGAGGTTTACGCCGGAGGCTCGCCGATGAGCAGCAGTATTGCCCGGAAAGTGGTGCAGTCCTTTTGCCGGCCGATGACCGGTTCGGGTGGCGCGGCCAGCCTTTCCCCGCGTGAACAAGAGGTCCTCGATTTGCTGGCGCGTGGTTTTCTTTACAAGGAAATAGCCAATTCGCTCCAGTTAAGCGTGCAAACGGTGAACACTTACATCCGGCGGATTTACGAAAAGCTTCACGTGCGCTCGCGTGCCCAGGCCCTCGCCGTGTATGCGCATCTGCCGCTCACCGACTAAAGGGCGGTCACGGCGCCGGCAGATTCAATTTCGCAAAAATCGGTTTCAAGGCGGCCGCCCATTTTTCATAACCCGCGGCGTTGGGATGCAGCAAATCAGGAAATTGATCCTTTGGGCAATCACCGTTCTTATCGGCGTAAATGCTCCACGTGTCGCACGGTGTGAATTGGGGGTCGTTTTGAATCGCCGCCATGACCAGCGCGTTGAGCTTTTCAATCCGGGGCGCGGCATGCAGGTTGCGATCACTCCTCGGCATCACCTGGCAAACGATGACCGGCAGACGGGGGTTGAATTTCTTTATTTCCTGCAAAATGGCTTCAATGTTGTCCGCCACATCCTCCGGCTGGGCGCCGTTGCCAATGTCATTGGTGCCAATGAGCAGCACAATCGCTTTCGGATTCAAATCAAGAACGTCGTCCTTCAGGCGGTATAATACGCCGCGCGTCGTGTCGCCCCCGATGCCGCGATTGGCGACCTTGAGGTTCGGAAAGGCATTGGCCAGCGCATTCCAGCCCTGGGTAATGGAATCTCCCAAAAACACGACCGCGCCCTTGTCCTGGCCAGCGGTCCGCCCCCATTGGGCATGACGCTGCGCCCACAGTTTGGGCAGTCCGCTCCAGGTTGCCGCCGGCCCTTTGCCGGGCAACTGGGAAGGATCGGTCGGATACTCCGACACGCCTGACGCCGTCGTGGTCGCGCGGGTGTTGTTCTGGGCCAGCAGGACGACGTTCCCGTTTCCGGCCAGAAGCAGTGCCGACATCAGGAAAACAAAAGGGAATCGAACGTTGAAGATCTTGGCCGCGGGTTTCATATTACAACCACCTGTACAACGATCATCAAAGACGGTCGAGCAATTTCTGGGAAGTTCCGGATGAAATCTTCTTTGGCGGTGCGGCGGCAAATGACAGAATTGTCACGCAAAATTCAGCCGGCATTCATGTTGGCATTGTTTCATGGCCGGGTTGGTAATTTCAAAGCAGATGAACATTGACGGCAAGGCAATGAAAAATAAAAAGTAATCGCGAACCATCCAACCAAAACCTCAACCGTATGGAGCAACATGAAAAAAAATTTCCTGCCGGTGTTATCCGGCGCCCTTGGCCTCCTGACGGCCGCGGCCTGCCGCGCGGACGGACCTTATCACTTCATCAAGGAAATTCCTGTCGGCGGCAACGGCGGCTGGGATTATTTGTCCGTGGATTCAACCGCGCAACGCCTCTATGTCTCGCACGCGACTGAAGTCGCAGTGATTGACCTGGCCAAGGACCAGGTCTGCGGTGTAATCACCAACACGCCGGGCGTGCACGGCGTGGCCATCGCCGCCGACCTTGGCCTCGGTGTCACCAGCAATGGGCATGAAAACAAGGCCGGGATCGTGGAATTGAAAACGCTGCAAACGCTGTCGAAGGTGGATACGGCCGAAGGCCCGGACGGTTACACTTACGATCCCGCCCTCAACGAGGCCTACCTTTTCTGTGGCCGCGCACAGGCGGCGACCGTGATTGACGTGAAAGGACAAAAGGTCGTCGCCACCATTCCGCTTGGCGGCCGGCCGGAGTTCGCGCAAGCCGATCCGACAGCCGGTCGGGTGTATGACAATCTTGAAAACAAAAGCGAGGTGGCGGTCATTGATGCCAAAACCCACCAGGTGGTGAACCGGTGGCCGATTGCCCCGGGCGAGGAGGCTTCCGGGATGGCCATTGACGTGAAAAATCACCGGCTGTTTCTTGGCTGCCACAATAAGTTGATGGTGATGATGGACAGTGCCAGCGGCAAAGTGCTGGCTTCCGTGCCGATCGGGCAGGGGGTGGATGCCAACGCATTTGATCCGGAAACCCGACTGGCCTTTGCCTCGTGTAGCGATGGCACCACGACGATTGCGAAGGAAGAAGCGCCGGACAAACTGACCTTGGTCCAAAGCCTGCAAACCCAACGCGGTGCGCGCACCATGGCGCTGGATCCCGCCACGCACAAGATTTACCTGGCCACCGCCCAATTCGAACCGCCGGCCGAAGGCGAGCGGCGCCCGCGGATGGTTCCCGGCACCTTCAAAATTCTGGTTTACGGCATGGACAATTCGTCCAACCCGTGACTTTTTCCGGTCGGCCTATGCGCGTGCTGGTGGTTGAAGACGAGAAGAAGACGGCGTCATTTGTCCGCAAGGCGCTGCAGGCCGAAGGTTTCGCCGTGGACGTTTGCGGTAACGGGGATGACGCGCTTGCTGCCGCGCGGACAACACCGTTCGACGTCATCGTGCTCGATATCATGCTGCCGGGGCGCGACGGCCTTAGTGTGTTGCGCCAGTTGCGCGAGCGCCGGGACGCGACGCCCATCCTTCTGCTGTCCGCCCGCGGCGAGGTGAACGAGCGGGTCGAAGGCCTGAATGCTGGGGCGGATGATTACTTGCCCAAACCGTTTGAACTGGCGGAGCTGGTCGCCCGCGTGCGCGCCCTGGGCCGGCGCGGCGGCGACAATAAATCACCGGTGTTGCGGGTGTCGGATTTGACGCTCGACACCGTGACGCACCGGGCGCAGCGCGGCGGGACGGCAATCGAGTTGACGGCGAGGGAATACCGGCTGCTGGAATTTCTCATGCGCTCGGCGGGCCGGTTGTGCGGACGCATGATGATTCTCGAAAAGGTTTGGGACTACGATTTCGACCCGGGCACAAATCTGGTGGACGTTTACATCCGCCGCCTGCGAGAGAAAATTGACGCCCAGTTCGAACCCAAATTGCTCCAAACCGTGCGCGGCGTCGGATACGTGTTGCAGGAACCATCATGACGATCCGGACGCGCCTGACCTTGTGGTACGCCGTTGTGCTGACGGCCTCCCTGCTCATCATCGGATTGGGAACCTACCGGGAAATTGACGAACAATTGCGCCATGAACATCGTCGCGCACCGACGGAATACGCCATTTCTGAAACCAGCGAGATGGTCTTTGAAGTGGGACTGCCGGCCGTAGTGCTGGGATTGCTGGGCGGCTGGTGGTTGACGCGGAAAGCCATGGCGCCCGTGACCCGGCTGACCGAGGCCATTACCAAAGTGCATGAACGCAATCTGCGCAAGCCGCTCCCGCGCACCGGCAGCGGCGATGAGCTGGACCGAATGACGGAGGTTTTTAACGCCATGCTGGCGCGGCTCGACGATTCATTCAATCGCACCCGCGAATTTACGTTGCACGCCTCGCACGAACTGAAAACGCCGTTGACGGTATTGTGCGGCGAAACGGAAACCGCGTTGCGCGATGAATCTCTTTCGGCAGCCGAGCGCGAACGGCTCGTCAGCCAGTTGGACGAATTGCAGCGGCTGGCCCGCATTGTGGACGGCCTCACCTTGCTCGCCCGGGCGGATGCCGGCCAGGTCACCTTGAAAACGGACAAACTTCACTTCGACGAATTGGTTTGGGAAGCCCGTGCCGATGCCCAAATCCTGGCTGAGCCGCAAGGCATCAAAGTCAAAATGAAAGCCTGCGAAGACATTGTTTTGACCGGTGACCGGCATCGTTTGCGGCAATTATTGCTCAACCTGGCCGACAATGCCGTCAAATACAACCACCCGCAGGGCCAGGTAACTATGAATCTGTGCCGGGCGAGTGGAATGGCGGAATTCACCATTGCCAATACCGGCGCGGGCATCCCGCCGGAAGCGTTGCCGCGCGTGTTCGACCGGTTTTACCGCGGTGACCCGGCACACGGCAATGAGGTGGACGGTTGCGGTCTCGGCCTGAGCATCGCCAAATGGATTGTCTCCGCGCACCGCGGAACGATTCAGGTCGAATCAATACCGTCCCAATTGACAACCGTCACCGTTCGCCTGCCGCTGGAGGCAAGCCAATGAACCATCCAGCATCCAAAATCCCACAACGAACCTCCAATGGCAGGGCGCGTCACTCCGTGCGCGCCGTATCGCGCTTGTCCAGCCTCGGCGCGAACGGAGTGACGCGCCCTACCGCAGTCTTTGGACGTTGGATGTTGAAGGCTGGGTGTTGGACGCTTTCCGCCATCCTCCTTCTTGCCGGCGGCTGCGCTACGTATCATCCGCGGCCCATTTCACCGGAAAACACCGCCGCCGCCTTCGACGCGCGTTCGCTCGCCGATGAACATCTCCGGGCCTTTTTCGAGACAAACCATGTTGCCATGCCCGGCCCGCGCGACGTCTGGAACTTGAAGCAGCTAACGTTCGTTGCTTTTTATTATCAGCCGGCGCTGCTCGAAGCGCGGGCGCAATTGCTCGCCGCGCAAGCCGCGAAAATTACCGCCGGCGAGCGCCCGAATCCTTCCGTGACCGCGACGCCGGGCTACGACAGCCAGATTCCCGACACACCCAGTCCTTGGGTTGTGCCGGTGAGCTTTGATCTGCCCATCGAAACCGCCGGCAAACGCGGCAAACGCGTGGCTGAAGCGGAGCAACTGGCCGAAGTGGCGCGCTGGAACCTCGTCGGCGTAGTCTGGCAGGTGCGCAGCCAGCTCCGCGCCGCGCTGCTCAACCTTTATGCCGCACGTGAACTCGAGGCATTACTGGCCCGGCAGGATACGGCACAAAGCAACGTGGTTCGTTTGCTCGACGGTCAGTTCAGCGCCGGTTCGGTCTCCGATTTTGAAGTCACCCGGGCCCGGACCACTTTGGCCACGACCCGGTTGGCGTGGGAGGACGCGGTGGGCAAAACCCGTCAGGCGCGCATCGAGCTGGCTCATGCGCTGGGCGTGCCGACGCACGCATTGGCCGGCGTCCGGCTTTCCTTCATTGAATTGAATCAATTCCCACGCGGTCTGACCCGGTCGGAAGTCCGGAGGCAGGCGTTGTTGAATCGCGCCGACGTGCGGGGTGCGCTGGCCGAATACGCTGCCAGCCAGTCCGCCCTCCAGCTTGAAATCGCCAATCAATATCCCGACCTGCATCTCGGCCCCGGCTACGCCTGGAACAGCGGCAGCGCCGGTGATAATCAGTGGGAATTGGGACTCACCTTGACTCTGCCGCTGTTAAACCACAATCAGGGACCGGTGGCCGAGGCCGAGGCAAAACGCGCTCAAGCCGCCGCGCATTTTTTGTCAGTCCAGGCCGATGCCATTGCCGGAATTGACAGCGCGCTGACCGGGTATCACGCCGCCCTGCAGCAGGTGGCCACCGCAAAAGCGCTGCTGGACAATGCGCGGAAACAATTGGGTTCCGTTCGCGCCCAGGCGCAGGCAGGTGAGACGGACCCGCTGGCGGTGGCGAACGCCGAAGTCGAATATGCCGCCGGGTCGCAAAACCGGCTCAACGCGCTGGTCTCGGCACAACAGGCGCTGGGCCGGTTGGAGGATGCCCTGCAAAGTCCGTTGACGCTTCCGCCCGCAACGATGGACACGGCGCAAAACGGTTTTCCTCAAGCTGAAAAATGAAACGAAAACAAATCATTATCGGCGGCGTGATTATCCTGATTTTCGCGCTGGTCATCTATGCGCTCATTAAATCCTCCCGCGCCGGTTCAAATTCGGATGACGAAACTGAAGCGCCGGCGGAAAATGTGCCGTCGGTGGTTTCCGTTCAGATCGGCAGGCTTCAGCGCATGGCGTTGCATCGCTACGTGACCGGTTATGGGATGGTGGAAGCCGCGCCGGCCACGGTGGAGCAACCGGCCGCTGGCGCGCAACTCGCGGCCCCTTCCGCCGGGGTGGTGGCCCGGGTCAATATCATGGAGGGCCAGATGGTGAAGCGGGGTGATGTGCTGATGGAATTGAATGCCGGCGCGGGAACGGCCGATTTCGCGGCGCAGGAAGTAGCCCGGCAGAAAAAATTATACGCCCAGCAAAACACGTCATTGAAAAATTTGCAGGACGCCGAGGCGCAACTGGCCGCCCTGCAAGTCATCGCGCCGTTGTCCGGAATCGTCACGCGGCTCAACGTCAAGGCCGGCGAGGCCGTGGATGTCAACACGGTTGTCGCCGAGGTGGTTGATTTAAAGCGGCTGGCGGTGAGCCTGCAAATCCCGGCGGCGGAAGCGACGGATTTGAAAACCGGCGAGGAGGCGCAGGTCCTGACGCAGCCGCCCGTGACGGCAACGCTTTCGATTGTCAGCCCGGCGGTGGACCCGAAAACCGGTGCCGTTCCAGCCTGGGTGTTGTTGCCGGCCGCCAGCGGGCTGCGCCCCGGCCAATTTGTCCCGTTGAAAATCATTACCGCCGTTCACGTGGATTGCCTGGCGGCCCCGGCCGATAGCGTGGTCACAGATGTCAACGGCCAAAGCGTCATTGCGGTGGTCAAAGATGATGAAGCCTCGCAAACACCGGTACACACCGGTTTCCGGGAGAACGGCTGGGTGGAGGTTGCCGGGGAAGGGCTCAAAGCAGGCGCTGCCGTGGTGACGGTCGGCGCCTACGGATTGCCGGAGGAAACAAAAATCCAAGTGGCAAAATGACTCATCCCCAGATCCGAATGACCAAAGAATTCCAGATGACGAATGTCGAATGTCGAATGAATGGGCGTTGCTCGGGCGGCCATTCGTCATTCGGGCTTCGTCATCCTTTAGTCATTATGGTTTCGTTATTAGTCATTCCTGACAGGGGATTGATTTCAAGTAGCTTCCCATGATTGCCGTCACCTCTTCGCGCCTCGGCCGGTTCGCCACGCGGCACGCCTTGTCCATCACGTTCATCGCGGCGGCCCTGTGCCTCGCGGGAGTTTTTTCGGCGCTGCATATGCCGTCCTCGGTGTTCCCGCGGACGGATTTTCCGCGCGTGGTCATCCTGGTGAACAACGGCATCATGCCTGCCGATGAAATGATGGCCACGGTCACGCGGCCGATCGAGGAGGCGATGAAGGACATCCCGGGCACGCTTTCGGTGCGATCGGCGACGAAACGCGGTTCGGCCCAGATCAATGTCTTTTTCAACTGGCATGTGGACATGCCGCAGTCGGAATTGTACGTGCTGGGACGACTGGCGGAGATCCGCGGCGAGCTGCCCACGACTGCCGAAACCGAAATCGAGCGCGTCACGTTCTCCGCCTTTCCCATCATCGGCATCAGCCTCACCAGTTCCAATCGCGACATCATGGCTTTGTGGGAGACGGCGAATTACCAGTTGAAACCGCTCTTCCTGCAAATCCCGGGCGTCGCCAAAGTGGAACTCGTCGGCGGCCGGGTGCCGGAGTTTCATGTCCTCGTGGACCCGTTGAAATTACAGGCGGCCGGCCTGGGTCTGGCGGATGTAAGCGACGCGCTGGCAAAAAACAACCTCATCGCGCCGGCTGGCATGATCGAGGAAAATTACCATCTTTACCTGACCACGGTGGACGGGCGCGTCCATTCGCCGGAGGACATTGGCCGCATCGTGATCGCGGTGCGGGACAGCCACCCGATTCTGGTCCGGGATGTGGCGCACATCGAACGTGGACCGGCGCCCGCTTACACGGTGGTCACCGCTCAAGGGCGCAATGCCGTTTTGTTGAATGTTCAAAGCCAGCCGGACGGCAGCACGCTCGACATCGCCGCCGCGTTGAAGGCAAAACTCCAGCGACTCCGGCAGGAACTGCCGCCGGACATGCATCTGGATTTTTATTATGATCAGTCGCAATTCGTGCGCGACTCGGTCGGCAGTGTCTGGGACGCCATCCTCTTCGGACTCGTTCTGTCTGTGCTCATCCTCTATTTCTTTCTGAAAAGCTGGGGCAGCGTGCTTACGGCCATCGTCACCATCCCCATCACGGTGCTCATTACGTTCGTCGCCATGAGACTGGCGAACATGACGTTTAACATGATGACGCTCGGCGGCATTGCCGCCTGCATCGGCCTCATCATTGACAACGCCATCGTCGTGGTGGAGGCGATGTGTGTAAAAATCGGCGCCGGCCGGCCACGGCTGGCGGGTATCCAGGAAGCCATCGGGGAAATCCTTTATCCGCTCATCGGCTCGACGCTGACGCCGGTGGTGGTGTTCATTCCCCTTGCATTTTTGACCGGTGTCGCCGGCGTGTTTTTCCGCGCCCTGGCGCTGACGATGGTGGTGTCACTGCTCGTGTCGTTGCTCCTGGCGCTCACCCTCACGCCGTCGCTGGCGGCGTGGTTCATCCGCGAGCCGGAAAAAATGGAGCATGGCCACCCGCCGACGGGACTGGAAGGCGGGTTTTTGCTGACGCGGGTCATCAGGATATACGAACGCGCCGTCCGTGTCGCCTTGCGCCACCGCTGGCTGACCTTGGCCGCGTGCGGGCTGGTGCTGCTCGGCGGTATTTTCGTTTACCAACAGCTCGAATCCGATTTTCTGCCTGACTTCGACGAGGGCGGTTTCGTGATTGATTACTGGGCGCCGCCGGGCACCAGCCTCACCGAAACATCGCGCATTCTTGACGAGGCGGAGGCGATTATTCGTGCCAACCCGGATGTCGAAGGTTACTCGCGCCGACTCGGCACCGAAATGGGCATGTTCGTCACCGAGCCGTATCGCGGCGACTTTGCGGTCAAACTCAAACCGAACCGCCGGCACACGACGGAAGAGGTCATCGCCGAATTGCGTCATAAATTCGCCGAGCGGTTCCCGATGATGCGCTGGGAATTTCCGGGAATCCTGACTGACGTGATCGGCGATTTGCAACTGACTCCTGATCCCATCGAAATCAAGTTGTTTTCACCGGATTTGAACTGGCTGGAGCAGACGGCGCCCCGCGTCGAAAACGAAATTACGAATGGCATCGCTGGGGTTGTGGATTCCTTTGACGGCCTCACCGAGACCGGTCCGTCCATCAATCTGCGTGTCCGGCCTGCGGAGGCCGAACGATTCGGCCTGACCGCGCAGGATATTGCCGACACGGCCAACACGGCGCTAATGGGTGAAGTGGCGTCATCCATGCTCGAAGGCGACCGGGTGATTGACATCCGGGTGCGGAACGAGCCTGCGTCCGTTGACAGCATCGCCGCGTTGCGCGAATTACCTGTTCGCACACCGGACGGCGCGGTCGTGCGACTGGATCAGGTGGCCGACTTGTCGGTTGAACCGAGCCAGGTGGAATTGGACCGTGACGATTTACGACAGGACATCATCGTGTCCGCGCGGCTTGAAGGCCGCGATTTGGGCAGCGCGATGAAAGACATCCAAGCGAAGTTAAGCCAGGACAAATCACTGCCGCCCGGCACGGTTGAATACGGCGGACTTTACCAGCAACAGCAGGAATCCTTTCGCAACCTGATGGTCGTGCTGGCCGCTGCCATCCTGCTGGTCTTTACCGTGTTGCTGATCGAATTTCGTTCGTTCTACGAGCCGGTGGCGATTGTTTTCGGTTCGGTGCTCGCGTTGTTCGGCACGCTCGTCGCGCTGTGGCTCACCGGCATCACGCTTAATATTGTTTCGTTCCTCGGCGCCATCATCGGCGTCGGTATTGTGGCCAAGAACGGCATCCTGATGCTGGATTTTTCCCGGCAATTGCAGGATCAGGGCGTGGAACTGGTGGAGGCATTGGTGCGCGCCGGCCACCGCCGTCTACGCCCGGTCCTGATGACTTCCCTGGCCGCGGCGCTGGGGATGTTGCCGCTGGCGTACGGCATCGGCGCGGGCGCCGACATGCTCCGGCCGCTGGCTGTCGCCGTCATCGGCGCGCTCTGCATTTCGGTGCTGCTTTCGCTGATCGCGACGCCGTTGGCCTATTACCTCCTGTTGCGCTTGCGCGATGGCGAGTCAAGCAAGCGTCCCACTGGAGAAACGGCCTGAAGTAATCCAATTGATCGCGCAACCGTCCCGCATTGCGGGTTCAGATCGCACCGTGTCGATCACCTTTATCCGATTGGCACCGATTGATGGGCGTGTTGCCCAAAGGAAACAAAGAACGCAAAGGTTGCGGCGCGTCACTTCATGCGCGCCGTCTCGTTTGCACATTGGTTGGTTTTTGACAGTTCAGCGGCGCGCACGGGGTGGCGCGCCTTGCCTGAACCAGTCCGGGCAACACGCATGGATGTCGGCGGCTACCTGTTATCTCAGAAATCTCTATTTCAATGTTTTCCCCGGCCTGGTTCCGCGCAGTAATTCCGCAATTAAACCATCTGTTGTGTGCTCTTTCGCTTCGAGGGTCGGGGCCAAACCCAGCGCGCGGATGGCTTTGCTCGTTTCCGGACCGATGGAGGCCAGTTTGGTTTGCGGAAATTTCTTCAGCAAGTTCGGTAAATCAAAGCGCGCGTGGAAATGTTCCACCGTCGAGCCGCTCGTGAACGTGATCCAATCCGCGCCGTTCTCGAGCAGGTCGGCGCCCGCGCCCGACCGATCCTCGGTTTCGGCCACGGTGCGGTAAATGGCAATGTCATCCACAATCGCGCCGAGCGTTTCCAGTTCGCGCGGCAGGTCGGGGTTCGCTTCGCTGGCGCGCAACAGACAGATTTTCAGGTTTTCGACGCTTTCGTTTTCGGCAAAGACCTTGGCGATTTTCGCGCCCAACGCTTCCTCCGGCGTCAGGTCCACCTGCAAATGCAGTTCGCGCAACTTCGCCGCGGTGGCCGGCCCGACCGCCGCGATGCGCGCTCCGCCCAGGTCACGCAAATCCTGAAAGCGTTTGAAGAAAAGGTCGAAAAACGCCGTCACACCGTTGACGCTCGTAAACACCAGCCAATCGTAGGAGTTCAATCCCAGCAACACGTCCACAACATCCTGCTTGTCGTTGGTCGGGATGGTCTTGATGGCCGGAATTTCCAGCACCTCCGCGCCGAGTTCGGCCAATCTTGTCGGGAAGGATGGCGTGCCGCCATCCCCGAAATGTGGGTATGCCGACACGGCGTCCCTCCCGCGCGGGCGCGTGACCACGATGCGTTGGCCGAACAACGGACGCTGTTCGAACCAGTTCAGTTTTTCACGCAACTTGACCACGTCGCCGACAATGGTGAGCGCGGGCGGAACGATTTTTTCCTTCGCCGCCAATGCTGCAATCGTGGCCAGCGTGCCGGCGGCGGATTTTTGTTTCCCCAGTGTGCCCCATTGGACGATGGCCGCGGGCGTTGCCGGCGACATGCCTTGCGCAATGAGCGATTTCGTCCAGTCGTCCAGGTTGTCCGTGCCCATGAGCACGACTTTCGTGCCGGGAATTTTGGCGATCTGCTCGTAGCGCAGGGCCGTGGCGGCATCCGCCGAATCGCTATGACCGGTGAACACGGTGAAGCTGGAGCAATGTTCGCGGTGGGTGAGGGGAATGCCGGCGTAATTCGGGGCCGCCACGATGGATGAGACACCGGGCACGATTTCAAAGGGAACGTCCGCCGCCGCCAGCGCCTCGGCTTCTTCGCCGCCCCGGCCGAAAATGTAGGGATCACCGCCCTTGAGCCGGACGACGCATTTGCCTACGCGCGCCCGGTCAATGACCAGCGCGGTAATTTCCTCCTGCGGCATTTTCATGTGTTTGCCGCGTGAGATTAACTCTGCCCCTGGGCGCGTGAACCGCAGCAGTTCCGGGTTCACCAGCGAGTCATAGAGGACGACATCAGCGCGGCGGAGCAGCTCCGCGCCGCGCAACGTGAGCAACCCGGCGTCGCCCGGCCCAGCCCCGACGAGATAAACCGCGCCTTTGGATTTCACGCGTCCAGTTTATGCGAATGGCGGCCGCGGGCAATGAAAGAGGACGGGAGAACTCCCGGTACGCTCGCAGCCAGAACCATCAGGATATTCCCCGGCTGGACGGTTATTTTGATTCCGGCGAGCGCAGGTATTAACCGGGACAGCTCCACGAGGCGGGCAGGGCGTTGGGCTGTTCAATTTGAACTGCGCGAGCATCCACAATGCGATGCGAAATTTTCTTCGCCGAGGGCGGCAGCTGTGTTTTGAAGTCGTGTGAGTTTTTTGCGGTGCATTTTTTCTTCTTCATGACGGAGGACTTCCGGGTTGAATGGCTGTTTGAACTTGAGCAAGCGCCGGATCCCTACCGCCACTGGACAGCCAGATGGGTGCTCCCAAAGCCATCTCTGCGAGCGGAAGCGCACACGCCGGTTCCCTCCCTATGGAATTGTTGCCGGCGTATTCGTGAGGGCGCGACTGCGGAATTGAGCGCCGGCCTGGTAACATTTGATTTGTGTCTGCAAATCATTCGCCATCAGGGCGGCGTTGGGTCGGGACTTGACCAATTGCAGTGCTCTCTGGACGGTCGTAAGCGCTTCGGGAAAACGTCCGGCCTCGGCATAAGCGGCAGCCAGCGTGCGCAGAATTGCCGGATCCTGGCCGCCCGAACGCTGATTGGCATTTTGAGCCAGCTCAACCGCCTCGGTTCCGTTGCGCCAAGTGGCGTCCGGACAGGTCGCCCACACCCAAGCCAGATTGTTCAGAGACTCCAAGTTGTCAGGTTCCAATTGGAGGGCTTTTTGGAAATTGGTCACGGCCTCACCGGCCTGCCCCTCACCGAGGAACGCCAAGCCGAGGCAGTTTAAGGCTCCAGAATTGTTTGGATGGATTTGCAATCCCTCTTGCAAACCAGCGATGGCCTGATTCAGTTGGCCCTCTTGCAAGAGAATACAACCGAAATTGATAAGCGCGTCGCCGAGATTGTCACGCGCCGCGGCAAAGTCAGGCCGAAGCTGCAGGGCCAATCGGAATTGGACAATGCCCTCGTTCGCCTGCCCGATTTGTAGTAACGCTGCGCCGAGGCCGTTCAGGGCTTCCGGAAAGTTTGGCTTCAATTGTAACGCCCGCTCAAACTGGGTGGTGGCCTCCTGTGGACGTCCTGTTCGGGCCAAGGCGGCGCCCAATCCACAGTGTGCCTCGGGATAGTTGGGTTCGATTCGCAACGCTTCCTGGAACTGCTCGATTGACTCCTGAAGCTTGTCTGTTTGGAACAACGCATTGCCAAGGTCATTGTGGGCCTTGGCATCGTCGGGACTGATTCGCAATGCCTCTCGGAAATGCTCTAGAGCCTCCTGTGGGTGACCTGCTTGGATCATGGCGTCACCAAGGTTATCTTGTACTTCTGAATCATTGGGTTGGAGCCGTAGTGCTTCCTGGTATTGTTTGATGGTCTCCTGTATTTTGCCGCCTTGTGCGGTCGGGACATTGAGGCTGATTTTATAATGGTGGGCTAGGGTGTCAAGGACGCCGATTCTTCCAAGTGTTTGTCAGAAGTCATCTTGCCGTTCATCCACGCCATCGCCCCGCCAGCCGGAACATTCAGTCTGGACTTGTCGCGCGCGGCCTGCTGCAAAAGAAGCGCCACGAAGTGGAAGGATTCATGCGCCTGGTGGGCCTTGAAAAATTTGCCCACGCCTATCCGCACCATCTTTCCGGCGGCATGGCCCAACGCGCCGCCCTGGCGCGGGCGCTCGTCAATCATCTGCGGGTCCTGCTTCAGGACGAGCCGCTCGGCGCGCTCGACGCCTTCACGCGCATGAAGATGCAGGACGAAGTGCTGCGGCTCTAGCAGGCCCGCCGCACGACCGTGCTGCTGGTGACCCATGACATTGACGAAGCCATCTACATGGCCGATCGCATCGTCATCATGACGCCGCATCCCGGCCGCGTCGAACGGACCATTACGGTTGCCCTCGAACGTCCGCGCCAGCGAAATAGCCCGGAATTCCTTAAACTCCGAGGCGAAAGCCCGTGATGGAACGTGAAAAGTTCATGCGCAAATATGTTCAGCCCGTAGCCGTAGCAGCCGACGTGAGTCGGCTTCATTTTCCCCTGATTTTGAACGAAATGAGAGCGGACTCATGTCCGCTGCTACGGTTTTACGGACGCCAGATATTCCTCGGCCTTTTTAATGTCGGCGAGCGTGCCGGTTTGAAACCAGTGGCCGTGGTGCGGCAGGCAGAACAAGCGGTTTTGCGCGAGCGCCTGGTGCCAGAGGATTTTCACGGAAAATTTCCCATCAGGCGCATCGCGCAAAACCCGTGGATGAAAGATACCGATGCCAGCGATGATGTAAGGCGCGTCTTTCTCGTTCCAACCAATCGTGTTGTCGGATTTGATAAACAAATGGTCTTCGCCTTTTTCATGGCCGACGGCTCTGGCTTTCGATTGAACGAGCAGCAGAAAATCCATTTTCGCTTTGTCCCAATGGCGCGCCAAACGGTCCAGCGCGGCTTCCGCCCCGCGGCCCTCATCCGGCCTTTGGCCACCTTCTTCCGCTCCCGCGAGCGAAGGCAATTCATCCATCCAGATGATATCGCTGTTGATGATAAAGACGGGATCATCGCCCAGCAGGCGCAGCGCTTTTTTCAGCCCGCCGCCGGTTTCGAGCGGTTCGGCTTCTTCGGATATTTTAATGGCCAGGTTTTTGTTTCCGGCCAGCCAGGCGGTCAGTTGCCCCTTGAGATGGGAGACGTTGATGACGACTTCCTCAACGCCGTATGCCTCCAGCTTGTCGAGCGCGTATTGGATCATCGGCTTGCCGGCGACAGGCACCAGCGGTTTGGGGACGCGGTCAGTCAAGGGTTTAAGCCGCGTGCCGTAACCGGCGGCCAGCACCATCGCCTTTTTAATTCTGCGGCGCATATCGGTCGAACCATCGTTTTACTGCAACCAGCCTTGGGTGCAGCAACGCCTTTTGCAACAGACGTTCCACGCGCGGTGAATGAAGCTGTCTGTATTCATGCCTGCCTTCGTGCCGGCTCAACCGCTCGAAGATGGCCAGCACGCGCGTGTGCCGCAGCGCCGCCAGAATCGCCATCGAAGTCCTAAAAACATTCCGGTCCAGCGCCGGGAACCGGGCGAGATAACGCGCCGTCATTTTTTCCTGCAATTCCTCCGGCACATCGTGTCGGGCGTCTTCGAGCAACGACACGAGATCGTAGGCGATCGGGCCTTGATACGCGTCCTGAAAATCGAGCAACCCGGCTTGTTGGACGCCCCCGCGATCGGCCAGCAACATCAGATTGGCCACTTGATAATCGCGCAGCAACAGCGAAGCGGGCGTCCGATGTGCCACCGGCAACACCTCGCTCCAGGCGGTGGTGAATTCTTCGCGGCCCATCTCGGAGATGCCCGGCGTGCACCAGTCCAGAAACAGTTCGATGTCCTCCAGCATCTTGTCCGGGTGATACGCGCGCAGCCCGTCAGGGATGGCTTGGGGCTGTTGATGCAAGGCAACCAGAACGTCGGTTGCCAGGGTAAAAAGCTTTTCCGGTTCCGCACCGTTATCCAGCAACCGCGCGAACGTGACGTCACCAAAATCCTCCAGCAATAGAAGGCCTTTTGCCTCGTTCCGGGCCAAAATCGCCGGCGCACTGAAGCCAAGCCGGAGCAGGTGCTCATCGAGCCGGACGAACGGCGCGACCGACGCCAGGGCCCGGGTCGCGTCCATCAGAATCGCGCTTTGGCCAGCTTTACGCAGGCGGAAATATTTCCGGGGGGAAGCGTCGCCGGTCAGCGGCTCGGCGAAGGTGTCCCAACCGGCGGAATCGAGGAACGCACGGATTTTGTCGGTTAACGTTGTGTCGGCCACGAAGAACAGGAATTAGCATGGATGCTGCCAGGTGGCGACAAAAAAGCCGTGCCGGACACCCGCGGTCCATCTCGGCCGGTTCAGACTTTTCAAGGACAAGGGTTCATGCTATACCAAGGGTGAAACGAAAGAATGCCATGCTCGAACTTGCGCTGGAAAAATATCCGATCTCGCTGAAGTTACGTGACGGCACGCCGGTGGTTGTGCGCCCGCTCAATGGGCGGGACGAGGCCAGACTTCATAAATTTTTTCTCGCGGTGCCGGAGGAGGAACGGCTGTTCATCAAACAGCCCATTTATGAGCGCAAAATGTTTCACGACTGGTGCCGCCATCCCGATTTTGAGCGCAACCTGCCGTTGTTGATGTTGCACGGAAACAAAATCATCGGCGAAGCGACCCTGCATCAACGGGCGGGCGGCTGGAAGCGGCATATCGGATTGATCGGCGTGTTGACGCATCCCGGTTATCGCGGGCGCGATGTGGCCAAAATCCTGGTGGAGGAACAGGTGCAAATCGCCCGGATTCTGGGCCTGCGCAAACTCGAAACGGAACTCAATGGCGAACGCAAGGTGGCCATCCGCGCGCTGGAAGACATTGGGTTCACCCGGCTCATGTGCCTGGAGGATTACGTGCTGGACATGAAAGCCGTGTCACATGATCTCATCGTGATGGGCATGAGTCTCAAGGTGGATGAGGAATACGCGGGCGTCGGCGGGTAATCCATGCCGTTGGTGAAAAAGTCCTTTGAGCCCTGGAACAGGTAAGGTTCGTTGCCGAATTCCCAGGCCGCCGCGTGAACGTAATTGCTCAGGGCAGATGCCGCAAAGGCGCCGGCATCCGCCACATTGCTGTCAATGGTGACGCTGGTGGGAACGAGATTGGTGGCGCCGGGTGCGCCGACCGTGGTTCCGAGCGACATGGTTGGCATGGCCCGGAACACTCCGGCGCCGCAACTCTAGGATAGCACGACCAGAAACTGGCACGGAATATGCCTCGTGTGGCGTTAATGAAAATGAGCACCGGTAGACAGCGGCACATATTGGTGGTGGACGACGAATCGCTCGTTCGCCAGAGCGTCCAGATCCTTCTCCAAGGCGAAGGTTATCTCGTCCATGGAGCCAAAAGCGGCGCCGAAGCGCTGGCCCTGTTTGAGCCCGGCAAATTTGACATGATTTTCACCGATTACCTGATGCCGGAGATGCGAGGCGACGAGTTGGCTGCGGCCATCAAAAAGCGCTCGCCCGGGCAGCCCGTCGTAATGATCACGGCCTTTCCTGAAAAACTTCAGTCATCCGATTGCCCGCTCGGTGGTGTCGATTCCTTTATCTGCAAACCTTTCGAACTTGACACCCTTCAGGCGGCCATTACCCGGTACGCTCCCGCCTGAAAACTGGTGTTCACCGGACGAAGGCTTTCGTCGTCGGGCGCCTCTTGCATGCCGAAAACTACGCCTGGGTCTGGGATGGAACCGGGGCACGGAAGGCAGAGATTACCTTTGGTTGCAACATGAAGGCCAACAGCAGGACCGGATAAATCAAGCAAAGAAGTCCGCCGATGGTTCCGCTGATCGGCCCGCCGATGGCCGCGACGGTTTCAAATGCCTGTTGCTGTCGGGCTGGTCCGAGCATGGGTTGGTCCATAAACAAGAGATTGATGAGCATCCCGCCGGCAAAAAACAGGCAGAGGTAAATCGCGGATGCCATGGCGGCGGTACGCGCCCAGGGTTTCATTGACAACAAACCAAAGCCCGTAGCCAGCAGGAGCGCGCCACCCAACATCCCCAGCGGAATGCAACTCTTTAGCCAGACGCCATAACCGGGACAGGCACGGATGAGCTGGATGACGGGATTGCTCGAATCGGCTGGCAGACCGAGCAGACCAAGGGAGGCGATCATTCCGATGACGCCGAGCACGGCGAACACACAATTCAGGATTCCAAACATAATGACAGAAACCGGTCGTTGCATAGGCTATCGTTTTGTTTATTGAGATGGGATGAAGCGGTTCGACGTTCAAAACCCGATCCGCCAAGCGCAGGTTCAACGCTTAATCCACATCTAATATTCGATCAGATAATCGAGCTGGTAGAAGTAGCCATAAATCAGCCCAAGGATGGCGATGATGGAGACTCCCCAATAGCAATAAACGTTTAATTCCTTTTCCCGATCATAGGAAACGAAGAACCAGTCCAGCGCAATGATTGCCAGCAGAATGATGACGGCAAGGATGTCAAACCAGAGCCATTCGGGAGGTACGGCCGCCCCGTGCGTTTTCTCCGCCAGCGCCCAGATAAAGTCAATGAACAACAAGAGCGCGATGGTGGCGTAAAACTGCTGCCAGCGATGAGCCGACAGGGAGCGGGACATGACAAAAAACAGTCCGGCCTCCAGCGAAAAGACCAGACAATCGAAGTTGAGCCACGCCGCGCTGATGCTTTTAGGCGGATGGGGCAGGTGCAAGGGGGCGATATATTGAAGGTACAGATACTTTTGATTTCCCTGAAAAAAAGGCGCGGCCAGCAACAGGAACACAATCAGGGATATAAATCTCGAATGGTGGACGCAATCAAACCAGTTGACAAAAGTGGTCGCGTGCTTTTCTTCCTGTGGCTTGTTTTCCTTGATGGCCTGGTTGAAGGCCTCGGCGATGGCCAGGGCCAGCACGATCGTATAGATCGCCTGGGTGTTCTCGACGATCTGAGTCATTGAGTCAACGGTCATACGCGGGCATTCTGTAAGCAAGGCGGTGCTCTCATCAAGCTAATCGCGGCGCGAGTGATGGCGGGCGAAAGGTTGCCCTGTCCGGGAACACCGGTGGCCCGTTTTTTGACAACCGCATAACACCAGGGAGCGTCATCCCCGTGCAACTCCGGGCCGAAAATTGATTCGATAGGGTCACTTTCCTTTCCGATTGCGCTCTTTGCGGTTTAAATTCCACATTCACCCGCCGGTCTGGTACTGTTCTGATTTGCCCGGAACGCGGATTGTCCTCAATCCGCAGCGGCTGTAACGGTTAACGCTGCTGCAAGCCCCGAATGCTTTCGGGGTTCGCGCTCCACTTCAGTGTGCCGGATTTCAAACCAGGAGACCACCGCCGGTTTCCAATCTTGACCGGGTGCCCGGTCATGCTTAAGCATTGCGGATGAAAATTTGTCTGTTTGGCATTTCGGGCATCACCCCGGGCAAACATAATCTCAAGGACCCACGGCTGGACCGGATCCATCAACTGGTGGAAGCGCAGAAAAAAACCTGCGCCCAGGTGGAGGTGGTGGGGGAAAAGGAGCTGCACACTTGCGACGCCATTCTCACCAGCCGCGCCGCGTTGAGCGATCTGTTGACGAAGGACCTCGATTTCGTCGAAACGCGGCTGGGCCGGGACGCGGATGCGGCGGAGAAGGCGGTGTTGCAGAAGCTCGCCTATGCGTTGGTCAGCGAGCAGCCTGTTTCTGCCGCCGGCCTGACGGCGGGCGAGTTGGAGAGCGTTTCGGCGCACAATTTTTACTCAAACCGGCCGGTGGTGGTGGCCGCGGAGACTGAACTGGCGGCGCCGGACGCGCTGTTGGTGCGGGCTTTTGCCGAGAGCGGTTACATCAGCTTTCTGACGGTGGGTGGCAAGGAAAACCGGGCGTGGCCGATTCGCGCCGGCTTGACGGCATGGGAAGCGGCGGGCACCATCCACACGGACATCCAGCACGGTTTCATCCGCGCCGAGATCATCAGCTTTGCCGATTTGGTGGCGGCTGGCGGCGAGACGGAGGCCAAACGGGCGGGCAAATTGCGATTGGAACTCAAAACGTACGTAATGCAGGATTACGACGTGGTGAATTTCCGGTTCAATAAATAAGCGGATTTGCGCGGGTGCGGCGCGGCAGGCGGAGGATTTCAGTTGCTTGGCTTCAGTTGCGTCGTTGGCGGCTAAAAATGCAAAGAAATGGCACGGAATATGCCGCTTCCCCACCCGATGAACCTGCGCATTGGACCATCCAAACGCATATTGATTGTAGATGACGAGCCCTCTGTCCGCTACACCATTCAATTGTTGCTCAGAGATGAGGGTTATATCGTGGAAGAGGCCGCCAACGCTGCCCAGGCGCTCGCCCTGTTCCAGCCCGGCAAGTTCGACATGGTTTTCACCGACTACTTCATGCCGGACATGAAAGGGGATCAACTGGCGGCGACCATTAAGATGCTGGCGCCCAAACAACCGGTCGTGATGCTGACGGCCTTTCCCGAAAAACTTCAGTGCTCCGCCTATCCCCTGGGTGGCGTTGATTCCATCATCTGCAAGCCCTTCGAAATTGATACCCTGCGATGGGCGATCGGCCGGTTCGCCCCCGGTTGAAGTCGGGAACCGGACGTCAGAAGACAGTGATCAGAACAGTCTGCCGCGGCTGAAGCCATTTCTTGACCCTTGATTCGATTTGCCCCGGCTCACGTCGGCGGGACCAGCGGATTGCCAATCCGCATACGGCAGACTGCCGTCGGCTCTCATCGGGTTACGGTTCAGCCGCGCCATGCCCAGCCGTGGATAAAACAAAAAGGCGCGTCGTGAGACGCGCCCGGGAGCAGTAGGATCTGCAATTATTTCGCCACCAGTTCGTCCATGGGTGGCACCAGCGGTTTCGAGCCGTTCTCTTCCGCCGACGGTTTGTCCACCGGAATGCGCATGCTGTAGAACGAGCGATAGATGAACGTCAGCGCAGTCAGGAAGAAAATAAAGCCGATGATGGTCTTCAATTCATGGTTCTTCATCGTCACGGCAATTTCCGCCGCCAGCAAACCGAACAACGTGGTGAACTTGATGACCGGATTCATCGCCACCGAGCTGGTGTCTTTGAACGGGTCGCCCACGGTGTCGCCCACCACGGTGGCGGCGTGCAGTTCGGTGCCTTTTTGCTTCAGTTCAACCTCGACGATTTTCTTGGCGTTGTCCCACGCGCCGCCGGCATTGGCCATAAAGATGGCCTGGAACAGACCGAAGAACGCAATGCCGACGAGGTAGCCGACGAAGAAATACGGATTGAAGAATGACAGCGCCAGCGCCATGCAGAACACGACGATGAAGATGTTTTTCAATCCTTTTTGGGCGTAGATAGTGCAGATTTCCACGACCCGTTTGCTGTCGGAAATGGAGGCTTCGGCCTTGTCGAGCTTGAGATGTTCCTTGATGAACACGACCGCGCGATAAGCGCCGGTGGCCACCGCCTGCGTGCTCGCGCCGGTGAACCAGTAAATTACCGCGCCGCCCATCAACAGGCCCAGAATGACCTGCGGATGCACGAGGCTCAGCATGGAGATGATGCTGAAGTTTGGGTCGGTCTGGATGCCGATGTTCTGCAGCAGGATGATGATGCCGAAAATCATCGTGGTCGCGCCGACCACCGCGGTGCCGATGAGCACCGGCTTGGCCGTGGCCTTGAACGTATTGCCCGCGCCGTCGCCTTTTTCGAGTTCCAGCTTGGCATTTTCAAAGTCGGGTTTGAACCCGAAGTCTCTTTCGATTTGCGCGCGGACGTTCGGCACCGACTCGATGCGGCTCAACTCATAAATGGATTGGGCGTTGTCGGTCACCGGGCCGAAGCTGTCCACCGCGATGATGACCGGTCCCATCGCCAGGAAGCCGAACGCCACCAGGCCGAAGGCGAAGATGGGCGCGGCGAAGGTGAATTGTGCCGGCATCAGCACGAGCAGGGCCGGGTTCTGCGAGAACTTGTAGGCCACGGCCATCAGGGTGAGAATACAAAGTCCCATCCAGAACGCGCAGAAATTGCCGGCGACGAAACCGGACAGGATGTTCAACGACGCGCCGCCCTGGCTGGAGGCGGTGGTGATTTCGCGCACGTGCCGCGAAGTGGTGCTGACGAAGATTTTGGTAAACTCCATGATGAGCGGCCCGGCGAGCGTGCCGCACGAGACGATGCCCGCCAGGACCCACCAGAGATTTGGGTCGGCGGCACCGGTGGAATCGGTGAAATCGCCGAGCAGCAATTTGCTGGCGGCAAAGGTGGCGATGATGGAAACGATGGACGTGAGCCATACCAGGTTCGTCAGCGGCTGTTCCCAGTTGAAATCCTTTTTGCCCTCGAACATCGAGTCGCTGGCAAATTTGTTCGCATAAAAGGACACGAGCGAGGTGAGCACCATCATGCTTTGGATGGCAAAGATCCAGACGATGAGCTTGGCGCTGACCGCCGGCGTCGAGGTGAGGGCCAGCCCGAGAAAGGCAATCAGGGCCACGCCCGTCACGCCGTACGTTTCAAAACCGTCCGCCGTCGGGCCGACCGAGTCACCCGCGTTGTCACCGGTGCAATCGGCGATGACACCGGGATTTTTCGGGTCGTCTTCCGGCAGGTTGAACACGATTTTCATCAGGTCGGAGCCGATATCGGCAATCTTGGTGAAGATGCCGCCGCCGATGCGCAACGCTGCCGCGCCGAGGGATTCGCCAATGGCGAAGCCGATGAAGCAGGGCCCGGCCAGGGCCGGTGACACGAACAGCAGGATGCCGATCATGCAAATCAGTTCCACGCAAATCAGCAGCAGGCCGATGCTCATGCCCGAGCGCAGCGGGATGAACAGCGTCTGGAGCGCGCTGCCTTTGAGCGAGGCGAAGGCCGCGCGGCTGTTGGCGGTGGTGTTGATCCGGATACCGAACCAGGCCACGCCGTAACTGCCAAGGATGCCCAGCACGGAGCAGAACAGGATGACGATGCCGCTCTGGATCAATTCCCCATGGGTCTTGGCCGGGTCATTCCACGGCAGCCCGACGAAGTAGTAAACCATGCAGACGGCAATCACCACCCAGAGCACCGCGAGGAATTTTCCTTGCTGTGCCAGGTAGGTTTTGCACGTCTCCCAAATCATGTGGGAGACGTCGCCCATGGACTTATGCACCGGCAAGGCGCGGCAGCGTTTGTATTCATAAAAGCCGAACAGTACGCCAATCACGCAGAAGGCCAGTCCCAGATACAACAATACCGGGCCACTCAACCCGATGCCCGGAAAGGTCACGCCTTTCAGGTCAGGCAATTTGATGTCGGCGTCACCGGCAAAGGCGTTGGCCGCCCCGAACAGCGCGGCCAGCACGATTCCAGTCCGGAAGAGTGATTTGGTTTTTTGCATAGATTTGTGGTGGTTTGGTTATTTTTTCGCCTTTTTTGCAATTTCTTCCTCAAGCGCGGCCTGGGCAGCAGCGAGACGCGCCACCGGCACGCGGAACGGCGAGCAACTGACATAACTCAGCCCCAAACGATGGCAGAACTTCACGGATTCGGGATCGCCACCGTGCTCACCGCAAATTCCCAGCTTGATGTCCGGCCGGCTTTGGCGGCCTTTTTCCACCGCGATCTTCATCAACTGGCCCGTGCCGGCCTGGTCAATCGTGGCGAACGGATTCTTCTTCACAATCTCGTTCTCGGTGTAGGCGCCCAGGAAGGAGCCGGAATCGTCGCGGCTCATGCCCAGGCAGGTCTGGGTAAGGTCATTTGTGCCAAAGCTAAAGAACTGGGCAGTCTGGGCAATATCATCAGCCGTGAGCGCGCCGCGCGGCACTTCGATCATGGTGCCTACGAGATAATCCAGCTTCACTTTCTTTTCCTTCATGACCTCCTGCGCGACCCGGTGGACCACTTCCACTTGTAAATCCAATTCACGTTTGAAACCCACGAGCGGAATCATCAATTCCGGCTTCACCTTGATGCCTTCACTCTGGACCAGGGCCGCGGCCTCGAATACCGCACGCGCCTGCATCTCGGAAATTTCCGGATAGACAATGCCCAACCGGCAGCCGCGAAAACCCAGCATGGGATTGAACTCATGCAATTCCTTGACGCGCTGGCGGATTTTCTCCACGGACACGCCCATTTTGGCCGCTAAATCGTTTTGGGCGGTTTCTTCATGCGGCAAAAATTCGTGAAGGGGAGGATCGAGGAAGCGGATGGTGGCGGGCAAGCCTTTGAGAGCGCGAAAGATGCCCACAAAATCTTCCCGCTGGTACGGAAGCAGTTTTGCCAGGGCGGATTTGCGCGCGGCCAGGTTGTCCG
>DATJNM010000082.1:0-81553 GCA_035508155.1 Candidatus Sulfopaludibacter sp. | reverse complement strand
AGTCGCATCAAACAACTTTTGCGCGCCGCCAGCCATTGCGCATATTATTGTGCGACGACAATGCCATCAATCAGAAGGTGGCCATACGCATCTTGCAGCAGTTGGGCTACGAGCCGGATCTGGCCGTCAACGGCCGGGAAGCGCTCGACGCGCTTGACCGGAAGCCCTATGATTTGATTTTTATGGACGTGATGATGCCGGAAATGGACGGTTTGGAAGCAACGCGCGCGATTCGTGAGCTCCAGAAAGCCGGCGGGAAGGACAATTTCAACTCCCGGATTATCATCGTTGCCATGACGGCGCAGGCGATGCAGGGCGACCGTGAGAAGTGTATCGCCGCGGGCATGGACGATTATCTGGCCAAACCCATTCGCCCGAAAGATGTCCGCGCCGTCCTTGAGCGCTGGAGTTCGGAGCTGGGTTCAGCGGCCTCAGCCCAACCCGTGCTCCCGCCCGTCACCGACCCGCCGGACGCGGAAGCATCGCCGGTGGAAATGGACCGGCTGATGGATTTAGGCGGCGGGAACGCGGAAAGCCTTCGCGAGTTGGTGGAGCTTTACTTCAAACAGACCACCGGGCAACTGGCGCAATTGGAGACGGCGGTGCAGTTGAACAAAACCGAGGAAGTGCGCCAGGTCGCGCACAGTTGCGCCGGCGCCAGCGCCACCCTGGGCATGAGACAGCTGGTGCCCGTGTTGCGGGAATTGGAGCGGCAGGGCAAGGCCGGCCAGTTGACCAACGCGCAACAACTGTGCGCGGATGCCCGGCGCGAATTCAGACGCACCCAGGATTTCCTGGCGAAGCATCCGGACCTGACCGGGACGGTTGCGACCACGGTTCATTCATGAAAAAAGTCCTCATCATTGAAGACGATCAAATCATAGCGAACATTTACCGGAATAAATTCGCGGTCGAGGGTTATGAAGCGGAGGCGGCTTACGACGGCGAAAGCGGCTTGAAAACCATGAGGACGTTTCAGCCCGACGTCATCCTGCTCGATCTCATGCTGCCCAGGATGTCGGGCGTTGATTTCATCATCCACCTTCGCAGCGAAACGGATTTTGCCAATGTGCCGGTCATCGTTTTTTCCAACACGTACCTGACCAATATGATTCAGGAAGCCTGGAAGGCCGGCGCAAATAAATGCCTCTCCAAGACCAATTGCACCCCCAAAGACGTTCTGGAAGTTGTCCGCCAGACCATCGGTTCCAGCCGGGTCGCGCCCCCGCCAACCGCCGCGCCCGGCAAGCCGGCCGCCGCCGCCCCGCCCGGTTTTACCGATACCGAGGGGGACACAAAGTTTCTGATGGAACTGCGACAGACGTTCGTCGAGGGCCAACCGGCCGCGCTGGCCGCGCTGCGCGCCGGTTTGCAAAGTCTCATCAAAGCCGACAACGAAACCGCCCAGCTCAAGGACATTCACGAGCTTTACCGCCGCACCCATGCGCTCGCCGGCAATGCCGGACTTGCCGGATTCGTTTATATCTCGCAAATGTCCGCCGCCGTGGAAGCGTTGCTCAAGGAACTGCACGAAAAACCGAGGAGCATCAATACCTCCACCCTGCGCACCGTCGCCGCGGCCGTGGACTTCCTTGGCTTTCTCTTCGAACGCGGCAAGCAGCCGGATAATCCGGACCCGCCCGCCATCAATATTCTCGTCGTGGACGACGAGCCGATTTCCCAGCGTGCCGTGGTTTATGCGCTGGAAAAGGCGCAATTGCCATCCACCAGCACCGCCGATCCCAACGCCGCCCTGAATTTGTTGGCGGAAAAAAAGTTCGACCTGGTGTTCCTGGACGTGGATATGCCCGGCATGACCGGGTTCGAATTGTGCACCAAATTGCGGGCCATGCCGCAATACAAGAAAACCCCGGTCGTTTTTGTCACCGCGCTCAGCGATTTCGACAGCCGGACCAGTTCCATGATGGCCGGCGGCAACGATTTCATCGCCAAACCGTTCCTCTTCATCGAACTCACCGTCAAGGCGCTCATCCACGTCCTGCGCGCCCGGTTACAGTCGGCAAAATAAATCCAGCCGGGTTGTTTCTTTCGCCTTCATTTGCGCCGAAGTGTGATAGGTCAATGCCCTTTATGCCGTAATTGCCGCGCTGAACATTTCCCTGGCAATCACACCGTCGGCCACTTTGGCCACCGCGCCGGTCATGCGAATCGCGTAATCTCCGCCGAGCTCGATTTCAATGATCCCGCCGGGCATGTGGACGGAAATCTCGCGGTCACACAGGCCGAGCCGGTGGGCCACCGCGGCCGCCGCGCTGCTGCTGCTGCCGCTCGCCAGCGTATAGCCCGCGCCACGCTCCCAGATTTCAATCTGGATGTTGTGCCGGTCAATCACCCGCATGAATTGCACGTTGGTGCGGTTCGGAAACCGCAGGTGCGTTTCCAGCAACGGCCCCATCTGCTTCGCGATTTCCGGACTGATTTTCGACATCGGCAACACGCAATGCGGATTGCCCACCGTGGCCGCGCAGAAGTTGAATCGTTCCCCGCGCAGATGAATGGGTTCGTTGATGACTTCGCGGCGCGGGCCGGCCACGGGAATCTCATCGCTCCAAAAGCTGACCTTGCCCATTTCCACACGCACCACCTTGCCGCGTTCCATCACGGTGGATTTCACCAGGCCGCCGGCGGTTTCGACGGCGAACTCGTCCTTGCCGACCAGTTTCTTGTCATAGAGGTAGCGCGAAAAAATCCGCAGGCCGTTGCCGCTCTTTTCCGCTTCGCTGCCGTCGGGATTGAAGATGCGGACGGCAAACGGCGCCTTTTTGGAGGGCAGGGGACCGAGCAGGATGCCGTCCGAGCCGATGCCGTAATTGCGATGGCAAATCGTCTTGATCTGCGCGGTCGTCAATGGCGACGGCAGGTTCTTCGGGTCAATGACGATGTAGTCGTTGCCCAGCCCGTGATATTTGGTAAATCCCCACAACATGCGTTCAGCATAGCGCGCCGTGCGTGAAGCGCAAAATAGAATAAATCCGTGTCGCGGCGCCCGGTGACGCCGGTGAATGAGGGAAGGGCGGCGGTCACAGACCGCAGCTACAGTTATTGCTCACGCTGCTTTTCTTCCAAATGGAACTTGTGGAGGAACCGGTGGAACACCGGCGCAAAAATGATGCCGAGGCTCGTGAGGAACGCCAGGCCGCTGAAGAGCGCGTAACAACCGGCGAAAATCTTGCCGCCGTCGGTTTGCAGCGATGATACCGGTCCCATGCCGGACAAAATCATCGCCGCGTTGACGAAGGCGTCCACCCACGACATCGGCTCAAAGGCGCGATAGCCGATCATTCCAATGCCGAGCGCCGTCAGGACAAGCAACAGCGCAAGGCTGGCACTCCTTGCCAGGCGCGCATAAAATTGCCGGCGCGGCAACAACGGTTTTGAACGGTGCTCGAACATGTTCGATTTGCGATTTTCAATCTGCGATTTACGGGCGACTTGGGAATCAGAGATGGCGCGTAGATTACTTTTTCACCGCCACGCTGCCGGTGATTCCTTTTACATCTTTCAGATTTTGCTTTTCCATAAATTCGCGGATACCGGCGATGACCTGCAATGCCGTCTGCGGCTCATAGAAATTGGCCGTGCCCACCGCCACAGCCGTCGCGCCGGCCACCATGAATTCAATCGCATCTGCCGCGTTCTGGATCCCGCCCATGCCAATAATGGGAATTTTCACCGCCTTCGCGGCCTCCCAAACGAGCTTGACGGCAATGGGTTTGATGCACGGTCCCGTCAGGCCGCCGGTCACGTTTGCCAGCTTCGGCCGGCGCGATTCGATGTCAATCGCCATGGCCGGATAACTGTTCATGATGGACAACGCATCGCTGCCGGCGTCTTCCGCCGCCCGGGCAAACGGTGCGATGCTCACCACGTTCGGGCTCATCTTGGTAATCAGCGGCAACTTCGTCGCCTTGCGGCAGGCGGCGACGACTTGGGCCAATAGTTTCAGGTCGGTACCGAATTGTGCGCCGCCTTTCTTGATATTCGGGCAGGAAACGTTCAGTTCCAGCGCGCCGACATTGCCGAGCGCGTCGAAACGTTTCGCCACTTCGGCGTATTCTTCCACCGTTGTTCCCCAGATGTTGATGATGGTCGGTGCCTTCAGCGCTTTTAGAAACGGCCAGTATTTTTTGATGAATCCATCCACACCTGGTCCTTGCAAGCCAATGGCGTTGATAAGTCCGCTGGTGACTTCGACCGTGCGCGGCGTGGCATTGCCCCGGACCGGGCCGAGGCGGATGCCTTTTACCACGACAGCGCCAAGCTGGTTCAAGTCGAGCAATTGGGCATATTCGACGCCATAGCCAAAGGTGCCGGAGGCGACCATCACCGGGTTCTGCAACTTCAACTTGCCGAGCTGAACGGATAAATTCACGGGGCCATCCGAAATGGGCACTTTGGACTTTGAACTTTGGACTTTGGACTTCACTTCATTTCCCCCCACACAACCTGACGCGCATCAAACACCGGGCCTTCGGTGCAGGTCCGCTGGTATTCCCAGCCGTCGGCGGTTTTGATGGGGATTACGCAAGTCAGGCATACGCCGACGCCGCAGCACATGTGCTCGTCCATCGAGAGTTCCGCCGGGACGTTGAAATCCGCGGCGATTTTGCCAACGGCTTTCAACATGCCGGTTGGGCCGCAGGCGAAGATCTTGAAATTTTTAATTTTTGATTTTGAATTTTGGATTTCAGCGCGCAGCGGCTGCGTGACCAATCCTTTTTCGCCGTGACTGCCGTCTTCCGTCATTGCGCGCACGTCCCAGCCGAGCGCCCGGAACTCTTTCTCGCACAGGATGTCGTTTCGCTTGCGGCCACCAACAAAGACGATGCCCTTTTGAGGTGAACGCCGGGCCAGCAGAAACATGGCCGCCATGCCGTAACCGCCCGCGACAAGCAGCGGAATTTCCCCGCCGGCCTTCGGCACGGTATACCCATGGCCGAGCGGCGCAATCACGCTCAGTTCCTCGCCGGCGCCCATTCGGGCAAGCACCCCGGTGCCCTTGCCGACGGTTTTGTAGAGGATGGAGAACGTGTCGCCGGCGACTTGAAAAATACTGAACGGCCGGCGGAGCAACGCATCCGGCAACGGCAAAATTCGGACATGGGCGAATTGTCCGGGTTGGATGAGTGGCGCGATTTGCGGCGCGCGCAGGACGAGACGGAAATAAGAGTCGGTGTCGCGCGCGTTGGAGACAATCTGAACGGTTTGCTCAAACATGACCGGTGTTTTTCAAGGCTGTGGGTGAATCCTTCATGCCGGGATGCGGACGGCCATCCACGTCACCCGTCACCTTTGCCGCGGCGCGCTCAAGAATTTTTTGGTACGTGGCAAAGGCGAGCAGCGGCCAGGCGTTGCGGTACATGTCGTATTTCAAATAGAACACCTTCGGGAAACCGGTGCCGGTGGTTTCATGTTCCGTCCATGAACCGTCCGGATTTTGCGTGCGGACCAGATATTCAATGCCGCGCCTGAGGTGCGGATTGTCCGGGTCGTCGAACGCACACAGGCCCATGACTGCCCAGGCGGTCTGCGACGCCGTGCTCGGTCCGCGCCCCTTGAAGACCGGGTCGTCGTAGGTGTTGCAGCGTTCGCCCCAGCCGCCGTCTTCGTGCTGGACGCTTTCCAGCCAGTGACGCGCTTTGAGCAGCCACGGCTGGTTCATGTCCAGATTCATCGCGCGCAGTCCGCGCAACACCTGCCACGTGCCGTATATGTAATTCACCCCCCAGCGGCCGTACCACGAGCCGTCCGGTTCCTGTTGCGAACGGATGTATTCCAGTGCCCGCTTGACGCGCGCGTGGTTCAACCGGAAATTCTCCGCGCCGAGCAGTTCCAGGATGCGCGCGGTAATGTCGGCGCATTCGGGGTCGAGCATCGCGTTGTGGTCGGCGAACGGAACCTTTTCCAGGACGTTCTTGGTGCAATCCTTGTCAAACGCCGCCCAGCCGCCGTCCTTGCACTGAAAGGTCAACATCCAGGTCAGACCGCGCTGGAAACACTCGTCGCGCCGGTTGGGATGGTCGGTGGGAATTTTGCGAAGCGCCAGCAGCACCATCGCGGTGTCGTCCACGTCGGGGTTCCATTGGTTGTTGAATTCGAAGACCCAGCCGCTCGGTTCGACGCGCGTCGGATTCTTATGGTACCAGTCGCCGCGAATGCGGATTTCCCGGTCCATGAGCCAGGTGGCGGCTTTTTTCAGCGCGGGATGATTTTCGGAAATGCCAGATTCGTGCAGGGCAATAATCACATACGAAGTGTCCCACACCGGCGAGAAACAAGGCTCGATGCGCACATCGTCGTCGGTTTCATGCTCCAGCTTCTTCAATTCATGGGTGGCGCGCATGACTTCCGGATGGTCATCGGGATAGCCAAGCGCCTGAAGGGCGATGAGCGAATTGAGCATGGCCGGAAAGATCGCCGCCAGGCCGTCCGAATGTTCGAACCGTTCGAGCATCCATTGCTCGCATTTTTTAAGCGCGCGTTTGCGGAACGGATGGATTTTATGCTCGGCGAACCATTCGGCGAACTTGTGCAACCGGTCAAGCCAGAGGAAAAAATTGCGCCACGACAGCGCGTCGGGGTCGGGCGCCAGCGCCAGGTCGCGCTCATGCAGGCCTTCGGGATAGAGCTCATCCAGGTCCACCTTGACGGGGCGGATGGGTTTGAAGTGGTTGATGATGGCCAGCGGCACGAGCATGGCGCGCGACCAATTGCTCATGTCCCAGAAATTCACGTGGAACCATTTGCCGATGAACAGCACTTCGCACGGGATGGTCGGCACGTATTCCCAGGAATAAAGCCCGAGCAGCGCCAGGTACAGCTTGGAAAACGTGTTCATGCGCGGCACGCCGCCGAGGTGCAACGCCACTTCGCGGGCGCGCAGCATCCGCGGGTCGGTCTCCGGCACGCCGGCGAGTTTGAGCGCCAGATACGCCTTGATGGTGGCGTTCACGTCCGACGGGCCGCCGTAATAAATGTTCCATCCGCCGTCGGGCAGTTGCATGGAGAAAAGGTGATTGACAGCCTTGCGCTGCCATTCGCGATCCACTTTTCCGTTCCAATGATGATACGCCACCGTGTCGGACACGAGGGTGGAATCCACCATCAATTCGCCGATCCAGTAACCTTCGGGCTTCTGCAGGCCCAAAAGATGTTCCTGTGACCGCAGAATCGCCGTCTCGATATCTTTCTCAAAGTCTGTTCGAAGCCGGGCTGCGCGAGGCGATTGCGTCGTCTGAACCCTTGATTCGCTTTCAGTCAACACGCCTCATAATGTGCGGGGTTAAAGCGGGACTGTAAAGGTTTTTAGCAGCGGGTCGGTGCGCCATAAGAAATTTAAATTTTTGTGTTGGACAAACCTGGCAAATTCTCCTAGTTGATAAAACAGCGGTTGGACAGACACCGACCAGGCATGAGCTACAAGATTTCCCGCTACGGCTGGCTGCCGGATTTACCGGACCATCGCGACCATTTTTATGCCGCGCCGGTCGAATCGGTGGAGGCTTTGCCTCCCGGCGTGGATTTGTGCGCCCAATGCCCGCCGGTTTACAACCAGGGCCAGCTCGGGAGTTGCACCGCCAATGCCATCGCCGGGGCGATTGAGTTTGACCGGCTGAAACAAAAGGTCGCCGACTTCACGCCCTCGCGCTTGTTCATCTATTACAACGAACGCGTGATCGAGCGCACGGTGGACACCGACAGTGGCGCGCAAATCCGCGACGGCATCAAAAGCGTCGCCAAACAAGGCGACTGTCCCGAAACCGAATGGCCGTACGTCATCGCCAAATTCAAAACCAAACCGTCGGCGCAATGTTACACCGACGCGCTCAAGTACCGGGTGGTGTCGTATCAGCGACTGGTGCCGGTGCTCAGCCAGTTGAGAGGCTGCCTGGCTTCGGGTTATCCGTTCGTGTTCGGTTTTACGGTTTATGAAAGTTTTGAAAGTCCGCAGGTGGCCCGCACCGGTCATGCTTCGCTGCCGGGCGCTGGGGAGCGCGCCATCGGCGGCCATGCCGTGGTGGGTGTTGGCTACCAGGACAGGCAGCAGTGGTTCATAATCCGGAATTCGTGGGGCAATCGCTGGGGGCTAAAGGGTTATTTTACATTACCTTATGCTTATTTAACCGATGAAAATTTAGCCAGTGACTTCTGGACAATCCGTGTCGTTCAGTGATAATTTAACCAAACCCAAAAAAAACTATGACTCTGACCAAACGCGACCTCGTTATTCGCATCAGCAACGAAACTGGCCTCGTCCAACAGCAAGTGTTTGACGTGGTGCAGAAAACATTGGACTACATCGCCGAGGCGCTTGCCAAAGGCGACAAAGTGGAGTTGCGCAACTTCGGCGTCTTCGAAGTCAAGGTTCGCAAGGCGCGCGTGGGCCGCAACCCGAACAAGCCGGAGACCGACGTGCCCATTCCCGCCCGCGCCACCGTGAAATTCAAGGCCGGCAAGGAAATGCGCGCCGACGTCTTCAAGCTGTCGCCCAAAGTGACCGCACCGGCCGCCTAGCACTGGCCGTTGGCTGCTGACGCCAGTCGGCCCTGGTTTAGACGACGAACTTGAACAAGTTTGGGGGGCCGGGTGTATGCTGTTACCCGGGCAGGATTCTCAAAATCCGCAAAAGATTTGTTTAGTTTTTGCGGATTTTATGCTTTTTTGCGGCTGACTTATGGAACGACTGCCCGGTTTCCGCGATTTTTATCCCGAACCCCTGCCGTCCCGCGACGCGGGATGGAGCCTGGATGCCCGCCAATACATTTTTGATCAATGGCGTGAAACCGCCCGGCGCTACGGCTTCCGCGAATACGACGGCCCGCCGCTGGAATCGCTCGAACTGTTCACCACCAAGAGCGGCGACGAAATCGTGGGCCAGCTTTACAATTTCACCGACAAGGGCGGCCGCGCGGTCGCGCTCCGGCCGGAAATGACGCCCACGCTGGCGCGCATGGCGGCCGCGCACGAGCGCAATTACAAGAAACCCATCAAGTGGTTCGCCATCCCGCAGTTGTTCCGCTACGAACGCCAGCAAAAAGGCCGCTTGCGCGAACATTTCCAGTTCAACGCCGACCTCATCGGCGAGACCGACCCGGCGGCCGACGCGGAACTCATCGCCTTGTTGATTGACACGCTGCGGTCATTCGGGCTGACCGAAACGGATTTTGTCATCCGCCTGAGCAGCCGGAACGCGTGGCACGAGTTCTACCGGACCGGGAGGGATGGCGTGTCGCCGTCCCAAAAATCAGACGAATACGAATTTTTTCAGACGATAGACAAGCTGGAGCGCACCTTGCCGGCAGAGAGTGAACAGAAACTGGCCGCGCTCGGCTTTTCACTGGCTGGCGTGAGCCGGTTCATCGAATCCGGCCAGCCGACGGCGGAGTTGCAAAGCATTCTGGACAATCTGGCCGCGCGCGGTCTGCGCCATTTTGTCAAGGTGGATTACCACGTCATCCGCGGGCTGGCGTATTACACCGGCGTGGTGTTCGAGGCGTTTGATGCCAAAGGCGAGTTGCGCGCCATCGCCGGCGGCGGGCGTTATGACAATCTCGTCAAGCTCGTCAGCGGCGGCAGGGTGGATTTGCCCGCACTCGGTTTTGGCATGGGCGACGTGGTGCTGCTGGAACTGCTGAAGGCGCGCGGGCTGTTGCCGAAGTTCGATTCCGCCACGGATGTTTTTGTTTTGATCGAGGACGAGCAACTGCGCCCGCAATCGCTGAAGCTGGCGCAGGATTTGCGCGCCGCCGGCTTTGCCGTGGATTATCCCCTGACGTCCGCCAGGCCGGACAAGCAATTCAAACGGGCACAGGAGTTGCAGGCGGGCTTCACCGCCCGGGTGGAAAGCGACGCCTATGTGCGCATCCGGAATTTGAAGAGCCGCGAGGAAATCGTCGCGGGTTTTGCCGACGTGGCGAATCATTTGGGATGAAATACACCAACCCGGCGGGTTGATTTCGAATTTCCTGGAGATGACAAGTCAAAACCTCTGCAAAACAAGCGTGGCGGCTTTCGGCGGAAAGCCGCATTTTTTCGTTTCCCGGGTTTTGCGGCGCTCTGCCGAGATGCCGCTACGATCCCTTGGAAGTTTCTCGATGGTTTCAATATATGCTTGATTCGACCAGGCGTTTCTCCAGCCGGGTGGAAAATTACATCCAATACCGGCCCGGCTATCCGGCGGACATTCTTGATTTACTCAAGGAAAAGTGCGGGTTGACAACCACTTCCATTGTTGCGGACATTGGTTCGGGCACTGGCATTCTGACGGAATTGTTCTTGCTGAACGGCAACCGGGTTTTTGCCGTGGAACCCAACCGCGAAATGCGCGAAGCCGCCGAGCGCTTGCTGGGCAAATATCCGGGGCTTACGAGCGTTTCCGGAACGGCGGAAGACACACCGTTAAAGGAGCGAAGCGTGGACTTCATCATTGCCGGCCAGGCGTTTCACTGGTTTGATCGCGAGCGGTCGCGCCGGGAATTTCTGCGCATTCTCAAACCCGGAGGCTGGGCGGCTTTGATTTGGAATGAACGGAACCTGGCCAGTCCGTTTGCCAAAGCTTACGAGCATTTACTCGCGACTTACGGGACGGATTATGAAGAGGTGAACCACAAACACACCGATGCCAAAGCGATCGGTCCGTTCTTTGGCACGACCAGTTATAAACGGGCCGGTTTTCCAAACCGGCAGATTTTCGACGGGGCCGGATTAAAAGGGCGGCTCCTGTCGTCATCCTACGCGCCGGAACCGGGGCATCCCCGGCACGTTCCCATGCTGGAGGCGTTGAGCGGGCTTTTTTCCAAATATCAATCGGACGGAAAGGTTGTCTTTGAATATGACACCGTCGTTTATTACGGCCGCCTGTCGGAGTGAAAATGGCTTCCGGTAACGGTGAAGCGCTTCGTGAGTTTCGGCCATTTTGGCGGCATTATTTTTGCTCCCAGTCGGCCAGGACCAACCGGAATGACGTAATGATAGTGGAAGACGATTTTTTCCCTGAGCCCGAGGAACATCCCTCAACCATCACCGTGGCGGAGATTTGCGAGCGATTCGCGGCGGCGGGTTTGCCTTGCAAATCCGAGCGCCAGAACGACGAGGTGCGAATCACTTTTGAGGGCCGCAAGTCCAATCTAACATTTACCGTGAACGCGTCTGGACATCCCTTGACTGCGACCATGCCGGAGGAAACGGATTACGACGCGGACTTTGCCTCTGTCATTTTCGAAGTTTTTGACCGCATGGGATGGACCTACGCGCCCGGCCGGAGTTAATGGACGCGCCGCGCCGGTGCCTCCGTGCGGGCGTGCGGCGTTTGACGACGCTTTCCAGAACGCATTTTCAATCCGATTTCTCGGGTTTCATCACCGCCACCACCAGCGCCTCCGGCTTGAGATATTTTTGCGCGACGGCCTTGATCTGTTCCAAAGTGACGGCTTCGTATCGGGCGTCATCCTGCTCCGTGCGCTGGTAGCCCAGCCCGTAAAGCTCGTCGAGCGCGGTGGTGGAAGCGAGGTGGCCAAGTTCCTGCCGGGCAATTTTCTTCTGCCCAATCATTTTGGCCTTGGCGCGCTTGAGTTCCTCGGCGCTCAGGCCTTCGTGGCGCAGCAATTCGGCTTCCTGGATCAATTCTTTTTCGACCAGTCCAACCTTGGACGGCTCGGTGCCCGTGTAAAACGCAAAGTAACCCGGCACCAGTCCCGCCAGATTTTGCGCGCCGACGTAATAGGCCAGGCCAAGCTGCTCGCGGATACGAAGAAACAACCGCGAGCCGAGGTCGCTGCACGATTCCTGAATCAACTCCAGCGCGTAACGATCGTCATCGAACATCGTTGTGCCGGGGAAACCAACCACCAATACGGCCTGTTTTTTGTCGCGGGTTTCCGTGACCCGGGAGGGAACATCGCCATCCTGCCGGCGGACACCCGGGGCGAGGTCGCCCGTGACCGGCCGGCTGCCGGCGTTCCCGGTCTTTGATCGCCAGCTTCCAAAAATCTGTTCGACGGCGGCCTTGACGTCGTCCGTCTTAACGTCGCCGTAAATAGCGAGCACGCAATTGTCCGGCGTTGTGAGCCGTTGATGAAATGATTTCAAATCATGGGCCTGGAGTTTGTGGACCGCCGCTTCGGTACCGAGCAAATCAAGGCCGTAGCCGCGGTTGCCGAACAGCGCCCGGCGCATGGCCAGGCTTGCGCTCTTGAGCAAATCGTCTTTCTGCGCGTAGATGCCCGCAATTTGCACGTCGCGTTCGCGTTCCAATTCGACGGGAGGGAAAATCGGGTTCAACAAAACATCGGACACGAGTTCGAGCCCGGTTTTGAAATCGCCGCTCATCACTTCCGCGTTGACGCCGAAGCTGTTGTTGCCGCTGTAGGTGTCAATGCCCCCGCCCACGGATTCAATTTCCGTGGCGATCTGGAGGGCGGTGCGGCGCCGGGTGCCTTTGAGCAGTGTTTTGGCGAGCAACTGGGTGATGCCGTTGTTTTCGGCGGTCTCGGCGAGCACGCCGCCCTTGAGCGCGGCGCGAAACTCGACGAAGGGCAGGCGATGATCTTCCTTGACGAGCAGGCGCAAGCCGTTGGGCAGGTCAAATTTCTGCACCGGCAGGTCAGTTCCCGCTTCAACGGCGGTCTTGAATTTCGGCGCGCTGCCGTCCGGCAGCAACGCGTAGAGCGTGCGGTTTTCGGGGGTGAGATATTCGCAGGCCACGCGCTGGATGTCCGTGGGGGTGACGAGCTTGACGGCGGCGAGCTGGCGTTCGGAAAAACTGAGGTCATTGGCGACGATCCAGTTTGCGCCGAGGTCGCCGGCCTGGCCATCCATGGTTTTGCGGGTGGCCAGCGTGGCGGAGACGAATTGTTTGACGGCCTTTTCCAATTCGCCGGGCGGCACCAGCCCGCCTTTCAATTTCTCCACTTCCGCCAGCATCGCGCCGCGCGCGTCGGAAAACTTGTCCGCGTCGGCGATGGCGCTCATGCCGAACAAACCGGGGTTGCCGGGGCTATACGTCCACGCGTCCACGTGATGCACCACGCCTTGTCGTTCGCGCACCTCCTGATAAAGTCGCGAGCTGCGTCCATGGCCGAGCAGCACGGCCAGAACTTCCAACGCCGGCACATCCCGATGCCGGATTTCCGGGATGTGCCACGCAAAATGAAAATGGCCGAGCTCAATGGGCGCTTCCTCGACGATTTCGCGCGGCGCCGTCTGTTTCGGTTCCTCGGGCAAAACCACCGGCGGCATCGGCCGCGCCTTCGTTTTTTCGTAGGCGGCGCGGATTTGCGCAATGACTTCGTCGTTTTTTACGTCGCCCACCACGACGTAAAAGACATTGTTCGGTGCGTATTTTTCGTGATAGTAGCTGCGGATATCGTCCGGTTTCAGTTCGTTGAAAATGTCGGGATAACCGATGACGGTAAAGCGATACGGACTGCGGGTGTAGGCGGTCTCAAACAGGCGTCGGCCGGCGCGTCGTCCGGGATCATCCACGTTCATGTCCATTTCGCGACGGATGACGTCCTGCTCCCTGGCCAATTCATCGGGCGGCAGGGTCGCGTTCTGCATGATGTCACAGAGAATATCAATTGCGACGCGTGCGCCGGTGTTTGGCACGTCAATGTGATACACCGTGCGGTCGAAGCTCGTGTAGGCATTCATGTAACCGCCGGCCTCCTGCACTTCCTGGTCAATGCGGCTGCCGGGTCGGGTCGCGGTGCCCTTAAAGAGCATGTGTTCGAGCATGTGCGACAGACCGGCGCCGAGCCAGCGGCCTTCATGAATGCTGCCGGCCATGCACCACGCCTGGGCCGACATGACCGGTGCGCTGCGGTCTTCACGCACGATAATGGTCAGGCCATTGTCAAGCGTGGTCAAAGTGACGCCGGCGGGCGGCGACGGGGTTTGCATGGCCAGAATTCTGGCGGAAAAAGCGGTGTCACTCATACACAAGTTGGACGGGCAGGATATTCGGAAATGCGTTTTGGGCAAACCAATTTGATGCAACGAACTGCCGATAAGCCGGAAGACGGGGTGCATCGCCCGGGCGCGCCGGGTCTTGTTTTATAACCGGGAAGACGAGGGACAAAGCCGGTGAACGTTGCTTCTTCGTTCCTGGGTTGTTTAATTCACCACCGGTTTTGATTCCGAATCCGACTTGCTCTGCGGCCAGAACGGCTTGCGGAAGGCCTCGGTGAAATCGTAGCCGTTTTGAAAATCGTCGCGCGTGTCCTTGTCCGTCTTGGCCAGCAGACCGATTTCCACCATATTAAAGACGATCTCGCCGAAGTCGTGGCAGTTGTGCACCCCCCATTCCTCGAACACGGTCACAACCATCGGGCCGAATTGCTGGAGCGCAAACTGCCGGATGCCGTCGAGCAGTTCCTGACCGCTGACGTGGCGGATCTGGCCGTGGGTTTCCTTGCCAATGAGTTTCTGTGTATAGTCGAGCGCTTCGCGCACAAATGTATAGGCCTCGCGCGTAAAACGCGTGTCGCGGGTGAGAATCAAATCCACCGCTTCGTCAAAATTGATTTCTTGCATGTTTAAGGTTTAACCTGCTGAGCCGCCACCGGCGCTGGATGAGCCGTGCGATACGTCTTGACGGCCCAGCCGGTCAGCAGCAGACCCAAAACGACACAGAGAACCAGTTGTTCCTGCTTCGTCAGCCGATTCACCCGCCTAATATAACGGAAATCCAACGAACCGGCAACAATGCTTCGCGATTTACGGTTTACGATATGCAATTTACGCGGCAAACTCTGTGTGCCTGTGACTCGTAAATCGTAAATCCAATATCGTAAATTGCATGGCTGCCATTGGCCGATTTCAGAAGGGCGCCGACATTTTTTACGCGAAGGTCGTGGACGGCGAATTGTTCCGGCTGCGCGGCGACGTTTTCGGTTCGCCATCGTTTGACCGCAAGCCAATCGCCCGGAAAGGCGTGAAGACGCTGGTGCCGGTCGTGCCCTCCAAAATCATCGCCGTCGGGCTGAATTACATCGAGCATGCGCGCGAAACCGGCAAGCCGCTGCCGCGCACGCCGCTGTTCTGGCTCAAAGCCACTACGTCATTGCTTGCCGACGGCGGGAAGATTGGGGTCCCGTTTCCCGAGCATCGGACGGATTACGAAGCGGAACTGGCCATTGTCATCGGCCGCAAAATTCGCAGTGTTACGTCCGCTCAGTCGCCGCGTTACATCTTCGGCTACACCACGGCCCAGGACATCAGCGACCGCACGATTCAAAACGCCGAGAGCCAGTGGGCGCGCTGCAAATCATTCGACACTTTCACGCCGCTGGGCCCGTTTGTGGACACGAAGTTGGATCCAGGCAACCTGACCATTCAGCTTTTCCAAAACGGCCATCTGCGTCAGAACTCCAACACGAGCCAGCTCATCTTCAAACCCGCCGAACTGGTCAGCTTCATCTCCACGAACCTGACGTTGTTGCCCGGCGATGTGATTCTGACCGGCACACCCAGCGGCATCGGGCCGATTCAAAGCGGCGACCGGCTGGAAGTACGGATTCAAGGCCTCGCACCGTTGGTGAACACAGTGAAGTAGTTTCAACGCGGAGGCCGAATAAGATTTTTCTCTGCGTCTCCGCGTCTCTGCGTTAGAGTTTTCCCATGCTTTGGACCAAAACGTTGATTCCAACCTTACGCGAAGCCCCGGCGGACGCGGAAATTTTGTCGCACAAACTGCTGCTGCGCGCCGGGCTGATTCGCAAGCTGGCGGGCGGTGTTTATACCTTTCTGCCGCTCGGTTTGCGCGCGTTGCATAAAGTCGAACAAATCGTCCGCGAGGAAATGGACCGCGCCGGGGCCATCGAAGTGCTCATGCCGGCGATTCAACCGCCGGAAATCTGGCAGCAAAGCGGCCGGTACGAAACCGCGCGCGACGTGCTGTTCAAGGTCAAGGACAGCACCAACCGCGAATGGGTCCTCAGCCCGACCGCCGAGGAGGTCATCACGACCACCGCCGCCGCGGAAATCAATTCCTACCGGCAGTTGCCGAAAAATTTTTACCAGATCAGCGTCAAGTTCCGGGATGAAATCCGCCCGCGCTTCGGCCTGATGCGCGCCCGCGAATTCATCATGAAGGATGCCTACAGCTTCGACGTGAGCGACGAGGCGGCGACGGCAACGTACCAGAAAATGTACGACGCTTATGCCCGGATTTTTGAGCGGTGCGGACTGAAGGCCTTTCCGGTCGAGGCCGATACCGGCGTCATTGGCGGCAAATTCTCGCATGAATTCATGGTTCCGGCCGAAACCGGCGAGAACGAGGTCGTGTTCTGCGAAGCCTGCGGCTATGCCGCGAACATTGAGAAAGCCACCAGCGGCATTCCCAAAACCGCCGCGTGCGAAGTTGGCCCGGCTGTCGAAAAGTTTGCCACGCCCGGGGTCGTGACGATTGAGGGTCTGAGCAAGGAGCCTTACAAAGTTCCTGCCAACCGCCAGATGAAGACGCTGGTTTACATCGCTGACGGCAAACCGGTCATCGTTTTGATTCGGGGCGATGACCAGTTGAATGAAACCAAGCTCATGGCCAAGACCGGCGCGACACAAGTAAAGCCCGCGAAGCCGGACGAGTGTAAAATTATCCTCGGCGCGAAACCTGGAAGTCTGGGAGCGATTTATCTGCAATTCGAGCCATGGTCTTCTGCGGAAAGAGAACTGCTTTTGGAAGTGCGTCGAAACGCTCATCTTGAGGAACTGAAGATTTTTGCTGACGAGCGTCTCCGTGGTGCTAACGACATGACCACCGGCGCCAATGAAGACGGATTCCATCTGAGAAACGTTTCCATCGAACGTGATATCCAGGTAACCGAGTGGTGCGATTTGCGGACCGTCGCCGCCGGCGAACCGTGCGGCAAATGCGGAAAGCCATTGAAAATTCGTCGGGCGATTGAAGTCGGCCACGTTTTCAAGCTCGGCACGAAATACAGCGAGAAGTTCAACGCGGAATATCTGGATGAATCCGGCGCGCGCAAACTCGCCGTGATGGGGTGTTACGGCATTGGCGTGACACGCACCCTGCAGGCGGTCATCGAACAATGCAACGACAAGGACGGCATCCTCTGGCCGTTGAGCGTCGCGCCGTACCGGGTTTGCATCACGCCGTTGAACGTGGACCCGAACAGCGAAGAGATGAAGCTGGCTGAGAAATTTTATGCCGGACTGATCACGCGCGGGGTGGACGTGATTCTGGATAACCGCGACGAACGCCCGGGCGTAAAATTCAAAGATGCCGATCTGGTTGGCTTTCCGATTCGTCTGGGCATCGGCGAGAAATCGCTGGCGAAAGGCGAAGTGGAAATCAAACCGCGCGGCGGTGCAGTGCAACCCGTCAAAGCCGACGCCGCCGTGGACGCGGTGATGGAATTGATTTCGGCGTCATAGCCGCGGACGTCAGCCCGCTCTGATTTCCGGCCAATTCCAAAGGGAGCGCCGACATGCGTCGGCCGTTGCCGGAAAAGCTGTTTTACCTCGGCAACGGATTGAAGATGAACCGTGACCGATGGCCGGCTGCCGGATCAATGTGCATCGTGAAATAGCCGCCGTCGTTCAGCAGTTCGATCCCGGAAAGAGCGGGGCAGAGCCGCACGTGGAAAGGCCGCCAGAGATGAGCCTCATGAAGGGCCAGGGTCATGCGGTGGACGTTATGCCCCAAAAAACGAATGGGCGGGATGCCGCACAACAGCCGGCTTTTCCACAAAATCAGTTGGGTATGCAGGTGCCCGATGATGGTTTGTTCGATTTGCGACAACCGGTGGCGAACGATTTCTTCACGCCAGAGAAATGGCAGTGCCGTCGGATCGTGGCAGAATAAAATCACCCGTTGATTTGAGGGCAGCGCGTCAAAGGCGGCGCGGATTTCAGCGAGGTGCGCCTCCCGCAACTGCCGCCACTCCGGCCATTCAGCGGGCAGTGTATCCGGTTGATGGACAGGGAGAGCAATCAGGGATGAGGTCACTCCCATGAGCGTGTAGCGGCCGATGGCAAGCTGCCAGAACGGCGGCAAACCGAGGTTTTCGGTCGCGGTACGCCAGCTCGCCAGGCGCATTTCGCCGCTGCCGAATAATGCCTTTTTACCCAGTTCATGGTCGCCGACGGTCAATCGCACGCGGTTGCCGAATTTTGCGCGTAATTTGCCCAGGCATTCCTGCGCGCTTTGGCCTGCCGCGGCATCGCTCACGCCCACAAAACCGGTGTCACAGGAGTAATCACCGTTGGCCACGACGTAATCCACCGGTCCGACTTCAGCGAGGAAACGGTCCAATTGCGGCGCCTGGTCGAGGGGATGGCGCATCCAGACCACGTGCCGGTAAATATGAGCGAACGCACGGAGAAGGGGATTGGCGATGGCCCGCAGTTCATAATCTCCGCCCCGGGCGCGTTCGGCGGCGCCGGCGTAGTGGATGTCGCTGACAATGGCAACCACAACATCGCCTGACACAGTCGCCCCCATGCAATGTCAGAGTGGCACGACCACGGCGGCGGTGTCGTCGTCGGTTCGGTCAAGGCATTCGCGGACGGTTTTGGCGAGATCCGCCTGAGTGTAGGGCTTTTGCAGATACCGCGCCTTCATTTTCACCAGGAGTTGGGTGTTCACTTCATTGGCCGTGTACCCGCTGGTGAAAATAATTTTCAGGCGGGGATGGTGGGCGAGCAACTGCCGGGCAAGCTCCGCGCCGGAAATCCCGTCCGGCATGACCATGTCCGTCAATAGCAGATTAATTTCGTCTGCTTTCTGCTGCCAGGTGCCCAGCGCTTCCCTGCCGGAGGACGCTTCAAAAACATGGTAACCGTATCCGGAAAGAATGTCGCGGGCCATTTCCCGCAGAATGGGTTCGTCCTCGACGATGAGAATGGCTTCGGTTCCGCCGCCCGGCGCGGATTCCGGCAGGACGGGTGTTTCCTTTCTGGGCGCGAGATTTTTTTCGCTCGCAGGAAAAAACACGTCGAACGTCGCGCCCTTGTTGGGTTCACTGTTTACCTCTACCCAGCCCTCATGTTGTTTGACGATGCCGTAAACAGTCGCGAGGCCAAGCCCGGTGCCCTTGCCGACATCCTTGGTGGTAAAAAACGGTTCGAAGATGCGATGCAAGGTGACGGCGTCCATGCCAATGCCCGTGTCCGTAACACGCAAACGAACGAACCGGCCCGCATGCGCGTCGGCGTGTGACTTCACGTAGTCATTGTCAATCGTCAAGGTGTCAACCCTGATCGCGAGCCTGCCGCCCTGCGGCATCGCATCGCGGGCATTGACGGAAAGGTTCATAATGACCTGCTCGATCATGCCGACGTCGCCTTCAATGGCCGGCAGTTCCCGCGGTGGCCGAAAATCGAGTTGAATGGTCTCACCCAACAGTCGTTCCAACATCCGGGACATGTTGCCGACGATCTCGCGCAAATCCAGCAGGTTGGGTTGGATCACGTTTTTACGACTGAACATCAACAGTTGGCGGGTCAGGCCCGCGGCGCGCTCCGCGGCAAAATAAACGGCCTGAAGCGGATCCAGCACGTCCGGAGGCAGTGCCGGCTTGGCGAGCAGCGCGCTGGAATGTCCCTGGATGATGGTCAACATGTTGTTGAAATCGTGCGCTACCCCGGCGGCCAACTGGCCGACGGACTCCATTTTTTGCGATTGTCGCAATTGCTCCTCGAGGTTCAAGCGGTCGGTGATATCGTCCACGTAACAATGTACGACGCGGCTGGGCAGCACGGGATGAAACAACCATGAAAAAGTGCGGTCATTCACCTCCGTTTCCAGGCGCACCTTGCTCCGCGAGGTGGTCAGGCAGTCGCGAATGATGTTCTTAATCTCGGGAGGCAGAACGTCGCGCGGGTGTTTTTTCCGGACGGACAGCGCGAGTTGTTGCGCCGCCTCGTTGAAATAACTGATCGCGCCGTTTTCATTGAATTCCATGGTCGCCGCCGGATTTAATTTGGCAAAGGAGGCGACCTTTTCGGTTTCGGCTTCTGCGCGTCTTCGTTCCACCGTCATGCCCAGCACGGTGGCCACGGCCATCAGGAATTGCATCTCGTCCGGAGTGAAATTGCGGCGCCGGGTGGCGTGGGCCCCGATGACGCCGAAAGGCCGCCCCCGGGTCGGGATTGCCACGGTCACGCCGCTGACGATGCCATGCTCGGCGAACATGGGCGGCACGGCAAATTGCGTCTCGTTTTTGAAATCAGGAACCACAATCATTTCGCCGGAGTTCAGGGTCAGGCCGATTTGCGATTGATTATCGCCGGGGACTTTGGTTTCACCCACGCAGCCGCGTTTCCAGCCTGCGCCCGCCTGCAACAGCAACTGGCCGTCGGACAGCCGCTCCCAAATGTCGGTGTATTCCAGTTCCAGTGTGTGCGCAATGAGAAGTCCGGCCTGATTCAGCAAAGGCACCATGTCGTTTTCGGTCAGCGCAAATTGCCCCAGGGCGGCGATGGCGGTTTGTTGGAGCGCTCGGTTGAGCAGGATTTTTTCGGCCTTTTCGCGCTCGTTCATGCGCTGTTGCAGTGATTCAGCCATGCTGTCGAAAACCCTGGCAAGCTGGCCGAATTCATCCTTTGTGGGTTCCAGGCCGGTGCGGGCATTCAGGTCGCCCCTGGCAAAACGCTGGGCCGCGTCGGACAGGGCGCGCACCTGGCGCAGGATGAAATGTTCGCCGCCGAACCACGCGGCAAACAGTGCCAGCAAGCCAACGGCAAAACTGGTCCAGGGCACATCCAGAGCGTACCGTCTTAACCAGAGCGGCGCGAATTCCCAGAACCAGTTCTGATTGACCAGAAACGTCAACACCAGCGCAGGCGCAATGGCGACGAAGACGCTGGCTACCAGCTGCATTCGCACCGTGGAAAATCTTCTCAAAATGTTCTTGATCATTTTATCGGTTCCGGGCCTGTCTTAGTAGCATATCGCAAACCAATTTTTGCTTCATTTTGAATCCTGGCGTGCCAGCGCTTCCGCCCGCCCTTTCGGCAGGCGGCCCAGATGGAAAATCAAAAAACCGTGCAAAAACTGCTGTAACTCGGCGATTTGGACATGACTCAATTTCAGCCGCAGGCAGGCGGGCCAACCGCCCTGTGCCAGGACCCGGCAGATATTTCTGGCGCCGGGCGAAAGCCTGCTCCTTTCCCAATCGGGTTTCAAACCAAGCTCCTGAAGCAGTTTCAATTCAAACCTGAAAACGGCCTGGGGCCCGTCAGGCCGTTCGCAGAGGTGACCCAGAAATTCAAGCATCAAATCGTAAACCGCGGGGAGGGGCGTTTCGGTTTCCGTCGCCTCCTCGACAAAGGCGGTGGCATAGGTTGCCTGATGCAGGCTTGCCAGGTTTTGGCGCAGCGCGACGTGGAGCTCGCGCAAACGAATTTCCCGAAGAATATGCAAATCCGAACGCCGGCTGCGACTGAATGAAAAATCCGCCACGTAAAATAAATCGAGCTTGCCCAGAAACGGTGATTTTGGCCGCCGCGCGCCTTTGGCGACCGTGGCGATGCGCCCGGAATCCGGTGTGAGCCAATGGACGATGAGGCTGGTTTCGGTCAGCGGCCGGGTGCGCAAAATCAAGCCGGTGGCGGACTGAATCATTAGATTTCCGCCGCCGGCGGGGCTTCGTTGGCCAACGCACCGAGGCTGATGATGTATTTGAGCCCGTCCGCCACGGACATGTCGAGTTTGATGATTTTTTCCTCCGGCACGATGATTAAAAACCCGCCGGTGGGAATGGGCGTCATGGGAATGAAAACGCACACGCACTTTTTGCCCGTCTTTTTCTGCGCTTCGTCCGTTTGCTCGCTTGTCAGGAAACCGAGTGAATAAATTCCTTCACGCGGGTATTCGACGAGCACGACGGTCTTGAACGAGCTTTTTTTGCCGGAGGTGAACGCCTCGTCCACCTGCTTGATGGTGCCGTAAATCTTGTTCAACACCGGCACCCGCAACATTATGCTGTCCGCCCAGGCAATCAGCCGTTTGCCGAAATAATACCGCGCCAGCACCCCGACCACGGACACGAGGGCGACGAACAGGAGCAGCGCCAGCAGGCTCCAATGCCAGAACATCGGACCGGAAATGCCGTCCTGATAAATCGCCCCGGGACTGAGGCAGTACGGAAGGAAGAAAAGAAGCGCGTCCGTGAAGCTGGAAACCGTGCCGAAAAGCCATTTGACCACCGCCAGCGTGATGACGCCAGGCAGCACAACGGCGAGGCCGGTTAAAAAACTGGCGCGCCAGCGCGCCATCAAGGACTTTTTCACGCGCAAAGTTTAGCCCGGCGCGCCAGTTGCGCGAGCGAAAATCGCCGGGAAATTTGGCGCAGCAAACGATTTTCGGCGCGCTTCATTTCCCGCCGTTCGCCGGCATGCGCATCGTCATAGCCGATTAAATGCAAAACGCCGTGGGCCAGATAACGCACGATCTCCGATTGCCAGCTCGTGCGAAACTTGCGGGCCTGCCAGACCGCCTCGTCCATGCAGATGAAAATTTCACCATGAAGCCGACGTCTGACATCCGATGTCCGGCGTCTGAATTCTGCGTAGTCAAACGTGATGACATCCGTCGTACCCTGGTGCCCGAGAAATTTTTCGTTGAGCCGGATTATTTCTGGCGCGGCGACCAGATGAATGCCGAGCCCCGCATCTTCAACTTTCATATCGGTCAGCAGCGCGGCGGTGATTCGCTTCCACAGGCGCAGATCAACCTTTCGTGTCCGCTGGCGATTGGCGAGAACGACATGCATGCCCGTCACAGCTACGCGTTGCCGCGATGCTCCTCGTAGGCCGTGATGATGCGTTGCACGAGCGGATGGCGAACCACGTCGCGTTTGCCGAACTCGACGACGGCGATGCCTTCCACGTTTTTCAAAATGCGATGTGCCTCCAACAGGCCGGAATGTTTGTTCGGCGGCAAATCAATCTGCGTTTCATCACCGGTGATGACTGCCTGCGAGCCGTGGCCGAGGCGCGTGAGAAACATCAACATCTGCTCCGTCGTCGAATTCTGCGCCTCGTCCAGAATGATGAAGGCGTTGTTGAGCGTCCGGCCGCGCATGTAGGCCAGCGGCGCGATTTCAATCGTGCCCCGCTCGGTGTGTTTCTGAATTTCCTCGGCGGGCAACATGTCGTGCAACGCGTCCTGCAACGGGCGCAGATAAGGCGTGATTTTTTCGTAAAGGTCGCCTGGCAGGAAACCGAGCGCCTCGCCGGCCTCCACGGCCGGACGGGTGAGAATGATGCGGGAAACTTTCCCATCACGCAACGCGGCGAGCGCCATCGCCACGGCCAGATACGTCTTGCCGGTGCCGGCCGGGCCGACGCCGAATGTCACGTCATGTTTGCGGATCGCCTCGAGGTACTTTTTCTGACCAACGGTTTTGGCGGTGACGCCGGGTTTCCGGTCGTGCGTCATCACGCGGTCGCTCACCAGGTCCTTGAGCATTTCCACGCCTTCATGTTTCACCACGTTCAGGGCATGGGCGAACTCGCGGTTGCGGACCGGCGTGCCGGCTTTCAACAGGGTTTCGAGCGATACAAAGAGGTGTTTGGCGCGTTCCAGGGCATCGGCCTGGCCTTCGAGTTTGATCCAGCCCTCGCGCGACGTGGCCTTGACGCCGAGTTCGGTTTCGAGCGATTGCAGATTGCGCGGTTCGTTGTTGAAGAGCTGCTGCGCAAAGCGCGCGTTTTCAAAATGAAGGGTTTCGGTGGCCACAATTGAATTAATTTAGCCACGGATTCTCATAGATGAAACACAAATGGCTTTTTGAATTAATCTGTGCCTTTCTGTGTCCATCTGCGGCTGAAAATCATTTTCCCAGTTCGGCGCGCAGTTTCGCGGACAGCTCGCTCAAGGCCTGGGGCAGAACGGTGGTGTTGGCCAGCACCGGCATGAAGTTGGTGTCGCCGTTCCAGCGGGGAACGACGTGGACATGCAGATGTTCCGCGACTCCGGCGCCGGCGATCTTGCCGAGGTTGATGCCAATGTTGAATCCGTCCGGTTTCATCAGTTGCGTCAACGCATTGACGCACCGCCGCGTCAGCTTCCACAAATCGGCAAGTTCGTCTTCCGTCAGGCCGTTCAAGTCCGCGACTTCCTTGTACGGCACCGTCATCAGATGCCCGCCGACGTACGGATAACGGTTCAGCAGCGCGAAACAGGTGCGTTCACGGACGAGCACGTAATTGGCCTCGTCTTCGCTGGATTGCGCAATGCGCGTAAACAAGCTGGCGTCCAACTGCGGTTTGGGCGCAAGGATATATTCAATCCGCCACGGTGCGTGCAGCGATTCCATGACGAAAAGTTAAAACCCGTGGCAAATAAGGAAAGCAGGAAATCAGGAATATTTCCGCGCGCCGGCTGCGAAGTTCACGAAGGACTTGAGTTTTCTGTCCAACTTCGTCCGCTTCTCGTCCTGCGCGCGACATGTTCATTTGAATAAACTCAAAATTGCCGTGGCCGCGCGTTCACTGGCGCCCGAACTGCCCAGCAAAGAAACAATTGCAGCGAGCTGCGATTTGATTTTCTGCCGGCGCGAGGCGTTTTCCAGGAGGGCCAGGGCGGCCTCGGCAATGTTTTCCGGCGTGGCGGCGCTTTGGATGAATTCGGGATAAACCTCTTCGTTGGCCAGAATATTCGGCATTGCCGCCCATTTTACGGTGACGATGCGTTTGGCAATTTCGAAATTGAACCAGGACGTTTGGTAGAGCGTCACCGCCGGCACGCCGAAAAACGCGCATTCCATCGTCACCGTGCCCGTCGAAGCGATGGCGATGTCCGTTTGCGCAAGGAATTCAGGCAGGTTGCCCACCTGAATTTCGACGTCGGGCGGAGGCGCAGACAGTTTGTCTGCGAGTTTCTTCAATGCCGGATTTGGCAGAACCATTCGGGCACGGCTCGTCGGCAGCTTTCGCTGGATCAATTCCAGCGCATCGAGCATGACCGGCAGATGCCGTTTCAGTTCACTCGTCCGGCTGCCGGGCAAAAGCAAGATGGTCGGCGCATCCGCCAAACTTTCGGCCGGCGGCCTTCGGCCTTCAGCCTTCGCGAAGCGTTCCACCATCGGGTGTCCGACGAATTCCACGCGCAACTTCGGCGTGCGCTGGGCGTACCAGTCTTTCTCAAACGGGAAAATACTCAGGAGCAAATCATAATCCGCCTCCAGCAGCTTCGCGCGGCGCGGACGCGATGCCCAAACCTGCGGCGAAACGAATTGGACGATTTTCGGGTTCCATTTGGAAAAGGGATTTTCGCGGGTGTATTGCTTGATGGCGTGGCCGAAACGCAGGTTGAACCCGCCGAAATCCACGCCGATGATGGCGTCCGGTTTGCGTTCGATGGCCTGTGCAAACAGTTGGTTGAAGGATCGCCGGAACTTGAAATAGTTTTTGAGCACATCGCTAAAGCCGACAACCGAGAGTTTCGTCAGGTCAAACGCCAGTTCCACACCGGCGGCGGCCATCTTCGTCCCGCCCGCGCCGAAAAACCGGGGTGAAGAGGGAGGGTTGAGAATGGAGCATTGCGGACGCAAAGCCGAAACCAGTTCCGCGGCGAGCAGGTCGCCGCTCGCCTCGCCGGCAATGAGCATGAAGGTTTCGGGTTTCACCAATTGCTCAATTCGTTGATTTTATCCGCCGGTTTTTCCAGGTCCGAAATAGCAAAATCATCAGGACGACGCCAGCAAGGACGACGCAAAACGGCGCAAGGAATCTATCCGGGGGAAAAGAACCGCGCAGTGGCAGGCGCAGTTGTGCGGAAAGAATTTCGCCAATTCCGGGAATGGAAGTTCGGGCTATGACGTTGCCATATCCGTCAACGGCTTGCGAAATGCCGGAACTGGCGACGCGAAAAATGGGGATGCCATATTCCGCCGCGCGCACGGGCGCGACCCGGGAATGCAATTCATGTTCATGCCTGCCCCATTCTTCGACATCCATTGTCGGGATGATGAGTAATTGCGCTCCTTCTTTCACCAGTCGGTCCGTGACACGGGTATAGCTCAAATCGTAACAGATGCAAAAGCCAATTTTCCCCCACGGTGAATCCCAGACCTCCTGGGTTCGTGCCGGCAGACCATCTTTGAAAAATTGGATTGGCACGCGCTTGGCCTGTTTGAAAACCACTTCGCCGTTTGTGCCGACCACGAAGGCGGTGTCGTAGTAGTTATCATTCCGCACCGGATCTTCGCCGCCAACCACCAGGTATCGGGAATGTGCGCGGCACCAGTTCTTCAATGAATCCGGTACCGGCCCATCCAGCGTATATTCACTCAAGACAAAAATTGGCGCGTCCGGGTTTTGTTGCAAGGCTTTGTCAAGCACCACTGGGAGGGCGCCCTGCGGGGGGAATTCCAATTGTGCCCCAACCAACCTTAACGGGGGAGAGACAGGCTCGTGTCCAATTCCGGCCATTGAAATTAAAAACCCGGACGCAGGAATGAGCAGCACCAGGCCGATCCCAAACAACGTTGTCCGGCTTTTCTTTACAGAATCCCTGAGGCCGAAGATCGCGGCGGCGGCAAAGACCCAAAAACCGATTGAGTACATTCCCCAAACACCCGCCGGAACGAATGGGAGGTCCGGGAAGGCGTATCCGACATTCAGCCACGAGAACTTGAAATAATAAAGTTCGCTGCGGAAATATTCCAAGCCGGTCCAGATGAAGGGAATCAACCATACCGCCTTGCTTTTTCCCCAGCGCCGGATGCAACCGCAGGAAATGGCGGTGAACAGGCCAATCCAAAACGCGAGAACAAGCCAGAGGACAATTGCTGTCGCGCCAAAGATGTTCCAAAAGAAAAATAATTGCGACGCAGCGCAAAGAAATCCGGTTCCCAATCCGAAGTAAAACGCCCGACGAACGGTCGGCTGGTCGGTGAGTCGAACCAGGGAATAAGCGTAGCCGAGGATGAACCAACCAAGTGCGGGAAATTGGATCGAACTGTAGGCCGCATTGAAACAGGCGACGGCAAGTGCCAGCCACAAAAACGATTTGCCCCAGCTTACCGGTTTTGTCTCGGCTTCTTGGGCGGCAAGGTTCATTTGCTTTGCCGGACCTGCCTGGTGATTTCAAAGGCCAGGTCCAGCGCGCGTTTGGCGGATTCACCGCTGACGACCGGCGTTTGTCTCTCGCGGACACAGTTCACAAAATCCTGCAATTCGAGCTTGAGAGGTTCATCCTTCGCAATCGGCACCGGCTCGCGCACCACTTTCTTGCCGGCAAATTCGCTGACAACCGTCACGCTGCTATCAGCAAGGGCAAAAAGCTTTCTCAACTTGGAACTTACCCACTCATCCTGGCGGGCGATGCGGTAAATGAAACCTTCCTGCGCGCGGTAATCCAGCGAGATATAGCACGGTTGGATCGGACCACTGAACACACGGATTTTCCGCATCCGCTCCGGACTGACGCGGCTGACAGTGAGGTTGGCGACGCAGCCGTTGGCGAAGCGCAGCCGCGCATTGGCGATGTCCTCGGACTTGCTCAACACGGGAATGCCCACGGCGTCCACGCCCGTCACCGGCGATTTCACGAACGCGAGCACCACGTCCAGGTCGTGAATCATCAAATCCAGCACGGCGCCAATGTCGGTCGAGCGGGCCGGGTAGGGCGACAGCCGGTGGCACTCGATGAAGCGCGGCTCGGGCGCGGCAGTCTGGAGAAATTTGAAAACGGGATTGAATCGCTCGACATGCCCGACTTGGAGAACGCAATTATTTTTCTGCGCAATCTGAATCAGCTCGGCGGCCTGCGCGGTGTCGTCGGTCATCGGTTTCTCGACGAGAAGATGTTTGCCTTGCGCGAGCAGTTGTTTGGCAAGATCGAAATGCGTGCTGGTGGGTGTGGCAATGTTCAACGCGTCGGCATTCGCCGCAGCCTCGGCGATGGAATTGAAAATGTGCGCACCATGTTTGGCGGCGATTTTGCGCGCCGTGTCGGCGTTGGTGTCAAAAAGGCCGGCGAACTCCACCTGTCCGGTGCCGGCGAGTTCCGCGTAGATGCGGGCATGATTTTGTCCGAGGGAGCCGACGCCCAGAACGGCCACCCGGATTTTAGGGGTTGCGGTTGCCACGCGCCGAGTTTGCCATTGAACACCAAAAACTGAAATCAGAAATCTCACATGGAGCTCGTCACTAAAAGCGGTGGCGGAGCGCACTGTTTCGTCAGTTCCCAAATTCAGGGAAGCGACAAAGCGCTTCCCTCCAAGTCAACTTTCAACTTTCAACTTCTAACGTTCAACCGTTAAATATCGTCGTGCCAATTCTGGGTTATGTCATCGTCGCGGTGGTGGCGTATTTGCTCGGCTCGATTCCGACCGGCTATCTGGCGGCGCGGGCCAGGGGCATTGACATCCGCACCGTCGGCAGCGGCAACATCGGCGCGACCAACGCCATGCGTGCGCTGGGCAAACCGGCTGGAATTTTTGTGTTGCTGATGGATGCGTTGAAGGGTTATGCCGCCTGTGCGTTTCTTCCTCCGTTGATCTTCAACTGGCTGGCCCCTCATTTTTACGGGTTTTTCCGTCATTTTCAGGACGAGCCATTTGAACTCCAGATCCGTTTTTATGTGGTTGCCGGAATTTTCGCCGTGCTCGGCCACAATTACACCTGCTGGCTCAAGTTCAAAGGCGGCAAAGGCATCGCCACCAGCGCCGGCGTTTATCTGGCGCTCGCGCCGTGGGCGGCGTTGATTGCGTTGGTGGTCTTTATCGTGGCGTTGCTGGTGACCCGGTACGTATCGGTCGGTTCCATGGCGGCGGCCGGGGCGCTGGTGGCCGCAGTCTGGATTCTGCCGCCGCATAATTTGTTGCTCGGCATGGTTACGACGGCCCTCGGCGTGATGGCCGTTTACAAACACAAGGGCAACCTTCAACGCCTCGTTGCCGGAACCGAAAACCGGCTGCAATTCAAAAAAAAGGAAACGACATGAGAATCACCGTCCTCGGCGCCGGCGCGTGGGGAACCGCGCTGGCCAAGGTGCTGCACGAAAACGGCAACGCGGTGGCGCTTTGGGACATCAACGCCGAAACGCTGGCGGAGCTCCGGCGCGGACACAGCGAGCGTTATTTGCCCGGCGTGAAACTGCCGACCGACTGGAGAATTGAGGAGGATTTTCAAAAAGCCGTTGGCGGCGCCGAGTGCCTCGTTCTGGCCATTCCGTCACAATCATTCCGGCTGGTGGCGGCAAAATTGAAAGGGCACCCGGGGATTTTTGTCAGCGTGACCAAGGGTATCGAGTTTGAGACCGGCGAAACCATGAGCCGGATTTTGCGCGAATATGCCTCCGCCAATCGTGTCGCCGCGCTTTCCGGTCCCAGTTTCGCCCGCGAAGTGGCGTTGGGCATTCCGACCACGGTGGTTTGTGCCAGCGAAAGCGACGGCATCGCGCGCACGGCGCAGGGACTTTTTCATCGTCCGGAATTTCGCATCTACCGGAGCACCGACATCCTGGGTGTGGAATACGGTGGCGCGCTGAAGAACATTATCGCGATTGCGGCCGGTGTGAGCGACGGTCTTGGTTACGGTGACAATACCAAGGCCGGCCTGGTGACGCGGGCCTTGTCGGAAATGCGCCGGCTCGGTGTGGCGTGTGGCGCCCAGTCGGAAACCTTCTCCGGTCTGAGCGGTCTGGGAGATCTCATGCTGACCTGTTTCTCAAAGCAAAGCCGCAATCGCGATTTGGGCGAACGGCTCGGTCGCGGCGAGACGATGGAAAAAATCCAGGCGTCGCATCCAAAATTGGCTGAAGGTTATCCCACGGCGCGGTCGGCGCACCGGCTCGCACGGCAAAAGAACGTGCCGACGCCGATCATTGACGAAGTTCATGCGCTGCTCTACGAAGGCAAGGAACCCCCAAAAGCCGTGCGCGATTTGATTTCGCGCGCCTTCAAAGCCGAGGATTAAACCGCGGATTACGCGGATTCTAATCCGTGGACTTTCTAAGCCGCTTAATCCGCGGTTACTTTATTTCCGTCTTGATGAGTTGCAGCAGATCGGGGAGCGATTCGACGGCTTTGAACTGCGGGAATTGCTGCTTCACATTTCCCGGCGCGTGAATGAGAAAGCCGGCGTTCGCTTTCAGCAACATGGCGGTGTCGTTATAGGAGTCGCCGGCGGAAATGACGTGGTAATTGAGCCGCTTGAAGGCGGCCACAGCCTCGCGCTTTTGTTCCCGAATGCGCAACTGGTAATTCACGATATGGTCGTTCTCGACGACGAGCCGGTGGCACAGCAACGTCGGCCAGCCGAGCTGGCGGAGCAGGGGAGAGGCAAATTGCTCGAAAGTATCCGACAAAATGATGACCTGCACGAGCGAGCGCAGTTCGTCCAGAAACTCCTTGGCGCCCGGCAGTGGCCGCAGTGTGCCGATGACACCTTGGATATCGGACAATTTCAAACCGTGTTTGTCCAGAATCGCCAGGCGGTCGCGCATGAGTTTGTCGTAATCCGGCTCGTCGCGCGTGGTGCGGCGCAGTTCCGGGATTTTTGTCTTCTCGGCGACGGCAATCCAGATTTCCGGCGTCAGCACACCTTCCATGTCCAGGGTCACAATGGATTGTTTCATGGCGGAGAGTTTTTCAAATTACGCTCCAAAGTCCAGAGCTTCGGATTGGAAATTCACATCGGCTGCCGGTACGGACGTTCGGATTGATAGAGTTTGAGAAGCCCGTCGTTACGGTCCGCCAGCTCTTTCTCACCGTCGGCGGACGCCAAGTCGCGCGCCTTTAGCGCGGCGGCAATCGCTTCCGGGAAACGCCCGGCTTCGGCATAGGCGGCGCCCAGCGTGGTGAGCGTGGCAGCGTCCCGGCGCCGGGTCAAATCGCAGGCGCGCTCGGCGAGACGAACCGCCACCGTGCCGGAACGGAGCTTGGGATCCGGATCAGTCGCGAGAATCCAGGCCAGCTCGTTGAGGGCATCCGCTGAGTTCGGCGCCAGGCGCAAGGCTTGCCAGAATTCCGCAATCGCCTCACTGGATTTGTATTGGCGGAACAAAGCCTGCGCGAGGCGATAATGCGCCGCCGGCTGGTAAGGCGTCAGCGCAATCTGCCGGTAAAATTGAACCGCCGCGGCCGCCGGCTGATTTTCGTCCAGCAACGTCAGGCCATAGTCAAAGCGAGCCTCCGCGTCACCTGGATCTGATTTGACCGCCTCAGAAAACTGCTGCCGCGCGGCGGCCGCTTTGCCTTGTTTTAGCAAAACCAGGCCGAGACTGCGGTGAGCCTGGGCCAGGTCCGGAAATAATTGCAACGCTTTCGCGAATTGCGCGGCGGCGGCGTCCGGCTCGCCACTGTCAAAGAGCGCCGTGCCGAGGTTGTAGTGCAAAATGGCGTTGTCTGGCTGTAGCTGGACGGCGTTACGAAAACATTCCAGTGCTTCGGGCAGCCTGCCTTCATCCGCCAGCGCCGCGCCCAATTCCGATTGTCCCTGGGCGTAACGGGGATTGATTCGCGCCGACTGTTCCTGAAACGCGACGGCCTGGTCAAATTGCCCCATTTCCTCAAACGTTTCGCCGATGTGGCTGTAGGCAACGTAATTGTCGGACGTGACGGCGCCGGCGTGGACAAAGAGCGTCATGCTGTTTTGCCAGTACTTCAATTGCGTCCAGCTCACCGCCAGACAACCGGCCAGCGCGGCGAGGCCCGCGCCGAAGGCAAACCATCGGCTCGCCGGCCATTTTGTCAAAAGCAGCCAGAAACTCCAGACGACGACGATGAACAAGCCGATGCTCGGAAGGTACATGTAACGATCTGCCATGGATTGCCGCCCGACTTGGACAAGACCGATAACGGGCACCAGCGTGCCCAAGTACCAGAACCAGCCCACGAACAAATACGGGTGCCGCCGCGCGAGCCACACCACTAAAACCGAGCAAGCCAGAATCAACAGTGTGGAAACGAGGATCAGCAACGGCGGCGAATGGGTTTGCAGCGGATAAAGCACCGCCAGGTCCGAGGGCCAAAAGGTCTTGAGCACATAACGGAGGTACGAAAGCAGCGCGTTGGCAAGGCGCGCCGGGAGCGGAACCGTCTCCAGCGATGATACAGCGCCGGCAGCCTGTTGCGCCAGGAAGGTGATGATGCTGGCCGCCAGCGACAACGCAAAGAATGGGATTTTTTCCGCCAGCAGCCGGAGATTTGAACCCTGCAGTTGGAAATTTGAAATCCGCTGAAACGGCCAGAAATCCAGCAACAGCAGGACAAACGGCAGCGTTACCACCATCGGTTTGGACATTAAACCGCACGCGAACATCAACAGCGTGGCGGCGAAAAAGATTTTGGACTTCGGGCTTTCCACTTTGGACTCTTCGACAAATCGCGCGTAAGCCATCAGCGTCAGCAGCCAGAAGAACGCACTCAACATGTCCTTGCGCTCGGCCACCCAGGCCACCGATTCGACGTGCAACGGGTGCCAGGCAAACAACGCCGCCACGAATCCACTGCGCCAGGTCGTTCCCGTCGTCCGGTTCAGGAACAGAAAGAGGAGCACGGCGTTGGCGATGTGCAACAGAACGCTGGTGAAATGGTGCCCCGCCGGGTTTAAGCCGTACAACTGGCAGTCCAACATGTGCGAAATCCACGTCAACGGATGCCAGTTGTCCGCATAGCCGCTGCGAAACGCCCAGGCCACGCCGCGCCAGGTCAGCCCCGCCTTCACGTGCGGGTTGGCGGTGACGTATTGGTCGTCATCGAGGTTTGTGAAGGCGTGGTACGTCGCCGGCAGGTACAGCGCCAGCGTGACCAATACCAGCAAGAGACAAATCAGACGGCGGTTGGAGCTTTGATTCATTTCCACGGCCATTAATTCAAAACGGCACCGTCTGTTTCCGTCGTTGAACAACCCGGCGGCTTTCCCGGTAACCGACTTCGCGCGCCAGTTGGACGGCTTCGGCAAAATTCATTCCCACCTCCTCCGGCGAATGGGCGTCGGAGCCGAACGTGATGGGCACGCCGGTTTGAAACGCGAGTTGGAGGATTTCCCGGCTCGGATAAATTTCCCGACAATCCTTCCGCAAACCGGCGGTGTTGAGTTCAACGGCGCAATCGTGCTTTTTGGCGGCAGCCAGAAATTTCCGGTACAGCGGCGCGCAATTTGGCGGGGAGCGGTGCCCGAATTTCTTCGGCAAATCGGCATGGCCGATGATTTCAAAGAAGCCGGTTTCAGCCGCTTTCGTCAATCGCTCGAAATAAACCGTCCACACTTCCCCGGCCTCGCGGCGTTTCCACTCGGACAATTTCTGCGGGTCATCAATGGCCCATGAATCCGAGACGTAATGGACCGAGCCGATGAAATAATCCCACGGATGCCGGGCAGCGAGGCTGCGAATCCAGTCTTCATAACCCGGTAAATAATCCACTTCGAGTGCGAGCCGGATGGTCAGTTGTGGAAAATCCTTCTGCACCCTGCGGACTTTGGCGACGTATTCGTCCAGTTGGCCGGCGTTCATCCGCCAGTTGTCGAAATCGTCCTGCGGCATGGGGGCATGGTCGGAAAAGCCGATTTCCTTGAATCCGAGGGCCAGCGCGCGTTTGGCATATTCCTCCGGTTCACCGCGCGCGTGGCGGCAAAGCGGTGTGTGCATGTGATAATCGGCAGGCAAATTCATCGGCTGAGTGTTGAAAGTTGAAGCATGAGTGTCGAATAAAAAACAAGGCGTCAATCCCAGGTTTCGAGTATTTTCAACCTGTGGCAGAGAAAGGTTCAGTTGAACAATTCCGGCTGTTCGTGGCGATTCCGGTTCCGGCCGCGGTGCGGGAGGAAATCCTTCGCGTGCAACGCCAATTGCAACCGTTGGCGCCGCGGGGCGCGGTTCGCTGGACCAAACCGGAACAGTTTCACCTCACGCTCCGGTTTCTCGGCGGCGTTTCGTCCGATCACGTGGCCGGCTTGCAGGAATCCCTTCGGACGGCCTGCTCCGGCGCCGCGCCATTGTATTTGCACGCCCAGGGCGTCGGCTTTTTCCCAAATGCCCGCGCGCCGCGTGTCATTTGGATTGGCATCCACGACGGCGTAGGAAAGTTGGAGGATTTGCAGGGGAAAATTGAAGCCGCGGTCCAGCCGTTCATCACGGAGCGGGAGAGCGAACGTTTTGCCGGGCACGTGACTTTGGGGCGGTTCAAACAATTTGGCCATTGGCACCTCAAAGCCTTAACCGGCCAGGCCGCAGCGATGAACGACCGGATGTTCGGCGGATGGCCCGCGCCGGAAATTGGACTTATCCGGAGCGAATTGTCGCCAACCGGGGCACGCCATACCCGGCTGGCGACAATTCCCCTGGGCACAAAAATTGCATCGCTTTGAAACATTTTTAGTCCAACTTACGTCTCTAAGAAAGTATGCTAAAGGCATTTCCAGCAGCCCGCTGGGATTATGACACGGCGGGGCATCTGTTGAACCGGGCAGGTTTCGGCGGCCCGCCGGCCGTCATTGAAAAGCTGGCCGATCTGGGCCCGGATGGCGCCCTTTCCACCCTGCTGGATTACGAACAGTATGCCGACCCGACGCCCGCCCCGGATTGGGCCCAGCCGGACCCGGAAGGCAATCGTCAATTCCGCGAGGCCGTCAAGAATGCAACACCGGAGCGGAAGAAAGAACTCCAGCAGGAGCGCCGGCAGACCGCGCAGCGGCAGATGCTTGAGTTGCGCGGCTGGTGGCTGAACCGCATGGCCAAGGGGCCGCGGCCGTTTCAGGAGAAAATGGTGCTGTTCTGGCACGGACATTTTGCCACCAGCTTCGTCAAGGTCCAAAACTCATACTACATGTGGCGGCAGAACGAGCTGTTCCGCCGGCTGGCCACCGGCAACTGGCAGGAGTTGCTTACGTTCGTCGGGAAGGACCCGGCAATGCTCATCTGGCTCGACCAGGCGCAGAGCCGCCGTCCGCACGCGAACGAGAATTTTGCCCGCGAGGTCATGGAACTGTTTTCACTCGGCATCGGCAATTACACCGAGCTGGACGTGACCGAGGGGGCGCGTGCGCTGACGGGTTGGTCGCTGGATCCGTTGACGGAGGAATATGTCTATCGCCCGTTTTTCCACGACAATGGCAGCAAGACATTTCTGGGACTCACCGGCAATCTCAACGGCGACGATGTCATCGCCCAAATTGTGGCGCAACCGGCGGCGGGGCGGTTTATCACGGCCAAACTGTGGAACTTTTTTGCCGGAGAGCCGCCGACCGACGAGTTGAACGAGGCGCTGGCGGCTGTTTTTCGGGCGAACGGAAATAATTTCAAGCCGTTGCTGCGCATTATGTTCCGCAGCGAGGAATTTTATGACCCCGCTGTTATTCGGAACCAGGTCAAAAGCCCGGTGCAATGGCTCGTCGGCACCGCGCGCGTTCTGGAATGCGATCTGCCACCGGCGCAAATCTGTGAGGGCATCACGCGCCGGCTGGGGCAGGATTTGTTCGCGCCGCCCAACGTGAAAGGCTGGGACGGCGGCATCTCCTGGATCACCACCACCACGTTGCTGGACCGCTACAATACCGCGGTGCTGCTGGTGCAAGGCGCGGATATTCCCCAGGCACGTTTGGAGGCCATGCAGCCGATGAACCAGATGGCTGCCGGCCCGTCGGGACAAAACATCAAACGGATCCACGTCGGCGGCGTTGACGTGGAGCGAATTCTTTCACCGGATGAACGCACCGACAAGGAACGGCTGGTGGCCGCGTTGCAACACCGGTTGCTGCAATCGGCGCTCAAAGACGATCAGGCCAGGGCATTGGACGACTTTCTCAACGCGCGGGGCAAATTGAACCAGGGCGACATCCGCGCGGCCATCCGGCTGGTGATGTGCACGCCCGAGTATCAAGTGACATGAAACAAAACGTGACAGGTGACAGGACTTTGCAGTCGCGCCAGCGTGGGCATGTTCTTGTCACATGTCACATGTCACGCCCAAGGCTATGAAAAATGAAATCACACTCCAAACGCGCCGAAAGTTTTTGCGCACCACGGTATTGGGCAGCGCGCTGAGCTGGACGGTCCCGGCGTTTCTCGCCGACACCTTCGCCGCATTGCACAGCGAAGCGGCCGGGGCCGCCACGCAAATTGCCACCGGCAAGGACGCCACGATTCTGGTGGTGCTGCAAATGGCCGGTGGCAATGACGGCATCAACACGGTCGTGCCGTACACCAACGATTATTACCGTAACGCGCGTCCGAAACTCGGCCTCACCGCGCAGCAGGTTTTGGATGTGAACGGCGAAATCGGGTTTCACAACGCGCTGACGGGATTCAAAAACCTTTATGATGCCGGGCACCTGGCCGTGGTCCAGGGGGTTGGCTATCCCAATCCCAACCGCTCGCATTTCCGTTCGACGGAGATCTGGCAGACCGCCAGCGACTCGGACAAGGTGGAACAATACGGTTGGCTTGGACGTTATTTTGACAACGCCTGTGCCGGTTGCGATCCGACGGTGGGAGTGGACATCGGCGGCCAGACGCCGCAAGCGTTTTTTGCCAAAACACCCACCGGCATCAGCCTCGCCAACCCGCAAAGCTATCGGTTTATGTCGCCGGGCCGTTTCAAACCCGGCCAGGTGGATTTATTGGAGGAATCCTACGAGAAAATGAATGAAATCCCGGACGTCGCGCCCGATGAAAATTCCGGCGGCAGCATCGGCGCGCTGGCCGCCGGCATGCCCCAACCCGGCGGTTCCGTGCTGCATTTCATTGAACGCACCGCGCTCGACGCGCAGGTCAGTTCCGACCAGATCCGTGCCATCGTCGCGCGCGTGAAAAACCAGACGGCTTATCCCGCGACGCAGCTCGGCAACAACCTCAAATTGATCGCTCAACTCATTGCCGGCGGTCTCCCCACCCGTGTTTACTACGTTTCCCAGGGCGGTTATGACACGCACGTCAACCAGGCCGGGACACAGGACCGGTTGCTCAAGGAACTGGGCGACGCCGTCAACGCGTTCGTGGGTGATCTGAAGGCGCAGGGCAATTTGCAGCGCGTGCTGCTGATGACGTTCAGTGAATTCGGCCGGCGCGTGGCGGAAAACGCCAATGGTGGCACCGATCATGGCGCAGCCGCGCCGCTCTTCGTCATCGGCAATCGGGTCAGAGCCGGGTTGCTGGGACGTTATCCGAGCCTGGCGCCGCAGGATTTGTTTGAGGGCGATGTCAAATACACGGTGGACTTTCGCAGTATCTACGCCGGCGTGCTGGAAAGCTGGCTCAAAACCAAAAGCGCACCGATTCTCGGTCGTCAATTCGAACCGCTGCCACTGGTCTGACGCGCTCAGGCGTGGCTCTTTGGCGCGGCAGGGGCGACATGGTTCGCCGGCGCCGTGCTTTTGCGTTCAATCAGCTCGGCGGACAAACGTTTGCTTTCCACGGGCTGACCGCGGAGCAAATTGATCATCATGTCCATTGCCGCCATGGCCAGCCGGAACTTGGGCTGGCGGATGGTGGTCAGCGGCACGCGGAAATATTCCGCGGTCATCACGTTGCCAAAGCCGACAACGGAAATATCCTCGGGAATCCGCACGCCCTGGGAGAGCAGCGTTTCGGCGCAACCAATCGCGACGAGGTCATTGACGGCCTGCACCGCGGTGGCATTGCAGGATTCGTTGAGCATTTGCAGGGTGGCCTTGGTGCCGTCCTCGATGGTGCTGCCGGCCTGGAACACCAGCCGGTCGTCCACGTCCAGACCCGCTTCACGCAATGCCCGGCGGTAGCCTTCAAAGCGCTCGTGCGCCCACGGTGTGGAGGGTGGCCCGGCGAAATAGGCGACGCGTTTGTGGCCGAGTTTCAATAAATGCTCCGTGGCCGTGGCGCTGGCGGCGAGCTCCTCGGTTTCCACGCTGGGAAATAATTTGCAGAACGGCGCGGGCGAACCGAGCAGGATGGTCGGAGTCTTGCGCGCGGCCAATTCCACATAAATCCGCGCCTCGGCCTCGAAACGATAGACCGGTGAAATGAAAAATCCGTCCACGCGCCGCGACATCAGCCGGCGGATGCAGGTTTCCTCGCGGGCCGGGATGTTATGCGTGTGGGCGAGCAGGATGTCGTAGCCGAGTTCGTGGGCGCGTTCCTCGATGGCGAAAACGATGCGTGCGTAAATGGGGTTGGTGATGGAGGGAATGACCAGGCCGAAGAGCTTGGTGGTGCGGGTGCGCAAACCCTGCGCGGTGGAGTCGGGCACGTAACCCATTTGCTGCGCCAGTTGTTTGATGCGCACCTTGGTCGCGGCGGAAACGTCCGGCTCATTGCGCAACGCCTTTGAGACGGTCATCACGGAGACGCCGGCGTATTGGGCTATGTCCTTTAAACGAACCATATTCAGAAGGCAGAAGGCGGGAGGCGGAACGCAGAAGGAAAAAACGGCGCGGTCGCGAAGTTTTCGGAGGGGAATTTTAATTTATTCTTCATTCCGCATTCTTCCTTCCTCATTTCAGACATAGGCGCCACGCCATTGCAGTTTGCGGCGCAGGGTTTCCAGGAAGGAACTGTCCGCCAGATGGATCAGCCGAACGGCGCGCCGGCTGCGACGGATTGTCACCTCGTCGCCCGCATCGAGCTCGGCAACCACCTGGCCGTCCACGCTCAAAATGGTTGCGGGCACCGGGTGGGTCGCCCGCACGCGGATGACGGAAGCCAGTGGCAGGATCAGCGAACGGTTGGACAGGGCGTGCGGACAAATCGGCGTGAGCGCAAATACATCCGCGGTGGGAAAAACCACCGCCCCGCCCGCCGACAGCGAATAGGCCGTGGAACCGGTCGGGGAACTGATGATCAGGCCGTCGCAGCGATAATGCGTAACCAGTTCGCCGTCCACACTCACGTCCAGCCCGATGAGGCGCGAAACGGCGCCGCGGCCGACAACGATGTCGTTCAGGGCCATTTCACAGACCGGCTGGCCGTGGCAACAGCCGTTCACCTCGATCAGGGCGCGGGATTCGTATTTGAATTCACCGTTCCAAACGCGGTTCAGCGCCCGGGCCAGTTCGTCTGACGGCACGGCCGTGAGAAAACCAAGGCCGCCGATGTTGATGCCCAGCAGGGGGGTCGCGGAACCGGCGATGTCACGGGCAGCGCGCAGCATGGTGCCATCGCCGCCGAAAACGAGCAGCAAATCCACTTCGCGGGCCAGCCGGGCGGTGTCCGGGTTGCTGACCGCCTCGCGCCCGGCGCGCGCAACCAGCCGGGCGGCTTTGCGGATGATGTCAGCGCAGGCGGCCTTTTCGGAATTTCCGATGAGGCCGACACGCTTGATTTTGTCAGCTTGCTTTTTCAATCAGCACAAAAAATTCCCTGTTGCCGGCCGGACCGAGAAGCGGCGATTCCGAGACGCCGCGCCAATTCCAGCCGGATTGCGCGGCGACAAATTGGCGCAGTTCGTTCACCACCCGTTCATGCACCGCCGGGTCGTTGATGACACCGCGACCTTTGTCGGCTTCGGCCTTGCCGGCTTCAAACTGCGGTTTTATCAGCGCGACAATTTTGCCGTTTGGCTTCAATAAAGCAATGGCGGCGGGTAAAATTTTTCGCAATGAAATGAAGGAGCAATCAATCACAATCAGATCAATCCCGGTGAACGCCGCTATATGTTCGGAGGGGCGAGCGATACGAGCCCCCGCCTCCGTTCGGTGATTCGATGATGGGAGACGTGTGTGACTCGTCCCTCCAAATTGTTCGGGTGTCAGGAAGCGCGCATTGGTTTTTTCCATGACCACGACGCGGCGGTCGTGCCGGAGTTTCCAGGCCAGCTGGCCCTGGCCGACATCCACGGCGAAAACCCTCGTGGCGCCGTGCTGAAGCAGGCAATCGGTGAAGCCGCCGGTGGACGCGCCGAGGTCGAGGGCGACCAGTCCGGTCGCGTCCAGTTGGAAATGCCGCAGCGCGTGTTCGAGCTTATGGCCGCCGCGGCTGACGTATTTTTCACCTGCCTCCACCGCGAGTGCGTCATTGGGTTGAACGGCATCACTGGGTTTGTGCGCCAGTTGAGTGTTGACGCGGACCTGTCCGGCGAGGATGGCGCGTTTGGCGCGTTCGCGACTTTCGCAAAGGCCGCGATCCACCAGCGCTTGGTCGAGGCGAGTCATGAAAAATGCGGCGGAAACCTAGCAAAAGCCCGTGGGCATCACAAGCGATTGCCACTGGCATACAGGCGGTTCTGGACTTCCCGGAAACTATGGTAGAAGAGCGAGTTGTCGGCCACGGCCTTTTCGACCAGTTGTTTGAGCAGAAACAATTCGGCGCTGTTGATGACGGCATGGACGCTTTGCTTGAAAGCTTCCATGGGCATGAAGGTTTGGAACGAATCGCCGAGCAAAATAATCGTGGCGTGGCGGCGCTGGTTGACCGGCATGTTTTGCAACGCCTGCAAGGTCAGGTTCTCATCTATGTTGTTGGCGCCGAACAGTTCCTCGATGACGATCACCTGATAATGCACCTGGGTAAAACGCACTAAAAAATCACTGTGCGTGGCGGCGGTATGGACTTTATAACCCAGTTCAGTCAGGGCGGTTTTGGCGGTCTCCAGCCATTCGGGCGTGGAAAAGGCGATCAAAGCCGGTTTGTCCTCGGTACTGATAAAATCAAAAGCGCCAGCCATAGGTTATTTTATTCTGAGCACCGGAGGTGCCGATTTTTCAGCCGTCGTTTTCATGCGCAGCATGCCGGCGGTGGAGCTCATGTCGCCGCGGGACTTTCGGATGGCATCCACCCCGCGCGCGACCGCGCTGCGTTTGGTGCAATAGAGCATGGCCGTTTCCTCGGTGATGAGTCCCCGTTCGTAGGATTCCAAACACGACTGGTCGAAGGTGCGCCAGCCGAAGGGCGAACTGGCCTCGATAATTTCATAAAAGGTCTTGCCCTCGCTTTCACCAAGGCGGATGGCCTCTTGCGTACGGAGGTTGGCCCCCATGATTTCAATCAGCGCATATCGCCCGCCGCCGAGCTTGGGGGCCAGCCGCTGGCTGATCACCCAGCGCAGGGAATCCGCCAGGCGGATGCGAATTTGTTCCTGCTCCTCCGGATCGAACATGCCGAGAATGCGGTTGATGGTTTCACCGGCGTTGATGGTGTGCAGTGTGCTGAGAACCAGGTGGCCGGTCTCCGCCGCGCTCAGGGCGATTTTGACAGTCTCCTGGTCTCGCATTTCACCCACGAGAATGACCTTGGGCGCCTGGCGCAACGCGGCGCGCAGGCCGTTGGCGTAACTGTCGAAATCAATGCCCAGCTCCCGTTGATTAAAAGTCGCCTGGTCGTGTTTGTGGACGTATTCAACCGGGTCTTCCAGAGTGACAATATGAACGGGTTTGGCACGGTTGACCTCGTTGAGGACGGCGGCCAGCGTCGTGGATTTGCCGGAACCGGTCGCCCCGGTGACGAGTACCAAACCGGTTTTTTCCTTGGGGATCTCCTTGAAAATTTCCGGGAGTTTCAACTGATCCAGCGTCGGAATCTGTGCGTTTAACTGGCGGCAGACGATCGAAAAATTCCCGCGTTGCGAGAAAATGTTGACGCGGAACCGCGCCTGGTCCGAAAGGGCATAGGAGGCGTCGCAGGAACCGTGTTGCAGCAAATCTTCAATGTGCCACAGGTTGTCCCCGATGATATTCAGGGCGATGGTTTCAACCTGGTAGGGGGTGAGTTTCTCAATCGGCGGGTCGAGCGTCACGGGTTTGAGTTCGCCATAAGCTTCAACCTGGGGCGGGCGGTCCACCGTGAACAGCAGGTCCGACACTTCGGGCTGGGCGGCCAGCATCGCGGCCAGCATTTGGTCCAGTTCGGCACGTCGCATAGTTACGCAGCGTCTTCATCAATCGGAGGATGGGCCAACAGCGGACGGAATTTCTTCTTGTCCAGCGATTTCTCGTAGGCTTCTTCCGGCGCAATACGCTTCATGCGCACGTGTTCCATAATGTGGTCGTCGAGCGGTTGATTGCCAATCTTCTTGCCCACCTGGATCATGCCATTGATCTGGTGCGTCTTGCCTTCGCGCACGAGGTTGGCAACGGCGGTGTTGAAAACCAGAATCTCAAACGCGGCCACACGGCCTTTTTTGTCGGTGCGCTTGAACAGGGTTTGGGCCACGACGCCTTTCAGCGCCTCGGAGAGGGTCTGGCGGATCTTGTTTTGTTGGTCAGCGGGGAAAACGTCAATGACGCGGTCCACCGTTTTGGCCGCACTTTGGGTGTGCAAGGTGCCGAAGACCAGGTGGCCGGTGGCCGCGGCGGTGATGGCCAGCTCGATGGTTTCCAGGTCGCGCATTTCACCGACCAGGATGATGTCCGGATCTTCACGCAACGCCCCGCGCAGTCCCGAGGAAAACGATTTGGTATGCAGGCCGATTTCGCGGTGGTTGACCAGGCAATTTTTGCTTTCGTGAACAAACTCAATCGGGTCTTCCAGGGTGATGATGTGGTCCTTGCGGTTGACATTGCAGTAATCCACCATCGCGGCCAGGGTCGTGGATTTGCCGGAACCGGTCGGGCCGGTGACCAGGACCAGGCCGCGGTTCAGCATGCAAAATTTTTTAAGCACGGCCGGCAGGGGCGCCTCGAGTTTTTCAAAGTCTTCAAAAGACAGAACGCGGCTGGGGATCTGCCGGAATACGGCGCCGATGCCGACTCTCTGATTGAAGAAATTGACACGAAAACGCGAGACGTTGGGAATTTCGTAGCCGAAGTCCACGTCGCCGGTTTCCTCAAATTGCTTGATTTTGTAATCGGGCGCGATCTCGTAGAGCATGGTCTTGAGCGCGTCGTTCTCCAGCGGCGGATAATCCACGCGCTGAAGTTCGCCATTGATGCGCAGCATGGGCGGGTTGCCGGAGGCCATGTGCAGGTCGGACGCCTTCTGTTCAAACATCAAGTTGAAAAACGCATCGATTTTGGCCATAAATTCTCTTCTCTTGCGCGCACATTAAGCTAGAGCCGCGCCAAATATGAAAAATGCGACCCTTGATTGAACTTATCCGGCGCGAAATTATCGCCAGCGGTGTTTTGTCTTTTGCGCGGTTCATGGAGCTGGCTCTCGATTGTCCAGATTATGGATATTACCAAACAAAAAAAGACAATCCCGGCCGGCGCGGCGACTTTTTTACCAGCGTCAGCACCGGCGCACTGTTCGGACAACTGCTCGCCTTCCAGTTTGCTGTCTGGCAGGAAGAACTCCGCTCGTCGCCTTGCCTGATTGAAGCCGGCGCCCATGATGGAGCGCTGGCGCACGACGTTTTGGACTGGCTGCAATCGGCGCGGCCGGGGATTTTCAGCCGGATCCGATACTATATTATCGAACCCTCTGTCCGCCGACAGGCATGGCAAAGGGAAACCCTGGATAAATTCACGCCGTGCGTCCGTTGGTTCCCCGATTTTGAAAGTTTAAAACTCAAAACGCAAAGCCCAAAACTGGACGGGGTTATTTTCTCCAACGAACTTCTGGACGCCATGCCGGTGCACCGCTTCGGCTGGGACGCCGCTGCCAAGAAATGGTACGAATGGGGTGTCGCGCTCGAAGGCGACAAATTCGTCTGGGCCAAAATTCAGGATTCAGAGGCCGGAAGTCAGAAGTCAGGATCAAATCTGCCATCAGTTCTCTGTCTTCTGCCTTCTGACCTGCTGGCTGTGCTTCCCGACGGCTACACCGTCGAAATTTCCCCCGCCGCTGAAAATTGGTGGCGGGCAGCCGCCGGCGTTTTGGAACGCGGCCGGCTAATGGCCATTGATTACGGACTCGGCGCCGCCGACCTATTTTCACCCAGTCGCCCGCGCGGCACATTGCGGGCCTATTTCCGCCATCATACTGCCGATGACATTCTCGCGAACCCCGGTGAGCAGGACATCACCGCGCACGTCAATTTCCCAGCCCTCCAGGTCGCGGGCGAGTCCGCCGGGTTGCTGACGGAAAGTTTCTCGACGCAGGCGCAATTTCTGACGCGAATTCTGGACCAGGCCGTAAAAGACGAATCCTTTGGCGGTTGGACGGCTGTCCGCACACGGCAATTTCAAACCCTGACGCATCCGGAACACCTGGGTCGGGCATTCCGTGTTTTGGTCCAGAAGCGGTGAGGCGAAATTGACGGCTCCCGGTTTCCGGCGCACAACCGCCTTCGCCATGCCGGCGGGCTTCGACGAGGCATTCAGGCCGGTCAAAGAACTGGCTGCCACTTTTCAGGCCAACGAGAAATTCTCCTTACATCGGCGGCTGCATCTTTTATGGAATCGCCCTAGAATTTGGATTCCGGCTTTGCATCGAGTTCATAGTTGAGAATCGAAAGACAATAAATCGCCGCGGTCTCGACGCGGAGGACCAAACGGCCCAGCGAAATTGGCAGCGCGCCGGAGGCTTGAATGGTTTTCAGTTCGTCTGGAGTGAAATCGCCTTCCGGGCCGATCCAAACGGCGACACTTTGCGGCCGGCGTCCATGCCGGGCACGAAATTCCTGAAAACATTCGCGCGGATGGCGACGCCCGGTTTGCAGCGAGCCGATCAGGGACAAATCAAAAGCTGAAGGCTGAAGGCTGAAGGCTGAAGGTGAAGAGCAAGGGGGGGATTCGGCGTGTTGGAGGCCTGACGAGCCGGGTCGGATACCGGCGTTCCGACGCGATAACGCTTCTTTGATGGTCACCGGCGTTTCAATTTTTGGCAGCCAGGCCGCGCCGCATTGCTTGATGGCTTCGATGGCGACCTGTTGCCATTTTTCCCGTTTCTTCGCCTTCTCCTTTTCGTCCAGATCGATCACCACCCGCTCCGTCAGCAGCGGCATAATGCAGTGCGCGCCCAGTTCCACGGATTTCTGGACGATCGATTCAATAATTTTTCCCCTGGGCACTGCCTGCAACAGCGTGATGCGGCAGGGGGGAGGCGGGACCACGTTTTTCTGTTTGACGCGCAGCGACACATTGTTTCGCGAGCAATCGGCGACTTCGCAGAAAAATTCATGTCCGGCTCCATCGAGCACCACCACGGGCTCGCCGCGTTGCACGCGCAGCACATGCCGGGCGTGGTGCGCCTCGTGTTCGTCCAATTGCAGCGCGGCGCCGGCGCAACATTCAGGCGGTAGATAAAAACGATGCATCTGCATTTGCGATTTACGATTTACGATTTACGCATCGAACCGCAAAGAGCACGTACATCACAAATCGTAAATGGTAGATTTTAACGGAACAATTTTTTCGCCTTTTCCAAAATGCTGGGATTGGCATCCGCTTCCACGTTCAACGCCTCGAATTCACGGAGCTTCGCCTTTTGTTCCGTGTTCAAGTGGGTCGGCACCTGGACCTGGATGCGCACGCGCAAATCGCCGTGGCCGTAGCCTTGCAGGTTTTTTACGCCTTTGCCCTTGACGCGAAACGCGGCGCCCGGTTGCGTGCCGGCGGGGATTTTGATTGTGACCTTGCCGTCCAATGTCGGGATTTCGATCTCCGCGCCGAGGGCCGCCTGGGCAAAACTGACCGGCGTTTCGCAGAGCAAATCGTCGCCGTCGCGCTGGAAATAGTCGTGCGATTTGACGTGCAGGATGACGTATAAATCGCCCGCCGGTCCGCCGCGAAAGCCGGCTTCGCCGTTGCCCGACGAGCGCAGTCGCGACCCGGTATCCACGCCCGGCGGGATGCGCAGTTTGATTTCGGCGTTCTGTGGGTGCCGGCCGTCGCCATGGCAGGTTTTGCAGGGCTTTTCCAAAATCCGGCCGGAACCCTGGCAGTGCGGGCAGGTTTGCCTGAGACTGATGAAACCGCGCGAAGTCAGCACCACCCCATGTCCGCCGCACGTGGAACAGACGCGTGTCTTTGAGCCATGCTCCATGCCGGAGCCGGCGCAGGTCTCACAGCGGATGGATTTGGCAATGGAAATGTTCTTCTCACAGCCCCCCGCGGCTTCTTCGAGGGTAATCTCCAGATCATAGCGCAGATCGTCGCCGCGTTGCGGTTGCGAGGGGTCCTGCCGGCCAAAGAACTCCTCAAAGATGCTGCTCCCGCTGAAAACCTCGCGGAAGATTTCAAACGGGTCGTGAAAACCGCCGCCATAAAAACCGCCGCCACGGCCGGCGCGCGCGCGGGGATCAAAGGCCGCATGGCCGTACTGATCATAAGCGGCGCGCTTTTGCGGATCGCTCAGGGCTTCGTAGGCCTCGCCGATTTCCTTGAAATTTTCCTCCGCGGACTTGTCCTCCGGGTTTTTGTCCGGATGAAATTTCAGCGCCAGCTTGCGATACGCCTTCTTGATCTCCGCGTCGCTGGCGGTGCGGTCAACGCCGAGCACCTCATAATAATCGCGCTTGGCCATGGCTCAGGCGGCGGGCGGCGGGGTGGGTTTTTTGGCGACCACCACCGTCGCCGGTCGCAACAGGCGGTCACGCAGCTTATAGCCCTTGCGGATTTGTTGGACCACGTGGCCTTCGGGGGTGTCGGCGGTTTCCAGCTGGGAAACGGCTTCGTGCAGCGTCGGGTCAAAGGGCTGGCCGCTGGCATCCACTTCTTCCAGGCCGGTTTCGGCGAGAATGCCTTTCAACTGCTGCTGTATCATCGTGATGCCGTCCTGCAAGGCGGCCGCTCCGCTTTGCGGCGCCGGGGCGTTTTGCGCGGCGGCCTGCGCCATTTCAAAGTGGTCAAGCACGGGCAACAGCTTGTGAACCAACGCGGCCGTGGCGGATTGCGCGGCTTCGTGGCGTTCGCGCGCGGCGCGTTTTTTAAAATTTTCAAAGTCGGCCGCCGTGCGCAACAGGCGATCCCAATGTTCGTCGGCCTTGGCGGCGCGGGCCTTCAGTTCAGTCAGTTGTTCCGGGGTGGTTTCAGTTGCCGGGGGGGGGATTTCCGCGGGGGCGGGCGCCGCGGACGCCGCCCCGGCTTTCTGTGCCTGTGCATCTGCCTTCTTCATGCTCTCAAAATCATTCGGAAGCCAACAAACTAACCTATTGGCCGGCCACCGGCAACTCGGATATGTCCCTGGTTGTGTCCTGATTTGCGCGGGGCAGTGTCGGCGCTGTGCGCCGCTTTTGAGCCACCGGCTCGACGCTTCAGCAAGTCAGGACGCCGCCATGCTCCCCAGGGATGTTGAGACACTGCGCGGCGGGGCAAAGGTCGGGCGGATGGCAGGCCGCCGCCCGGACGCCGGCTATTCGGGAGGAACCACTTTTTGGAATTCCGGCAGATGGCGCAGGGTGTCAAAGCGATGGTCTTTGCGCGCCTCGGCGAGGAGGTCGCGCGCTTTCGGGTTTTGTTTCAGGCGTTTGGCGCTCAGGTCGAGCGAGATGCGGAGGTTCTCGAGGGCTTGATTGGTTTTGCCGAGCACACATTCAAGCGCGGCGAGATCGTACCGCGGTTCGGGTGCATCGGGGACGATCGCGACAAATCTTTCCAGCGTGCTTTCAAGTTTGGTCAGATTGCCCGTTTGCACATAGAACTGGGCAATGACGCTCAATATATCCGGCGAGATGTGCGGGTTGGCCGAGGCCTGATCAAAAAGTTCCATGACGCGATCCGTCTGATGCAATTGATAATAAATGCCGGCGAGGTTCAGGATGTTATCGAAATTAGTGGGGTTGGTGCGCGCCTCGTTCTCCATACGCTGTAATTGAGTTTCCATTTGGGTTCGACCGCCGGACTGTTTCATTGACTCCAACTGCCTGACCAAAGTGGCAACCTGGTCATTGTAAGGATCGAAATCGAGGCAGGTTTGCGCCGCAATAATGGCATCATCAATCCGGTTCAGCATGACCAGAAAGTTAACATAACGATAAACGGCCTCGGGGCTGTAGGGACAGAAGGCAAAGGCTTGTTTGAAGGAAAAATCCGCCTCCCGGATCAATGCGTCCCGTTCGGCCTCATTTTTGGGCAGATATTCGGGCGGCGTGGGGACCTGATTCAACACGCCCAGGCGCCACGCGTAGAGGCCGGCGATGGAGCTGCGCAGTTTGGAGAACGCCTGCTGCGCGTGATCGTCCCGGATGAACTTCTCACTGCCCTGGAAGCCGCTGAAATCGCGGTGTTTGTAAACCTTTTCCGCGAAGTCGGCGATTTGCTTGACGCTGGTGTCGTAGGTAATCCAATTGCCGATGAGCCGTCCGGAGTATTGGCTCCAAAATTCGTGATCTTTCTGGAAAATGTCGGGCGAGTACGACGGCACCGTGTGCCGGTTGATCTTCATGATGACGCCGAACGGTGTCTCGTAAGGAAACATCCAATCCAGCGGAAAGCTTTCTTCCACATAAAACTCATTGTCCGGGTTATGGTCAAAGATGACCTTGCACAGCAGGCCATTGATTTTCATCACGGCCACCTGACCGGCCACCTGGACCTGCACCTGGCCCTGGGCATTGGTGATGGGGTTAACAACTTCACCCGGCAGAAGTTCGTTCAGTTGGGCCCGGCGGCTGACGTCCTGCGTATAGTCCGCGAAGGAATTTTGCAAGTCTTCCGGCGACGGAATGTAGATTTCCTTGGGGGGGTAAACTCCTTCCTTGCGCCATCGTGCTTCGATTCGCGCGCCGCGCCGGGTCAAGGGTCCGTCCAGAATTATGCCGGCCAGGCGTGCCAGGGCGTTGGTGTAGAAGTTGTCCGTGCGTTCCTCCGGGCCGCGCAGCAGCTCCTGGAAAAACAACGGGTCTTTTTGAGCGCTGCGGAAGTATTGGGCGCGGAGATATTGCAGATAGGTGCCGTCGGCGAGCGCGTTTTGGGTGATGAGATAAACGTCGCGGCGATCAAAATTCGGGTCCATCGGCTTGCAGCCGGGCGGCACGAAACTTTCGCAGAAGATCATGTAAGTCGGGACGAAACGGCCGGGATCGGTGCCGCCGAACTCGATCGCGTCGCGGGCCATTTCCGGGTAGATGCCGTAAGGCGGTGTAAACATGTCATGTCCGAACCAGTAACCGAACCAGTGGTTGCGTTGTTCGCTGTGGGCCCAGTGGGTCATGGCGGAATAACAAGGAATTGTGGCGAAGGCGATGAGGGCAATTCCCAACGGCGCCTTTTGGCGAAGGGCCCAGACCCCGACGAAGAAAATCAAGGCCGCGCCGAACAGAATCAGGGCTGCATAAACCGGGAGACCATACTGCTCGGGACGGAAGGCCTGGACGAGGTTGTGAAAGAAGCCGGAAAGGTTGTTCAGGTCAAGTTGAGCTTGCAAAACGGTCGCGACGGTCAGCGCCAGCGAAAAAAACACGAACAAGCCCGGAAGCCCGATGGACAACAAGCGGTCATTCTGCAAACCGCCCTTTCGCAGAATCAAAATGGTGATGCCCGCCAGGATCCAGCAAACGACTTTCAAAAATCCAAACTCAGAAGCGATCTCGTCATCAAGATTGCCGATGAGGGTTTGGCAGTTTAAAGCCACCGTGAACGCGGCGAAATCCAGGGCGCAAAAGCCGCCGACCAGCAGCCATTTGCGCATGGCCTCGTATTGGGTGGCCATGTACGCGCAGGCGATCGTCAAACCATAGGCGCCGAACATGGCAAAAAAAACATGGCCGAGGGCGAACAGCGGCGCCGCGATACCAATGGATTGGCGGTCGGGCGCGAAGTTGAGCAACAAGACCAGAAACGGCCCCGTACAGATATAAACGGCGAGCATGCCAATCATCCAAACCCGTTCACGCCGTTTCAACTGGCGAAAGGTCACAAAGGCCAGCAGGGCCAGCAGCAAATAGAACAGGTTGAATTGCTGGGCGGTGCCTTCGAGATAACGCCAGAGTTGCAGGCCGTAGGTGGCGAAAAAGCTGCCGATGATTTGAAGGGCATTGGTTCCCGTGCCCGCGGTGGGGTTAATGGGGGAATACTGGCCGCGGGTGATGGCGTGGACGAAACCCTCGACCGTGCGGGGATAAGCCCACTGCATCGGCGGGTCGGTCATGCAGGCGATGGGTTCGTAAAAGTAAAAGGCAGCGCCCAGTATCCAGACCGCGCCACACACCAGTACGATAAACCATTCCTTGGAAAGATGCCGGGTTTTCTTGACGAAATGGGCAAAGACGCCGCCAGCCACAATCGTGGCAATAGCGGTCAAAAAGAGTTTCGGACCATTATGGGCGGCCGGCAGGTAATCCGTGAAGCCGAGGAACAGCACTGCCAGGCAGGCCAGCAGCGCGAGCATCGCGGCGTCACGGCAGAATTCAATCCCGGTTTTTTTGGTTTTGATGACCAGCCAGATCCAAAGCGCGGCGGACGAAATGCCAATGACATAAAAAACCGCCAAAACAGTCGGATTGTTCAAAAGCAGGCCGGGCTTGACCAAAAATCTGCACGCCAGAAAAATCACCGTGTTGCCGAAGAAAAACTCGCGGCCCAATTTTGGTTCTGCCATCCACATCAGCACCTGCATGCCCATGATGATGGGGAGAAGTGACTGATGGTTGTTAAAACAGATTCCATACATGAAAAAGGCGGCGTACAGATATCGGTGTTGGTGGGGCGCATAAACCCAGCGCAACAGAAATACCAGCACGCCCATCAGTGAGGCAATGCTCAGAGTGTGCTTGTCCACAATCACCGCCTGGCTCCACATGAAACCATCGAAGTCGCTCAACCCGCCGGCGACAAATCCGGCGACGAGGCAAATCAGGTTTTCCCAGCGGCGATTGATATTTTTGAAGCCATCAATGCTCTCCATGATCATGCTGCTGCTGCGCGAGACGACCAGCGCCAGCAACCCCGCCGCGAGGGCGCCGGCAAAGGCATTGCCCAGTTCAACGCGCCAAGCGATGCTTCCGTAAGGGATATGCGTCCACAGCCACGTGTAAAGAGTCCAAACGGGATAACCCGGTGCGTGTGGAATGCCGCCGTAGAGCGAGGCGGTGGCCATCTCACCGGAATCCTCCAGCGTTACGTTTGGTGCCAGGGTCAGAAAGAACACGATGAAAACCACGAGGGTCGAGATTCCCAATGCCAGCCAGTCCACCGGACGGAATAACGGCGGCAGGGGCGGGGGCGGCGTGGCAATCGGGCGCGGGGCGACCTTGGGTGGTATTGATTTGGCGTTCTGGTTTTTACGTTTGTCAGCGCTCATTTATAAATAATAAACAGGTTTCGTCTTTGCCCGGAACCCCGAAAGTTTTCGGGGTTGACGCATGCAAAAGGCCGAAATTAATTCATCCGGTTTCGCGGAAAAGAGGGCATACTAGAAGTCGAACCGCTGCGGTTTGTCCAATCAAAAGTGACAGAGGACCACTCGTTTTGCCCTTTCCAGTGGCTTTCGGGCGCGGGCGCCAGGAAGCCTTTGTTGCTTAACATCGTGGCCACCAACGGTTCCGGACGGGAGGACCGGCCGGGAATTCCGTTTCCCGAAATAAAAGCCGAAAAAGTGAGCAGCGCACAAGCCGTGGCCGGCACCAGCCAACCCACCAGCCATGCCATTCTGGGCATCAGGCTGACCGGCGTGGCAAACAGGCGTTGCTCAAGCCCCGCCGACGGGCGGCGCGGCTGCCAGGAACGCAACTGTGTCTCCAGTGAATCCATCTCTTTCATAAGTCATTCCTTCCAGTTGGAGTTTTATTTTCTGCAAACCGTAGCGATACCGGCCGGAGGCCGTATTGGGCGAGATATCCAGCAACCCGCCGATTTCCTCGAACGTGCAGCGGTGCCAGATTTTCAGCACAATGACTTCACGCTGATCCATCGGCAGTTCGGCGAGACAGCGCATGGCGGCGCGTTCCGCCGGAGTTTCCGAAGGAGATCTCTCAAACCATCGTCGCGACTCCAGTTCGCGCGTCAGGCGCCGCCACAATGAACGCCGATGATTCAACGCGCGATTCCTGAAACTGCGCACGCAATAATGTTCCGGCCGCAGGGGAACCTGGGTTTTTCGCATCAGTGCGAGGAAGGTTTCCTGCAACACGTCCTCGGCCTCGCCATGGCTCAAACCCAGCGCCCGGCCATAAAGAATCAATTCCGCGGCCTTTTGTTCATAAAGGCGCCGGCACCAGTGGAATTCCATTTCGCGATTCACGGTTTTACCCCATAGACACCAACTGCGCCAAATTTGTATAAGTTTTTCATAATAATTCCGGCAATGGGCAAGGCGCTCCATAGTAGGCGGATAACGAGGCCGTTTGTCCACGAAAAAAGCGTGCCGGGAACGAACACGAAATCCGGCGGTCGTTCAAGCCCGCTAATTTTTCACTTTTTCGCGGTGGCGCATTCAGACAACATGGCCGCACGAACTCGCTATGTATCAGGGAAAGAAAATTGTCGTGGTGATGCCGGCTTATAATGCGGCGAAGACACTGTCTCAAACCTACAAGGAGGTGCGCGAGCAGGGCATTGTGGATGAGATCGTTCTGGTGGACGACCGGAGCCGGGACGACACGGTGGCGGTGGCGCGTTCGCTCGAAGGCGTGCGCGTCCATGAACACACGGTTAATACGGGCTATGGCGGCAACCAAAAGACGTGTTATCGGCTGGCTTTGGAGGCGGGCGCAGACATTGTGGTTATGATCCACCCGGATTACCAATACACACCCCGGTTGCTCCCGGCGATGGCTTCGATCATTGCGAATGGATTGCATCCGTGTGTGCTGGGCAGCCGCATTCTGGGCGGTTACGCGCTCCGGGGGGGGATGCCGTGGTGGAAATACATCGCCAACCGTTTCCTGACCCTCGCGGAAAATATTTTGCTGGGCGCGAAGCTTTCGGAATATCACACCGGCTATCGCGCGTTTTCGCGCGTAATTTTGGAGACGCTTGACCTGGCGAAAAATTCTGATGATTTCGTTTTCGACAACCAGATGCTCGCGCAGATTCTCTGGCACGGATTCACCATCGGCGAGGTCAGTTGCCCGACCCGGTATTTTGCCGAAGCGTCTTCAATCAATTTCCGCCGCAGTCTTAAATATGGCTGGGGATGTCTTGCGGTGGGACTCAAATTCCGGCTGGCGAAGATGAGATTGCTGCGGCCCGGGCTGTTCAATTCAAAACTGCGGCCAGGCGTGATTTCTTCCGATTGACCGTGGGACGCGGCACCGCGCCGGCCTTGGCGGCTTTGTCGAAGGCAGAATGGAGGCCGGGCAGAAATTTGGCCGCCTCGTCCTTTTTGCCGGCGGCTAGGAGCGCGCGATAATCCTTTTCCAGCCGTCGCAGGCGTGATTTGACACTACGGTTGTGCTGTTGCTTGCGTTCGCTGGCGCGCATCCGTCGTTCGGCTGACTTCGTATTCGGCATAGGTTGAATTTTCGTTTCGCTTAAAAACGAGCGACTTTAAGCAAACCCGATTGAATGTCAAGGGAAACCCTGGATAGTGGTTTACTCTGCCTGTTTCGGTGGGGCGAGCGTACCCGCGAGCCGGCTCGTCAGTAGCTTCGCCCCACCAAAGTAGCCCGGTACTGTTCTCTGAACCCCCGTTGCTTTTCGCCGATTCCCTTTCCCATGTTCTCCCCTGTCTGCCGGATGAATCGCTGGCGCAACAAATGGGTCCAAATCATCAATCTGCCGCTTTTGTTGTCGCCCGCCAAATTCAATCCAGGGGACCGACCCCCTTTTGCCCTCCCGGAAATTTTGCTTTTCGGGTCATCCCATCGTTCGGCACCACATTTTTGTGCGGTGGCTAAATCGGGATTTCGCCGTATTTTAGAGCCTGATAATGAAGCCTTTCAGTTGTGCCGCCCGTCTTTGCCTTTGCGTTTTGCTCACTCAGATTTCCACGCTGGCCGACTCCGACACGGGTATTCACACAACCTGGCTGTGGCACCTGCATCAACCCATTTATTGGCCTGACCGGCGCGATTATGGCGTGGACCATTATGAGAATGCCTGGGATACCATCCAGCAACAAAACGCCGGCCGGCCGCATCCGTCGCCTGAGGTGCTAAGCACCATTTTCGGCGAGGCCGACCGGGTGAATGTCTATCAAGGCGAAATCGAAGGCACCCTCAACGGTTTGCTGAGTTATCCCAACGCCGGCGCGCAGGTGAATTATTCCGGCGCCCTCATGGAAAATGTCCAGAGCCTCGCCGCCGCCGGTCAGCTCGGTTATGGCGGCGGCTGGAATAACAGTTTTCAGACCGCGCGTTCGTGGACGACCAGCAGCGGCAAGCCGCGGCTGGACCTGGTGAACTTCACCTACCATCACGCCATCGCGCCGCTGGTAGACGATGCCACGCTGGAAATGGAATTGCGCCTCCATCAGCGGCAGATGCAGATTTTCTGGGGCACCAACGTCCCGCTCTCGCGCGGTTATTTCCCGGCGGAGACCTGTTTCTCCGAACACATCATTCCCATTCTCAACAAGGTCGGCATCGCCTGGTCGGTGGTCGCCAATAATCATCTGGCCCGGTCGTGCGCGGATTTCCCGCTCGTGCTCGGCAGTGGCGGCGAGAATTGCGATATCCCCAATCCCGCGGACGAGATCAATCCGGCCCAGGGCGCGGGCAATTACCAGCGGGTCTCCATTGAGCGCGGTTGCGGGCCCACGCAGGTCATGCCCTTCGGCTTCCAAACCCACTACGCGCGTTATGTGGACCCGAACACCGGTGTCGCCAGCACGATCGTGGTGGCGCCTGCAGACCAGGTTTTGAGCTGGCGCGACAGCTACGCCACGTGGGATCTCGGCATGATTGCGCCCATCGCCGCGCGTAACAATCCGGCCCACCCGTCGCTCGTCCTCTGCGCGCACGACGGCGACAATGCGTGGAGCGGCGGCTATTCCTATTACAATCAATGGGTGGGTCAGATGGCCGGCACGGCCGTGAGCGATGGTTATGAGCCGACGACCATCGAGCAGTTCATTTCCGATTTTCCGCCTGACACCAACGACATCGTCCATGTCGAGGACGGCGGCTGGGTGTTTGCCGACAGCGATTTCGGGTCGCCGAGTTTCATCAACTGGAACTGGCCGCCGAGTTACACCGATGGCAGCGGCAACAACGTGGTTGACCCCAGCCAAGGCACCACCGACAAGGGCGATAACTGGCGCGTCATCATTGCCACGGAAAACCGCGTCGAGACAGCGCAACAAATTTCCGGGATCACGCCGAACATTGACCAGGTGCGCGACCCGGGCAGCTTTTCCGGTACGCCCAACGCGGTTGAACTCGGGTGGCATTATTGCCTGGCCGGTCTCGACAGCGGTTTTGTTTATTACGGCTGCAACGGCGATGAATGCCTTCGCGCCATCGTCGCCCAATCCAATGCGTGCCGGAACGTGGATGCCGTCATCGCCGCCAATCCGGCCGCCGACACCACGCCGCCCACGGTTTTCCTGCCGCAACGCTCGCCGTGGAATCCCGGCGCGACCAACTTCGGGGTGCAGTACGGCTACAAAACCGTGGTGGAACCGAATTCCGATTTCTGGGTCTGGACTTATGCCTACGACGTTTCAGGAATCACGAATGTCAGTTTGCTCGTGCGGGTGGACGGCACCAATCCGCCCACGAGCGATCAATTCAAGACCTACGCCGGCGGCCCGCTCGCCGGTCTCTGGCAAACGAACAGCATGACGCGGCGCGTCACGGCGCCGGTTAGCGGTTATACCCCGCAATACATCGCCGATTATTATTATGCACAAGTCGGCGGCATCTCGAACGCGTTCGCGGATTATTATGTCAGCGCGACAGACGCCTGCGGCAACACGCGGAATACGCCCATTCAACACCTCTGGGTGGGCGCCGGTGGGGGCGGCAGCGGCGGTGGGGGCGGCAATACGAACGCCTGTGAAGGCCGCGTTTGCGTTTCACCGTCACCGCCGGTTCAAGGCAATCCTGTCACGATTTCCTATAGCACCAATGGAAGTCCGGTCGCCACGGCCAACCCGGTTTATATTCATCTCGGTTGGAACAACTGGGCGACCGTCGTCTCGCCCGACCCGGCGATGATCCCGCAGGGCGCGACCGCCTCCAATCTATGGCAGTTCACGACCAACGTTCCCGTCAACGCCACCGAACTCGATTGCGATTTCAACAACGGCAGCGGCACTTGGGACAACAATGGCGGCTCGGGCATTGACTATCGCTTTTCCGTGAACGCAAACAGCAATCCCCAACCCCCCGCTCAACCACAAAATCTCACCGTCACGCCGACCCAGACCAACCAAATCAACCTGACCTGGTCCGCCGCAGCGGGCGCCACCGGCTACATCGTGAACCGCGACAATGCGGCGGTAACCACAATCGTGGGCACGAGCTATGCAGACACCGGTTTGTTGGCAAACAGTTACCATTGCTACTCCATTGTCGCTTCCAACAGCATCGGTTACTCGACGCCGAGCGCAACCGTTTGCACCAACACCCTGGCCAGCGCGCCGACGAACCTGCCGCCGTTCACGCTGGATGGGGCCTTCGATTATCCGGGTTATTGGCTGGCTTCGAACAGCATGGTGCTTTATGCCGCGCTGCGCGGCACGACTCTCTATGTGGCCACTGAATCCCCGGGCGCCGGCGGGCCGAATGACAATTTCATTTTCGTTTCCGACCAATTGCTATCCAGCGCCAGCGCGCCGGCGCCGTGGGCCAAGTCCGGCAATGTCGCCGTGGCCGCCACCAAGCCTTATCTCGCCGGCGAAAGCCAGAATACTTACATCAGTTGGTACCTCAACAACACGCAAACCAACTGGCCCTGCGCCAAATCCGCCAGCACGTCCGGCGCGATGGAAGGCACATTGGATCTACTCCAGGCCTTCGGATATGTTCCGACGAATCTTTACCTGTGTGCGGCTGCCTATGTGACCACCAATGGCGGCCCGCTCGTCGGGGAGTGTCCTGCCGGCAGCGGACCGAACATTGGCACCAACGGATTTCTGGTCATTCCGGTGGTTGCGTTGCGCGATTCATTTGGGAACGGCACCTTCGATCTGCTGGACCCGGCGCGAGGATTCAAAATCCTTTCGGTCACTTCGCAAAACAACAGTTGGACCCTGACCTCGGCGGCGATGCCGGGCCGTGAATATCAGGCGCAATTCGTCAACCAATTGGGCCAGACTTGGAGCAATCTGCCGGCCGGCTCAAACTACGTAGCGCCGCCGGCGGTGACGTTGAATTTCACGGACACCCCTCCATCGGGAGTGCCGCAGCGCTATTATCGGGTGCAACTGCTGCCGTAGGACAGGCGTCGCGCCGATGCCTGACTTTCAAGCCGGATTTCTAAAAAGAGAGACAGGCGCGACGCCTGTCCTACTGGAACGGGATTTCCACCGACTGGCTTTGGGCAACCGGCGCTGACGGCAGGCCGATTTCAAGAATGTCCCCGTCCGGTGCGCCGGTCGGATCGCCCAGCGGCATCGCGGTCGCATCACGTTTGAGCCATCGGATCGGGAGGTTGACATGCTTGCCGTTGAGGACGACTTGTGGCGCATTTTTCAGCCAATCGGACGGGGGATGAATCCGCAGAATCCAGGCCCGCCGGCTCCGGGCGCCGCGAAAATTTCCCTTGGCCGCGTAAATTTCCAGCCGCACGAGTTTGGCCGATTCATCCGCGGTTGCGGTGATGACGGTCGTGCGAAACTCGCCGCGCTGGTAAGCCGTGGTTAAAGTGTCGTCCTCGTATAACGTCGCTGAATTGGTTTCGCCCGCATGCGGGTAACCGTCAAGCGTGACCGGGTCCCACGGCTTCTCACCGGTGTACTGCATTTCCGGCGCCAGCGGCAGCACGGCGCCAGACCGGATGTAAATCGGGATTTGATCCAGCGGCACCGCGTTGGTGACTGTGGCGGGGCCGGAAGCTATTTTACCGGTCCAGGTGTCAATCCAGTCTCCCGGCGGCAGCCAGGCGATGCGGGTTGCGGACCGGTCTTTCGCCGAACGCCATTGCAGTTTCATGGCTGCGTTGAAGCCCAGTTGCAAATACTCAATGCGCAGTTGGTGCGGTTGCCCGGCGGTCAGCACGGTGGAGGCCTCGGTGGCAGTCAAGGCATGCGGTCCCCAGGCGTCAATCACCTTTTTGCCATCCACCCATACCCGCGCGCCATCATCGGCCAGGCTGGACAAGATGATATCGCCGGTCGGCGCGGGTACTTCGATGGTGCCGGTCCAGCGCGCCGAATAGTTTTCTTTCGGGAAATTTGGCGCGGGGCTGCTCATGCCCCAATTAAAATCCACGGCGGCATCGGTCCGCGTCAGGGCCGGCGTGCCGGACAAATCCACGTTCTCAAAAAATTCCGCTTTCAATCCGGGCTGGCCGTCCGGCGCCTTCAGCCAGTCCGGCGGAACCGTGCGTGCGGAGCCGTCCAGGACCGGCGCGACCAGAATATCCTGGCCCAGCAGATATTCGTCGTTGCGATTGGCTTCAGGAAATTGCGGATAATCCAGATCAAGGCGGCGGAGCAGGGGCTCTCCCGTTTCGTAATTTTCATGAGCCGCGCCATAAAGAACCGGCAAAAGCCGGTAGCGCAGGTCCACGAACCGGCGGGCGGCGCTCTCCGCTTCCGGCCCAAACACCCACGGCATCCGCTCCAGATTATGCGTGCAATGCGGGCGATAAATGGGCGACAGCGCGCCGTACTCAATCCAGCGGATGTATTGTTCCGGCGTCGGGTTGGCGACGTGCCCGCCCAAATCATCGCTCTCGTATGGGAAAAGTGATTGGGTTCCCGAATAAACCGCATTCTCCACGGCGCGCCGCAAAAAATCGTAGCTCGGCCCGATGTCGCCCGTCCATTGAATCGGGAAGCGATGCGCCGCCACGTCCATGGGCCGCAGGCGCATGCCGTTGTCAATGCCGTCCACGTTCGCCATGATCAGCGGGCGCATTTTCGGCCGGACACGCGCGGTTGTGTCGTGGTAAAGCCGCATGCCCCAGACTTCCTTGTTCAGATTGGGCCTGGGGGTCACCAGATGCACCATCCAATTGCGGTCGTACCACCAGAAATCCAGTCCTTCCCTCAGCAATTTCGACAGGTTGTCATAACGATAGGCCAATTCCTTCGGGTCCAGCGCTGTTTTGGCCACTGGTTCCGGATGGTCGTTGAACATGATATGAACATGTTTCGCGTGGGCCTCCTGGAAGAACCGTTTCATGTTTGGAAACAGGTTCGTATTTGGCTGATAGCCCGTGGAGGCATTCCGCCGCCAGCCGGTGTCCACGACGAGCACGTCCAGCGGAATCCGGTGCGCCCGGTAATCGTCAATCTGCTTCAATGCCGTGGCTTCACTGTAATCATACCAGCGGCTGTCAAATGCGCCCAGGGCGAACAACGGCGGCATTTCCGCCGGCCCGGTCAATTTGAGGAAATCAGTTCGGAACCGATGGTAGTCGCCGCCCGGCAGGAACACGTACACGTCCGGCGCATCATTGCCCAGGTCCCACCCGGAGTCGGGGAGCCGTGAATTGGCCGGCGCCGGCGTCAATCCCCACGGCGGAGGGACGATCCGCGGCGTGTCGGCAAATGACCAGACCTCCGGTTTGTCTGCCGGCCCGGGCAGCCATCGGTTGTTCTCCAGCTTGCCGTCGTAGGCATAAAGCAATTGTCCGTTGGTGGATTCCACCCGCACCCCGTCCAGCGATTCGGTGTTTTGGGGAACGCGCACGGTATAATTGGCGGTGCTGATGACGATGTCACCGGCATTGTTGTTGGTGGCAAACGGGGTTCCGGGCCACTCCCGGTTCACGATATGAAACGTGGCACGGTTTTCGAACCCCTTCAGTCCCCGTAATTCCAATCGGACGAGGGAATCAGAGAGCAACTGCACGCGGACTTTCCCGACGACAATATCCGGGGACCCCGATTGTGCGGCACCCGTTCGGGCGGTCGCGAGACAAAGACCGGCCAAGGACGCCAGCACGATCCGGATAATGTTTTTGGAATGAAAAAATCCCTCCGCTGACTGATGGAACAGGTTGAGCATGGACCCAAGATGTCAAAGGGTTCAGGCCGTGTTCAACCGCATAATTGTGCGACGAAGCGGCCATCCTTCTGCTTGTGTTGACGGGACGGCGATTATAAGGTGGAACCGTGCCGCGAAGCCCCATTGTTTCCCGCCGGTTTGGTCTGCCGTTTTCCGGGTCAACCTGGAAACGTTTCTTCATCCCGGCGTATGCGGGGGTCTTGATGCTGGCGGCATGTCCGGCGGTGATCCGGGCTGATATTTTGTGGAGCGATCCTGCGTCGCGGGTGATCCATGCCACGCCCTACGGTAACGACATTTTGGGCGGCAAGGTCAGGCGCGATGACAAGGCGAACGACGTGTTGTACTTCAAATTTCGCGTGGACCCGCTTTCGGATCCCGCCGACGAGCCTTATCTCGCGTTGTTTCAATTGGTGGAAAGCAACCAGATGCGATTGGGTGTGGGCAATGCGATGGAAGCATGGGGCTATTCGGCGGCTTACGCCTCGGAAACCGGACCTTCCAACAAGCCGCCCAGCGAGTTGATCTATCAAGACTCCGCCTATAACGACGCCGACGAATTCAATTTACAGTCGTCCCACCCGGAAGCGGCCGGCATGGGAAGATTTTTTCCCTACGAGCTGCCGAGCCACAATCATCCGCGCACGATTGTCTTCAAAGTCCAATACGTTCCGGGCGGTGACGATCTGGTGACCGTGTGGCTGGATCCAAATTTGACCCACGGCGCGACGGCGGAAAATCAGCCGGACAATATCACGACCAAATTCAAGGCGAAAGCGACGTTCGACGAAATCCGCCTGCGCCACGGCGGCATCGGCGGCGCCGTCAAGGACGGCGGCAACGGCTGGATTTTCAGCGACATGGCCATCGCCACTTCCTTCAACGATTTTGTCATCGTGCGCTTCTGGCAGAGGTGGTGGTTTTCCACCCTGCTGGCCCTGTTTGTGGTTGGTGCCGTTGGCGCCACGGTGCGCATGGTTGAGCGCCGAAAATATCAGCTGCAATTGCAGCGCGCGGAGCAGCAGCACGCGTTGGAACAGGAACGCGCGCGCATCGCTCAGGATTTGCACGACGAACTCGGTTCGACGCTGACGCGGCTGTCGTTGTTGAGCGATCTGGTAAAGGTGGACAAGGACAAACCCGAACAGGTTGAGACCCATGCCAGCAAGCTGTCACAGGCGGCCGACCAGACCGTGCGCGCCCTGGAGGAAATCGTCTGGGCCGTCCGGCCCGGCAGCGACACGCTGCAAAGTCTGGTGGATTACATGGCGCATTTTGCCAACGAACTTTTTGAGGGCAACACCGCCCGTTGCCGGCTCGACCTGCCGCATGACCTGCCGGCGCTGCCGTTGCCGCCGGACCTGCGCCATAATATTTTCCTCATTGTCAAAGAGGCGTTGACCAACGCGCTCAAACACTCCGGGGCGGGCGAGGTTCAAGTGCATGCCAAAATATCCGGCGACACGCTGGAAATCCTGGTGCAGGACGATGGCAGAGGTTTTGACCCGTCATCGCTGGCGGAAGGCCGCCGCAACGGGCTGGGGAACCTGCGCCGGCGCGCCGAGGCCATCGGCGGGGAATTGGCATTGCACAGTGCCGCCGGCGGGGGGACGACGGTGAAACTTTCCGTGGATTTGCGGAGCCGGAAGAACGGGAAAAAGGCCCGGGCGTGAGTTTTGCCGCACATTCATGCAGTTGAGAATTCGCCGCAATTAAGGTAACTATTGCGGTGTGGTTGCCAGCATTGCCCAGGATATGCAGATTAAAGTTGCCATTGTGGACGACGACGAAGGCATCCGCACGAGCCTCGCCGCGCTCATCCGCCGCGCCCCGAACTTCAAACTCGCCGGCGACTATGCGAACGCCGAGACGGCGTTGAAGGAAGTCCCCCGGCATCCGCCGGACGTGGTGCTCATGGACATCAATCTGCCCGGCATGAAAGGCGTGGAATGTGTCCGGCAGTTAAAGGCCGCCCTGCCCGGCGTGCAATTTCTGATGCTGACGGTTTACGAAGACAGCGACTCGTTGTTCAATTCGCTCAAGGCCGGCGCGAGCGGGTATCTGCTCAAACGCACGGCGTCGGCGCGGTTGCTGGAAGCCATTCGTGACGTCCACTCCGGCGGTTCGCCGATGACGCCGCAACTGGCCCGCCGCGTCGTTCAGTTTTTCACCCGGCCGGCGGACGGCGCCTCGTCCCCCTCGCTGTCGGGGCTGACTCCGGGCGAGAAGGACTTTCTCGACCAACTTTCCAATGGCTACTCCTACAAGGAAATCGCCGACCGCATGAAAATCAGCATTGACACCGTGCGCAGCTACGTGCGGACCGTCTACGAAAAATTGCATGTTCACTCGCGGACCGAGGCGGTGGTCAAATACCTGCGGGGCTGAAATCGCCGGGGGCCTTTGAGCCGCGGTGCCGAAGAGTACTCTTTGGCCGGTGCCGGCAAGCTTGGGAATCCGGCTCCGACCGCGCCGCACAAACATGCGGTGGTTTTTAACGGCGTGAATGATATTTTACCCGGGAGAACCCAATTGATAAAAATATTATGAAGACCAAAACAACTGTTCTTGCATTCGTAGTCTGCGCCGGCCTGCTGGGGATCACCGCCCTGCGGACGCAGGCGGACACGCTCATCACCTTTCAGGTGGACATGAGCTACCAGGTTCAGAGCGGCACCTTCACCAATGGCGTGCAGGCGGTTCACGCGAAGGCGTTCGATCCTTACCTCTCCGGACACCCCCAGATCTTTGACGTTCAGTTGACGAATAATCCTTCGTTTGCCAATACGAATCTGTACACGGGGACCTACGATGACACCGTCAGCACCAACGGCTCCCAGTTGCAGTGGAAATATTATGTGCCCAACTTCCCCAACAGTGGTTATGAAACGACGGCGAACAACAACGACAACCGGGCCGTGCTGTTGCCGGCGGGCAGTGGCACGCAGGTTTTGGTATTGCCCGTGGAGTGGTTCAATGATGCCGGCCCCTCAGCCGGCGTGGTCGTGGCCGCCAACTGCACTTTCCAGGTGGACATGGCCCAGCAGATTCAACTCGGGGTTTTCAATCCCAACACCCAGACCATCGAAGCCATCGGTCAGTTTGGCGGTTGGGCTGACGGCTACACGTTGACCAACGACCCGACCATCCTGAGAACCAATCAATTTAATCTGGTGACGTCCAATGTCTATGTCGGGACTTTCCTTAATGCGGGCTCGACCGGCTCGCCGGGCGAAGTTGGCGAATTTAAATATAGAATCACGGGCGGGCTGTATGAATCCGTCAGCGCACTTAATGGCATTGCCCAAAACAACGAGAACCGCTTCTGTTTCGCGTTAAGTAACGCGCAAACGCTGCCCATTGTCTATTTCAGCGACGCCCCCTACGCTCCCATTGCCACCAACACCTTCACTTTCTCGGTGGACATGAGCGTCCAAACCTGGAACGGATCGTTGGCCGCGGGTCAACAGGTTTATTTGCAGGGCAATTTCAACAATTGGACCAGCCAGCTCTGCACGAATAACCCCAGTGCCGCCAATACCAACATCTATTATGCGACGGCAGTTATCACCAACGGATACGGCACGACAACGCAATTTAAGTTTTTGAACGGCGCCGGCAATTATGAAAACAATCCCAGCCATACCTACGCGGGCAATCCTTCTGTGTTGGGCGGCAACCAAAATCGGGAATTCATCATGCCGAGTGCGACTGCCAACAGCTATGTTCTCCCCACGGTTTATTACAGTGATATCTCAACCAACAGCGTGTTGCCACTACCCACCATGGTGACCTTCACTGTGAACATGACCAACGCGGTGGGAACGGATTCGTCTGTGTTCAATCCCAGTGTGGATTCGGTTTATCTTAACGGCTTGGATATAACCAATTCGCTGGGGAACTACTCGTTTGATCCGTGGACCAACTCGCTGATAGTGGCCGGGGCCAGCGGCTATACCAACGCTCTGAGCAATTTCCAGATGCAAAACAATCCATTAGGCAGCGAGATCTATACGATTACAGTGCCGGTTCCGTCGGGAGCAATTCCGGCAGGATACCCCTTGCAGCTTTCCTATCAATATACTTTCGGTAATAACAGCGGCCTCCCCATCGAGGCCCTGGGCGGCACCAATCATGTCCGCTACATCCGGTCCACCGGGAATTATCACGTGCCGCAGGACACCTTCGGCAGCATGGTTCAGGAACAAATGTTCGGCAACCTGGTTGCCGGGCCGAAGTCGGGGAACAATGTTCCGATTACCTGGCTGGGCGTCCCGGGCGTCGAGCTGCAGGTGAGCACGAACCTGACTGCCGGCACATGGCTGACCCTGCCCGGTACGTACGGTCAAAGCTCGACGAATTATCCGGCGGGCACCGGCGCGAGCTATTTCCGCTTGATTAACCCATTCTAATCGGGCAATGTTTCGACCATCATCCGCCCCATACCAGAGTAAATCCTCTGGTATGGGCGGAAGTTTTCCAATGTATCCGCAACAAAGAAATACATCCAAAGCCGGAAGTTCGGGCTTCACGTTGATTGAACTGCTGGTGGTGATCGCCATCATTGCCATCCTGGCCAGCATGTTGTTGCCGGTCCTGGCCAAGGCCAAATTAAAGGCCATGGTGATTACCGACATGAGCAACAAAAAACAGCTCCAGTTGGCCTGGATTATGTACACTGGTGACAATTACGAAACCTTGGTGCCCAACGCCGACGAGGGAATCGTAGTCCCTCCCCCCGGGTGGAATGTAATGTCGTGGATTCCTCCGAACTGTAAAATGGATTGGACGCTTTCTCCTAACAATACCAATCTGACGTACTTGATGACCAATGAACTGGGCCCTTATTGTGCTGGCCAATACAAGATTTATACGTCACCGGGGGACACTTATTTGTCGCTGGTCCAGAAGGCAGTGGGTTTTGGGAAAATTTATAATCATCGTGCCCGAAGCGTTGCCATGGATGGGGCAGTAGGTGCAGGGAATCCTCAGCCAGGAAACAATAATGGTTCCAAACCGCCGCCAAGTCTGTCGAGTTTAAACCCATTTTTTGTCGCGACAAAAATGAACCAATTAAGACATCCGAGTGAGAGTTGGGTGTTCATCAATGAACACCCCGACAGTATTGACGATGGCATTTTTTACATCGATCCCAGGTCAGCGAATGGAAACGGAACACTCATCGAATTGCCCTCTGCTTATCTGGGCAACGCGTGCGGTATTTCCTTTGCCGACGGCCATGCCGAGGTTCATCACTGGGTGACTGGGGCGTTCAACATTCCGGTAAAATATATCCACCAACCGCCAAACCCGGGAATCACTCTTACCGGAAATGCGGACCTGGCTTGGCTGGCGCAACGTACGCCCAGCGGACCGTAAGTTTATTGTTGCCTCTCTATTTGCGCGCGCACTGCGTCAACAAAGTTCACTATTGTTTTTTCAGGCGTGCTCTCTTTAGCCCGCCCGTTAAAATGGCAGGAGACGACGTAAGGAGTCTCTGGTAAGGAGTCTCTGGTTAGCCCGCTGAAATTCGCGGAAATTTGAGACTTGTCGCCTCGTCTCCTGCAATAAGACGAATTTTTTAACGGGCTGTTAGGGCGCGCGCTTTTCCAGGGATTGAACCTGGCTGAGGTACTGCACGGCCAGGCGGTTGCCAGGATCCAGACGAAGGGTTTCCTGAAACTGTCGGGCGGCCTCTTCGGGCAGGTTCTCCCTGATCAAGGCCACCCCCAGATTCAAATGGGCCGGTGCGTAGCCGGGTTGCAATCGAATGGCCGTTTCAAATTCGCTCCTGGCTTCGGGCACCTCGCCTTGCAGGGCCAGCTCACCCCCGAGGCAATAGTGCGCCTCCCAGTAATCCGGTTTGAGCTGAATGGCGCGGCGAAAATGTTCCACCGATTCCTCCGGTCGCTGCAACAGTGAGAGCGTCCGGCCCATCTCAAAATAAACCTCGGGGTTGCCGGGTTGAAGTTGCCGGGCGGAATCATAATTTTTCAAGGCTGATTCATACTTGCCTTCGGCAAAGTATGACTTGCCCAGCTCCAACCGGGCTTCAAAATAGCGGGGATGGAGGAAAATGGCTTGGGCGAGCGCCGCCTGCGCTTCCGGCTGCTGACCCAGGAGCGCCAGCAGCCGGCCGGTCTGGCAAAAAGCGAAAGGGTTGCACGGCGATAAGCGACAGGCCTGCTGCCATTCGGAAACGGATTGTTTGAAGTCGCCAATGGATTCGAGGAACTGGGCGAAGTTCTCATGCAACACGTAGTCGTCGGGCGCGTGTTGCAAGGCGTTTAGATAAATCTCCCGGGCGTTGGCCTCGGCGCCGGCAGTGCGCATTTGCCGTTGCAGTTCTTTAATCCGGTCGTTGAACGACTGGAGGCGGCGGGTGTTATCGAGTTGGGTGCTGAAGGGAGGCTGCTGTAATCGCTGGATGATGGACTGAATCACCAGGTTGCGATTCCAGTCGGTCAATCCCAACAGCCGTTCGCACGTTTCCTGCGAAGCCCAGTCGCCGGCGGCATGGGCTTTGACCGGGTCGGGCAGATAGCGTTGCACCTGTTCCGCCCAGGCGCGGGCCAGACGATAATTCCCGTCAAAGTTGAAATGCACGTGCTCATAAAACGTTTCCTCTCCCGGAATGGGCGCGGGACCATTGGTTTCCAATGCGCCGACGGCATTGAGCAGATCCAGGTTCGGACTGGAAAATTCCCGTCCGGCCTGTTGGATCAGGCCATTGATTCTGGAATCCGCGCGAAAGGGCAATGCGTCATCATCGCAGGCCTGCTGGAAATGTTCACGGGCCAAAGGGATCTGATTTTGCGCCAACAGGCATTCGCCCCAGCGGTATTGCAATTCGGCAACGGCGCCCCCCAGTTTGGCCGCCCCTTCGTAAAGCTGCGCGGCAGCGGTGAAATTGCTTTCCGCCTGTTGTTGTCGTGCTTCGGCCAACTGCTCGTCAAACTGTGCGCGGCCGGCCGGGGAAAGAAGATTGTCCGGCAACGAATCGAAGGGGGGGCAATCCTTCAAATTGACCGCAACGGTATTCAGAATAATTTTTGCGCCCGAATCCAGTCCAGCCCGCAGGATGTCCTGCAAGTTGCGTTGAAAATTCCGATAGACCACCGCCCGGCGGGGATCGTCGGGGGCCAGTTGGTTGCCCAGAAACATTTGCATCCCGCCCCAGTTGGCGGCTGCCGGGTTGCGCTTAAGCTCGCGAATCAAAGACGTGAGCAGTTGTCCCACCCGGGTTTGCTGCACGGCCACGCTCAGCCGGATCAGCCACCAGGGCGGCGCTTTTGCCCCGAACACAGTCGCTCCGCCGAAAGGTCCGACCATTTCATTGTTGCCCATGTAAATGATCCAAAGGTCGCCCTCGTGTTGTGCGCACGCGCGGGCGATGGGAAGAATGACGTTGGAATTGATGGCCGTAATGGCCACGTTGACGATCTCGAAGTGTTCGTCCGGGTATCGTTCGCGGAGCAGCACCTCCAGGTAGCGTCCCGCGCCGTAAGCGGGTTCGGGATCCCCCTGGGCCGCCGATTCTCCCATGATAAAGATGCGGTACGTGTTGGCAGGCTTTTGCGCCTCCATCAAAATGGGGTCAGGCCAGCGCGTCAGTTGGGGCGGAAAGAACCGCAAACTGAAATTTTCATTATCAACCAGAAATTGCTGATGGCCGATGGAGATGGTGTCAAAAAAGCCGGTATCATAGCCATAGCCCGCCAGACGCAAGGCCGCTTCCAGCGCGCCGAACAAGAGCAACGGCACGCAGACCAGGGCAATCAGGCGAAAGGCCCATTGACGGCGGGTGAACAGTGCCGGCGCCTGTTCTTTGCGGGCTGGCGCAGCCTGCGCACCGACTTGTCCCTTGCGTTGCCGGGACTTCCCGTTCTGGGGACGCCGTTTCACCCCGGTAATTTAGACAGTACTGAAAGATCCGCAATGCCAATGGCCCGGTTTGGCGGGGCGCGGCAGCCGACGAGCCGGTAGGTGATTGGCAAAACGGGCGGCGGCTCGGCAAAGCAAACATCGCTGCCCAAATTGGAAGCGGCGTAAACACAGGTTAAAAACAACATCAGGGACATTGCTGAAAACCCTGATTTGGAGGGCAGTGTTCGTCCCGCTCCCGCCTGAAAACATTGACCGCCAGTTACACGTCCATTCGCGGACCGATGCGATCGTGAAATGTCCTCGCAAATCAACCTCCCCCGAATGGGGGAGGAAATCCGGGTTTGTCTTCAGATTGTCACATCCCGCTCCCAACAAAAGGGGATTACGAGGCGTCTGCCCCTTATGATAGGAATAATGAAATGACATTTTATCCGGTTTTTTATGAGCGCCGTCTTCATTTGACTGCGTTGATGGAGGTGAAGTCGGAGCTATTTGCCAAGGAGTCGAGGTGTCTGTCGGCGTGGGCGACCCGGTGTTTTTTTTGTGATACCGGGTCGTTCACCCCATGTTTCACCATGACGAAGGGGGCTATTATTTGCCGCTGAATTAAGGAGGCGTAGCAGCGGTGTCGAACATCAAACCATCAAGGAGTATGCAAAAGAACGTTATTACTTACATCACTGTGGGAGTTCTGGCTTTGACCACCGGGACAATTACCCGGGCGCAAACCTATTCCAATGCCGTCATGGGGTTGAATCCGGTTGGTTACTGGCCGCTGAATGAAACCGTTCAGCCGCCCCAGCCGTTGAATCTCACGGCGACCAATCTTGGGAGTCTGGGCGCAACCGGCAACGGTTATTATGGCGCCTGGTACCAACCCTCCGGCAACACCTGGTATCTCACCAACAACATTGCTCAGACCAATGCAATCACCTTTCCGTTTGATGGCAGCAAAGCCCTGTTGTGCCAGGCCGCTCCCGGGCAATACGTCGTGGTGCCTCGCAATGCCAATGGTGTTGCCAATCCGGGTATCACCTTGAAGCCGCCCTTTTCCATCGAGGCCTGGCTCCAAATCGGGCGCACCAATTCCGCCTTGGGAACCATCGTCAGCGAGGGCGGTTTCGTCAATCTGAACATCGGCGGTGCGAACACCAACGATCCTTACTACGGCGGCCTGGGGACCGGTTGGGCGGGTGTTGAGCTGGGGCAATACCAGGACTATCTGTTTCTGATTTGCCAGTCCACGAACGGCCAGAGCAAGGCCAACGAACTGGATACCAGCGCTTATAATACATTTACGGGTTTCCATGTGGGCCAATGGGTGCATGTGGTGGCCATGTTCGACGGCACGACGGAATCCATCTACACCAACGGCGTGTTGTCAGCCTCCAAGGCCGTTGCGCCCAATGGCGCCGGTGTCAACTATGTGCCGGATCCGACCACGCCGCTCATGATTGGCAGCGGGAGCGATGTCTCCGCTTCTTACGGCATCGCTTACCAAGGTTCGATTGATGACGTGGCAATTTATACCAACGTGCTTTCGACCACGAGCATCCAGAATCATTTCCAGACCGCCTATGGCACCAATGCCACGTTCGGCGCGAATTATCCTTCGGCGGTCCTTGCGGACCATCCCGTGCTTTACTACCGTTTGAATGATCCGCAGGTGCAGACCAACGCCGGTTATCCGAGTGGAACTTTTCCGGTGGCGAACAATTACGGCAGCGCCGGCGTGGCGGGTAATGGCGTTTATCAGCCGGGTACGGCGCCGGGCGCGGCAGGCCCGGCCTACGCCGGGTTCGGAGCCAACAGCCGCGGCGTGGCCATCAACGGCTGGCTCGGCGCGGTAGACGTCGGCAACAGCAATCTGCCCGTGTCGCTGAACCCCACCGGCGCGGTGCCGATGACCGTGGTCAGTTGGTTTAAAACGGCTCCCGCCGATGCCCCCGGCCGGTTCCAGGAAATTTTAGGGCACGGCGACAGTTCCTACCGTCTGGCGCTGGGACAAACGGCGGGCGAAAATCATTTCAATCCGGGCCCCGGTCCCGAATTGCAATTCGCCAGTCCGGCGGACGTGGCGACCAACGGTTTCGCCTTTAACGACGGCCAGTGGCACATGGTCGCCGGTGTTTCTGACGGCACCAACGAATATCTCTATTTGGACGGCGCCCTGGCCAAGGCCAGCAACAATCCGGCTGGACTCAATATCGCCGGCAATGCCACGGATCTGCTTTTGGGCGGGGACTCTGAATACACTTATGCCAACGCCTTTTCGGCCAATACCATTCGCAATTTTGACGGTGATATGGCGCAGGTATCTTTCTGGACCAACGCTTTGTCGGCAGCCCAGCTTCAATCCCTGTTTAATGCGGCTGGCGTTCCGCCCTACTTCTGGTTGCAACCGGTATCGCAGACCAACAATGCCGGAGTGAACATCACCGTGACCGCCGGGGTGCGGGGCAGTTCACCGCTGGCGTTCCGATGGTATCAGAATGGCGCGCCCGTTGCGGGTCAAACCAACATGAACCTGAGTTATACACCGTCGGTTCCCGGCAACGCGGGCACCTACTATCTCGTGGCCAGCAACAGCGCCGGTTCAGTCACCAGCGCGGTGATCAACCTGGTGCTCTACGGGCCGCCGACCATAGAAGCGCAATCGAGCACGCCAATTCAGGTTTTCGCAGGCGCCAATCCCGTGTTGCACGTGACGGCCGGTGGCGCCCAACCCCTGTCCTATCAGTGGACTTCAAATGGTGTGCCCATCGCCGGCGCGACGAGTTCCAATTACACGATTGTCAACGCCCAGACCGCCGCCAGTTACGGCTGCACCGTGAGCAATTTCGTCAGCACCGCGTCCATCTCGCCCATTTCTCTGACGGTGTTGTCGGACCCGACGGCGCCTTATCCGCAACAGGTGCTGGCCGACGGTCCGGTGGCTTATTTCCGATTGGATGAAGCCAGCGGGACCACGGCTTTTGACTACGTGGGCGGCAACAATGGCACGTACACCAACGTCACGCTGGGCGTGCCCGGCTACAACTCGAATGCCAGCATCCACAGTGATCCGTCCGAAACCGCCGCCGAGTTTGGCGATTTTCCGCCGGGCAACAATTATGCCGGAAAAGTGCCGCCCTATCTCAACTTTGGCACACCCAACGGCGCCAACGCCGAATTCTCGGTCGAGGCCTGGTTTACCCAGTATCTCTATACCGGTGGTGGCGATGCGATTGTGGCGCTGGGTTATGGCAATGGCGGCGAGCAGTTCATCCTCGACACAGGCGCAGGGCCCTCAGGCGCGTTGCGGTTCTTCGTGCGCAATTCGGCCGGGACGGTCAGCGCGGCCAACAGCACTTATGTGCCCGCCAACGACGGTCTGTGGCACCACGTTGTGGGTGTCTGCGACGAGGCCAACGGGAACGTGTCCCTCTACATGGATGGCAATCTGATTGCGTCGGGAACGATTACGGCCAACAGCGGGTTGCTGGGCGCGACCGCGCCGTTGAGCATCGGAGCCCGCGAATCGGGAAACAACGGCCTCACCAACTATGACTTTCAATTCATTGGGGCCATTGACGACGTTTCGATTTATAATTATCCGCTGACCGCGACGCAGGTGGCCAACCATTATTATGCGTCGGGCATCGCCCCGATCATCACGCAGTTGCAACCGACCAACCAGATTTCAGCCAATCAAGGCGGAAATGTGAGTGTCACCGTGACCGCGGTGGGCACCACCCCCTTTACCTACCAGTGGAAGGATAATAACAACAATCCGATTTCGGGTGCCACGGGCGCGACATTGAATCTGACCAATGTCCAAACCACTCAGGCCGGGAACTACACGGTCACGGTCGGCAATACCTATGGCTCATCCAGCACCAACTTCAATCTCTCGGTTGGTTCCGGGCCGCCGACGATCTCAGTGGATTTGACGCCGACCAACTTGACCGCCTATGCCGGCACGCTGGAGACCTACTCCATAACCGTCGGCGGCAGTGGCCAGGGGTTGTCCTACCAATGGTACCGGGATGGAGCACCCATCTCAGGCGCAACAAGCCATTCCTATACGTTCACCGTCCTCGGTGGCACCAACACCTACTTCTGTGCCGTCACCAACAATTTCAGTGGTGGTGTGCCCACCGACAGCCGTACCGGCACGGTCATTGGCATCGTGCCGCCTGCGCTGAATCCAGTGTCCTTTGGCTCAAGGACGAAGATCACCTTTGGCGGTTATAACCGCACTGAAACGCTGCAGGATTTCCCTGTCCTGGTACGGTTGGGGACCAACGTGGCCGGGTTCTCCTATTCTCAATTCGCCTCGGGCACCGGTGGCGACCTCCGCTTCACCGATGCCAGCGGGACGAACGAAATCCCGTATGAAATTGATGAATGGAATCCTGGCGGTATTTCCTCGGTCTGGGTGCAGGTCCCGGCCCTCTCCGGTACCAACAGCACCATCTGGGCTTATTGGGGCAATGCCGCGGCCGTCACGCCTCCTGCCTTCACGACCAACGGAGTGGTATGGATCCCGCCGACGTTCCAGGGACTTCCCTCGTATGAGGTGGTGTATCATTTGGAACAGAGCGGGTTCCCGTATCTTGACAGTACGCTGCAATATCCGGGGAACGGCACCGCAGCTCCACTCTCCGCCGCGGGCATCGTCGGTCAGGCCGCCTCGTTTGCCGGTAATGCCTGGATTGATGCCGGAGACGTCAATCTCGGCAACGAATTCACCCTGTCGGCGTGGGTGAACATCACTCCCGCCACTTCCAATATTCAAGGCGTCTGGGTCAACGGCCCCGGCGGTTATACTTCGGCCGAAATAGCGCTCTTTGTCAACGATTATAATACTGCTGACGGCGCGCTGTTGTTAGGCACCGGCGACGGCACCGCCGGCCAGCAACCGGAAACGGCCACCGGTTTGGTGACCACCGGCCAGTGGCACCTGTTGACCGCAGCGGTGAATCGTTCCGCGGGGACGGTCGCGCTATACGTGGACGGCACGCTCCAGGGCTCGGGCAACACCGTGACCGACTTCCCGACCAACAGCGACATGAACCTGGGCCGGTTCAATGCCGGAGCCTTCGCGTTCAACGGGTTGATTGACGAATCACGCATCCATGCGGGAGTGGACGACGCGAACTGGACCTGGGCCAGCTACGAGACGGTGGCTCAAAACGCCTCGTTTGAGACCTATTCGGCTGTAAGCTCGTCGGCTGTCACGCTCACCATCCAGCGTTCCGGCAATAACGTCATCCTGACCTGGCCGCAGGGCACGCTCCAGTCCGCGAGCACGGTGAACGGCACATATAACAACGTTGCGGGCGCGACATCGCCTTATACCAATGCGATATCCGGAGCCACACAATTCTACCGCGTCAGAGTCCAATGACCGTGGAGAGAAGCGGCGGGAACGCTGCAAGGTGTTCCCGCCGCAAAAAAGAAAAATAATGAGCAGAGCTCAAAAGGTTAATTCAAACCAGACGGTTCCAAAGAAAGGTGAAAAGCGCCTCCACCCCCGCCCAGGCGCCGGTGACGGACAATCCGTCAGTTCGGATTTTTCCTTAGCCGGCGTGGACGGCATTGTGGTGGAGTGGCGTGTTCATTGGTTCCCGGGCTCATGGCCGGCGTAGCCAAAATATGACTCGTTTCCGTTTTTCGATTATGGCCGCTTCGATTCTGGTTTTGCTGGTTCCCCTCCGCAGCGCGCGGGGGTTGACGAACGGCCTTGCCCTCACACCACCGATGGGCTGGAACAGTTGGAACCATTTCGGGTGCAGCGTTGATGAAAGCATTGTCAAAAGCGAGGCGGATGCCATGGCCACCAACGGCATGAAGGCCGCCGGCTATCAGTACATCAACCTGGATGATTGCTGGCAAACCAATCGTGACGCCAACGGCGTCATCGTGGCCGACCCGGTCAGATTCCCCGACGGCATCAAGGCGCTCGCCGATTACATTCATTCCCGGGGCCTCAAGCTGGGCATTTATTCGGACCACGGAACGGCCACCTGCCAGGGCAAGCCGGGCAGCTACGGCTATGAATATCTTGATGCCCTCACCTATGCTTCCTGGGGCGTGGATTATTTAAAGTACGACAATTGCAACGTGCCGCCCAACGACAATACCAACGTGGATGACGCCAGGATGGCCGGCGCACTGATGGCGTCGGGCCGGCCCATCGTGTTCAGCCTTTGCGACTGGACGTTTGTTTCCTACATGCCCGACGACGGCAATTTATGGCGCACGACCGGCGATATTGCGGACACCTTTTCCAGTTTCGCCGCCAATCTGGCCGGGGACAGCCCCATGGCCTATTTCGCCGCGCCGGGCCGGTGGAACGACCCGGACATGCTGGAGGTGGGCAACGGCGGGATGACGGCCACGCAGGATCAATCTCAGTTCAGCATGTGGTGCATGTTATCCGCGCCGTTGATTGCGGGAAATGATTTGACGTCAATGCCCGCGTCAACGCTGGCGGATTTGACCAACGCGGAGGCCATCGCGGTTGACCAGGACGCGGCGGGCGAGCAGGGAATTCAGGTGGCCGGCACGGCTCTCCGACAAGTCTGGTGCAAGCCGTTGGGAACGGATTTTAACACCAAAGCGGTCGCGTTGTTTAACCTGACCAGCGCGGCCACGAGCATGACGGTAAACTGGACGAACCTGGGGATGATGGCTGGCCCGGCGACGGTGCGCGATTTGTGGGCGCACGCGGATTTGGGCGTGTTCACCAACGGCTTCACGACGAACGTGCCGGGCGACGGGGTGGTGCTGCTCAAGGTCGTGGGCACTGGCCCGGTCTTGCCGGTTTTGGGCACGAACGATCTTGACGACCTTCAGCCGGCCTACGCTTACACCGGTTCGGGGACGATGGTGGCCGGCAAGAGCATCGGTGGAAACACCATCACGCTTAATGGCGTCACTTATACCAATGGCATCGGCGTCAATGCGTATTCGGGCGTGGAATACCGGCTGGGCGCGGTGGCGTCGCGGTTCCAGTCGGACATTGGCGTGGATGACGAGGTGGGCTCGAATGGTTCGGTGGTTTTTCAAGTCTATGCCGACGGTCTGAAAATTTATGACAGCGGCGTGATGAGGGGCGGCGCGCCGCACCAGACGATTGACCTGGACGTGACGGGCGTGAATCGGTTGACGCTCGGAGTCAATGACGCCGATGACGGCATCGCCAACGACCACGCCGACTGGGCCGGGGTGAGGGTGATCGTTTCCAACTCGACGCCGGTGGCGCCTGGGCCGCCGGTTGGCCTGACGACCAGCGCCGGGCACCCCGTCGGGCTGATGTGGGCGGTGGTGCCGGGGGCCGCTGCTTACAATATCTATCGTTCCACTTCCGGCAACGGCATGTTCACGAACATCATCAGCACGGTTTTGCCGAACTGCCTCGACAGCAATGTGTCGGACGGCCTGACTTACTATTATATGGTTTCGAGTGTTGGAAAAGGTGGAGAAAGCGGCACGTCGGCCGTTGCCAGTGCCACGGCGTGTTCCGCGCCGGCGGCGCCAACGGGTCTGACGGCAACGCTCAGCGGCACGCAGGCAATTCTTGACTGGAATCCTGCACCGGACGCCGCCAGCTATACTGTCGTGCGCGCCACCAGTGGCGCGCCTTACGCTCCGGTGGCTGCCGGTCTGGAGACGACGGATTACACGGACACCAACCGGCTCGGTGGGGCGAATTACTATTACGCCGTGGCTTCCAGCAATGGTTGCGGTCAGAGCGGCTATTCCCCCTACGTGTTTGCCTCCACCAACGTGACCGTCGGCATCCGGCAATCGGGCAGCAACGTCGTCCTGATTTGGCCGGAAGGCACGTTACAGTCGGCCAATACTGTAGCCGGTCCGTACAGTGACGTGACGAACAGGGTCACGCTGTACACCAACGTCATCTCTCAACCACAACAATTTTACCGAGTTCACATCCCATAACCACAACCATGAAATCCTGGCAAAGCCGTTTTGCATCCGGCAACCCCGAACGTTTTCGGGGTTCCGGGCAAAGAGGGAACCTATTGAACTCTCCCGCCAGTCATACAATCAAACAAATATAATGAATAAGAGAGAATTGAACACAGCCACCTACCGGCAACGGGCTCCAGGTGGTGAGGCCTTTTTGCCCCCGGCAGCCCCGAACGTTTATCGGGGTTCCGGGCAAAAAGTGAACCTAGCCTTTTTGCATCCGGTAATTGCGTTAAACGGCAAACGCACTTCCGGGCAAAAAGGGAACCCATTTGAGAACTCGGGGTTTACGCTGATTGAGTTACTGGTGGTCATCGCGATCATCGCCATTCTGGCGGCCATGTTGCTGCCGGTCCTGGCCAGCGCCAAGGTGCGGGCGCAAGGCATCCAGTGCATGAACAACACGCGACAGATCATGCTGGCCTGGCAGATGTACACGGACGACCACAATGGTTATCTGGTGGTGAATCATGCCGGGAACGGGCCGACGGATACTACTCTGAGTTGGGTGACGGGATGGGAGGATTACAACGGTTCGGTGGCTGACACCAATACTGATTTTTTAATCAATCCCAGTTATGCCCTGCTGGCGCGCTATACGAGGAACGCGGCGGTTTATAAATGTCCTGCGGATTTGAGCCGCAGCCTGGGTGGCGGCGGTGGTATGCCGCGGGTTCGCAGCTATTCCATGAATATCGCCATCGGGCCGGATGTAAATCCCGGGCAAGACCCGCACGGGAAGCATGGGCAGAGCGGATTCGACAGTTGGCTGAAGTGGCCCATGTACAAGGTTTTCCTCAAGGAAAGCGAATTCACCAATCCAAAGCCTGCGGAATTATGGGTCATTCTGGACGAGTCGCCCGACAGCATTAACGACGGTTGCTTTGCGGTTCAAATGCCTGCCACCGGCACGGGCAGCGCCGAATGGGTTGATACGCCCTCCAATGCGCATGGCAATGCTTGCGGGTTTGCTTTTGCGGACGGCCACTCGGAAATCCACAGATGGGTGAATGCGCCAAGCCTGTACGACATCCCGAACGTTACGTACCATCCATTGCCCCAGGGCAGATACGTTCCGGCCCCGGATAATCAGGATGTCCTGTGGGTGGCCAAGCGCACGTCTGCGCGCACGGATGGCACGCCTTTGCCTTATTAATCGGAATGGAAGGACAAATTGTGACTGATGTGACGCATTGCTCGAATTTTAATTCAAGAAGGCCGGGATGGGGGGGGACTGAATTACAGGAAAAATCCTGCTGCTCTCACTTTCGCCGACCCATCAATCCACGCCCTCACCAATCCCTGCTGGGTTGGGTCTGGTTTGCGTCATTACCGCCGGCGGGAATGGGCCTGCCCGGTGGAGTCCTTTGCGATGGGTTGGCCTGGCGGCGCTGGCGGCGCTTTTTCCACGGGGCGAGGCCAGCCCGGTGGAGTGCCTTGCGGTGGGTTGGCCTGGCGGCGTTGCTGGCGCTTACTCCACCGGGCAAGGCGGCGAATCTCTCCAATCCACAGGTGGATGCCTACAACTGCCGCATCGGCACGGAAACCTTCGCCGGCATGTACAAATTCACCAGTAACACCTTGTTGGTGGAAACGGCCCAGGCCATTACTAACATGGGTAGCGACGCCATCAAATTTTACATGGGTACCGATACGTCCGGTCAGAGCGGGGTGACGCTCACCGCCAACATCACCAACCTGCTGACGTTGGCGCGGGACGAGCCCAGTTATCGGGCCGTGTTTGACATGCCATTCCGACACTATATTTTCTGGGCCTATCCCTTTGCGAATTCGGACGAGTGGTGGGGCAATGGTTACAACGCCACCCAGGGGGCCAAGGATTACCAGGAAATCTACGACCTGACGCATTACCTCCTGACCAACTATAACAACTCCGGCAAAACATTCTACCTCGGTCATTGGGAAGGGGACGGTTATCTGGAGGTGAACGGTTGGACGACCAATCCCAGCCCCACGACCATTCAGGGGATGATCGGTTGGCTCAACAACCGACAGCAGGCTGTGGACGACGCCAAGGCGGCTACCTCGTATACCAATGTCCAGGTCTATAATTACGCCGAGTGCAACCGCGTCCGCGACGCCATGCTCAATGGCCCCACCAACAACGAGCGGGTCATCAACGATGTCATCCCCTACGTCACCAACCTGGATTATCTGTCCTATTCCTCCTACGACGCCCAGAACCTGTCGGCGTCGGATTTGTACACCACGCTCAACTACATGGAAGCGCATCTGCCGACCAATAAATCGTCGGTGGTACCGGGTCCGCGCATGTGGATTGGTGAATATGGCTGGGGAACACAATCCACCGCTTCCCAGGAGCCGCTGGTGCGCGCCTACATCCAACGTTTGCTGAATTGGAATTACAACGGCCAGTGCCTTCCCTTCATCCTGATGTGGGAGATGTACAGCAATTACAATCCCGGCGGCGGCACCAACTACTGCCTCATTGATTATCAGGATAACAAAACGCTGTCGTGGTATCTCCACAACAATTTCTACAATGACGCCCGGTTGCTCGTGGCCCAGTTTCAGGAAACCAACGGGCGGTTGCCCACAGACACCGAATTTACCTCACTGGTGTCGCCGTTGTTGAACCAGCCGTTGCCGACGCCGGTTCCGCTGACCCTGGCGAACAGCGGCGCCGTGGTTTCGACCAACAATGCGGCGTCCGTTTCCGGGACGCTCGCCCAGGGGATTTACGGCGACAGTGAAGCCGGGGTGTGGGTTTACTACGGAAATCAGGACGGCGGCACGAACCCCGCCGCCTGGCAGGGCAGCCGGTTTGCCGGCGTCAACACGAATTTCAATCCCAGGACCTTTACCGTGACGCTGAACAACCTGGTGCCGCAGACCAATTATTTCTACCGCTTCTACGCCGCCAATGTGAGCACAAATGCTTGGGCGCCGGCTTCGGCGCAATTCAGCACGATGACGCTTAATCCCTCGGGCTACGGTTCCAGTATGACAATTTCGTTTGCCGGTTACAACCGTGGGGAAACGCTGACCAATTTTCCGGCGCTGGTCAATTTGAGTCCGGCCCTGCCCGGTTTTTCCTATCAACAGTTCGCTTCGCCGAACGGCGGTGATCTGCGTTTCACCGACGCCAGCGGCGTGCAGTTGATTCCGTTTGAGATTAATAACTGGAACACCAACGGCACATCGTCGGTCTGGGTCAGCGTTCCGCTGGTCTCGGCCACCAATAATTGCATTTGGGCTTTCTGGGGCAATCCGGCGGCGACCAATCCGCCGGTTTATGCGACCAATGGCGCGGTCTGGCTGCCGGGTTTTGATGTGGTTTATCACTTGGAGCAGAGCGGTTTCCCATACTTCGACAGCACGCTGCAATATCCGGCGCTCACCGGCAGTGCGCCCGGCTTGAGTCCGGGCGTCATCGGCGATGCAGCGACGTTCAACGGCGGCCAATATCTCGACGCCGGAGCCGTCAACCTGGGTAATGCCTTCACGATGTCGGCGTGGATCGATGTGTCTTCCGGCGTGAACAACATCCAGACAATTTGGGCCAACGGGCCCGGTGGTTACTCGACGAATGAAGTCACACTTTTTGTGAATGATTATAAAACCGCGGACGGAGCGCTGATTTTGGGCACCGGCGACAATTCAAACGGCAACCAATTGGAGACGCCGACCGGCGCGGTCAGTTTCAATCAATGGCACCTGGTGACGGCGGCGGTAAATCGCCCGGCGGGCACGGCCCAATTGTATGTGGACGGTAATCTCCTGGCATCCGGCACGCAGGGGGTGACGGACTTTTCAAACAACAGCGACATGCAACTGGGCCGCTTCACCGCCGGTTTCGCACCGTTCTACGGCTCGATAGACGAGGCGCGCATCCAGGCCGGTGTTCAATCGTCCAACTCGATCTGGGCGAGTTGGGCCACGATCGCGGCGAACTCCACCTTCGAGAGCTACTCCGCCGTAACCCAGCAACCGCCGGTTTTGACCCTCGTTCCCGGCGGCGGCAGTGGAGGATTGCTCGCCTGGGCCGGCAGCGGTGTCGGTTTCACCCTTTACACCACCACCAATCTGGCCCCGCCCGTGGTCTGGACGCCGGCCACCAACCAGCCCGTGCTGTCCAATAACCAGTGGCAAATCGCCCTGCCCGTTGCCGGCAGCGCCTCCTGCTTCTACCGCCTCAAATCGCAATGAGTCGTTTTAAACAGGCTCTCACCCTCGGATGGTTCGTCATCGCCGCAATCAGCTCATTCGCAGTCAACCTCGATAATGCCGTTTTATGGCGTCCCCGCTTCGCCACGCCGGTCATCGTGGCGCTGGGCCGTGCGGCCGACCGGCAGTTCACCGCGGAAATCAGAGCTTCCTCTTCGGCACGCGACTGGAGCGCAAGCATTGCCAACGATTTGAAATCCTGGCCGTGTCGGATCGTTTCCGCGACTTATGCAACGATTGACAACGGCACCGAACCGGGATGGCAGGTTGAAATCAGCGTTCCTGCCGACGCGTCGCCGGAACTGTTCGCGTTGAAGGTCGCGTGCAACGAACACGTCAGCGTACAGCCCCAGGCGGTCAGCGTGATTCCGGCCTTCGAGACGAATTTTTACATCCTGCATATCACCGACGAGCAAATCGTCAACCGGCTGCACACCGACCCCTCCGGCCAATATTACAAAATGGTTGGAACCTGGGAGGAAATGAAATGGATGCAGGAGCCGGTCAACCTCATCAATCCGCGCTTCGTCCTCATCACCGGAGACCAGATTGATTTTAACGGCGCGCTCGACGGCTGGAATAACTGGGCGAATTGGGGTTACCGGCCGCGTGGCAAAAAAAAGTTTATGCCGGGAGAAACCGTCTATTTGGAAAATCGCCTCAGCGAAATGTATCGGGACTGCCACCGGGGCTACCGCGTGGCTTATGTCGAGACGCCGGGCAACCACGATGTCACGCCGCCGGGTAAACTGCTGGATGGCTCAACCATTGACTGGCACTCGATTTCGGCGCGCATTTACGAACAACAATTCGGACAACGCGACTGGTCGTTTCGGATGGGCGATTTTTACGTGCTGCTGCACGATTGGAGCAGTGACCGGCTCAGGGATTGGGCGGCGAAAGATTATGAAGCTGCTCTGGCTGATCCCACCATCAAGTTTCATTTGATTGGACAACATTTTTACACCAAATGGGACGGCGCGCCGACGGGGAACTACGCCTTCACTCCGGCAAAATGCGATTTGATGCTGATTGGCCACGGCCACGTGACCAGGACGATCCAGACTTCCCCGTATTGCATTTACATGGAGCGCGCGGCATTCATCTACGGCACCGCCGGGTTTTTCAATTTCGAGCGTATCCACGACCGATGGCGATGCGATCAAACGGTCGCGCCCCGTGACGAGGCCAGGGATGTCTGGCCGTTGTTCACCGCCAATGGCGTGACCAAAAAGGTCCGCGCCAACTGCCCCGACACAATGAACATTACGACCAATTCCGTCACGATCATCAACGATTTGCCGGAGGATTTTTACGACGGCCGGGTAAGATTTGTTTTGCCCGGGGGGAAATACGACCGCGTGACCAATGGCTCCATCCTCGCCGAATATGATTGCGCGCGTGACACGAGGACGGCTGTGCTGGTCCGGGTGAACATTCCCGCCAAGGGCTCGGTCACAGTCAGCCTTCCGGCCGGACAACTCTCCAGTTCTTCGCCAGCGCGGGCAACGAGCAGGGCAGAGGATGGCGGATTCAACGGGAGAATTTTGACCCGGGCGTGAAAATAAAAGGCATCTTGCAGAAGTTGTTATTTGTGAGCCTGATTATTTCGGTGATTAGTGCCATCGGAGAACCGGCGTCAAAAATCGAATTGCCCGGGCTGCGACCGGACGGCTCCGCACTGTTGCCGAACCAATGGTCGCTGCGGCCGGCGGGAAGACAGGTGGAACTGGGCGATTTTCCCGTCA
>DATJNM010000081.1:0-53414 GCA_035508155.1 Candidatus Sulfopaludibacter sp. | reverse complement strand
ATGGTATTCGCAGCCAATGCCAAACCGATGGTAGCCGACGATGTTCCAAGCCCACTGACAGTCAGACCGGCTGAACCAATGTTGTATGTACTTGTATTTGTCGTGGTTCCTCCCAAGGTTGTTGTGGTGGCAATGACCTGAAAATTGGTGATCGTGGTTTCGGTTGAGCTCGCAGTGCAGGTCAGGACTGTATTGGTGCACAACGTGATCTGGTTTGGCGTTACAGAGGAAATCGTCGGCGGCACCGGAGGCAGGAGGAAACCGACATTGGCTCCGGAGAAATACACCGACCCGCTGTCGGTGGCATTGCGTTGGATGAACACCGCTTTGAATTGGGCAGTCACTGTCAGCGAAGGAACTTGGATTCTCGCCGGATAGCTGGCATGAGAGATAACGACGCCTGTATTGACACCGCCAGTCACCTGCATTTGATTGGTTATGGCCAAGAGGTTCCAGCTGTCGAGGATTGGACTGCCACAGTTTAGATTCGTAAGGATGGATGATTCGTAGGCGGCGACCAACGCTCCGTTCAAATCAAGAAAATCCAGTTCATAGTAGAAGCTGTCAGCACCCGACATAATATCTTCATGCGCCACGTACGTGGAACCGCCAGCCGTTATTGTTGAGCCGGCGGCTATCGGCATGCTCTGGCTCCAGATATTCGTGCTGCCGCCCCCAACAAAGCTGCCCGTCAACTTCGCCACATTTCCGCCGGTTCTCGGGTCGGGCAGGGGCACAATATTCCGAGTATCATGAGCGCAGCCACCGGTGTTCGGATAGGTAGAATTGGTTGAAACGATGGACGCACCGCTTCCCGCGGCTGTCCAATCGGTCGCGCCCGAGAGGAAGAAGGGATTGAGCAATTGATTTACGCCGCCGCTTCCGGGACCACCGCCACTTGCTAAAGTCAGATAGATTGTATTACCGCCTGGCAGTGACAAATTGCCGGTGTAGCCGACCGGCAAATTGAGGTTTGGGTTGTTGAAAGTATTCGTCATGGTGCCGGAGAAATTCAGGAAGGGAAAAACTTCATTATTGGAAACGTCATCGGGCATGGCCGCTACGGAAAGCATCAGGTTCGTGTCGGGCGACGGCCAGGACAAATTCTGCACACAGACATTGGTGTAAGTGGCAGACGGGATGCTGAGCGAAAACACGCTATTGGTATCCAAAATGAGAGTTGTAATTGGATTAGTTAACGATCCAATGTAGCTGTTTGGCCCCATGCTCAATGTGCCCGCTCCAATCAATTGAATGATGCCGGTGGCAATGCCGGAACTGGATGGAGGAATGCTGTTTGTGCTCGGACCCATGACGATGGGGCCCTGGCAATTGATCAACCCGTTTGAAACAATCAAGGTGCCTGTGGACGGACCGTTTGAAAGCGAGGACGCCAGGGCAAAAAGCTGGCCAGCGCCAATCAGAAGCGTGCCGTGGGTGCCAACTTCAATTCTTCCATTAGCCTGTGACAGTTCGTTTGTGGCGAAGTTGTATCCAGCGTTGTAAGCCATTAAAAGACTGTTGGCGGAAATCGTACCAGTATCGAATTGCAGCATACCATTGCCGGCATCCCCGCCATTGCTCCCATTCGACGTGCCTGCAACACGTTCTCCGACAACCAACGAATTGGCTTTAATATCCACGGGACAACCATTGAACATCAACCAGCCGGTGGTTTGGCCGGATCCGCCGCTCACATTCCGGTTGCCGATCACGATGTTCACATTTGCGTCCGAGTTTGCCCCAGAGACACCCCGAATCCTTAAACCGCCACCCGAGTTGGCTATGATGAAGCCATATTTTTGGTTTGCGACAAGTATTGTGCCGGCATTGATGATGTTAGTGCCCGGACCAAGCGTAAGCACATTAGGATTAACGCCATTAACCGGACCGCTGTTGTTTTGCACGCCACCGCCGAAGACGCCATTGGTCAACAAACCGGCGCCACCCTGAGCTGAAGTGCTTGTGCCAAGGGAAAGTGAAGCGGCAGCGATGTAATTGCTCACGGAAGCCAGAGTCATGGTCCCGCTGATTCTCGTGTAACTGGACAACGGGCCACCATTGGTACAAATCCCTATGGATCCGTTCGTATTGTTGTATACAAAGTTTGTCAAATGTGAGAGGTCAAGGACTGCAATGGCGCCGGCAGAGGACCCGCCGTTTCCAATTAAAAAAGTGGGCGCGGTCACGTATAGCGTGCCGCTGCCGAGCACGTCACCAAAGGAACCGATGCCGCTGCCCGGACTTTGTCCTCCCACCACGACGTTGGTGGAAACCGTCAGCGTTTGGTTGGCCGGGATGAAAGTGCCCGGATAAACGTAATTACTAGCAGCGCCTGATGCGAGATCGTTGTATGTCAAACTCGAAACGGTTGCAAAGGCGCTGAAATCAACAGTGTTATTGACAGTGAATGGCGTGCTGGATGCGCCGGTGTTGCCAAATGTCACGGAATCGCCGGCACGCGGGCCGCCAAGACCGGTGCTTGGCGTCCAGTTGTTCGTTGTGCTCCAATTGCCGCTGGAAACATTCCACGTGTAAGATGCGGCGCCGGCTTTTTGAGTCAGGGCTACCATGGCAGCAAAAGCCAGCCCGGCGGCGATATTCAAATGCATTTTGTTGCGAATTGCGGTGATACATGGTGGATTGGTCGCTTTCATAGGACTTGGCGGATCTAGTTTGGAATCGTTGCTGATTTCGTAGTTATGGTGAGTAATGATGACACCGGAAATGTCTTAGCGACACGGCGCCGCCTCGCAGCGCTGTGGAGAGTTGATCCAAATAGTGGATTCCCTGCGATAGCTTCCTGAATAAGCCAGGCAAGGCCTGTGCATGTGCAAGTGCTGCATAAAGGGTTTATTATGGCGGATTAGCAACCTTTACATATTTCGGCAGGGGCGACCACCCCTCTTTGGAGGCCCCTCTTTGGAGGGGTATGAAAGAAGAACAAAACGAGTTAGAACTTCATTTGACACCTTTTGTCATTAATGAGATAACGTGTTAGAATGACAGCGCAAAGACTTGATTATTTCAGGCGTTGCCCTTCATGGTTGCGTGTGCTCCGTCTCGTATTGGTCTTTGGCACCCTGACGGAAACCCGTGCAGACGAAGTCATAACAAACTCGGCCGATGTGCTTGCACTCTCAGCTGCGAAAGCCCGGGCGGCAATTTCTGTTTCGGTGAAAGGTGTCGTGACCGCGGCCGAGCCATCGTGGTCCGGGCGGTTTTTTGTGCAGGATTCCAGCGGCGGAGTCTTTGTAAATAATTATAAAGGGGTGCAACCGTCTGTGGGAGATTTTGTGGCCGTATCCGGTGTGAGCTTCCCAGGAGGCTACGCCCCCTGCATCACGAAGCCCCGTTGGGAAAAATTGGGCACCGCGCCCCTGCCGATTGCCAAACCCGTTCCAATTGACCGATTAATTTCAGGTGCTGAGGACAGCCAGCGCATCGAGATTTCAGGTATTGTCAGGGCCGCGTCCACAAACGGTGACCGGCTCAGGATTGAACTGGTTTCGAGGGGATTCCGTTTGCGCGCGTTCTCTCCAATTCCACCAAACGTTGATCCAATGTCGCTTATTGACGCCACAGTTCTTTTGAAAGGCACCATCGGTACCACCTATAATGCGCCTCTGAGGCATTTTATGATGGTTACGCTGTATATTCCACGGCTTGAAGATTTCTCCATCCTGCGACCCGCTCCCAACAATCTTTTCAACGAACCATTGGTCGCTTTAAACGACATCGCTCAATACCGCAGGGACAGTTCGCCCGCCGGTCTGGTTCATGTGAAAGGAGTTGTTACTTACCAAAGGCTGGGTGACGATTTGTTCCTTCAAGACCCGACGGGGGGCTTGCAGGTCAAGAGCAAGCTGAATCAGCCGCTGTCTCCGGGCGATGTGGTCGAAGCCGTCGGATTTCCTGCGGTCGAAAACTTCCTTCCGGTTTTGGAGGATGGCGTGTTTCGCAAAACCGGCGAGCCGCGCGTCGTTTTGGGATCCAAGGCGGTGACCGTGGCGGAAGTACAGAGCGGTTTGCACCAGGCAGATTTGATTACCATTAAAGGCAGGCTCATTGACCGGACCTCGAGAAAAATCGGGGGCAACGCGAACGATGGTTATGTTCAAACCACATTAACACTTCAGACCACCAATTTTGTTTTTACCGCCGAAAAAAACACGGCCACCCCAAACACGCTTTTGGATTCAATTCCCATGGGCAGCCTGCTTCAGGTCAGCGGCATTTGTCTCCTCCAGAATAATGAGGGCGGAAAAGTTATTTCCCTTTCCGTGCTTCTTCCCGCCTCGAACGATGTCCTGATACTCAAACGGCCAAGCTGGCTGACCCCCCAACGCCTGTTGGCCAGCCTCGCGACGCTCTTCACTGTTCTGGTCGTAGCAATCAGTTGGACCGTCATGCTTTCCAAGAAAAACTCCATTTTGAAGTCGCTCGTGAGCGAGAAGGAAGTCACCCAGCGAGAATTGCAGAAAGCCCATGACCAGCTTGAGGAACGGGTCACCGAGAGAACGGCACAGCTAAAAGTGGAAATGACTGCCCGCAAGGAATCAGAAGTTCAATTCCGAGCGGTTTTGACTGAACGGACCCGTCTGGCCCAGGAACTGCATGACACTTTGGAACAAACCATGACCGGCATCGCCCTGCAACTGGACATGGTGGCCAGCCATTTCGAAAAAAATCCCAACAACGCGTCCCACCATCTGAAACTGGCGCGAAATTTGATGAAGCAAAGCCAGGTGTACCTGCGCGACTCCGTCAGAGGTCTTAGAAGCCGGGCGACGGAACAATTCAATCTGACCAATGCATTGCTCACCAGCAGCCGGCAGATCGCCGGCAGCGCTGGTATCCGCGTGGAAGTTGAAGCGATGGGCGAGCACGATCAATTGTCCGAAATCGTGGAGGAAAATCTGTTGCGAATCGGCCAGGAAGCCATGACAAATGTCGTCAAACATTCTGACGCGACCGTGGCGAAAATCGAGTTGCAATTTAACCCGCAACAAGTCGTTTTACAGATCAAAGACGACGGCAAAGGTTTCATCCCCGAAAGTTGTGCCGGACCGGACGACGGGCATTTTGGGCTGTTGGGCATGACCGAGAGGGCGGAACGATTGGGGGGGGGTATTCTAATCACCAGCACACCGGGAAGGGGCACGTGCATTCGGGTCGAAATTCCGACCGAATTACCAAATGGCAATGAATCGCCACAGCCGGTGACCGCCGACCATGAAGAAAGAGTCTAAAATTCGTGTTCTGGTGGCGGACGACCATTACGTCGTGCGCATGGGGGTGATTGCCATGATCAACAACGAACCGGACATGGAGGTCGTGGGCGAGGCCGCCAACGGAACACAGGTGATCGAACGATTCAATGCATATAAACCCGACCTTGTGTTGTTGGATTCGCGCATGCCGCTCAGGGACGGTGTGCAGGCGGCGCAAGAAATCCACAACCAACATGGCGCAGCCCGCATTTTAATGCTAACCGCGTTTGATGGGGACGAGGACATTCACAAGGCCCTGGCCGCCGGCGCCCAGGGGTATGTTTTGAAAAGTTCCACGGGCGAACAATTAATTCCAGCGCTGCGCGCCGTGGCGGCGGGCAAAAAATGGATCCCTAAGGAAGTAGCCAATCGCCTGGCCAAGCGTGAAAAGTTCGAACCGCTTACTCCCCGGGAATTGGAAGTGTTGCAGGAACTGGCCAAAGGCCTGGCCAACAAGCAAATCGCCGGCGTCATGAACATTACCCAACATACGACCAAAGGATATTTAAAGAACATCCTCACCAAACTCCACGTTGCCGACCGAACGGAGGCGGTCACGGTGGCAATCCAGCGGGGGCTTATCCACATTTAACGCAAATCGAAACGACAAATCCGCCGGTGAGTTTGACGAAATGCGATTGTCAAACGGCAAAACTTCCAGGAAGCCAGCCGCGCTCCACGCCGTACCGGAAATTCCATTCAGACGGGTATTCGAGTTTGTAACTCCAGAAAAACCAGCCACGGGTGCCCTCGTAGTTCAGAAGTTGCGTGTCTGCGAAAGCACGTTTGACCGATGCGACTTGAAGCGGGGACAAATCCGACATATCCGAGCCCGGCAACGCCAATGACCATTCGCCAACGATCGTCGGCAATTCTTCGCGTTGCATCTCGTCGAGCTCCTCTTTGCGATTAAGGGAAAATTCAAGCTGCTCCCGCGCAGTGCGGGCCTGGTCTTTTTTACCAAAACACTGGTACAAATGTGTATCCAGAATCACGTTGGCGAACGCCGGCGCCTGCATGAAATTTTTCCAGGCCAGCGGACGAAATGAATCGTGAAACACAACGGCGACCGATGGGTTGACGCATTTTCGAAGACGCGCGTAGGCGTCCTGGTAAAACTGTTGCAAAATTTCCAGCGGGATTACGGGGTTTGGTTCATTCAATAATTCGATTCCAAACAACGCCGGATGTTGCCCGTATTTTTGTCCAAAGCTTTCAAGGACGCGTATCGTTTCCTCGATGTTTTGGGGATCCTTGGGCCAGTTGATTGATCCGCTTCGCCCGCTATGAGGCCAGCCATTCTGACTGCCGGGCGCGCCGTGCAAATCCAGAAGCACCTTGAGTCCGTTTTGCTGGGACTGGTCCAGAGCAAAATCTACAAAGCGCGAACATTCCACGTAGGGTTTTGGCGCTTCAAGCGCCCAGTAACCCACCGGCAAACGCACAGCATTCAGCCCGGATTGCTTTATGCGCCGAAAGTCCTCAGCGGTGATAAAGCTTTCACGATGTCGATTCAACCTGTCCTCGGCCTGGCTGCCTAATGCCAGACAGAGGCCATATTCATCCGGCGCATGCGTGCCGCGAAAAATCTCGGGCACCATCCATTTCTCCAGCACAAGCCACGACCCGAGGTTCACGCCGCGGATTTTCGCAATATCCGATTTTTGTGTGGGCGCCGGTTTGACCCCGACCTGCGCGTTGGAAATGCTCTCGCTGAGGGTAAATCCCCCAAGTTGCGCCGCCGCCAGCGTCAAAGTGCCACCGAAAGTGTTTTTGATAAATTCTCGCCGCCGCATACTTTTTCCAACCTACTACCGGCTTCCTCAACTGTATCAGCCAAAAAAGCCCGCGTAGCAGTCAACAGTAGAACAAATCCGAACAATGCTCAACCACCCCTCTTTGGAGGGGGTGACAAGGTCTTTAACCTGTGCAACCCTAGCGTGATTCAATGAATCCGCTTTGCTCCAGGAAGGTTAATCCTATTTTGTACCGTATTTTAGGACCTGTTTCACTGGCCCTGGCCTTCGGCGTATGCAGCGAAGCGGGGGCCTGGCCTGAAAAAGTTTTCGCGCCGTATCTTTACCTTGGCGCCGCCGATCATTTTCAAATGACCAAATGTGACGATGCCTGCGGCCAAAAATTTTATACGCTGGCATTTATCATCGCCGATAAAAAGGGCATTCCGACGTGGGACGGACGGTTTGCGCTAGCGCGAAATGTATACGCCGATCAAATTGCCGCCATTCGTAAACGCGGTGGCGATGTGATTGTCTCTTTCGGCGGCGCGGATGGCACAGACGTTGCCATTGCCGAAACAAATCTGCCGGCACTCGAATCGAAATATCAGTCGGTCCTTGACCGGTACCAACTCACCTGGCTGGATTTTGACATCGAGGGTGACGCGCTGACAAACACGGCGGCAAACGAGCGCCGCAACTCTGCGCTGGCCGGTTTGCAAAAGCGAAATCCAGGCTTGATTGTTTCCTACACTCTGCCGGTTGACCCCGATGGCATTTCTGACGAATCGCGGCAATTGCTGGCTGACGCCAAGGCGCGCGGTGTAAAAATCCATTCGGCCAACGTGATGACGATGGATTTTGGCCGGCATTTTTCCGCAGGCAAAAGAATGCGCGATGTTGCAATCGCCAGCGCGCTCAAAGCGCGCCAGCAATGCGCGGCCATTGACCCGGCAATTCAAATCGGCTTGACCCCAATGATTGGCCAGAATGATGAGCCGGGTGAAATTTTTACGTTGGCTGACGCGACGGCGTTGAGAATTTGGGCTCAACAGCAGCCGTGGGTTTGTAGCCTGTCGTTTTGGGCGAGCAATCGCGACACCGGCAAAATGTCAAAGGACAAAACCGGCGACCACAGCAGTGGCATCCAGCAAAAGCCCTGGCAATTTACGATGATATTCGAACCCTTCACATCATCACAAACATCAGAACCAGCGGTAAAGCACTAATCACGTCGAGCATCGGAACAGCCGAATGAAATCAAAAATATTTCGCGCCATTTTTCTCCTGGCTTGGCTGGCCCAAAATTGTTTGCGCGCGGACGAATTCGATACGTTGCGTTTGTATTGGCAAAATTATTTAATCAGCAACGGGGGCAGCACCTCTACCATTCAGAACAATGCGAGTAGTTACTTGAGCAGCATGAATGCCAGTCCCTCGACCACTAATTTTTATTTATGGAGCGATTTGCCGCTCGGCTCTGTGTCAGCGAATATCACGGCTACTTTTCAACGTCTGCAGGCCATGGCCTTGGCATGGGCTGCGCCGGGAAGTTCGTTGCAGGGTAATTCCAGTTTGGCCGCGGCTGTCGCCAGCGGCCTGGATTGGATGAACGCCAACGTTTATACCCCCACGGCGACCGAGTATGACAACTGGTTTCATTGGGAAGATAGTGGTCCCCTGGCCTTGGATGACACCATGGTGCTGCTTTATCCGGCGCTGACGGGAACCCAAATTACAAATTATTGTGCCGCGATTGATCATTTCAATCCGTACAGCCCTTATGCGCGTTTCGGCTGGATGACTGGCGCCAACACTTCGGACAAGGTGTTGGTGATGCTGCTTCGCGGCATTATCGGTCAGGACACCAACAGCATGACCACGGCTCAGACCAATTTAAGCCCGGTATTTTTATACGTGACTGCGGGAGATGGATTTTACACGGATGGCTCATTCGTTTTTCATTCAAATGGAGTCAATGATGGCATCGCTTATAACGGCCATTACGGGCTGGTGCTGCTGGGTGACATTTCGCAGATTGTTGACCTCCTGCAAAACTCGCCCTGGCAGATTACTGATCCGAATCTGGTCAATGTTTATGCCTGGGTAACAAATTCATTTGAACCGTTTATTTACAATGGGGCGATGATGGACACCGTGCGCGGCCGTATTGTTTCCTGGTCGTACGAAACAGAAGCCGAAGACGGCGCCAGCACACTCTCCGCCATGGGACAGATTGGACAATTTGCGCCGCCGGCGATAGGGATGGCCTTCACCAACTTCATCAATTCGCCGCGATTGCCGTCGGGACAATTTCAGTTTCCAGCCATGGACCGCGCGCTGGCTTTGCGCAACGGTTTTGGTTTTGCCATCAGCATGTCCTCAAGCCGTATCGCCAATTACGAATCCATCAACGGCGGGAATTTGCACGGCTGGTTCCAAGGAGATGGCATGACTTATCTTTACATCGGCAATACTGAAAACCAGTTCAACAGCGACTTCTGGCCGACGGTGGACCCGTATCACCTGCCGGGAACAACCGCCGAAACCAATTCGTCCAGCATCGCTGAAGCCCAAATATCTGATCAGAACTGGGTCGGGGGAGCACAGGTGGCCAAAACTTACGGCGTCGCCGGCATGTCGCTGCATCCGCACAACACGGCGTTGTACGCGAAAAAATCCTGGTTCATGCTGGACAATGAAATCGTCTGCCTCGGCGCGGGAATTACCTGTGGCGACGCCTATGGAGTCAACACCACCGCCGAGAACCGCCGGTTGGGAAATCCGATTACCGAAAGCTTTACGCTAAATGGAAAAGCCATCACGCCAACGGTCGGCTGGAGTTCCAACCTGCCCAGCGCCTCGCCGTCGTGGTGCGCGTTGAGCGGCACAGGTGGATATTATTTTCCCGCGGGCAATTCCAACTTGCAGGCGACGTTCACGCAAAACAACGGCTCGTGGTTGCAAATCAACTCCGGCGACTCCCCTACGGTTTACACAGACGATTACCTGAAGCTTTGGCTCAACCATGGAACACACCCTGCCAACGCGAGTTATTCTTATGTCCTCCTGCCAAATATGTCCACGATCAGCGTCAGCAATTACGCATTGAATCCAGACATCATCATTCTTGCCAATACCCCGTTTGTTCAGGCGGTCCAGAAACCCTCGCTCGGTGTGGTGGCCGCAAATTTCTGGACCAATGGTAATTATTCCGCGGACCTCATTTCTGTGAGCAACCAGGCTTCAGTCATCACGATGGAACAGTCCACCGACCTGCTGGTGGGGGTTTCGGACCCGACGCAAACGAATAAAAGCATCACTGTGGTTTTGAATCGGGCGGCCTCCGGTCTTGCATCCGCCGATGCGGGAGTAACGGTCCTGCAGCTTTCGCCGCAGATCATGTTTTCGGTAAACGTCAACGGCTCGCTTGGCAAAACCTTTGAAGCTGCCTTCACCTACACTGGTCCGGGAATTCCCATTATCAGCCAAGTCTATCCGAATGGCACCAGCCTGCTCCAATCCACAAACACACTTGCATTCAACGTGGCTTCGGGTTTTGGTGTTTCCAGCAGCAACGTCACCGTCATGTTGAATGGCGTGCTCGCAACCAATCTCCTGTTCAACGGTAGCACCAATAACTGGAACGTCAGTTGCCAATCCCTGCTGCCGAACACAATTTATACCGCAGTGATTACGGTGACGGACAGCCGGGGGAATGTCGTGGTTCAAACCAATTCATTCGATACCTTCAGCTCCGGGAATTACACCTGGGAGGCTGAAGACTTTGATTTCAGCGGTGGACAGTTCATCGATAATCCGCAGACAAACGCTTATGCCGGTCGGAGCGCATCGGTGGATATAGACACCCATCAAGTGAACTTCGCCGGAAAAGACCTCTACCGTCCCAACGGCATGGACACGGAAATAAACGGCGATACTGTCAGGCCACAATACCAGGGAACCGGTTATTCCGACTATAGCATCGGATATTTCAGCGCGGGCTCCTGGGCGAATTACACCCGGCACTATCCTGCAGGCAGCTATAACGTTTATGCGCGACTGGCTTCCGGCGGCGGCGCGACCACGTGCACCCTTTCCCAGCTCACCGGCGGCTGGGGTACAACCAATCAGACGACAGTCTTACTCGGCACGTTTACTGTCCCGAACACTGCCTGGGAAAGCTACGATTATATTCCTTTGCGAGATGGCTCCGGCAACCTCGCAACCGTATCTTTCAACGGTTCCACCAATACATTGCGGCTTAACCGGCCCACCACCGCAACCTCGGATTGCAATGCGAACTTCCTTATGCTGGTCCCGGTCTTTACCGTGGGTGTAGCGCAAACTGGCAACAACGTCGTCCTCGCATTTCCAACTCAAACCGGTTTCAACTATCAAGTTGTGTACAAAAATAATTTGACCGACCCCAATTGGATGCCACTCGGCAGTGCAACCGCTGGAAACAATTCCATTCAATCTGTCAACGACTCGCCCGGGATTAATACGAGGTTTTATCGGGTTAAAATTCAATAGTGGTTCGTAGTGTTGATTTCTTGTATGTCGTTGCTCGACAAAATTCAGCGCCGGCCCCAATTTTATTTCTGGCCTGTCCTCCTGTACGCGCTTGTGATTTCAAGTGCGTTGGGGGCCGATGAAAGCGACAGCCTCCGGTCCGATACGGTCCGCTTCGGCCTCGCCGGCGACGGGGAGTTGCTCGACGATCTTGGCACGGACACCGGGTCTCGCGTGGTCCAGTGGTATAATGGGCGCGCGCAAATCCGCCTCCGGTCGAACGGCGACCACGCGGTGGCCAGCCTGCAAAGCGAAGGCTTGCCGACACAATTCCCGGAAGTCATCAAAGATCTGCCGGCCACCCCGGTCCCGGATCCGGCCTTGACCATTAACGTGGCGGCCATTGACCATGACAGAATTCTCCGGGCGGCGGACGCGGTGCTCAAGTTGGAGCCCATAACCATTACCAAGTGCCACGCCAAGCTGAGCCGGGGTGGAACAAATGATTTCTATTCCAACGCGGATTATTTCTGGCCCGACCCGAAGAAACCCGACGGGCTGCCTTACATCAACCGCGACGGTGAATCAAATCCGGATAATTTCTGGCAGCACCGAGTGGCGATGCGTAATTTGCGCGATGCGGTCGCGGCGCTGGCGGCGGCCTACAAGATCAACGGTGAAGATCGCTATGCGACCAAGGCAGCGCAATTGTTGCGTGTGTTCTTTTTGGATCCCAGGACGCGGATGAACCCGAACCTCCAGTACGCGCAGGCTGTACCCGGCAGTTCGTCGGGTCGCAGCTGGGGCATCATTGACGGGCTCCATCTGATTGAAATTCCCCCGGCCATCACCGCCATGGAGAAATCGTCAGCATTCACTCCGGAGCTGGTCGGAGGATTGAAAGAATGGTTTCAGGAAATGTCCGATTGGATGCTCACCAGCAGTAATGGCTTGGCGGAGGCGGCTGCCCATAATAATCATTCCGTGGCGTTCTGGCTGCAAATCGCCTGTTATGCCCGTTTCACCGGGAATGAAGCAAACCTGGCCGAGTGCCGCCGTCAATTCAAAGAGGTGTTCCTGCCGAACCAAATGGCGATGAATGGCAGCTTCCCCCTCGAACTCGCACGCACGAAACCCTACGGCTATTCCATCTTCCAGCTTGATAACATGGTCACTCTCTGCCAGGTGCTTTCGACGCCGTCCGACAATCTCTGGAAATTTGAATTGCCCGATGGTCGCGGAATTCGAAAGGCCGTTGCCTATTTATACCCTTATCTGGCCGATAAATCCAAGTGGCCACTCAAGCCGGACGTGCAGGCATGGGATGCGTGGCCGGCGCGGCAGCCCGGACTGCTGTTCGCCGGGCTTGCCTTTGATCAACCCAAATATTTGGAACTGTGGGAAAAGTTGCCCGCGGATCCGACTGATCCCGAAGCCCGGCGTAACATTGCCATCACGCAACCAATTCTTTGGCTTCCATAAGGGTATGAAAATGTTTCTACATTTGCTGTTAGTGCGCCAACTCGCGCCGATAATCCTGTGCGCGTCATGTCTTTGCGCTGTCATCGTTCAAGCCCAAAGCGCCCCCGGGTTTAACGTCATTGCCTTTTATACCGGCAAAAACGATCTGGCTCACATCAGTTTTGACCGCGAGGCCAATCAATGGTTCCCCAGGATGGCCGAGAAATACAATTTCACATACCAGTCAACGACAAATTGGAATGAATTAAACGCGGACATCCTTTCCAATTACCAGGTGGTGGTCTTTCTCGATACTCGACCGGAAGAACCGGCGCAGCGGGCGGCGTTTCAAAAATACATGGAGAACGGCGGCGCATGGTTGGGGTTTCATTTTGCCGCCTTTGCGTTGACCCCGTCGGCGTTTCCTCAGAACTGGGACTGGTATCACAATCAATTCCTTGGCTCGGGTGAATATCTCAGCAACACTTGGCGGCCAACGTCGGCCATCCTGCGCGTTGAAGACCGGTACTCTCCTGCCACCCGGCATTTGCCCAAGACATTTAAATCTGCGCCCAACGAATGGTATCGCTGGCAAAACGATTTGCGGAAAAATCCGGACATCAAAATTCTGGTGTCCATTGATCCCGCCAGTTTTCCACTCGGCACCGGCACAGGCGCAGGTGGCGCCAGTGAAATCTGGACGACCGGTTATTATCCGGTGGTCTGGACCAACACGCGTTACCGGATGATTTACGTGAACATGGGGCACAACGACATGGATTACGAACACAAATACGACAACTCGAACAGGACGTTGTCATTCACGTTTGAAAACCAAATCCAGGACAAACTCGTCCTGGACAGTCTGTTATGGTTGGGCAGCCGCAAAAAGTAAATTCCGGTCAGCTGTCCACCTGTAAATAAGCCAATTCGTGCTTAGGCCCGGCATTGCCAAAATCTTCAAATTACGCGGCGGACATTTTCGCAGGAACGGCGAAGCAGGCACCCGGCGGTGGAAACACCGCCTTCGGATGGTGGACAGTTTTGTTGACAGACCCATGCACCCTGCAGCCGGCTCTGTTTTTTGACGCTATGCCCGGATCCTGACGCAAATGTCCCGGTTGCGCCGGACAATCACTTGCGTGAATGATCAATCGTCTCCGGCGCGAAAATCCCCACGTCAATGCCCTGGCCGCCGGTGGTTTGATGACAGTGGACGGCAACGGTGTTTTCACCGGGATGAAGCGCCGCCGCCGCTTCATTCGAAATTTCAAATTCGTCGTAATCGGTGATGTAGCCGGGAAGTTTCACTGCTTGCACGCCGTTCAAATAGACCTCGACATCCTCGTCGTGGAAAATTTGCAGTTTGATTCCCGACAGGTCTTCCGGTTTCAATGTGAAATTCCGGCGCAGCCAGATGTCTGACGTTTTCCATTCGGTATTCAGAACGATGGCCGGCGTTCCGGTGCTGCCGAACCCGGCGACACCTTCCTTCCAAGCAGAGTCATCAAACCCGAACCGGAACCAATCTCCGATCGGTTTTTCGGTGGTGTATTTCCAAGTCGTCCGCCCAAACAAGGCGTTCGGTAAGATGACCTTCACCGGCACTCCCCAAAACCCGCCGCGATTGGCGACCCGCAGAACGTCCGGGGCGATCTTGGTCACGGCGCGGTCGTAGGTTTGCAGGCCGTTGCATTCTGTTTCCACGTCGGCCACCTGGGTATAAACGGCGGCGCTCAATCCGCGCAACCGGTGCAATTCCCAGACCTGCTTCAACACCTGCGTGTAACGCGCCGCCAGATCTTCGCGACTCGCCAGCGTCACATACGCCCAACAAGTTTTGGACCAACTGTGGCCCGCCACGGTCATTCCCAATCCGCCGAATTCACCCAACACTGCCGCACGATGCGGCCCAGGCGCCGGCGAATCCGGGCCGGGATAGTTGTGCATGTCAATTACGTCACCGACGCGCATGTCCGTCCAGCCGCTGGCGTCGTCCACCAGCCGGGAGGGGTCCATCTCCTTGATCCATTGCGTCAGCGATTCCGTGTCAAACTGTCCCCAGCCTTCGTTGAAAAGATCCCACTGGACGATGGCCGGATGGTCATAGAGTTGCTTGAGCATGTGTTGCAGTTCGATTTCGAATTCCTGGCGGGAAGCGACGGTGGCATTGTTGCCGCTGGGCATATCCTGCCAGACCAACAGACCGAGTTTGTCGCACCAATAATACCATCGCGGTTGCTCGACCTTGACGTGCATGCGTACCAGATTGAAACCGGCCTGCTTCAGAAATTCCAGGTCGGCGCGCAACGCCGCGTCGCTTGGCGCGGTGTAAATGCCGTCCGGCCAAAATCCCTGGTCCAGCACGCCCAGTTCGAAAATGAACTGGTTGTTCAGCGCAATGCGCGTGACGTCCTGATCATCCGCGCGCAGGGCGATTTTTCTCATGCCAAAATAACTGGAAACGGAGTCGAGGATTTTATTCCCGTCTTTCAACGTCACTTTCAAATCATAAAGGAACGGATCGTCTGGCGACCAAAGGCGCGAATTGGGCAGGCTCAAAGCCAAGTCAACATTGGCGGGCCCGGCAACTCGTGCGACTTCCCTTCCGTCCGCGGACGCCACGGCTTCGATCTGGAGATTTTCAGAAAGACTGTTGACTGCCACGTGGAGGCGCAGCGCCTGCGCGTCAACGTCCGGAGAGAATTTCAACCGCTCAATGCACGGTTCCGGCACCGGCTCCAGCCAAACGGTCTGCCAGATTCCGGAGGTGGCTGTGTAAAAAATGCCTTCCGGCTTGAGTGACTGCTTGCCGCGCGGCTGGTCGCCGTTATCGGTCGGATCGCTGACGCAAACCTGCATCTCTTCCGCGCCGTTCCAGCGCAGCGCGTCCGTGATGTCGAACGTGAAGGCGTCGTAGCCGCCCCGGTGCTCGCCGATTTCACGCCCATTCACCCACACCCGGCAACGCCAGTCCACCGCGTCGAAATGCAGCCGCACCCGGCGCCCCCGCCACGACGCCGGCACGGAAAAGGTCCGGTGATACCAGAGATTGCTGCGTTCATCGAGATGAGTCATCACGCCGGACAGCGCGGACTCCACTGGAAACGGAACCAGGATTTTTCCCGCAAACGGCGGCGGCTGGTTCGCCGAATTAGGCGTGATGGCGTAGTCCCAAAGCCCGTTCAAGTTTTTCCAGTCCGGCCGTACAAGTTGCGGCCGCGGATATTCCGGCCAGACATTGGTCGGGCTGACCTCCGCCGCCCAGCGTGTCATCAACGGGGCCGTGACCGGATGCCAGCTTTCACTGCCGCAAGCGGCATAAATCCAGCCACCGATCAACACCGATGAGACACAGATCAAAATGAAGACGGATTTCGGACAACCACGCCGACCAAGAACAACTGGCAAGAGTCCATGGTTCTGCATCTGCGAAAATCCGTGTTTCATCTGTGGCTGATCACTTTCTCATTTTTGCAAAAATTTGGCCACGGCTTCGGTGCGGGTATGCACGTGGAGCTTCTCGTAGATTCGGCGGATGTAATTCCGCACCGTGTGAATGCTCACGCCAAGCTGGTCGGCGATTTGTTTGTAAGCAAGTCCGCCGACCAGTCCGTCCAGCACCGACTGCTCGCGCGGCGAAAGCTCCGCCGACGCGTCGCCGCGCGCCGGAAGAGCTTTGAAGGATTGAACCACCTTGCGCGCGATGGGCGCCGACATGGGCGAACCGCCCGCATAAACTTCCTCGATGGCTTCCAATAATTTTTTCGGCGACATCCGTTTCAGCAAATAGCCGCTGGCACCTGCGGCCAGCGCGCGGAATATCTTATCGGTATCTTCGAAAACCGTCAGCATGACCACCTGCGCTCCGGGCACCAGCGCCGTCAGGCGGCGGACACACTCAATGCCGTCCATGTCGCCCAGGTTGATGTCCATCAGAATCACATCCGGTTTATCCTGCGGCAAATGCTCAAGTGCCTCCGCCCCGCTGGCGTAAGCGCTTTTGCACCGGACATTCCCGGCAGCAGCGAGATAGGCGGCCATGTGCTCACGAAGGTCAGCCTCATCGTCCACGATGGAAACGGTGATGATTTTTTTCATGGTTTGCCGGCGGATTTTTCATTCAACCGGATGCGGATGGTGACCGTGGTGCCGGCGCCGGGCTGGCTGGACACCTGGCAGTCGCCGCCAATGGCCACCAATCGCTGGCGCATGTTTTTCAATCCGTTGCCGCCCCGGCCGCCGCGTGGTTGGCCGTTCGCCGACACGGAGGTGTCAAAACCCCGACCATTATCCGTGACTTTGAGCTCGAATTCCAGCGCATTGACGGTCATCTCCATTCTCGCCTTTGTGGCGGCGGAATGTTTGAGCACATTGTTCAAGGCCTCTTCGAACGTCAGGAACAGGTTGTGTCGCATCTCCGATGACAACGGAAAATGAGGAATCTGTTCGGGCAACCTCAACTCGCATTCGACGCGGGTATTTTGAAAGTATTCCACGGCGTAGCTGCTCAGGTAGGCGGCCAGATTCTCCAAGGTGTCATTGCGCGGATTGACCGCCCAAACGATTTCATCCATAGTCTTCAACAGCTCCCGTGAGGTTTGGGCGATGGCCTCGATTTTCTCCGCGTGCGAGCCGTCCGGTTTTGCATCCATTTGCGCGCGTTCGCTCAAGAAGGAGATCTTGGTCAGCTTGGAACCCATTTCGTCGTGCATGTCGCGGGCGATGCGCATCCGTTCCCGTTCGAGGGCCTGCTGCTGCTCCAACCGGGCCAGGGCAGCCCGCAAACGCCGGTGCGACACCGTGCGGACGATGCCCGCGATCAGGGCCACGCCCGTCAGCAGATACAAACCGACGGCCCAGGACTGAAAATACAGCGGCGTGGGGACAACGAAGGCAAACGTCTCGGTCGCTTCACGCCACTTTCCGTCGGCATCACGAGCGGCAAGACGGAAACGGTAATGGCCATAAGGCAACCGTCCATAACGAGCCGAGCGGGTGACGCCGTCGTCCATCCAATCCGGGTCAAAACCTTCCAGCTTGTGCCGAAACTGAACGTCTTCGGGCGCGGCAAAATTTAAGGCGGTAAAATGAACTTCCAGAGAGCGCACATCCACCGGTGCTCTGAACGGAGCGCGATTTTTAGCCGCCGGCGACCATAATGGGCCGCGGAGCAGGGAAACCGGCGGTTGGCCGTTGAACGCGGCGTTCTCGACGTAAACCGGAAAGGAGGTCGGCTCGGCTCCCGACTGGCGCGCGTCCACGCTTAAAACGCCCTCCGAAGTGGCAAACCAAAGTTCCCCGTCCGGCGCCAGCGCGGCGCGGGTCCCGCCTTCAACAACTCCGGATTCAGGCATGGTCTTGGCGTCGGAAATCCACTGGCACGCCAGCGGCGTTGAAGCGGCGGCTTGCCGACCCGCTTCAACGCTGTAACGCTTGGTCGCTGCGGCGAAAGCCTTGCGCAGATCGCCGCGGTTGACGCGATAGATGCCCGCTGCCGTGGCCAGCCATAAATTCCCGGCGCTGTCTTCCGTTATGCCGGCCACGATGTCGTTGGGCAGGCCGTTGCTGGAATTCCAATTCATCGCCATTCCGCCGGCCAGACAAGACAGGCCGCCACCGTCAGTGCCGATCCAGAGCAGCCTCCCTTTTTGCCCGGAATTGCGTTTATTGTTAAACGCAATTCCGGCTGCAAAAAGGCCGCCCTGTTCTCCTTCGTGCAGCGCGAGCACGGCATGTTGGCCGGGAATTTTTGCCGCATCAATGACACGGAAGTTGCCATTGATTCCGTACAGGATTTGACCGTCCTCAGTTCCCAGCCAGAGCCCGCCGTCCGCCGACGGAATCATGACCGTCACGGGTGTTCCCGGCAAACCTTGCGTCGTGTCGTACCGCATCAGGGTGTCTCCCAAAAAACGGTGAATAGTACCGGCGCTGGTGCTGGCCCAAATACCGCCTTCGGAATCCGCGCACACCGCCAACACGGCGTCATCAGCCAGGCCGTCCGCCGTGGTCAGATGAATGCTGCGTCCGTCACGCAAACCGTATAACCCGTCGCCCAGAGTGCCTGCCCACAGACCGCCATCGCGGGCCAGGCAAACGGACGAAATCAAATTTTCCACATCCCATCCGTCGTCACTGCCGAGTCGGTCGAATCTTCCTGATTCGCCGACGAACAAACCGCCCTGTTGCAAGCCCACATAAGCCCGCCCGTCGGCGCCCAAGGCGAGCGCCGTCGGGGGACTGTCTGGCAAGGCTTGCCCAGCCTGCATGACGTGGACGGATTCGGGGCGCATTTGCATCAAGCCGCCGCCGGAAGTGCCGAGCCAAAGATTGCCTTCCTGGTCTTCACAGATGGTCCGGACGTCGTAGGGCCGGCGATTCTCGCCCAGAATTACCGGTCGAAAGCGGTTGTCTTCAAAACAGAACAGACCGCCGCCGCTGGTGCCGATCCAAAGCCGCCCATCCTCGCCTTCACACAAACTCCAGATGCGCACGTTCGCCGGCTGGGAACTGCGGAAATAATTCAACCGCTTGTTTTCGGACAGATTGATGAGGTAAGTGTCGCCAAAGGCCCACAAATTTCCACTGCGGTCCTCATAAACGCCAAGGTATTCGGGGCTGCGGCCCTGGCTTTCGGTTTGGAACTTGTAAGGCACAAGGTGCTCGTTGATGAACCGGCACATCCCAACGTGCGTCGTGATCCAGACCGTTCCGGAAGGCGCCACGTTCACTCCCGAGACGAATTTATCCGGCAGGCCGTCGCGCGTGGTGAAGGATTTGAAACGTTCACCGGTCCAAAGGTTCAACCCAACCGGACTGCCAATCCAGACAGTCCCCCGGCTGCCGGCCGCAAGGCTTGTGACGTGATTGTCCAGCAGCCCCTGTTCCGTCGTAAAATGCCGCAGGGTTCCCTGCTCCAGTTCAAACAAACCATTTCCCTGCGTTCCGATCCATAAATCTCCCTGATCGTTCTCGCATAACGCCGTGATGTGAATCGGATGATCGGTAGCGGAAGCCGTCAGTTTCAGGTCGGTGAATTTGACGCCATCGAACCGGACCAATCCCGCGTCGGTGCCGATCCAGAGAAAACCGTCACGGGTCTGGATGACCGCCGTCACGGACTCGGATGGCAGGCCGTCGGGGGTATGCCAGTGCGCCATGGCCCCGGCGCGCTCCGCCAAATCAGGATTCGCGCCGCCGGCCCGGACGACAAAAAGCGCCAGGCCGGCAAGGCAAACGACCAGACCGACAGGCACTTTTCGCTCTAGGTTCAAATCAGTCACATGTTAAGTGACAGGTTACGAGTGACAAGTGACAAGAACAGCCGGCTCGAGCGCCGCGTTCTCCTGTCACCTGCCACTTTAACCGCTCCATTAGGGATTGACCAAAACTTTGAAGAATTGATTCCCGTTCGTCGCCGGAACGGCATAAGGCGAAACCGCGGCGTTGTTGGTGGTCCAGGGGCCGAGCAAGGTCGGCGCCTGCAGGAGCGTTCCCGCCTGCCAGGTGAGCACGGCGTTCGATCCGGATAGCGTGACGCTCAAATTTACCGGGCCGGCGTAAATACCGGCAAGGAGGTCCTGCACCTGAGCGGGGGTGAGCGCCTGGGCAAAGATAGCCGCGTGGGCGATTTTGGCATTCAGCAACCGTGCCGTTCCATAATCAGGCGAGCCGCCAATCCACACGTCGAGGCTGTCGCCGGCGGGAGCCGTCGTCACATTTTGGCTGGCCACCAACGCCCCGTCCACGTAGAGCAGGCCATTGTTGTTCGCGCCGGGGTTTCCCGAGTACGCGTAGGCAATCATGTGCCAGTTGCCGTCCACAATACCGATGGACGAGGTGGCGTCCGTCGAGTTGCCGTCTGAAGCGCCCGGATCGCCGCTGCCATTGACGCTCATGCGCCAGGAGGCGTCCCCGTGCCCGAAGAGTCCCGCAAAACTCGGCACGGACAAAACATTCACCCAGGCCACCGTGGTAATTCCGCCAGTGATGTTGAACGGTCCCTCGGGAATGTCCAGATACCCGGATGACCCGTCAAAGAGGGCGGAACGGCTGGGAGAACCAAAGATTGAGTTTGTTGGTCCGGACTGAGACAAGGTACAACCGCCAACGTAAGTCCCATTGTAATTGCCGATCAGGTCATGGGCGACAGTACCGCTGCTTTCATTCAAAGGCCAGTAAGCAATCGGGTTGAGCGGCAACAGGGACTGCTCATACGCCGTCGGCGTGACCACCGTCAGATTCAATGGTGTGCTGGGCGCGGTGCCGTATTGGTTGCTGACCACGCAAGAGTAACTGCCGGCATTGGCCGGTTGCAGATTGGAAACCGTCAGCATGGGGCTGCCGGAGATGCTGATGGGGTACGCGCCGTTGTTAAAATACCAGCGATAGACGAACGGTGGGCTGCCGCTATTGCCCACGCTGGCATTGAGCGTCGTGCCGGCCAGCAGGCTCTCCGAGGCCTGCGGCTGTTGCGAAATCACGGGTGGACTGGACGTCACGGTGACGGCAGAACTGGTTCCGGTGACACCATTGAGGACGGCGCTGATGGTGGCGTTGCCGGTGTTGACCGCGGTAATCAATCCGCCGCCGTTCACCGTGAGAATGCCTGGATTGCTGCTGCTCCAATTGGTGACGAAGCCAGTGACCGGCACGCCGGACCCCGCTGGAAAATTTCCCGCCGCCGAAGCTTGCTGGGTAAATCCGGCGCCCATGTTGGAATTGGGCTCCGTGACGGTGAGCGACAAAGGCGTCAAGTTGGTTGCCACACTGCCGGGTCCGGCAACCGCGCTGACGGCCAGGTACAATGGCGAAACTACGCCACTCCAAATCCGAAGTTCGTAGATGGTGCCGGAAAACTGGTCGTCACCGTACACGTCGTTGCCCAACATATTTTCGGTCGTTCCGCCGGTGCCACCGATCGTGCCCGGAGTATAAGTACCGTTGGGAAGTGCGAGTGAAGCGACCAAAGTGCCGTTGGTGTAGAGATCGCCTACGAGGCTGGAGGCATTATACGTCACGCAAACGTATTGCTCGGAACCATTCGGGAAGGGAACGGCCGATTGCAAGTCCGCCTCGCCGCCATTCGGAGTGAAAGCCACCTCCAAGTTATGGTTGTTATTGTTCGGATAGGGAATAAGCCCGAAATTCTGGCTGCCGTTGTTGCCGAAATCCCAAATCTCAGCCCACAAATTGGCCTGATTCTGTGTCACCCAGCATTCAACAGTCAAACTGGTCGTCTTGGTCAACAAACCGGTGGGCAGGGAGACATAACCTGAATAGCCGAAAGTCGCAGTGGTGCTTCCCGGCAGGAAAAGACCGTGGTTGATGGTGGCGACCCCTCCGCCATTGGGAGCCACGATGGTCCCATTGGCGCCACCCACCGAATCGGAGGCGTCGCTGACGAAGCTGTAACGATGCAACAACGTCAGCGTCGGTTGCGCGACCGTCATGGTCACGGAATTGGTAACGCTGCCGGCGGCGTTCGAAACCACAATACTGTAACTTCCCGCATTGCCTAAAGCGACATTCGTCAGGATCAGCGTGTTGTTGGTCGCGCCCAAAATCGGCGCAGCATTGAAATTCCATTGATAACTCAGATTTCCACCGACCGCTTGTGCGCTGAAAGACGCCGTACCGCCAACATATGTGCTCTGAGACGCGGGCGGCAGCAGAATCGTCGGCGGCGTCTGGGGAAATGCGCCGTTGTTATAAAGCGCGGCCACTTCGTTGTTACCCAGAGCCCGGTTGAAGATTTCAATTTCGTCGAGGCTGCCGTTGCAATACCCGCCGCCGGACTCGATTCGCCCGAACGCCAGGGAAGCGGACGCGTTCAACGAATTGGTATTGCCGCTTCCGGTGGCTTGTAACGCGCCATCCAGGTAAAGGCTGATGACCCCGGTGGATTGCACGCGGGTCGCCACGCAGAGATGCCAGTTGCCGTCGTTGATCGGCGTCGTGGACAAAATGGTGGTGTCGGGATTCCCGACTCCAAAGGCAAATTTGTCACCGAGCAAAGCCGTGCCGAAGTCGTTGGCCGTTCCCGACGAGTTCCCGTCCACCAGGCCGGTTCCCTCATACCATTGCCCGGTTCCAGTGGTCTGGCTGGTTTTGACCCAGAACACGATGCTGAAGTCGTTGCTGACGGGGTTGGGAATCTGGACGTAGCCACTGTAACCGTTAAAGCTGAGGCAGCCGTTGACTTTGCCGTTGGGGTTCCACGTGGCTCCGTACAACGTCCCGTTGTAACCATCCCCGGTTGCATCCATGGCAACGGTCCCGCTCGTGGCATCCAGCGGCCAGTAGCCGATTTCATCAGTGGGAACCGTGAAAGTGTTGGCAATGAGGTCCTGATCGGAAATGCCGACATCAATGAACTGCCCGCCAGTGGTCTGGTAGCAGGACACGGCCAAAAGGTTGGTGCCATTGGGAATAATGGCCGCGCGGGCTTGCTGGCTCATCGGCAGGTTGACGTAACTGGTGGTGTAGCCGGGAGCCGAAGCGGCAAGCATGCCGTTAATGTAAATAGCCGCGTCTTCATCGTGATAAACCGTGAAGCCGAGGTCGTTGATCTGCTGCGGCGTGAGCGAACCGGGATTGAAGGTGCGGCGCAGATAAATGTAGCCCAACGTGTTCCACGTCGTGTTCGGTGTCACACCCGGATCAGGGGTGCCGAAACCCGCCAAACCCGCGCTCCATCCGGAGTCATCGAAATTGGTGGTGTACCAGTTCGCCGCCGGCGTGTTGGTGGTGTACTTCCAGGTTTGCGGAACGACTTGGGAAGCAGGCACCACGGGCGTTACGGTGAGATGACCGGTGATGGCTTTTAGATTGGAACCGTAAATCCTGTCCATGTCCGGCTTGACCAAGCGGTCGTAGCTCATCAGGCCGTTGCATTCATTCTCCACGTCGGTAATCTGGGTGTAGATGGCCGCGTTCAAGCCCCCGTTGGCCGGGGTCTTGTAGTTGATGGCCTCGTTTATGTAGCCGTCATAGAGCGAGGCGAAATCATCCAGGGAACTGGCGAGTAAGTAGCTCGTTCCGGCCTGAGCCGGATTCCATAAATGGCCGGTGACATGCCAGGCAATCCCGCCGAATTCACCATCCACCGGCGCCTGCGTGCTGCTGGAAGGATCGCCGGGATCGGGGTAGCTATGTTCGTCAAACACATCGCCCGCGCCGAAATAGCTGCCGCCGCTGGCTTCGTTCACCAACCGCGACGAGTCGAGCGTCTTGACCAGGCTCACCAGATAAGCCGTGTTGGTCTGGCCCACACCGTTGCCACTGCCGGCCTCACCCTGGCCCTCGTTGAAGATGTCCCACATGATGATCGCGGGGCTGTTCCAATGGTTGGTGACCATCGCGCTCAATTCGGCGATGAAATCCAACGCGTCCACCGGCGGCGGATTGGGATTGCCTGTGTAGGAATTGCAAGTCGGCATGTCCTGCCAGACCATCAGTCCCAGCGTGTCCGCCCAATAATACCAGCGTTGGCGCTCGACCTTGATGTGTTTGCGAACGGCGTTGAAGCCGAGGGCCTTTTCAATCTGCAAATCATATTCCAGCGCGGCGTCCGTCGGCGCGGTGTAAATGCCGTCCGGCCAAAACCCCTGGTCCAGCGGTCCCATTTCAAAGTACGGCCGGTTGTTGAGATAAATTTGCGGCACGCCGTTGACCATCTGAATGGAAATTTTCCGCATCCCGAAATAGCTCGTCACACTGTCATTGGTTACGCCGTTGTGAACGGTCGAAATTTGAAGGTTGTAGAGAAACGGATTGTCGGGCGACCACAAATTCGGGTTCGGCACCGGAATATCCAGTTCCGTTTGTGGACTGCCGGTGCCGGTGTTGATGGCCACGCCATTGCTTAATACGGTTGCCGCCACCGTCACGCCGTTGGTCGCATAACAATTGACTGTCAGCCGTAGTCGCGAATTATCCACGTCCGGCACGATCAGCAAATTGTTGATGCCGGAAGCGTCCACCGGCTCCAGCCAGGCCGGCTGCCAGATGCCGCTGGATGACGTGTACATGATGCCGCCCGGGTACAGCGTCTGCTTGCCCCGCGGCTGGCCACCGTTGTCTTCCGGACTGTAAACGTTCACGATCAATTCGTTTGTCCCCCCGTTGAGATAGGACGTGATATCGTAACTGATGGGATCATAACCGCCTTTGTGGGTTCCGATTTTTTGTCCGTTCACGTAAACCGTCGCCTGCCAGTCCACGGCGTCCAGGTGCAAAATTATTCGCTTGCCGCTCCACGCCGACGGCACCGTGAACGTCCGGCGGTACCAGGAAAACTCGGAATACTGCATGACACCGGAAATGGCCGACTCCATCGGATAGGGAACCAGAATTTGATTGGACAAAGTCTGGCCGGCAGGCACCGGGTCATTGGTGGCGCCGGGCTGGAACTGCCAGATGCCGTTTAGATTCATCCAGTTGGTCCGGACCATCTGCGGTCGCGGATATTCCGGCAACGGATTGTTGGTGTCCACCAGCGCCGCCCACGCCGTCATCAGTGGCCCTTGTTTCATTTGCCAGGCAGATGTCGTAACAGCGGTGATCAGAACCAGTTGGCAAATGCAGATTTTAAGGGAACAGGCCAAACAGCGCGACAGGTTCATTGAATCTTTTAATGTCGCAGGTAATGTGAGGCTGTCATGTGGCATGAAATGGCCACAGACTGCGGCATTGTGCGGGCACAGGTCCGACTTCATAGTACTCCCGCACCCTGAGTGGAAACCTATGAAACATGCGATTTGGATTCTAATCATCTGCCTCGTCGTCGGTTCGAGCCTTGGACTTTTGATCGGCTGCGCGTCCCTGACGAAATCGGCCGGCACCATCACCCCGGCTCCATTTGGGACCATGCCCGATGGGACGCCGGTAAGCATTTACACGCTGCGCAACGCCAATGGCATGGCAGTCCGCATCCTGACCTACGGTGGCATTATCCAATCGCTCAAAGTCCCCGACAAACATGGCCACCTCGGTGACGTCGTTCTGGGTTACGAGGATTTGGACAGTTACCGGACCAACAGTCCTTACTTTGGCGCGATGATCGGCCGGTACGGCAACCGGATTGCCAAAGGCATGTTCACGCTGGATGGTGTGACCTGTCACTTGCCTATCAACAACGACCCGAACTCGCTGCACGGCGGGACCAACGGCTTTGACAAGGTGGTGTGGACCGTCCGAAAGGCCGAAGTTACCTCGCGCGGACCGGAATTGGAACTTGGTTACCTCAGCCCGGACGGCGACAACGGCTATCCCGGCGACTTGCAGGTGACGGCCACTTACACGTTGCTGGCGCGCGAAAACGAATTGCGACTGGTCTTCCACGCGACGACGGACAAGGACACTGTGATCAATCTGACCGCTCATTCTTATTTCAACCTGACCGGACGGGGAACGATTGACCATGACGTGCTGACCATTCCGGCGGATTCTTACACTCCGGTGGACAGCACGTTGATTCCCACCGGCGAAATTGCACCGGTGTCCGGCACGCCCTTTGACTTCCGCAAACCCACGCCCGTCGGCGCGCGGATCCATGACGACAACCAGCAGCTTAAATACTGCAACGGTTACGACCTCAATTGGGTGGTCAACAAACCGGCAGGCAAATACGGTCTGATGGGGCGCGTGTACGATCCAGTCACCGGTCGCGTGCTGGAGGTCTGGTCCGATCAGCCGGGAGTGCAATTTTACACCGGCAATTTTTTGAACGGTTCAATGACGGGCAAGGGCGACTGGGCTTATCAATTCCGCGATGCGCTTACGCTGGAGCCGCAGCACTATCCAGATTCGCCCAATCATCCGAACTTTCCCTCAACGGAGTTGAAGCCCGGACAAACTTACCAGTGCGTAATCGCTTACGAGTTTTCCACCGAATGAAATAGGAAATCGTCCTGTCTGCGTACCGGGTACGACGGCACATTTGGACTTGGGTGCTATTGGGTGTCCGCCGAAGGGGACGCGTCTTGTTTCAGAATCTCAATGCCGCTGATTTTGGCGTTTTGATCGGGGCTGTCCGCGGTCGAGGTGATCCGAATGGAGATATTACCGCGACGATTGGGATGGATGCCGGGAAATTCCTTGACCAGCGCCTTGTTCATTCCGCCGGCGGCCGTAAAAATATCGAAGTTGGTCAACACCGGCCGGCGGTTGACGTAAATGTTTTCCAAACGTGTGCCGGCGGCATTGTCAAAAATCTCGGCAAAGTGCAGCCGCACGAGATAACTTTGTCCTGCGGGCACTGCAAACCGGTAGGTGAAATCCTTGCCATAACGCTCGCTCTGATAAACGCCGGCCGGCGCGGCATCGGGCGCGCCGGCGTCAATCTTCGTATTCGCATGATTCACGTCGCCGTCAATCATGTTCGGGTCGGGAATGAAATCACCGACCGGGTCGTCGTTCCCGCAGACAATCCGGATAGGCAGGGACAGTTGAACGACCGGATTCGTGAGTGGCGCCGGGGCGGGCAACGGCGGGTACTGAAAACCGGCGGGCATCGTGGGCGGCGGAGCACCGGCCGGAGCGCTGCCCCAATCCGGATTTGGAGTTGGGCCCATGACGAAACGCAGCGTGCCGCCCGAAACGACTTCATCGCGGGTAATCCACGGGCGGTTCAACGGTTTGCCGTTCAGCGTGGCCGATTGGACGTAAACGTTGCTCGCGCTGTTGTTGTCGGCAACGACGGTGAACGTCCGGCCATGATACCTGTCCCGATCCAGATGGATGACCGCTTTCGTCACCGCCGGGCTGCCGATGACAAAAATGCCACTGCCGGGATTCACCGGGTAAAAGCCCAAGGCGCTGAAAACATACCAAGCCGCCATCTGGCCACAATCCACGTTGCCCGGCTCGCCCGCCGGTGTATCGTTGTATAATTGAGACATCGCCTGCCGCGCCCAGTATTGCGTCTTGTAAGGCGCGCCGGCGTAATCGTAGAGATAGGCGATGTGGCAGGATTGTTCGTTGCCTCCGACATATTGTCCAATCCGGCCGCTCAAATCGGGAAGAGCGGTCTGGATGGTCGAGCTGGTGGCAAACAAAGCATCCAGTTTGTCAATAAATCCCCGGTCGCCACCGTAAAGCGCGATCATGCCCGGAACGTCCTGTTGAATGGCGAAGGCATATTGCCAGGCGTCGGCTTCGGTGTACTCGTCGTTGACCATCCCATCGGCAATAAAGGGCATGCGCCAATGGCCGTTGGCCAGACGCCCGCGGAAGAACTCCGTCGTGCGGTCGAACAAATGGCAGTAATTGGCCGCGCGCCGATAAAACAATTGGGCATCATCTTCATGCCCCAAAGCCTGGGCCAGGCGCGCGATGTTCCAGTCGTCCACCGTGTATTCCAGCGTTTTTGAAGTGGCCGATCCGCTTGGCGTGGACGGGACGTAGCCGATGTTTTTGTAACTGTCCAATCCGTTGCGATCCTGCATGGCGGTCTCGCGCATCTGCTGGTAGGCGGTCTGCGCATCAAAACCGCGAAAACCCTCCAGGTAAGCCTCCGTCATCATGTCAGCGGAATGATACCCGATCATGCACCAAGTTTCATTGGCCCACAGCGGCCAGATGGGAATGGTGTGCTGATTCAGTTGAGCATATTCGGCCAGCATCGCCTGAACGATGTCGTTGACCCGGCCCGGATGCAGGAGCGTCAGCAGCGGCCATTCGGTCCGGTAAATGTCCCAGATGGAAATGGTCGTGTAATTTTGGAAACCGGAAAAGCGATGGTTTTGATGGTCATAACCACGATAGGTCCCGTCCACGTCGTTGAACAGAACCGGCGCCAGCGCGCTCAGGTAGAGATTGGCGTAAAAGGTTCTTTGCATTCCCGGATCAAACGTCTCAATGCGCACCGCACCAAAGACTTTTTCCCACTGCCGGGCGGCGGCGGCGCGGACACGATTGAAATCCCATCCGGGAATTTCCGCCGCCAGATTCTTTCGCGCGCCTTCGAGGCCGGTTCCAGAAATGCCGACCTTGACCATCACCGCTTCATTGGCGCTGGTTTTGTAATTGAAGAACGCCTTGACGATTTTTCCCTGCGCCTCCCTGGCGTCCGCTGCCAGCCGCCGGCCATCCTGCTCGATCCCGTAAGACCCGAAGGGTTTGGAAAATTGCATGACGAAATAGATGGTACGGTTCCCGCCCCAGCCATCCGAGATGCGCGCGCCGCTGATGGTGTGATCATTTTCCACATGCAGTGTGGCTTCAATCGGGTTGTTCCCGATGCCGTGCGCCAAATCCAAAATGAAATGCGACGCGTCCGACGCCGGAAAGGTGTAGCGATGAAAACCGCAGCGGGTGGTGGCGGTTAATTCCGCCGTGACCTTCGGGGTTTCCAGAAACGCGCGATAATAGCCGGGCGTTGCCACTTCCTGCGCGTGGGAAAATTTCGAGGCATAACCATCACCGGGTGAACCGGCATTCAGAGAAACCTCACCCACTGCCGGCATCAGCAGCACATCGCCCAGGCAGGAAGCGCCGGTGCCGCTCAAGTGCGTGTGGCTGAATCCTTCAATCACTGAATCGGAATAATGATAACCGGAGCACCAGTCCCAGCCTTCGGTGCCGGTGTCGGGGCTCAGTTGTACCATGCCAAAGGGCACCGTGGCGCCGGGATAGGTGTGGCCGTGCGCGTCCGTCCCCACCAGTGGCAACGGCGCGTCCAGCGGATTTAACGAGGCAGCAACCTCGGCCTCGGGCAATCCAACCACCCATACTGCGGCCACAACAGCGACCGTGACGAGCGAAGACTTCAGATAGACTGGATCTTGTGTTTTCATAGTTGATAAATTACAGGTCATTGCCATTCCTTATTCGCAAACAAATTTGTAATCTCCGGATTGGATTTCCACCACGCAACTGTTCGCCTCGCGACGGAGTGTTCGCACCCCTGGCGCGCGGTTGATGTCCCGACCGCTTTCAGTGATTCTGCTTTCCGGTTTCGCCGGCATGAAAACAGTCGCCGTCGTGTTCGCGGGAATCGTGACATCCAGCAGCAATCGTTTCCCTTCCTTCTTCCAATACGTAGCAATGGGGCCGTGAATGGAATCGTAAGTCGTTTTCGCCCAGGTCAGGCCCTGGCCAATGACCGGTTTGATCAAAATTGTCTTGTAACCGGGACTCGCCGGACGGATGCCGCCTACGCCAGCGAACAGGAATTCACCGCAGGACCCGAGCGAATAATGGTTGAAGGAGTTCATGCTGGGGTCTTCAAACCCTTTGTCAGGCGTCCAGCCATCCCAGCGCTCCCAGATGGTCGTCGCACCGTGTTCCACTGGAAACAACCAGGATGGATAAGTACCCTGCAACAGCAGACGATAGGCAGCCCCGCTCTCGCCTGCCTGCTCCAGGACCGGCAACAAAAGGCCCACGCCGAGAAAGCCCGTGGAAAGATGCCATCCCCTACCCTTGATGTTGTCCACAAGAGATTGCGCGGCTTTGGCCCGGAGGTCATCGGGCAACAGGTCAAACCCGAGGGCCAACACGTATGCAGTTTGCGTATCGCCTTCGACGCGGCCATCGGCACTGACGTAGTGTTTGATAAAGGCGGCTTTGATATCGCGAAACAATTTTTCGTATTTGGCGGCGTCCTTGCTGCGACCGAGTGCGGCGCAGGACCTGGCCACCAGATGGGTCGAATTGGCGAAATACGCCGTGCCGATCAAATCCTTGGGCGTGTCCGCATTGACGGAGAGCCAATCGCCGTAATCGTTGCCGCGGTCCCGGTCGCGAATGAGGCCGTCGCTGTGTCGGCGAAGGTATTCCACCCATTGGATCATTGCCGGCAGATGGCGCTCGAGGATGCGCTGGTCGCCGTAAATGTTGTAAATCGTCCACGGACAGACAACTCCCGCGTCGCCCCAACCGGGTGCGCCCGGACGGCCCGGCGAGTCGTCCGGACTGACGTCACTGAAGGCCCCGTCCGGCGATTGGGCGTCGTCCACATCCACCAGCCATTTGCTGAAGAACGCCGCAACATCCGCGTTGTCGGCGGCGGTCCGGACGAAAACCTCGGCATCGCCCATCCAACCCAGGCGCTCGTCGCGTTGCGGACAGTCCGTGGGAACGCTGAAATAGTTGCCGCGCTGACTCCATTGGATGTTCGACTCAAGCTGATTGACGCGCGGATCGGAGCAGGTGAAATCGCCCGCGCGCGGTGTGTCCGCTCCAATCACAATCCCGGTCACGGCGTCCGGCCCGGGATCAGTGGTTAGGCCGGTAACTTCGACATAACGAAACCCGTGGTACGTGAAGCACGGCTGCCAGATCTCGGTGCCGGTGGCCTTGCAAAAGTAATGATCAGCCGCCTTCGCGCCGCGAAGGTTCCTGGTGTAAAGGGTGCCGTCCGGATTGAGCATCTCGCCATATCGCAAAGTGACTTCAGTGACGGCGGGCGCGGAGACCTTGAGCCGCGCCACACCCACCATGTTTTGACCCAAATCGTAAATCCAGTGGCCGGACTGTGGTTCAGTAACTTTCTTTGGCTGCAACTCACAAAGTTCACGCACTGGCGGCATGACTTGAGAGCAAAGCAGAACCGAAGGCTCATGACGCACTTGAACCGGCGCCCATCCGGTTTCGTCCAAGTTTGGTTCATCCCAGCCTTTGATTTCCCGACGCGCATCGTAGTCTTCACCCATCATTATATCCGAAGAAAGTATTGGACTGGCATGCGATTTCCAGGACGCGTCAGTGACGATTGTTTTTGTGCTGCCGTCGGCGAAGGTCACTTCAAGTTGAACGCGCAACGCGGGTACCTTGCCGTATAACTGGTAGCCGCCGTTGCCAATGTGGCCGCTATACCAACCGTCTGCCAGAATAGCCGCCATCGTGTTGTCGCCCGGGTGGACCAGGGCCGTCACGTCATACGCCTGGTAACGAACCCGCTTATTGTAATCGGTCCAGTCTGGAGCAAATGCATGATCTCCGACGCGATGTCCATTGAGATGAACCTCGTAGAGCCCCATGGCGGTGGCATAGACGACGGCACGCCGCACAGGCTGCGCCAGTTCGAAATCCTTTCGCAGATAAGGCAGGTCCGTCGGCACCGGGGGGATTGACAAAGGTTGGCCTTCGCCAACTTCCACGGAGTTGGATTGACCGTTCAATTCGTAATCCACAAAAAGTCTCTTAACATGGCCATAAGCAGGATCTCCGCCTAACGTGCTATTGTCTGCGCGCACCGCAAGCCGATTTTCTTCGACCAGACGAACCAAAGTGGTGGTCACATCCTTTGACCCGCTGCCATCGTCAGCCTCGTAAAGTGCATGGCGAATCACCAGGCGGCCGGCCGAGTGGGTGGTGGGTGTGCTTGCACTGATCCAGTTAGCGGTCCAATCGCCGGGTTTGAACAAACCTGTTTCCCATCGGGCGATCGGACTCCAATCACTGCGACCCGTCTGGTCCCAAATCCGCGCCTTCCAAAAGCAGTCTTCGCGTGAAACCAGCGGCCGGCCCTGGTAGGCGATTTGCGTGGTTTGATCCGACCGCACTTTCCCTGTGTTCCACAAATCGCCCTTGTCCTCATCCAGCAGTTTTGGAGATGACGCGACCAGAATTTGATAAGCAGCCTGCCGTTCGCCTCGTCGGTTGGACTTAAGTATCCAACTCAGACGCGGGCTGGTCGTGCCGATGCCCATTGGATTCGCAAGGTATTCGCAATGAAGCCGGGTGATGCTCACGGCGCTGGCATTTGCCTCAGCGAAAACTTTTGGAATGGGAACAAGAACCATCGCAGCCAGGAAGATGATCACGACGATGGGGGTGAATATAGTCCGGTTCATGCTGGTCTGATCGTTTTTCGTTATGGGATCGGCATCGGGTTAGCTGAACTGTCTCAATCCAGCAAGTGTGGACGTTCGGCGTGAATTTTAAGGATGAATTCACCAAACATGGTGTTCGCCCAGGCAAACCATGAGCGGGTAAAGATGGCCGGGTTGTCCTTATCGAACGATTCGTGCATGAATCCCGTGCCGGCGCTCGTGCGTTGCAGCGTTTCCAGACAATTGCGGATTTCATCCTCATTCGCGCTGGTCATGCCTCGCATGATCACTCCCAGCGGCCAAATCATGTTCAAGCCGCTGTGCGGTCCGCCCAAGCCTTCCGCCGCCCGGCCTTTGAAATAATACGGGTTGCGAGCCGAAAGCGCCCAGCGCCGCGTGGCCTGATAGAATGGGTTGTCGAGTTTCACCGGACCAAGATAAGGCAACGAAAGCAGGTCAGGCACGTTCGCGTCGTCCATGCAATTGCGGCTTCCATAACCGTCTATTTCGTAGGCGTATCCTGCGCCGGCGCCCGGAAGTTGAACGACGGCATGTTCACGCAACGCCCGTTCCACTTCATCCGCCAGCTTCAAACATTGTGTTGCCGATGCATGGTCGCGATGGATGTCATCCAGCATTTCCGCCGCCTGACACAAGCTGGTAACCGCGAAGAAATTGGACGGAACGAGCAGCGGGAAAATCGTCGCGTCATCGCTGGGCCGAAACATGGAAAAAATCAGGCCCACGGGCCGGGCCGGATTGCCGTAGCCATTCAACATCAGCGTGTCCGAAGGTGTGGTTCCACGGCGTTGGAAATGGTAAGGGCCCGGTCCCTCTTTGCGTTGCTGTTCTCGGAATGTTTTCAGCGTCAGCAACACCGCTTCGCGCCACGTTGCATCGAACGGCGACGTGTCTCCGGTTGTTTTCCAGTAACCGTGCGCCAGGCGGATGGGATAACAGAGCGAGTCCACCTCCCATTTGCGTTCATGAACACCGGGTTTCATCTCCGTCAAATCGGTTTTCCATGGGCTGATCTTGTCGGGGTCCTTGTAGAAGGCGTTGGCGTAGGGGTCCAGCAGAATGCACCGTGCCTGTCGGTTAATAACGCCGGCGATCAATTGCTGCAAAGCCGCGTCCTCTTTCATCAGCAGCAGATAAGGCCAGATCTGCGCCGAACTGTCCCGCAACCACATCGCGTCAATGTCGCCGGTGATGACATAAGTGTCGGGCTTGCCGTTGACGATTTGAAAATCCACCGTCGTGTCGAGGGTGTTCGGAAAACAGTTTCCGAACATCCATGCCAGTTCCTGGTTGCCGATGGAGGACTGGATTTTCCGGATCGTTTTTTCGACGGCATCGCTCCTGAATTTCCGCTTCGCCTCGGGAATTCGCACCGCCGGGAAGGTTGAATCCCTTGCCCAAGTCACGGAACCGAGCAGCAGGCCCGTCGTGAGCCAGGAGCCGGTTTGGATGAATTCTCTTCGGTTCATAAAATTAAAATTGCACCGATAATTCCCGGGGTTGCGCCTGGTTTTGAAAACGAATCCAAAGCAAATGCTCCGGGGCGGAGTAATCGTAGGTGCTCAAATTCTCCCCGCCCAAAGTCACCGCGCGTGGACGTTGCGGCGATTCCAAAAGCACAATCGCCGGAGTCTCCCCAACTCCTTCCACAGTGAAACTGATTTGATCAGGAGATTGCTCCTTGAGCAACGCCTTGCAGGCTGAGGCGAACAAATGGGGTTGACCGGTCCGCGCCAAATCGAGGTCGAGCAAAAACCATCGCGAACCGGGATTGATGGTGATGTGTCCTTGCACCCGCAATTCAGAATCGAAGAGATTGACGAAATGTCCGCGCAGTTCGCGCGTTTCTGTGCCCATGGACGGGTCCAGTCCCGCGGCGATGACGTAAGGACCGCGACGGAGCAGGAGATTATTCGTTTCGCGCCACTTGAGGCCGATTTTTTCGGCGGCGAGCCGGGCGGTGTCAACCACCTGCGCCGCGCCTTGCGCACTCGTGGAAAATTCAACCGGCCGTTTCCGCAGCCAGATCAACCCACCCTGCCCAAGCCGCATGAATTTTCCGGCCCGAACCGATTCGTCGAGTCCGAGCTGTTTGAACAGCTGCTGTCGGGGTGTGGCGTAGTGATTGCCGTTGCTGTTCCACCACTCGTGAACCTGGAGGTACGGATCGGCATCGGCGTCGCAAAAGACCAGCACCCCGCCATGTCGCACCCAATCCGCCAGCGGCGGATGAACATCGGGCGACAACGGCTTTTGTCCGTCGTAGCTCAGAAACAAAATGCGGAAGCCGTCCAGATGATGCGGGATGGTGACGTTCTCCAGTTGAACCGGCGTGACGGCGAGACCGCGCATGAGCAGCGGCATCGCCAAGCCATAAAAATTCCCCAGCCACGGATCGCTCGGCGTCGGCTGGCCGCGCTCAAACATGAGCGAATCGCTGACGAGTACGCCAATGCCGGCCGTTCCACAATCCCATTCCACCCGCGGTTGGTTCATGTCATTGAGCGCATTGAAGACCGTTTGCAATTCCGTCGCGTAGGCCGGTGGGATCGGCTGGCGGTCTTCCGGTTTGGCGGAGCGCGGATAGCGTCCGCCGAAAACCCGTTCGGGCCAGGGCGCGACTTCGAATTTTGAAACTTCCGGCTGAAAGAGCGAGGCCGTCAGCGTGGATTCCCAGTTGCCACGGTAATCGGTCCAGTCGTGAGCGGGATTATCCTCCACCGGATCATTCAGAAAGCAGATGGAACGGCCCGTGCCACGGACGAGACTTTGCATCGCACCGTATTCGAGAAAAGCGGTTTCAAACGTCCGCGATCCCACCTCGCCAGCATAGCGAATGGGTGACCGCGCGGTGCCGGTCCAGACCTGGGCAATGTAACCATCGCAACCGTTGATGCGGGCCAGGCTCGATTCCGGGCTGACGATGCACCAGAGGGCGTAGTTGGGCAGACTGTGTGTAGCCACGTAGCAACGAACGTGGCGGCCCGTCCGCTGGTTGTAAGCCTGCACGTAATCGAAGACCTGTTGCAGGGCGCGGCGGTAGAGAAAGTATTTTAACCTGCCGGCGCGCCAACGGGCGTCCACGGAACTGTCCGGCGGCTGCCAGTCGTCGTGATAAAAACTTTTCCACTCGCGCTTGAAACCTTCGGAATAACCGGCGCGGTCCCAAAATTCCGGTTCCTCCAGATCAATCGCCTCGGCGCCGGCATCCAGGGCGCGTTGTACGCCGACACAAAGGAATTTGCCGTAGTTCGTGCCAGGACAGTAGTAATAGACATCGCCGCCGTGGCTGATTTTGTTGCCGTCGCGATCGGTCTGGGCCTCGTCCTCGTGGTTGATGCCGTCGAATCGGCCGTAGAGATAGTCCTGATACTCTCCCCACGCCACGCCGGTCATGACATGAATGCGATAGCCGTGCGAGCGCCAGGTTCCGATGCGCGCGGGCAAATTGGTGTCAATGCCATAAACGATGGCGACGTCTGAGCGCAAATCACTTCGCGGACTCCACGACTTGCCCGTTTGAAAACAAGTGCGTTCGAGAATCTGATTCGTGTCCAGCGCAAACGGCGAGGAAATGTCCGCAGCGGAAGACGCTGCGATGAAAACGCTCAAAACGAATTGCGCCGCAAAAATATCGGTCATTTTCACGGCGCGCTGATGCGATAGAATTTTTGCGGCGAATTGGTTGTATCAATGTCAATAAATTCGTATTGGCCAGGATTCGCTTCCGGCGCCGCGCCGATGTTTATCCAATTTGTCAAATTGGTCGAACTCCACACGCTGTAAGTCGCATTTGAACTGCCCGAAAAATTCAGATTAAAATCGGAGGTTGCTTCATCCAAGAATTCGCCGGTGAATTGCGGCGCGGCCGGAAGTCCAATGTTGACCGTGACTTGCGCCGTGCCGGAATTGAACATTCCGTCGTCCGCAAGAAAATTAAAGCCCGCATCAGGACTGCCGGTTTCCCCCGGCGCTGGCGCGAAGATGACGTGTCCGCCAGCATCGCTAACCAAAGTGCCGGTCGTGTTGATCAGCGGTCCGCGCGTGCCATCGGAATTTTCATAAAGGGCGCCGGACAACGGCAACGACTCAATTCGAAAATTGAGGGGAACATCATCAGGGCTGAAAGCAGGCAGCGCGATCAGCAGGTCATGGTTGACGTAACCTGAAACAACGACGTTGCTCGCCACTGGCGGCTGGTTGCCGATGGCCAGACTGAAATTCACTCCGCCGGAAATCGCGGCCACGTTGGTCAGTCCCGTCGGAAAGGTGGTTTGCCCCTGGCTGTTATCGCCCCAACCCGTTACGGTGCCGTTGGCTTGCAGCGCGAGATTGAACGCATTGCCGCTGGCGACAGTGGACAGATTTGTTGCGCTGGCCGGAACATTCGCCTGACCGTTGGCGTTGTCGCCCCAGACCACCACGGTTCCTGCCGCGCCGCCGATGCCATAAGTCGCCGCCAAATTTTCGTTCGCGCTCATAATTTCCCACGAAGTCAACGCGCGATTGTAGATTTGAATTTCCGCGATGTCGCCGTTGAACATATACAGATTGGGCGCCATGGCGCCGATTTGAACCGGGAAATCACCGCGTGCTTCGGGCGACAACCCGCTTTGCAAAGCGACAATCACGCCATCCACGTAAAGCCTGATGACGTCGCCGACGCGCACATACATGACGATGTGTGGATTACCGTCCGACACATTGCCGCCGTAAAGACTAAAATCCGAACCGCCAGCGCCGCCAGCGCCGAGTCCCGCGCCCAATTGACTGCCGTTGATGCACAACGCCCAATCCGTCGTCACGCCGGGCTGCTCGGCACCGAGCAAGCCGGTGTTTAGATAAAAATAATCTGATGAATTACCCGGCGTCGAAGTTTTGAAAACCATTGCCAACGTGAAACTGCCGGCGGCAGAAACCGGACTGTCCGCCGCGCTCACGGTCAAAAATTGGTTGCCGGAAAAGCGAACTGTTTTGTGTCCATTGATGACGCCGGAATATAACGCCGGTTGATTCCCGGGAACGGGTTGCGCCGCGCTTTTGCCAGCGATGATGTCCATCCAATTGCTGACGCTTGAACCATTGCTGCCGGCCAGGGAATCCGCCGTCCAGCGGCAGGCTGGAATCGGATTGCTCGAAGTGAGACCGTTTGCCTTGAGCGCCAAGCTGTGATACTGGCCAGCGGCCACGGCGATTATATGGTCCAATCCGGCGGGAACATTCGTCTGGCCATAAGTGTCATATCCCCATGCGGTCACAGTTCCATCGGCCTTCAACGCCAGAGCATGACCGTAACCTGCCGCGATGCCTACCACATTCGTCAAGCCGGCGGGCAAATTGGTTTGCCCATAAGTATCATCGCCCCACGCCGTGACGGTCTGGTTTGCATTAAGCGCGAGATTAAAATAACCGCCCGCTGCGACAGCCGTGACGTTAGTCAAGCCGGACGGAATATTCGTCTGGCCGAAAGAATTATCGCCCCACGCAGTCACCGTGCCATTGGCCAGCAACGCCAGACTATGTTTGATACCGGCGGCCACGGCGACGACATTGGTCAAACCAGCGGGCACATTCGTCTGGCCAAAACCATTGTATCCCCAAGCCGCCACCTTGCCGTCGCTGCCCAATTCCAATCCGTGGTAAGAACCGCTGGCGACGCCCACCACATTCGTCAAGCCCGTCGGCGTGTTGGTTTCACCATTCGGACCGCTGCCCCAGACTTTCAAATGTCCGCCGGTGGTGAAAATCCGGTCGGCGCCGCACGCCACACCCAGTAAATTGCTTGCCACGATCCGGCAATGATAAGTCTGCCGCGCGCTCAAACCGCGAATGACGGCGCTGACGTTCGTGGTCGCGCTGCCGGGATTGATAATCGTTGTTGTGGAGCCGTAATTGCTGTTGGTTCCCCATTCAAACCACGCGACGGCGTTGTTAGCGTTGCCGGTCACTGTTCCTTGAATCATGGCGTTGGTCGGCGTGATGCCGACGACCGGACGGGTCAAGGCCATTGGCGAAGCAAAGATGCCATTAGCCATCAGAAATAAATGGTCGGCGCGAACAAATACAAATTCGTTTGTGTTAAAAGAATTGGCGATAGTCCGCATGTCCGACGGCCCCAGGCTCCAAACTGTGGCTTGCGCGGCGATGAAAATTGGCACGGTGCCGTTCCAACCAGCGGCGGCGGCAGTGATGGCGGAAATCATCTGATTGGTAGTAGAAGCGTAAGTTGGCGTCAGCTTGATAGTCCGCAGACCAAGGTTCACGGCGCTGTAAGTTCCGCTTTGATCTGTCAAACCCAGCAGCGTCGGACAATTTGTGGCATAAGTTTGGGCGATGCCGCTGTTCACGGAATCCCAGACCGTGACGACGCGAAGTCCGCTGCGTTGCAGATAAGGCGCGGAAGCTTTGGCGAATGCCGCCAAATTGGCCGCGCTCCAGTTTTCGGCGTGCGTGTAGCCCGCGCCGTTCGGGCCGGAAATCAGACAGTCGTTCGTCGTGACCGTGCCCCAATAATAACTGAGCAGTCCCGGATCCAAATCCACTGACAACGCCTCGCTCGTCCAACTGATGGGCACACTGCCGCGCGCGGGGCCCGACCAATCCATTTTCATCACATGCTGCATGTATTGCACGTTGTCGCCGTCGCTCAAAATCAACGCCACATAAACTTTATTTTGCAATGGCGGCGTGGGCGGAATGTCGGGAATGTTGATTGTCCGGGGCACGCCACTGAACACCGAGCCGTTGCGGTAAAAATCGCTGGCCAGCACGGGAATTCCGTATTGAGCAATCCAGCTCAAACCATTGCCCTCATTTGGCCACCAACCCATATAAACACCGTTGTTCGCGGTCATGTTGGTGAGAAATTTGCCGAGCAAAGCTGCGTCCTGGGCGTTTCCGGGATCGAGCCAGACCACGGCAGATTTTACAGCGACCAGATAATCGCGCAGGCAACCATCCACATTGGTTTCCATGCCCGCGATGATGCGGTGCGTGCAGAGCGGCCAGTAATTGGTGTAGAGATAACCATAAAGTGCGTATTTGTCCGAAAAATGAAACGAGCGCAGATCGTCAACTATTGGTAGATTGTATGGCGCATTGGTCAACGTTGCCAGCAAGCTGGGATCGCAGATCAATTCATTGTTCACGCCGGCCATCGTGGTCGCCAGATTCAGCGTGTCAGGTTGGTTGGTGTCTGTGACTACCAGTCCAGTAAAATTTGTCCGGTATTTGAGTATGAGATTGTAGCCGTTGGTCAAGTTGTATGACAGGTTGTGCAGTTTGAGCCAGGTGTATTCACCTTCCCCATCCCCGCTGGTCAGGCAGATGACCTGTGGTCGCGTCCTGTTGACAATCCCCTGCATGGACGAGAACAAATCAATCTCCGGATTGCTGGCGGCACTGGTATCAATCGCATCCAGGATCGGAGCTGGCGTCGCAAAACTCGGCAGGAACTGATTGGTTGGCCAATTGATTCCCTGCGCGTGAACCACTGCCGCACAGGACGCCAGCATCGAAATTATAATTCGTGTCTTCATTGCGTCTCGGTCGCCATCAAATTTGAATAGCTAGATAAAGATTTATTGCCGTCGGTGCAATAATCGCGCACACCGATCATACCGCTGGAAAAGTGCCTGTCTTCCACGTCAATGACCGGTTGTTTGGCATCGCCAATGAAAATTCGGAAGTGAGATTTCTGCGCTTCAATCTTCAAATGGTAAACTTGATTTGCGGCGAACGTCTCCGGCACGTTGGTGATTGAGTGCCAGGAGTTGCTGGCGTAACCGAATTCCAACCTGGAATTTTCCGCATTGATGCCGACGTAGTAACCGCAATAGGCATCCGCACCGATGTCCGGTTTGCACACGCGGAAAATCAAGCCGGCATTACCAACCGGCCCTACGGAAACGTCGCCTTCGTATGTAAAATTGGTAAACGCCGACGCCATTTCCACCGCCTTTGCGCCGTTCGCGGAAGCGGGAACTGTGCTCAAGACGCCGTTGCGCGCCGACCAGTTTCCGCCGAAGGTCGTCCAGCGCTGGCACCACGTCGGATCGAAATTTTCCGAGAACGAGCCGCAAGTCGGCGACGGCGTTCCCAAAAATGGAAACCAACTGATTCGCATGTGCTGCGAGCCGAACGGAACGAGCGTGACGTTCATCAGCGGATTGATTGAAGCCACCGGACTGACTGGCGGCTCGAACGCATGCGTGCCGCGCCAGCCAATCGTCCAATCCGGCACTTGCCGCGCTTTGCCAAGCAACGCCACGGATGGCTGCGCCGGATCAAATGGATTCGTCGGGCTGGAATTATAATTGGTGAATGTCAGCGACGCGCCGGGATTAGCCGGATTTAATTGCAGCGCGTAGTTCCACGGTGTCGTGGAATGGATTTCAAATTCGTCAAAGCCCAGTCCGAGCGGACCGGGCGTGCGGACCGTCCAGTCCTCGCCAATCTTCAATGAATAAACGAGCGGCCCACGATTGATGGCTACCGCGCGGCTCGGCCCGGCAAAAGTTTGAATGGGCATCGGCAAATGGATTGTCACCGAATCGCCGTTTTTCCAGGCGCGCAGAATTCGAAGAAATGAACCGGGCTTCGCGCCAGATTGGACTTTTCCATTTACACTCACGACGGCATTGCTGCACCAGCCTGGAATTCGCAGCATGAGCGGAAACTTCGCAGAATCTTTGACGGAGATTCTCAACCGCAGTTGTTCTTCAAATGGATAACCGGTGCCCTCGGTAACCTGAACTTGTTTTCCGCCGGCGATTGCATTGACCATCGTGGGCGCGTAGGCAATCACCGCCAGTCCGCCGTCCGCCGTGGCCGCCCACGAATTTTGAACGAACTTCGGCCAGCCCATCTGGAAATTGTAGCGGCAGCAAGGATAACCGGAATAAGGGCCGGGCAGCGTGCCGTTGGCATAATCCTGGTTGAAGCCGTGGCCGCCGTTAATCGCAATGACATTATTTGCCAGCGTATAATATTGAAGTCCCTTGATGTCGTTGGCAGTGGCGGCAGGCATCGCGTTGAACGCAATCGTTTCCAGACGATCGGCCAGCAATGCGTCGCCGGTAATTCGCGCAGCGGCTTCGAGACTTTCCATGGCTTCAACGATGGCGCAAAACTCCACGCCTTGAATGCTCGAATCGCCGGCAAGAAATTCCGTGCCGCTGTTGATACCGAAGGACAGCGCGTTGTCGCGCATGAGATTGTCAATGCCCAGCGTAATGGCATCGCGGTCACTCACCCGCTGCGAAAGCTGGTAATACACCGCCGGCATTTTTAGCGCCTCCTCGATGTTGACATTGTGCTTGGGCTGAAAATCCGTGCCGTAGAGGACAAAATTGTTGCTCGCAAAAATGTCCGGCCAATCGTAAGCCTGTTGCTTGAGCAGATTCACGAGCGCAAGCAAATTGGTATCGCCGTTTCGATTGTAAAGCCAAAGCGCCGTTTCCATTTCATCGCCGGCGCGAGCCCTGCCCCAATCGTTCAACGGGCGCGACAGCAAATTAGCGAGCATATAGTGAAAATAATTACTTAAGACGGTCAACACGCGCGGGTCGGCGGTGGCTTCGTAGTAATCGCGGAGCGCGTAAGTGGCATTCATGCGCGGCCACCAATCATCGTTTGATTTGGGACCGATGTAACCGTCCGGCAGTTGATGTTCGAGTAGCCAGTCAATCCATTTTTGCGCTTTTTGCTTGAGACTGTCGTCATCCAAGGTGTAGGCCAAAGCAATCAGCCCTTTCAAATAATATGGGCCGCGCTCCCAATTTTCGCCGGTGCCCCCCAACCAGGCGCTGTTGGTTCCCAAGTCATTGGCGTAAATCTCCTCAGCGTGGCCAGTGATGCCATCGCGCTGCAATTCACATTGCTCAAGCAGCCAGCCTTGCGGTCGCACGCTCCCAAGTGGAAGCGCGACAAATGGCGTCGCCAGCAGCGGCGCCCGATTGATTATGACGGGTGTTGGCGGAAGATTGGCCGCTGAAGGAAATTCCAGCGCGATTGCCGGAGTTGAAACGAAAATCAGTTCTGCAAAAATCGCCGCCGCTGTTATCTTGATCCCCACTCCCATGCGGCTTAGTTGGTTTGAACATCCACCAGTCCGAAATCCACGTACTGGCCGCCGATGGTTTGATGACAATGGATGGCGATCAAATTCCTGCCGGGCTTGAGCGCCGCCTTGCCCTGCGGTGTCAGCAGGAAGGATTCGTAGTGGGTGATATAACCGCTGGCCTGGAGGGCGAGCACGCCGTTGATATAAACTTCGACATCTTCATCGTGATGCAGCCAGGCTTGCGGGTCGTCGTAGTCTTTCGCCGGTAATTCAATTTCACGGCGCAGCCAGATGTCATCGGTTCGCCAAACGGTGCCGATGACTGCACCCGGCGTACCGACGGTGCCAAAGCCGCTCTCGCCGCGTTTCCATGACGCATCACTAAAACCCGGCTTCATCCAGTTCGCCGCCGGTTTTTGGATGGTATAATCCCACATCGCCGGATGCGTGTCCGCCGCCGGAAGAATCACCGTCATCTTCGGCGGCTTTGGCAATGGCGCCCAGTTGCCGACCTCCTGCCGGTCGCCGCTGTCCCATTTTTTCCAGATCGCCGGGTCGGTCAGCATCTTGATGAACACTCCGCCCACCACCGGTCGCGCGTAAAAGAGCGGTCCCCAGCCGCCGCCCAGGCGGTCGGTTTCATAAGCGTCCATCAGCGGCACCCGGAGCGGAGTCTGGTTGAGGTAATCGTAAATCGGCGAAATGAACGACTCAAAGTCAGTTTGGTTGTCGGTCAAGGTGGCCGTCCAAACCGACCAGTCGATTTTGGTCAGGTGCGTGCGCGAGTCCAGCGGCAAACCGTACGGCTGCCTCACGGTTTTGTAAAACGCCACTTCCTTTTGCGCGACTTCCGGGGGAAAAACGTCCAATCCCAAAATCCGGTTCCAGACCAGGTTGTATTCCTGGCTCCAAGTGCCGGGTTTGTCAAAGGCCAGCCGGTAATGATCGTCGTCCGCCGCCACTTTCATCCAATGCCGAGCGTCCGCTTTGGCGAGTTTTCTGAATTTTGCGGCGTTCGCGCGGTCGCCGCGCATTTCGCACAAGTCGCCATAGGCGGCCAGAGCGAGAATTGCCTTTACCGAGAGGTTGGCGTTGTGCGCCAGATGTCCCATAAAGTCGTCCGTGCAAAGCTGGTTTTCCGGATCCAATCCGTAGTTCTCCAGGTAGTCCGCCCATTGCGTGAGCTGCGGCCACCAGGGTTTCACAAAGTCCGCGTTGCCGTCGTCGTGCGCGATGGCATCGCACAAAAGAATCATGTTGCCGCTCTCCTCGACCGGCATGCCTTCGCCGCCGTCATCGCGCCCGAACACCAGCGGATAGGTTCCCAAATCATGCGGCGCATTGGGGAATTTCCAGTGCGGCGACGCCGCATAATCCAGAACCGGAACCAAGGTGGCTTTGGCCAGCGCCGGGCTGAGGAGAATCCAGATTGGATCCATGGGATAAATCACGTCCACGGTCGAGATGTCGCCGTTGCTGGTGTTTTCCTTGGTGAAGAACAGCGGTCGTCCGTTGGCGTCGGCGGCCAACCCGCAGGCAGCCGCGCATTGGCGGTAAGCCAGCGCACAGATTTGGGCATACTGCTCCCCGCCAACAGCCGTCAGGTCGGCCATCAAATCCTGATCAAACTTTTCGCAGCGCCTGAGCAGCGACGGATAATCCCCGGCTGCCTTCTGCAATAATTCCTTCGGCCCCATGCCATTTCGCCGCCAATAAGGCCGCAAATTTTTGCCAAAGTACTGGATCGCATAAATTTCGTCATAGGCCACGATCACCTGCCGTTCGACAGGTGTTGCGCCGATTCGACCGAGCCGGAAGACAAACGCCATTACGGGCATGTTGTCATTAACGGCGCGCGGCATCTGCCGGTCGTCGTGTGCCGGCAGCGTGCCGTTGGCCGCAAAATCGTCCAACAAGCCCTGATTTCCGCCAATGGCCGACGTGCCTTGGCCGGTCAGCGCGGCAGCATAGGCGTAACCCCAGTCAATCCGGTGATCATCACCGCACGAACCAAGAACGGGCTGGTCCTGCGTACCAACCCGCAAGGCGGTCAACAGCCCGGCCGCTTCCCGCTGCCAGACGACTTGTTCGCTGGTGGTGTTGACGGCCAGTTCGGAACTGGTGCTGTCGTAAATTGAAACCTCATGTGTTTTCCCATCCACTGAACGCGCGTCCCAAGTCAGGTAACTGAGCGGCCGTGAAAACACATTCAGATCGTGCGGCAACGCCGCGGTCATGAAGGTCAGCGTGACGTGAACGCCCGCGCCTTCGAATTCATAAATGCTGCGCGTCGGCGTCACCCTCACGGAAAGCTGCGGCAACGCGGGCACGTTTGTGGGGTCCGCCCCCATCAGCCGGTAGGCTTGGCCATCAATCCGAATCAGGCTGGCGAGCGATTGTTCGTGGCCGGTCCAGTGGACGGTGTTTTTGTCAGTTAAATGATTGGCTTCCGACCAGATGCTCAAATAGGGATTGAACGTCACCAGCGGGACGGTGGGCGGACGAAAGGATGCGGCGGCGTCAGCGCCGCGAGCGGCAGGAAGCGGCGGCGTCAACAAAAGGCAAAAAGCAATCCTAGCAAAGAAACCCAAGGGAAACAAAATTGAGCTTAGAGACATGAATCGGCGATGAAAAATCACTTTCATAAAGCAACCAACAAGTCAAATAAAAGGACTGCTCACTGGTCACTGCTCCAGCGGCCCGTCGCCGGTCCACGGGATGGTCCAAGTAACCTCCGGATGTGGCTGGTTGTCATTGTCCCACCGAACCCGCCAATAATTATTATTGGGATCAACGACATCGCGGCGAGCCGGACTTTCCACATGGCCGTCGGCAAAAACCAGGTCCACGTGGTAGTTGTGCCGATTGCACGGACATTGCGTGTGCCAAGTTGTGCTGTTGTCGGCGGCATCGCCGATTACCGGGTCTAAATTGGCATTGTACTGAATTTGACTGGACGGCGTATCCGACCGGCAATCTCCAATCGCAATCATCTCCGACGGGTTGCGTACCCCCGAGGTTTTTACCGGAGGAGTCCCTAAATCTCCGCCCATCCCCAAGGTGGGCGAGGTGTTATTTTTTAGTCCCCAGTCATTGTAGCCATACGAAAAGAGGCTGCCGGTGCCCGGGCCATTTTTTCCTGCGACGATGCCGTAGTAGTCTATTTTTTTCGGATCAATATCGTGCTTCGGTTGCAGAGTTGAGTTGCCGTTGGTGTCCCAAATGCTTTTCAGCAGGGCCGCCGGACACCAAAAGGCTTTGCGGTTGTTCCCCATATACTTCAAAAGCAGCGGCTGCCAGATGTATGCGTCAACATTGGGATCCAGGCAGTTGGGGTACGCATGGTTGTCATCCGCATAAATGGTCAGCGCAATGCCCATCTGGTGCTGATTGCTCATGCAGGAGGCTTGCTGGGCCTTTTGCTTCGCCTTGGCCAACGCCGGCAGCAGCATTGCCGCTAGGATGGCGATAATTGCGATTACGACCAAAAGCTCAATCAGGGTGAAAGCCGAAAAACGCTTTCTGGGGCATTGGCGGCCGGAGGAGTCGTTCAACTGACGTGGCGTTGTCTTCATATTCCAGCAAATAGTCATTTAACTTCACCTAACTCACTGCGATACAAACAAAATTGCGTACCCGGTGCGCCTGCTTTTCATGGACAATCAAAGTTACTTGCAGAATCAACATCCGTCATGTGGCATGAAATGGCCACAACCTGATTTTGAAATCTTCGAAATTACCAGTTTCATATCAATAAACACCGCCATAAAGGCATTATATCCATTCCTGGACATCATCATCCGTTCTCTTCTCTTCATATAAGCAGGGCGTCCTTTCCCTGAAAGGACGCCCTTGATTAACCGCCTATACCGCCAAATTACGGTGTCCGCAACCGGAAGAATTGCGTCGGCGGGTTGGTGACCGCAAAGGTGTTGGTGAAAGTGCCGGTGCCGCTGAATATGCCCGTTGTGTTAGTCTTCCATACAGTCGGAGCAGCCAAGTTTGTAGTGGATAGCCAAGTATAGCCGGCGCCGGGCGTGCCGCCAGTGCCGGTCACAGTCATGATGCCGCCGGAAAGCGTGGTCGTATTGATAATGGGCGCCGCGCCTGATCCGATGGTCAAGACTCCTGTGGCCGCATTGAAGCTTCCGGTGTACGGGCCGCCGACTGCGGACAAAACCGTCACCGAACTGAAGTTGCCGCTCCCGGCGAGGGAGGCGTTGAACAGGGTATATTGATGCCCGATTGTGAGCGGGTTGGCGCTGCTATTGCTTACAACCAAAGACCCACCGTAACTCACACTGGTCAATCCAGCAACCTGGTCGTTGCTGACGTCAGTGATTTGCATGAGCACTTGGCATCCGTTGGACAAGGTCAATGTATTGTTGATGTTGAATGTTCCGATTGAACCAGTATCGCCCGCGAGTGCGGCACCCGAGGCCACTTTCACGGGACCGGCAATGACACCACCGGGGCCTACTGCTAAAGCGCCAGCGCTCACCAAGGTGCTGCCGGTGTAGGTATTGACGCCGTCGAGCAGCAGCGTCCCGCTGCCCTGCTTGGTCAATCCGCCGCCGCCGCCGCCGTTAACCAACGCTGCCCCCGCCTCAATGGATTGCCCATTGTTGTCATTAATGATAGCGCCGCCGGCTTGAACCACGGCGTTGACATTCGGGAATATGTAAGAAGACGTGCCATAAGGTTGTAAGATGCCGCCGTTGAAGTTAAAGGCATTCGGGTTAAATGTCGGCGAGTTGGTGCCTTCATTGAAGGCCCAGCCGTTGTTGATATTCCCGGAGACAAGGGTGCCGCCGACATTGAGGTTCACGGTGCCATCGGCAGTCGGGCCGAAACGTGACAGATAGAGGGTGCCGGTTACGATCAGTTTGCCGGCACCGTTCGTCACGAAGTTCAAGGTTCCAGTGCCTGCACCTCCGACGTTCATGTCGGCATTGACGGTTATGGTGCCGCCGGGGTTGAGGGCGTCACCCATGTTCACATTGCCTGTGGTGTTGGTGTCATAATTGGCGAGGAGCAGGTAACTTTCAGTGATGCTGCCCGAGCCGCTGACATTTAGCGTGCTCGTGCCGGTGCCGCCCACACCTACATGTACTTCTCCCAACTGGGCCATGCCACCGGACATGTTCCATGTGCCTGCGGCAGGTTGTCCACTTACGCCTTCACCCAGCCAAGTCTGAGTGGTGTTGGTGATGATGCCGCCCGTTTGGTTCAAGGTGCCGGAACCAGCGTAGCCAGCGATACCAGCAGAAGTGCCAATATCAAGATTGCCGTTGCCGGTCTTGTTAATGACACCAGTCCCGGATAAAGTGAAGGTCCCAGTGCCCCCCTGCCGGCCAACCGCCAGCCAGTTGTTGATGTTCAATGTGCCCCCACTGAGATTGTAAGTGCCGACACCGGCGATGTTCTGACCAACAAACATCTGCGGGCCGGTGACATTGATGATGCCGCCTGCCTGGTTCACCACACCGGTGCTCACGACGCCACCGCCATCTCCCAAGGCAAAGTTGCCCGCCGACGCGTTCAGCACCGCGCCGTTGTTGACCGTCAGCGTGCCCGTGGCGCCTCCGCTGTGACCGAGATCAATGCCGCCACTCGGAACGTTCAAGGTAGTGTTGGTCAGCATCACCGCCGCATTTGTGCCGCCCAAACCGCCAACTCCAAAATGCCCCTGGATCGTGTTGGTCTGGGAACCGCTCGAACCATTGAACACCGTGGTGCCTTGAATTGAGCTATAACCCAGTGAAGACGAGCCTGAAAGTGTATTGGCGCCAACCGTGGCATAGGTGAGTTGCGCCGGACCGGTTTTGGTGAAATCAGCGGTTGAGACGGCGGTTACCGTGCCACTCAAAGTCAGGTTGTTTTCCGTGTCAACCGTGTCGTTGGTGTTTTGCAGGGAGTAGCCGCGATTGATGGAAACCGCCGGACCGGTGTAGCTTAACGTCCCATCAGAGAGCACCAGGTTGGTGGGATCGGCCGACGAGGCGCCGATAGCGCTGGATGAGCCGCCATTGGCGAGATTGTTCACGCTCAAGGTGCCCCCTGCAATCGTTGTAGGCCCGGTGTAACCGTTGGCGGTGGCAATGCTCAGAGTGCCAGAACCCGATTTGCTCAAACCGGTCGAACCACTGATGCTTCCGGCACCGGTGAAGCTGTAGTTCAAACTGCTGTCATTCACCGCGACACTGCTTGGGTGGACAGTCGTCGTCAGATTGACGGTGGTTGTGCCAAGGGCGCTGTCGTTGAATACAACAGGGCTGCCGTCGGTATATGTGGTGGGCAGGCCAGTGCCGATGTTAACCCAATTTGTATCGGAGCCGGTATCCCAGGTGCCACCGGCCTGGCCGTCCCAGCGGGGCTGATTGACGCCAGTAATATCGAGGTCAATGGAATGATTTCCTGTATTGTCAACGAGGTGGGCGACAACGCCGACCGGCAGCGATCCGAGCGCGTAGCTGGAGCCACTCTTGGAAACGTATTTAACCAAAGGAAACTGGCCGATCTGCGGAAAGGCGTCGGCAACGTTTATAGTGACGGTTCCGTTGACCGTCAAGGCGCCCACGTTCATTGGCGCTGAAGTCGGATTCCCAAAACTACCTAGATCAAAATCCAACGCGCCGCCCGTTGAAGAACCAGCCGTAAGACTGTTCATGTTGAGTTGGGCATTGAGCGATTCCACTGTTACTCCAAACGCGGCGCCATCCCTTACCGTGTAATTGCCGTTGGCGCTGGAAGGAGTCTGGACAACCAAAGTGCCGTTGCTGACCACAGTCAGGCCGGTGTAGGTATTGGGTCCCGACAAAGTCAGCGTGCCGCTTCCCAACTTGGTCAACCCGCCGCCGCCATTATCATCCAGTTCTTGGGCGATGGTGATAGTGTAACCTTGAGAATCAATGACCGCGCCGCCTGGACTCAAACCTACGGAACTTATCCCACTCATGAAATTTGCATTGTTACCGGCAGCCTGAAGCGTTGCCCCGTTGAAAGTCAGCGTACTGATACCGGCGCTGCTGCTGTTTATTCCAGCGACTTGCAGCAAGCCGCCATTAAGATTCAAGAAGCTGTTCGCGCTGCCATTGACGGACATGATCAGATTCCCGAGGAAGGCCGAACCGCCGTTCAGGTTCCAAGTGCCGTTGGCGGTTTCTCCCAGCCAGAAATCGCTGCTGACGTTCGTGATCGTGCCGCCGTACTGGTTTAGCACCCCCGTGCCGCCCGCGCCGATGTCAAAATGGGCGCCCGAATCATTGTTGTTGTCGCGCGTGATAGCGGCGCTGTTGGTAATGTTGAGCGTCCCGGATCCGCCACCGCGCCCCACGGCTATCCAATCATGGACATTCAGCACGGCTGTGCCACTGAGATTGGCCGTGCCGACGGCCGGGGAGTCCTCCGGCACCAAAAATTGCCCCGTGCAACTGATGATCCCGCCGCTTTGATTCAGCACGCCAACAGGGGTGCCGCCGCTGGGGTTTTGAAAGCCGGTGCCGACGAGCAGGTTGCCGCCGCCGTTTTGGACGAGCAGGCCGCCCGTCATGTTAAACGTGCCATTTCCCCCGCTACGCCCGAACGCGATGTAATTGTTCACGGTGTTGGTGCCGCCGCTCATATTATAGATGGCCGCACCGCCGTTGCCGACAAACAACTGGCCGGACCCGGTGATCGTAATAATACCCGCGGTCTGGTTTACTACGTCGGTCACCGAATTTGTTCCGCTGTTTCCGGAGCCGTTGTAATTGTTGTCGGCGAAATTTCCGCCACTGGTCAAATTGATGGCGCCGCCATTGACATTCAAAACGGCCGTGCCCAATTCACCGACGTTAAAGTCGTTGCCGCAGTTGATCGTGCCGCCGTTCAGTGTGTAATAGGCAATCGATCCGCTGTTTGGGGAATTGTTAGCCGTGCCGTTGTTACCCGCCGCCAGCCGGTACTTGAGGACCGTGGTCACCGTGCCTCCACTTTGGAGATACGAGCCAGAGGCATTGTTCTCCCAGCCGGCGCGAATACTGTTGACCGACCAAGTGGGATCACCAGCCTGAATCAAAATCACACTGTTGCTGCCATTGTCATTGGCCGGATTGGCGGATCCTCCGGTGGGCACGACGCCGCCGACCCAGTTTGTAGCTATGTTATAATCGGCGGAACCGTTGGTCGGCCCGATCCAATAGTTCTGGGCCAATCCAGTCCCCGCTGTCACAATGAGTCCGGCCGTCAAGGCCAGCATTTTTATCATGGAAAGATGGCCCGGTTTTGAGGTGAAGGAGTTTTTTGGAATATTCATTTTCGTTCGGAGTTGTGTTATCTGGTCTGATTGCCAGCTTGCTTTGTCCAGGTTAAAACAGTCCTTTGGATGACAGGCAACGGCAAAACCCGCGATTCGACTGGTGGAACATGAGCCGAATATACGCGGCTTCAGGGGAGACTGTCATGTGGCATAAAGTGGCCACACGCCTGAAGTTTGACTTCGTAATCACACTGCCTGATTTTTCTTCATGCACTTTGCCGTTGTTCGCAAAATCCTGAGAAAGTCGTTTCGCGGGCCTGCAGTCTTCATGGTCGGAGTCCCCGACCCAAAATGAGTCTTGTTATTGGTGAGAAAGAGGAAGTGAGCCCGCGAGCGAACTGATGTTAGCTGCCACCCGTGACGGCGGAGGCGAGTGTCGTTTGACTATTCGCCAGAAGGCGGCTGCAATGGGACGCCGGGTGAAACCGGAATCCCAAAGTCTGGCGAGCCATCCGGATTCCAGGTGAAACGCTGGATGCGGACATCGCGCTGCCTTGTGCCTGGGCCGATGTGCGCGTGGTAAACAATCCAATCCTGTTTGCCATCCGGCGACCTGACAAACGAACAGTGTCCGGGACCTAAAACATCGTCGGAACGTCTAAAGACCGGTTCGGGATTCTTGACCCAGGAATGCGGATCGAGGACATCGCCGCCGGTCCAGGTTAACTGGCCCAGACAATAGTTGTCGTCCCAAAATGCGCTGGCCGAATAAATGATGAACAAATGGCCGTTGTGCCAGAGTGTCTCTGGTCCTTCGTTGATGTGTGGAAAATCGCGTTGCTCCCATTTTCGGTCGGGCCGCGAAATACAAACGCGTTTGCCATCAATCGTCCAGGGATTGCTCATGGGAGCGATATAAAGATTTTGCACGCCGTCTTTGGTGCCCGGCCAGCCCGACCAGATGAAGTACAGTTTCCCGTCCGGCATTTCCAAAACTGTGCCGTCAATCGCCCAGCGGTTCGAGGGCGAGGCGATTTTGCCTTTGAAGACAAACGGCTTTTGCGGATCACTGTAAGTCCCTTCCAATACATACATGCGATGGTTGGCGTTATTGCCATCATCAGCCGCCACATAGATGTACCATTTGCCTTGGAGAAAATGGAGCTCCGGAGCCCAAATTTGTTCTGAGTAAGAGGTTCCCGACGGCGGATGCCAGACGCACTTCCAATGATTTGTGCCGATGTCCTCAAGCCGCGCCGCCCGGTTAACCCAGACGCCATCGGGGCGGGATTGGCAGAGATAATAATTTGTTTGCCACCGGATGACCCAAGGGTCTTGGCCATGCGCAACAACGGGATTGGTAAAGGTGTCGCTGGCAGCGGGAGCGGCGTAAATGGCGTTCTGGCTAAACCCCGCAAGCGAGCATAAAAACAATAGCGTTTGCCGCACCACTCGGCTCAGGCTTTGCCTATTTTCCCGTTTCATCCGGCTCCTTGGACGTCTGTGGCGCGAAGATGCCCACGTCAATCCCCTGCCCGCCGACAGTTTGATGGCAATGGACGGCAATGGTATTTTCACCCGGATGAAGCGCTGCCGCCGCTTCCTTTGAAATTTCAAAATCGTCGTAATCGGTGATATAGCCGGGAAGTCTCACGGCCAGCACGCCATTCAAATAGGCCTCCACGTCTTCATCGTGAAAAATTTGTAGTTTGATTCCCGATAGGTCTTCCGAATATAACACGAACTCCCGCCGTAGCCAGATGTCAGACGTATTCCATGTGGTATTCACAACTATTGCCGGCGTTCCGGCGGTGCCGAATCCGGCAACGCCATCTTTCCAGGCAGAAGCGTCAAACCCGGGCAGGAACCAGTCGCCGAAAGGCCGCCCCGTGGTGTATTTCCAGGTGGTCCGCCCAAACAAGCCGTCCGCCTGAATGATTTTCATTGGCGTTCCCCAAAAACCGCCGCGATTGGCGATCAATAGAACGCCCGGGGAAATTTTGGCCACCGCGCGGTCATAGGTTTGCAGACCGTTGCATTCCGTTTCCACGTCGGTGACCTGGGTATAGACGGCGGCGCTCAATCCGCGCAGCCGGTGCAATCGCCAGACTCGCTCCAAGGCCTGAGCGTACCGCGCTGCCAGTTCGTCACGATTGGTCAACATCACATACGCCCAGGAATTCCGCGACCAGGTGTGGCCCGGGAGCGCCAGCCCCAGCCCGCCAAATTCGCCCAACGCAGCTGCGCGATGGGCTTCGGCCGTCGGCGAATCCGGGCCGGGATCGTTGTGCATGTCAATGACATCGCCGACGCGCATGACGT
>DATJNM010000080.1:0-22300 GCA_035508155.1 Candidatus Sulfopaludibacter sp. | reverse complement strand
TCGCACGCGCATGACTGCCTGATTTGCATCGGCACGCAGACGTTGCTTTCGGACACCAAACGGATGCGCTACGAGCCGGAACAGTTTTACCTGCGGACGGCAGAGGAAATGAAGGCGCGCTTCACCGACACGCCGGATGCGGCCAAAAACACGCTCGAAGTCGCCGAAAAATGCAACGTCGAAATCGAGTTCGGCAAACTGCATTATCCGGTCTTCACGCCGCCGGAGCACTTCACGCGCGAAGGCTATTTGCGCAAGCTGCTGGCTGAAGGTCTGTACCGCCGTTACACCATCCACGCCCGGGCTGAGGGGAAAGAACTCGTGGTTGAAGGCATTGATAATCCCAACCGGCTGCCGACGTATCAGACTTCCGCCGCCGCGAATGTGAATTCGCGGGCCCCCTCATCCAATCCGCATTCTCACGAACGGGGCTGCGATATCAAAGATTCCGCGATTGCCGCCGCCCTTCAGGTCGTCGTGGATCGACTCAAGCTGGAACTTGCGGTCATCGAGAAAACCGGTTTTATCAGCTACTTTCTGATTGTCGCCGATTTCATCCGTCACGGCCGTGAACATGGCATTGCCTGCGTGGCGCGCGGTTCCGCGGCCGGTTCGCTGGTCACCTATCTGCTCGAAATTGCCAACGTGGACCCGATCCGTTACGGCCTGCTGTTTGAGCGTTTCCTGAATCCCGAACGCGTCAATCCGCCGGACATTGACATTGACTTCGCTGACGACCGGCGTGCCGACGTCATTGAATACGTCCGGGAAAAGTACGGCCGCGATGCAGTTGCCCAAATCATCACCTTCGGCACCATGGGCGCCAAATCCGTCGTGCGCGACGTGGGCCGCGTCATGGGCCTGAGCTATGGCGAATGCGACCGGTTGGCCAAGATGATTCCATTCGATTTGAAGATGACGCTGGAAAAGGCGCTCCAACAATCGCCGGAATTCAAAGAGGCTTATGAGACCGAGGAAGTCACGCGCGAATTGATTGACACCGCGCTCATCCTTGAAGACCTGACGCGCAACGCCTCCGTTCACGCCGCCGGCGTCGTCATCGGTGATCAGCCGCTGGTGAATCTGCTCCCGCTCAAGCAGGACGACAGCGGCACGCTGGTCACGCAATACGCGATGAATCCCGTCGGCGATCTCGGCCTGCTGAAGATGGATTTTCTCGGTTTAAAGACGCTCACCGTCATCCGCAACACCTGCGAGATGGTCGAGCAGACACACGACGTTGAGATTGACACGGACCGTCTGCCGCTCGACGACGCGAAAACCTACGATTTGCTGAACAAGGCGGAAACGCTGGGCGTGTTTCAATTGGAATCCGGCGGGATGCGCGACCTGTGCCGGAAGTTCCAGATCAGTTCGGTGGAGCACATCACGGCGCTGGTGGCGTTGTATCGGCCCGGCCCGATGGAGCTGATTCCCGAATTCATCAAGCGCCGCCACGGCGAGGTGAAGATTGAATACGAACATCCCTTGCTGGAACCGATCGCCCGGGAGACCTATGGCATTTTGATTTACCAGGAGCAGGTGATGCAGGCGGCGCAGGTTCTGGCCGGATTCACGCTGGGCAGCGCGGATTTGCTCCGCCGCGCCATGGGCAAGAAGAAACCGGAGGAAATGGCCAAGCAGCGCGCCGTTTTTGTCAAAGGCTGCCGGGAGAAAAATCACATCCCGGAAAAGCAGGCCAACGAGATTTTCGATTTGTTGGAAAAATTCGCCGGCTACGGCTTCAACAAATCGCACGCCGCCGCTTATGCCATCGTCGCTTACCAGACCGCCTATCTGAAGGCCAATTATCCGGTGGAATTTTTCTGCGCGATGATGACCAATGACATGGCGGACACCGCCAAGCTGGCGCAATACATCGCCGAAGCCCGCACCTTCAACATCGAAGTGCTCGGCCCGGACGTGAATGAAAGCCAGGTTTATTTCGCACCGGCGGTGGGGCGGGCGTCCCCGCGAACCGAAACTTCCAACGACGGCCCGTCAGCAGCCTCGCCCCACCACCAAGGCATTCGTTTCGGCCTGGCGGCCATTAAAGGCGTCGGTGAAGTCGCAGTGGAAACGATTTTGAAGGCGCGGAACGAGGGCGGCAAATTTGCCTCGTTGTCGGATTTGTGTGAACGGGTGGACGGCCGGACGGTGAACCGGAAAATTCTCGAGGCGCTCATCAAATCCGGAGCGTGCGATGGTTTTGGCCAGACGCGCGCCACGTTGTTTGCGCAAATCGAACGGACGTTGGCGCGCGCGGCCAGCATCCTTTCCGACCGGCAGCAGGGCCAGAGTTCGCTCTTCGGCGCGCTGGAGGAGAAGGCGCCGCCGATGCCGGAAACCCTCAGCAACCTGCCCGAATGGCCGCAACACGAGCTGCTCGCGCACGAGAAGGAACTGCTCGGTTTTTACGTCACCGGCCATCCCCTCACACCGTTTGCGCCGATTCTGGAGAAATATACGCTTACCAACACGGCCAAACTGGCCGAATTATCCAATCGCTCGCTGACCCGCATCGGCGGGTTGATTGCGGCGGTGCAAAACGGCGTGTCCAAGAAGAGCGGCAAGCCGTATTCCATGGTCACGCTCGAAGACCTCGAAGGTTCCGTGCAAGTGCTGTGTATGAACGAGAATTACGAGAAATACCGCGAGTTGCTGAAACCGAACATGGCGATTCTTGTGGTGGGCGAGGTCAATACCGGCGACGAGCGGCCGAAGATTTTTCCGCAGGAAATCATGCCGCTGGGGGACGCGCCGAAAAGATTCACCAAACAGGTTCATTTGCGACTGCACACCGCGCACCTGAAGGCGGAACATCTGGACGCGGTGCGCGAACTGGTCGCCGCGCATCCCGGCAAGTGCCCGTTGTTGCTGTGTTTCATGCAACCCGGCGGCGGCGTGGTTTTCATGGACACCAACGAGCGGTTCAGCGTCACGCCTTCGCTGGAATTGCAGCAGGAAGCCGACACGCGGTTGGGCGAGGAAACCTATTACGCCAAGGTGGACACTTCCCCGCCCGAACGCGTGCCGCGTCGCTGGGAACGCAGAAATGGCAGCCAGGGTGGCGCAGGGGCGTTTTAACACAAACACAACACAAAATGCCCAATCCGAACCCAGGACCCGCCGGCGTCAAAACGTTTTTGATATTAAAACTGCTGGCCACGGGATTGTGCCTGGGCGCAGCGGCCTTGATTTTTCGAGCCGGGACGCTGTGCGCGGCGGATTCCGTGAAAGCCACCGACCCCAATGGCTGGTCGTCGTTGGGTGCGATGCCGGCTCCGGTTTGGGATGGAAAGACGCTGCGATTTCACAACGGGCAAGGCACGCTGGCCGTCACCGCTTTGTCGGATGACATGGTGCGGGTGCATTTCACGAGGGCGCAATCGTTCGGACGCGATCATTCTTACGCCGTTATCAATCGCAATTTTGGGCCAACGCCGGCCAAGGCCGTCATCGGCGCTGATTCGGCCGTTTTGCAGACGGCCACGCTCACGGTGCGCATTGGGCTGAATCCATTGCGAATTTCCTTCGCCAACGCCGCGGGCGAAAGTCTGGATGCCGATGATCCGTTGCGCGGCACTGTTTTTGCCGGGGAGGCGTTCCGGGTCGCCAAACGCCTGCGCGACGACGAACACGTTTATGGTTTTGGTGAAAAGGCCGGCCCGTTGGACAAGCGCGGCTGGAAACTCGGCGGCTACAGCCTGGTCATGTGGAACTCGGATACTTACGCCCACGACGCCAGCACGGACCCGATGTATGTCTCGGTGCCATTCTGTCTGATCACGCGCCAGGGTCAGGCCCATGGAATATTTCTCGACAACACCTGGCGCAGTTTTTTTGACGTCGGCCATGAAGATGCGGGATTGCTGACCTTGGGCGCGGCGGGCGGCGATTTGGACTACTATTTCATCAACGGCCCGGACCCGAAAAAAGTCATTGAGCGCTACACCGCGCTAACGGGGCGGATGCCATTGCCGCCGCTCTGGTCCCTGGGCTACAACCAATGCCGCTACAGTTATTATCCGGAATCCCGCGTGCGGCTGGTGGCCGATACGTTCCGGGAGGAGAAAATTCCCGCCGACGTCATCTGGCTGGACATTCATTACCTGGACAACTACAAGCCGTTCACCTGGGATCACAAGCGTTTTCCCGACCCGAAAAAGATGATTTTGGACCTGCGGGCGCAACATTTTCGCGTGGTTTCCATCCTGGACCCGCATCCCAAGGTGGAGAAGGGCTATGCGCCTTACGATGAAGGCATCGCGGGAAATTATTTCGTAAAAAATTCCGATGGTTCCGTGTACGAGGCTCCAGTCTGGCCGTCCCTCGCAAAAGAAAATCCCGGCCCGAGTGTCTTTCCGGATTTCAGCAAGCCGGCCGCCCGCCAATGGTGGGGCTCGCTTTACCGCGGGTTGCTCGACGTCGGCATCGCCGGCATCTGGAACGACATGGACGAACCGGCGGTGTTCGACACACCCACCGGCACGATGCCGCCAGACGTAGTTTTTGACAATGATGGCCAGCCGACGACTCATCGCGAAATACACAACGTTTATGGCCAGTTGATGAGCCGGGCGACATTCGAGGGACTGGCGCGCTTGCGCCCGAACAAGCGGCCCTTCGTATTAACGCGGGCAAGTTTCGCGGGCGGCCAGCGCTATGCCGCCGTCTGGACCGGCGACAGTACGTCCGACTGGTCGTCGTTGCGGCAATCGGTCGCCACCTTGATGGGTCTTGGCCTTTCCGGTTTCCCGTTTGTCGGGTCGGACATCGGCGGCTTTGCCGGCGCGCCGGACGCTGAACTTTACACCCGGTGGCTGCAATTCGGCGTGTTCTCCCCGTTCATGCGTTCGCACAGCGATTCGAAATCGCCGGGCAAAGAGCCGTGGGCGTTTGGTTATCGCGCGGAAGCGATCAACAAACGCGCCATTGAATTGCGCTACGAATTGCTGCCTTACATTTACAACACGATGGCACAGGCCAGTGAAACCGGTGTGCCGGCGCTACGCCCGTTGTTTCTTGAATTTCCCGGCGACGAGCAGGTTGCCGGAATCGAGGATGAATTTCTGTTTGGCACTGATCTCCTGGTGGCGCCGGTGCTGCAGGAAGGCGCCGTCGAGCGCGATGTTTATCTGCCGGCGGGCGACTGGTTCGATTACTGGACGGGCCGCCGGTTTGCCGGCAATCGGACCCTTCACGTGCCGGTGACCCTCGACTCGATCCCCCTGTATGTGCGCGCCGGCGGTTTTATTTTCCGCCAGCCGGTGGTTCAATCCACCGATGAAATGCCGGGAAACGCCTTGCAGGTTCTGATCGCCTCCGCCAGGGAATCCGAAACCACGCTTTACGAGGATGACGGCGAGACGCCCGCTTACCGAAACGGCGATTTCCTGAAACGCCGGTTCCACCAGCTTCGTGAGGGCGGGCGAACCACCATTGAAATCGGCGCGCCGGAAGGCGCTTATCGCCCGGCGGCGCGCAGTCTGGTTCTGGAACTGTGGAGCGGCAACGAGCCGAAAGACATCTCGCTCGAAACCGGAGAAGGTCCCTCTCAAAAAAAATTTGAGCTGCCCCATTTGACCCCGGACGCGCTGGCGGATTCAACCTCCGGCTGGGCCCTGGCCAACGGTCTGCTCACCGTGAAGGACACGGACCATTTTGAGCCGATGCGGTTTGTAATCGAGAATTGACGCCCGGCGGTTCAGCAACCCGCCGACCGGCGGGATGGTTTGCTTACGGACCTGCCACTTCTTCCGTGGCGAGGCCGACTTTGGTGATGTCCAGTTGCCGGAGCACGTCGAGCACATAAATCATATTCTGATAATCCACCGCATCCGCGCCCTTGACCACCACGCTCAGGTCGGGATTATCCGATTGCAATTGTTCCAGTTTGTCCTTGAGCTGCGGGATGGTGACAAATTCGCCGTTCAAAAACGTCCGCCCTTGCGCATCCACCACAATCTGGTTGATTTTGGGTTTGGGGTGGTTGGTTTTGGGCGGCGGCTTGCCCGAAGGCAGCGTCATTTCCAGATTGTTCATCATCTGCGGCGTGGTGATGATGAAAATGACCAGCAGCACAAACACCAGGTCCAGCAGCGGCGTGATGTTCAACTCGCTGAGCGAACTGTGATGGCTGTGGGACGTTTTTTTCAAAAAATTATTGGAGAACGGGTTCGGTTTCCTGTTGCACGTCGAAACGGATTACAACACTGGGCGGGAAATTGGTGGGCGGCGGGCTGTCCATTTTCTGCACGGCCGTAATCGCCTGCCGCACCGAATCGTCCCAACGCGAGTTGCCCGATCCCTTGAGCCACTCCACATCGCTGACATGTCCCTGGTGGTCCACCGTCACGCGCACCTCCGCCACATAATCGTCGTCATGCAGGTTCTGGGGGCGGTCCCATTTGGAACGGAAGGCGTATTCGAGCAATCCCTTGTACAATTGTACGGGATCAGAGCTGGTTTCCACCGTTTTGCCGCCTTCGAACACAAACGACGGCAGTTCCGCCGCCGGCGGCGCGACGGTGGGCGGACCCGCCGGGGGCGATGATAATTCTTTGGGTGGTTCCGCCTTGGGCGCGGCGGCCTCTTTGGGGGGTTCGACCTTGGGTGGTTCGACTTTGGGTTTGTCGGGCGGTTTGGGCTTGGGCGGCTGCTTTTCCTTGATCATCTCCACGGAGATTTTCTGGATTTGTTTGCCCAGCAATCCTCCGCGCGCCGCAAAGTAAAGGCCTACCGCCACAATGAGGGCGTGAAAGGTGAACGAAATGAGCAGGTTCACCTTTGACGAGTTGCGCTTCTTGCGCGCCTGGGTGTGCGGCAGCATGTTATTTCCCGTCGGCGGCTACGGTTTGCAAGTCCACCTTGGGCACGTTGGCCTGCTGGCAAACATCGAGCACCGCCCGGATCTGCCGGTACTTGGCACGGCTGTCGCCACGTATGATCACGTTCAAATCCGGGTCCTCAGTGCGCAGACCGATGAGGGTTTGCAGCATGTCGGAGGGATTGGCGATTTGTGCCTTGTTCAAATACATCGTGCCGTCGGCCTGGACGGTGATGTAATTGGCCTTGCGGGGCGGGTCTTTGAGATGCTTGGCCGCCGTGGGCAGTTTCAAACCCTCATCATTGACCGGCGGAATGGTCGTGATGATGAAAATCACCAGCAACACGAACGCCAGATCCAGCAGCGGCGTGATGTTCAACTCCGTCAGGGAATGGTGCGCCGACTTCGAACATTTCTTCATGACTCAACCAACGCGGGGGTTTCGCTGTTCCGCAACGCGCCGACGATGCGCCCGGCCAGCACCTCGTTCGCGTTTCGGATTTCCTCGGCCAGCGGGCGGTGGTCCACATAGACGTGTTCAATCTGATTGGCATAACGGCTGGCGAATCCATCCAATTCCTGGGTGAGATGGCGGATGGTGGTCACCATGAAGTTGTAGGCAAACATGGCCGGGATGGCCACCAGCAAGCCGGTGACCGTAGCCACCAGCGCGGCGGCCACACCGGGCGCCATGGCAGTGAGGGTGGCGGCCTTGCTTTCGGCGATGCCCGCGAAGGTGGACATGACGCCCCAAACCGTGCCCAGCAGTCCGATAAAGGGTCCGCCCGCCACCGCCGTGGACAGCACAATCATTCCCTTTTCCAGCGCCATCGCCTCGGTGCCGGCCGCTTCCTCCAGGATCACCTTGACGGCGTCAAAGGAGGCCATGCTGACCTTCACCGCCGTGGACCGGGCCAGAAAATCGGTGTTGGTGTGTTCCACCCCTTCCGCTGGACTTTGGGGGGCAATGGCTTCAACCGGCACCGGGTTGTTTTTCAATTGATACGCCAGTTCGTCTGCTCCCCGGATGTAAAGCTGGTAGGCGGGCGCACCTTCAAATTCCTCGCCCCGGCGCTGGATGTCCAGCGGATCACGCGTGGAGTTGTAGGCGGCAAAAAACTTTTTGGTCGCCTGGCGCGCAATCATCAACTGGCGGAACTTGGTGATGATGATGGTCCAACTGAACAAGGACAGGACAAGCAGCGCAATGACGGTGATTTTGCCCTCGGTGGTGGCGTTCTGGATGGCGTACACCGCGGCATTGGCGGCAAACAGGGGTTGAACAAACATGGTGGTTATGACGGTTGGATTGGGGTTCGGTTTCGGTTCAAGGCCAAATCCAGGCGCTGGGCACGACGGGCAGGTCCGCCGGCGAGCCGGCCCCCGGCGATAAAACCCTGCCGCCGGACTCGGCGACGGTTTGCAAAACAAGATTGCCAGTTGGACGATTACGCATAATACCGCTTTCGCAGTTTATACCAGTCATTTACAGACGCAGGTTACAAATAGGTGACATTCAAGTTGGGGTGAAGGGCAGCGGTGCGTCGGCGCCAGCACGTTCCTCCGCCGGCGGGAACCGGCCCGAGGGAGAGGGCGAAAGGCTTTTACGGGGGTGTTGTCGGCGCCACTCGACCGGAGTCAGGCCGAAGCGTCTTTTGAACATGGCATTAAACAGGCCGAGATGCCGGTAGCCGCTGATATAGGCGATGTTGATGATCTTGGCATTGGAATCGGTGAGCAACTGGCGGGCACGTTGAAGGCGCAATTCAATCTGACGCGCGTGAAACGGCACGCCGAACTCCTCACGGAACAGGCGGCTGAAATGGCGTTCACTGCAATGCAACTGCCGGGCCAGATCCATCAGGGAATGTTCGGAAAGTTCGGCTTCCGTCATTTGCCCGACCAGTTCCCGGATATGATCACGAAGTTTATTGCCGCCGGCGGACGGGGGCGGTGCCGGCAACAGGCCGGCGACGGCGCTGGCCCACAATTGCAGCAAGGCGCAACGCATCGGGAGCCGGTTGCTGTACACCTGATCGGTCAGCCGGGAAAATTTCTGGCCCAGGGGTTCTCCGGCGGCAAAGACGGACGCGGGAGACTCCGGATTGTTTGGCGCGACCTCGAGTTGGTGCCATTCCGCCACTGTGAGCAGGCCGTTAAGATATTGCGGCAGGACCATAAACAATTGCAGTTTCAGCGGGCCGAGCTGGCTGGCGCGAACGATCCCGTTGGCATTGCGAATCACAATCAGACCGTCGCCGGGGTTGAGTTGACGATGAGCGGCCTGGTGTTGCAACCAATAACCGGTGCCCTCGGCCACGCGCGCCATCAACCACCCGCCGCACCGGGGACGCCATTCGACGGAGGCCGCCAATGTCAACTCCTGCAGGATGAGATGTCGCTCGCCAATCATCACCTTAAAAAGTTAAGGACGGGGTGTGACCGACAGGTGTCGGAATTGCGACAATTTCGAAACAACCGGATGAATTAATGGGAATGGATATCCTCCGGTGAGCGGTGGGTTAAGGCGTGCCATACGGCGACGCGCCCTTACCGGGCGAGGCGGCATTCCAACCATCGTGCGGCGATTCAGGCCGGTTCAGTTGAAAACCGGCCGGCCGTTCCCTCCAGGCTGCAAATGGTTGGACCCTTTTACTGCGCGCGCCTTTGCGGTCGCCGTTGTTCCGATATTTCTGCCGCCACCGGCCGGGACTGGTGCCAAAGTGACGGGTGAACATGAGATTGAACAAACTCAGGGATTTGTAGCCGCTCTCCAGAGCCACTTCCACAACCTTGGATTTGCTCGTAGCGAGCAGATCCCGGGCCCGCGTCAAGCGGAGTTCGGCGCGCTTGTCGCGAAAGGACATGCCGACCAGCTCACGAAACAGGCGGCTCAGATGCCGCGAAGTGCAATGGGTCCGCCGCGCCAGTTCGTCGAAGCTCATCTCCAGCAACTCCGCCGAGGGCGTCCGTTCCAACAACACGCGCAGCCGCTCCCGGGCATCGGCCGTCTCCCAATTGGAAGCAGCCTGCTCCAACTCATTGCCAAAAGCCTCGACAAAGAATTGAAGCAGACGCAGCCTGAATAACAACCCGTTTGAATCGCCGCCCGTGCAGAGTTCCCTCATTTTCACAGCCACCGGGTTGAGCGGGGGAAGAATGCGGATGGGAAAATCATTCCGCGCCGCCGCCTGCTCAAGGAAATCCTGCTCCCCCAGCGTGATCAATCCGGTAAGACGCGCCGGGATCACCCGGAAGGCATAGAGGGATAACCCGCACAATTGGCTGGCCCGAATACTCCCCTGCACCCGGCCGGCCAGCAAAAGCGTCGTTCCGGTTTCCAGTTCCCGACTTGATTGCGGTTGCAGAAAATAACCGGTCCCGCGCGCGATTTGAATCAGCGACCAACCGGGGGAGCGCGGCGTCCACTCGCCGCCCGGCGGCACGGAGAATTCCCGAACGGCCAGATGAGGTTCGTAGTTACCTTCCGGTTTCATCACGCTTTCACCCTGTCCCGAAATTTTTTGCCGATTCAAACTTTTTTGTCCGCGACGGTTTACTTTAGGAGGCGAGTGTTACAAACCGGTGTCGGTTCTGAAAAATGACTGAAAACTGATTTCCCCATCCTTGATCCGCGTGGTCATGGCCGGAGGATTGTTTTGCGTGATGGGATCACCCGCCTCCCGTCATCCGCCACGCCCCCCGCAATTTCCGGCACACCCGTTTGTTTCCGGATTGTCACAATTCCGACAACGGCCTGTAATATAAATGGCCCAGCCTTTCCGGCGTGAATTTTCAGACAAACGCCTTCCGGCTGCCCACGGCTGGCGTGTGTGTCAGGGAATTTTGCTATGGGACTTGATCACATGATGTCGGATTTACCAAAGGGGCAAAGTGCCGGAGAACCATGTGACCGCGTGCTGTTGCCGATCACGAACCTGATGGTCTGGTCCACCGGCGATTCCGCCCCAAGTCCATGCGGGTGGAATTCATTGTGACGCCGGCGCACCGGTTCGGACAGGTCAATCATTATCAACCCGCCATGAAACACGCCCACGTCCTGACGCCGCGGTTTATTGGTCCGAACGAGTGCGTATGACCCGCCGGTATTCCCCCTTTTTCATGGTCCTCGAACGCCGCCGCGTCATTTTGCTGTGGCTGACATTTTGCGGTTGGCTGGGGGGGGCGCCGTTAATGGCGTCGCCAAGCGAATCCGTTGCTTCTCCGGGCACTGCCGCCGTCAATGCCACTCCGCACTATTATGTCCGGGGTTACACCGTCGAGGGCCTCTTGCTTTCCACAAACATCCTGACTCCCCTGTTTTCCAAATACACCGGCCCGGACGTTCGCCTGGAGAAAATCGAAAAAGCGGCCGCGGACCTGCAATCGGCCTATCGCGATCAAGGCTATCCGGCGGTAAGCGTTGCGTTCGTGCCGGAGCAAATTTCCGACGGCATTGTGACGTTCAACGTTGCCCAAACGGTCATTTCCCAGATTGTGGTGGCGGGCGAGTGTTACCTTAGTGTCAGCAACGGCCTGGAAATTGTCTCCGGGCCGCCGGTCGTCGTCCCAAAACCACCGGCTGGGCCGGGCACCAGGGTTGGCACTCCGGCAGTCACCAATGCCGTTTCGCCGGCGGCGAACCTGGCAGCAACGCGCGCGACTTACCAGGAGATGGCCGAGGCGATAGCCGCGATGCGCCTGAAGATGGGCGAGCTGGACAGGCAGGCCAGGGACACGCGGGTTCATGTAGTCTGCACGAATGCCGGCCCCCGATTCGAGGTGGAGAAATATCTGGTCAACGGCAACACCATTCTTCCCTCGGCGACCGTCGGCGGGGCTATTACCAACATTGACGGCGCGTTTGGCACCAACGTCAGTTTTGACGGCATCCAAACCGTGGTGAGTGAACTGGGCAAAGCGTACCACGAGCGCGGCTATGTGACCGTGGCCGTGAACGTACCGCAGCAGAAACTCACCAATGCGACCGTGAAATTGCAGGTGCTGGAAGGTCGTTTGGCCGACATCAAAGTCACCGGCAACCACTATTTTAACTCCAACAACGTGATGCGCTCGTTGCCCAGTCTGCACACCAACATGGTGCTCAACGGCCCGATTTTCAACACCGAACTGAACCGGGCCAATGCAAACCAGGATCGGCAAATCTATCCCGTCATCGGTCCCGGCCCCGAACCGGGCACCAGTGAACTCACCCTCAACGTCAAGGACCGTCTGCCGCTTCATGCCAAGCTGGAATTCGATGACCAGAATTCGCCCGGCACTCCGGACCTGCGAGTAAACAGCTCCACCGTTTATGACAACCTGTGGCAGCGGGAGCATTCGCTCGGCGTCCAATACGGCTTCGCGCCCGAAGTTTACAAGGCGGGGAACCAGTGGGATTTTTACGACCAGCCAATCGTTGCCTATTATAGCTCTTTTTACCGCCTGCCGCTGGGCAACCCGGAACCGGTCGAGAATCAGGTGGCGAACAATCCCGGCAGTTTTGGTTACAATGAAGCCACGCGGCAATTCAACCTGCCGCCGCCTTCCGGCCAGCCGGAGTTGACCTTGTACGCCAACCGCGCCACCATTGATACCGGTATTGAAAACCCCGGTGACTCAATCATCTCTTCCACGACATCTTCCAACGGCATCGTCACGTTGAGCCAGCAAAATATTCATCAGGATATTACGATTAACCAAGGGCTTGGATTTCAGTTAACCAAGCCATTGCCGGAAATTGGCGGCGTTCGTTCCTTCTTGTCCGGTGGACTGGATTACAAGGCTTATTCTTTGACTTCCTATGGAACAAATATTTTTACCACCACAACTGTGATAACAAATAACGGTCAGGTTAACACGACCGCGCAGTCCGTTATCAGCCCCATCCCGACCACCGATTCAAGCCTGGATTATTTGCCTTTATCCCTGAATTACAGCGCCAATTTCCCGGATGCTTTTGGGCCCGCCACTTTGGGTCTGGGCTTGAGCGTCAATCTCTGGTATTCCAGCGTTTACTCGACGACTTCGACTTCGACTTCGAACACATACACGACCAACGCTAATAACACGGTCACCACCAATAACATCACGACCACCACCACCACTTCCCAAAATGGTAATGCAGCGCTCGCCAAAATCACCGGCTCGACCCAATCCACCGGCCATTGGGTGATTCTCCGGCCCAGTTTCTCGCAGGAATTTGATTTCTACACCAACTGGGTGACCAGCTTCCGCGCGGACGGTCAATGGGCGAGCGAACCGCTGCTCAGCACGGAACAGTTTGGCGCGGGCGGTGTGAACAGCGTGCGCGGTTACCATGAAGGCGAGGTTTTTGGCGATACCGGCTGGCACGTCAGCCTGGAGCAGCAGACGCCGCCGCTTGTGCTCGGCGACGTCTATGATGGAGCGCCACTGTCCGTCCGCGGTTCGGTTTATATGGACTACGCCAAGGTCTATTTGATTGATCCCCCCGCGGGAAGCCGGGACAGCACCCCGCTTTGGGGCACGGGGTTTGGATTCACCGCTTCAGCCGGTTCCCACTGGCAGGCGCAGTTTCTCTTTTCCTGGCCGCTGTTGAGCGCCGGCACCGTGCCGGCCTATCAGCCGTTCTTTAATTTTGCGCTGACGGCCCAGTTCTGATTTGTCACCTGAATGTCACAAAAAACGAATTTATTCCAACTGACCCGGCAATATATTGGCGGATGAAGGACGAGTTGCCATGAGGAATGATTTCTTGCGCCATCGAAGTTGCCTCAGCCGGGGTATTCTGCTGCTGACGTGGCTCGGGAACCTTGTCTGCCTCCACGCCAACCCCACCGGTGGCAGTGTGACCCAGGGCGCAGCCACCTTCAACACTGCCGGTTCGCAATTCACCGTCAATCAGACCTCCGCCAACGCCTTCATCAACTGGCAAAGTTTCAATATCGGCGCCGGCGAGACCACAACTTTTGTTCAACCTTCGTCTTCCTCGGTGGCCTGGAATCAAATCAACGATGCCAATCCTTCTCAAATTCTCGGCAGCTTGAATGCCAATGGCTATGTGATCCTGCAAAACGCCTCCGGCTTCTACGTCGGTGGCCAGGCTTCCATCACCGCCCACGGCCTGATCATGACCACGGCCTCCACTCCCGCACTCAACCTTTCCAGCGGTGGTCCCTGGTCCTTTAATGCGCCACCGCCGACCGCCAAAATCGTCAACTACGGCCAGATCAACATCACCGGTGGCGGTTCCGCCTTCCTGATTGCGAACGACATCGAGAACAACGGCACGATTTCCGCGCCGGGCGGGAAAATCGGCCTTTACGCCGGGCAAACCGTGCTGGTTTCCACCTCGCCTGACGGACGGGGATTGAGCGCGCAGGCCACCGTTCCTCAGGGCTTGGTGGACAATAACGGAAACCTGGTTGCTGACGCCGGCCACATTGCTTTGCAGGCCCAAATGGTGAATCAGAACGGCTTGATTCAGGCCAACTCCGCCCAGAACGTCAATGGCACCATCGAACTGGTGGCGGGGGACTCGGTGAATTTGGGCGCCAACTCCGTTATCTCGGCACACGGCGATGCCCAGGGCGTCAGCGCCGGCGGCTCGGTGGCAATTCAATCCGCCAACAGCTTCTCCGATCAAGCCGGTTCCACCATCAACATTTCCGGCGGCGCGCAGGGCGGCAACGGTGGACAGGCGGAAATGTCCGCACCCCGGATGAGTGCCATCAACTCCAGCATCAGCGGCCAGGCGGTGGATGGGTTCAACAGCGGAATCCTGACGATTGACCCGGCGAACATTTGGCTGGCCTCGGCCGACACGGACCCCAGCGCCCCTTCTGGTTACACGGTCATCAATATCAACTCGTTCAGCGGCCTTTCTCTCAATCTTCAAGCCGACAACAATATCACTTTAAACACGTTTTGGACTTTGGCTGACCAAACAGCTCCCGCCACCTTAAGTCTGTCGGCCGGCAACAACATCACTCTGAACGATGGCTCGGACATTCAGGCCGGCAACGACTGGACCGTCAGTCTGACGGCTGGCACGGGCTTTACCCCAACGCAAAGCCAGCCGAAACCGAATTCCGGCAGTGACGGAATTTATCTGAATGGCAATGCTTATCTTCAAACGGCGAACGGGGACATCAATCTGAACGCCGCCAACGAAGTCATTGTTAATGCCGGAGCCATCCGGACCGTGGGGGGCGGCAACATTGACGTAACGACGGAATACGGAAACGTCAACAGCGGGATCAATGCCATCGGTTACGATTATCTGACGACCGCGCCTTATTATGCGCCGGACCCGAATCTCGGTGGCATCAGCACGGTCGCGGGTGGCAACGTAACCATCCAGGCGGGTGGTGACGTCATCAGCTTTCCGACGACTACGGTGGCGGCGGGTGATCCGGGGACGGGTGCATTCGATCCGACGGCGCCGGGGGCGGTGACGATTACCGCCGGGGGCAGCGTTTATGGACATTTCGTGGAAGCCGATGGGACGGGCACCATCAACGCCGGCCAGAACATCGGCACATCCCTCCAAAATGTGGCACTGAGCCTGGTCAACGGCGGTTGGAATTTGAATGCCTTGGGCAACATCTATCTGCAGGAAGTGCGCAATCCAAACGGCGTCTTTGACAATCTTATGACCCGGGTGAACCGAAGGTCGGTGCCGACCGCCGGGAATCATCTTTTTGACTATAATCCGGAGGCTTGGGTGGACCTGACGGCGGGCAACGGTGTTTATCTGACCGGGTACAACCTCCCGCGGCCCAATGGGGCCGTGCCGCTGCTCCTGCCGCCGACGGTCATTATCAACGCCGGCCCCGGTGGAGTCGTATTGGATACCCCCAGTGCGACTGATGGGATTAACGCAAACGACGTCACGTTGTCGGATTCCGACATCACTCTGTTTCCTTCACCCTATCAGAGCCTCCAGATCACGACCACGGGTGGCGGCTGGTTGAGCAGTGGCAATGCCGGTGGCACCGACGCCACCCTGCTCATGTCCGACAGCGGCGACACGCAATGGTTTATTTCCAATTCCGGCATCCAGCCGTTCAGTGAAAACGATCATGCCAGTGTCCCGGCGCTGTTGAACAATTATGAACCGGTAATAATTAATCTGATGGGCAGTCAGACAGTAAATAACGTCCCGATCCCGGCCGGCATGGAGAACATTATCCTGCAAACCGACAAGGCAACCCAAATAAACGTTGCCGGCGACATGATTGGCTGCAGCTTTTACGGGGAGAATCTGCACGCCAGTGATGTCACCTCGATCACGGTCGGCGGCCAGATTTACAATCCGGGTTCATTCACCTCGGTCACTTTGGATCAGGGTTTGCCCACGTTGCCTTCGGCGGACACCCCGCTGGTGGGCGGGCTGCTTCCGGGCACTTCGTTAAGCAGTTGGTATCTGGCCTTGGCCCTGGCTGTTGATCCCAACAACCCCTTGTTTACTCAGTCATTCTCCCTCGTCAACCCGTCGCAGTTGGCCACTATTTTAAGCAGCGCCAACGTTTATTTGTTCCAAAACGACATCAATGATTTCAACAATTCCCTGGTTTACAATCCCAATACCAAAACGTTGACCGCCATCGGGCCTTTGTCGTCGGCCTTACAGGCTGCGCTGCAAAGTCAGACCCTGACCGTGGTGCGTTACGGTCTCAACGGCTATCCGGTGCTGGATGCCAACGGTCACTTTGTGCTGGACACCATCTCCTGGGTGCCGGGCGGCAGCGCCGATGCCGCTTCGATTTCATCCCTTTACAGCGACAGCCAGGGGACAGTTCCGCTGAACGGAGCTGCCGGCGCTTATGTTGTTGGTGGCACGGGTCAATTTAACGTGACCGCCGGTTCCATCTCCCTCGGCAATTCCCGGGGAATCCTTTCCGTTGGCAACGCCGGCACCCCGAGCACCGTCTTCCTGGGCCATACCTATTCCTATCTGACTCCGTACCTCAGCTCGGGGGCGAATATCAATGTCACCGCCGGCTATTTGGAAATGCCCGCTTCCACCATTGCCTCTCTCGGCGGTGGCAATGTCACGGTTGACTGCACGGGTGAAATCCCCGACAGCCCCCTGAATAACAATGGGGTCGGCCTTTCAATGGATTTAGGCTCTCAAGACCTGCTGAACTTCGAATCTCAGATCATGACCGCCAATAACCTCGGCCTGGGTATTTACGCCACGGGCGGCGGCAACGTGAATGTGGCTGCCCTGGGCACCATCAATATTGACTCTTCCCGCATCGCCACCTTCAATGGCGGAGACATCAACATTGAGTCGCTTACGGGCGATGTCAACGCCGGTAGCGGTGGCGCGTCGGTGGTCCCGATCAATTACTTCACCCCGAATTTTTCCGGCGGTGAACCGGTCGAGTATGTTCCGGCAAATGGCATTGTGACGGGCACGCTCACGGCTGCGGGCCAGATTCCCCCCGGTGCCGCCGGGCTGCCGGGCAACATCACGGTGACCACGCCTCAGGGAAGTATCTATGCCAATCAGGGTGGTATTTCGCAGGTCGCGTTCGACGAGGTCTTATCCGCCGCCTCCGGCTTCACCGCCATTACTTTGGCGGCTGGTTCGGACGGCTATATCGGCGACATTATATTGGGCAGTTCGGGCGTGATTGGAGTAAATGTGAATGCCAAGGCCACCGGCAAAATCACGGGGTTGATCATTTCCCAACAGAACGCCAACATCAGTGCGGCCGAAAGCTTTGCCGGTACAGTCCTCGCCGGCGGCAAGGCCACCTTTTCCTCCGGTGGCACGATTTCCGGGACGATCGTTGCCCTTGGCGGCGTGAACACGTCCGGCAGCGGGAACCTCACGGCCACGGTGCTCAGCTCTTCGGTCAACGGCGGCGCCGGGACGCTGGCCACTTCCTCCTCCGCGTCCAGCGCCAGCCAAAGCGCCGTCGGGCAGACCAGTACCGAGAACCAGCAACAGGTCGCCAGCAAAAACACCAATGACGATGAGAAGAAAAAGAAGACGGAATTGGTTCGAACCGTCGGCCGCGTCACGGTCATTTTGCCCAAGACGAGTTGAGGGCTGCCGTTTGTCGCACTGGCCAATTCCATTTCACATGACCAATTTCTGTCCGCTGCGGTAATGATTCGGCCTGATACAATGAAAACCACGGTCCGCTTTATGTCTCCCTCCCAAAAAGGTCTTGCCCTGTCTCTATGGCTTCTCCCGATGTCCTTGCTGTGGGCCGCCAATAAAGAATTTACGCTGGACACCGCACGGGCCGCCGCCGACAAGGGCGACCCCCGGGCGGAGTTTTTTCTTGGCCGGCATTATGCCGACGGCCTCGGTGTGCCGAAAGATTACGTCAAGGCTGTGACCTACTTGCGCCAGTCCGCGAGCCAGGAATACGCCCCGGCACAGACCAGTCTGGGCTCCTGTTATGCGCACGGCCTGGGTGTCAAACAGGATTATGTCGAAGCGATCCGGTGGTATCGCAAGGCGGCCGCTCAGGGAGATCCACTGGCCGAATACAGCCTGGGCTATGCTTGTGCTCACGGCAAGGGTGCACCGCAGGATATAGACGCCGCCCTCGAATGGTGGCGGAAATCCGCCGAACAGGGCCAGGTTTATGCGCAAAACGCGCTGGGCCAGTTTTATCTCCATGGCGAACATCCCGGCGATACCAATCACATTAATTACACGGCTGCCGTGAAGTGGCTGCGTCAGGCTGCCGAACAGGATTATGCACCTGCCATGAGCACTTTGGGATCTATGTATCAATATGGCGTCGGGGTGGGCCACGATTGGCAGGAAGCGCTCCGATGGAACCGCCGGGCCGCGGAACTGGGAGATGCCACGGCCCAGGACAACCTGGGACAGATGTATGAGAATGGGAACGCGGGGCTTTCCCGCGATCTGGTGCAGGCTTACAAATGGTTTTGGCTGAGCCAGCAGCAGGGAAATGTGGGCGGGCGGCATGACGTCATTGAAATTGAGTTGCACCAAGCGCTCACACCCGCACAGATTGACGAGGCGAAACGCATGGCCGCTCAATTTCAGGCCCCAATGCGCCCGGACACGTCGAGCGGCCCTCAAGCGAGCCAAAATTAATACGCCGCGGTTCCCGCAACAAAACAGGCGCGCGGGTTTGCCAACCTTCCACGGTTGGACGGTGATTCCAGGCATGAGCCGGAAAAGAATTCCCATCCCGGCGAGACGAAGGCAGTCAACGTTGTTATGAATCGGTCGCATTATGCGTTGTGGCTACTGGCTGGATCGCTGATGTTGGTGACGATCTCCGTGTACTGGCCGGCGACAAGCCACGATTTCATCAACTATGACGACCCCTACTACGTCACCGCGAACGTCCACGTCCAAAACGGATTGACGTTGGACAACGTCAGGTGGGCGTTTGGCAATCCGGTGGTCGGTAATTGGCACCCGCTAACCATGCTTTCGCACATGTTGGATTGCCAAATATACGGTTTAAATCCGCGGGGTCATCACCTGACGAATGTGTTGTTGCACGGGGCCAATACGGCGCTGGTTTTTCTGCTGTTTCGCGGCCTGACGGGAGCAATCTGGCGGAGCCTGACGGTGGCGGCATTGTTTGGACTGCACCCGTTGCACGTGGAATCGGTGGCCTGGGTGGCGGAACGGAAAGACGTGTTGAGCACGTTCTTCGGCCTGCTCTGTTTGATGGCATATGCACGCTATGCCAAAGAGTCCGAAGTCCAACGTCCCAGGTCCAAAGGCGAGGATTCAACGACCTGGTATTATTGGGCGACTCTGGTTCTTTTCGCCTTGAGCTTGATGAGCAAGCCCATGCTAGTCACGCTGCCGTTCGTCCTGTTGCTGCTGGATTACTGGCCGCTGAATCGAGTTCGGCATTCGGAATCCGGAACCCGGAATCTCTCAGGCCGGTTGTGGGAGAAGATCCCCTTCTTTGCCCTAGCGGCGGTGATGAGCGTGGTGACTTACTTAGTGCAACAACACACCGGCATGATGCATTCGCTGGAAAACGTGCCGCCGGGCGCCCGGACCGCGAACGCGCTGATTTCGTACTGCCGGTACCTCGCAAAGTTTTTCTGGCCCGGCGACCTGGCTGTTTTCTATCCGTATCCTGCCCATTGGCCGATGTCCGAGGCGCTGCTGGCAGGTGGATTGATGGCTGGCATTTCGGCATTCGTTTTTGTGCAACGGACACGGCACCCCTGGTTGTTGACAGGATGGCTGTGGTATTGCGGCACACTCGTGCCGGTCATCGGACTGGTGCAAGTGGGCGGGCAGGCCATGGCGGACCGGTACACTTACATCCCGTCGTTGGGATTGCTGATTCTGGTCGTCTGGGGGGCATACGAATTAACCAAACGCCGGGGCCATCATGAAATGGTGTTGGGGGCGGCAGGTGGCGCAGCCATTAGTCTCTGCGCGGTCTTGACGCGGCAACAGCTTGGGTATTGGCAGAATAATGAATCCCTTTACCGGCACACGCTGGCTGTCACAAAAAACAATTATCTCGCGCATCACAACCTGGGCATCGCTCTTTACCGGGAAGGCCAAATTAACGAGGCGATCAGCCAATACCGGGAAGCTCTCGGACTCGAACCGAATTATGCCGAGGCACACTACAACCTCGGCGCTGCCCTGGCCGTGCAAGGTCAGACCGACGAGGCCATCAGGCAATTTCAGGAAGCCATCCGGATCAAACCCGACTACGCCGAGGCGCACAGCAATTTGGGCACCGCTTTCGCCAGAGAAGGGCACTTGGACGAGGCCATCGGCGAATACCGGCAGGCCCTCCGCCTGAAACCGGACAACGCTGAGTTTCACTACGATCTGGGTGCCGCTCTCGGCCTGAAAGGGCAGATGGACGAGGCGATTGCCCAATTTCAAGAAGCCCTTCACCTCAATCCCGATTCCGCCGCCGCGCGCGACAATCTCGCTCATGCCTTGCAAATCAAGAACACTGGAACCGATCATTGAACCACTCGCGCGCGATCGGAGCGGTTCAATAATTTCCGTAGCCGCCGACTTAACGAGGCGGAGCTTACGCCAGCAGGTCCGCCGACTCACATCGGCAGCCGCCTGTTCTCTGAAAAGGCTCTAAATCCACAAATGCGTGAGATGACCGGACATCAGTGTCGTCCCCAGTAAACTCCCCGCGAGTGTTCGCCGGTTTTTAATTTAACCGGGAACACGATGCTACGGGCGCAGTCCTTTCATCGTCCCCTGGCGCGTTCACGCGCGTTACGGGCCCGCCGAACACGAATTCGCCATTCCCTCAACGCCTCCCATATCAGAAAGAGCACGAACAGGATACCTGCCAACCCGATGCCATCGAACATCAAATCACCAAAAACCGGACCAAAAAATTGCGGCATAATCCTTCCTCTTTTTAAGGTCGATCACTGGTTTTCCTTCAGCCTATCGCCAAACGAAGGCGGCACTGGCGGATGCTGAACCGGCCCGCCAATACCGCAGGCACGAATAAATGCCTGGCCAGTGACCCGACGAGGCGGGCAAATCATGTTCGCTCTGTTTGGTCAAAGGCGATGCCGCAACAAATCTGTGACATTTGGGAGGCCCCATCCGCCATTTCACTCCTTTCTGGACTGGTGGGTGAGCGTACTCGCGATCCACTTCTTTCTCCGCTTGGACGCTTAAAGAAAATCAAAAAATATCCTGCCAATCCTGTTCATCCGGTCCAAAGACTTTTACGGCAGGATTAACAGGCTGAACATGACGGGAAAACATTTTTGTTTACTTTTCGCGCGCAGCAATTGCCTTTTCATTCTCAACCAAATACATTCGTCCACATAGACAGAAAAGGCGGGCAGTTTCCTGCCCGCCGTGCTCATCCTGGTAAGATAGGGGACCGGGAAGCTATTGCCCCTGTACCCGGTAAAATTTCGTGGAACCAGTCGCGGTGGCATCATTATTCGTCACCAGCGTGCCGCCAGCCACCACCGAACTGCCCACATTGCTCCAGCTCACCGGATTCAGACCGGAGGTGGATTGCAATTGATAACTGTGCGTCGGCACGGCGTTGCTCGAAACCACCGTTACTGTGCTTCCCGTCTTGCTGACCAATATAATGGTTGGACTCGTCAGCGACGCGGTAACATTGGTTGACGTAAAGGTCAGTTTCGGGGTGCCGCCGGTGAGGTCCAGTTTGAAGAAGCCGATATAGTTGTAAGGCTGGCCGCTGCTGCCCCGGGGATCACCCGCATCGCTCGTCTCCCAAAGATCCTCATAAAGAACCGTGCTCGGGCTGACCGCTGAGTCCGGATTAAAACCCGCATTGCCATAATAACTGGCGATGGTGAGAGTTGGCTCAACATAGGCCTCCCACGACTTGCTGTTATCCAGCAATCCAGTCCCGGCCGTCGGCCCGACCAGTTGTGAGAGCGCCGACTCTGTGCCGTTATCCACCGATTGTTTTGTCAACCCCGCGGGCGCGGAAGAACCGGCCAGTGCCGGATTGCCAAGGTTGCTGGTGCGCA
>DATJNM010000079.1:0-3675 GCA_035508155.1 Candidatus Sulfopaludibacter sp. | reverse complement strand
TGCGCACCAGCAACCTTGGCAATCCGGCACTGGCCGGTTCTTCCGCGCCCGCGGGGTTGACAAAACAATCGGTGGATAACGGCACAGAGTCGGCGCTCTCACAACTGGTCGGGCCGACGGCCGGGACTGGATTGCTGGATAGCAGCAAGTCGTGGGAGGCTTATGTTGAGCCAACTTTCACGACGGCCAGTTTCTATGGCAATGCGGGTTTTAATCCGGACTCAGCGGTCAGCCCGAGCACGGTTCTTTATGAGGATCTTTGGGAGACGAGCGATGCGGGTGATCCCCGGGGCAGCAGTGGTCAGCCTTACGACTATATCGGCTACTTCACATTGGACCTTACCGGCAGCAGCCCCAGCCTGACCTTCACGCCTCAGGCTGTGCCTGAACCAACGGTCCTGGGTCTGCTCGGGGGCGCAGGTCTTCTGCTGCTTTCGTTCCGTCGTCGGTTCAACCTCAAAAATTCGTAAGTCAGTTTCGTTACCAACAATGCACAAAACCAAACAATAAAGAGCAAAAACAACCAGACTAACTAAGATTATGAAAATCAGCACTCCAATAATGGCCGCACTGGTCGCTATGGGCATTGTTTCCCAGGCGTCGGCGACGGACCCTGTGGTCTATCTGACCGGTTCAACGGCCTTCCGTTCGACCGTATTCGCCGCGTTGTCCGACAATACGGGCACCAGTAATTCCGTGTTCCAGGCCGGCACGATTACTTATGGGACATGGGGCAACTCGAGCGCCGGGAGCGCCAATTACATGGTTTTCCATGGCACCCTCACCAATGGCCAGCCCGTTTATATTAACTGCGCCTGGAGCGGTTCCGAAGCAGGCATCGCCTCGGCGTGCAATACCTCGTTGTTAAACGTGCGCCGCGACGGAACGACCACTCCCTTGGCCGGCTCGCCGGAAACCTGGGTTGATTACACCACCGCCACGTTGTCCTCCAGCGGCAACGTGCAGTCGGGCAATCCTGGACCCAATGGCTCTCCTGCCAATGGCGCCCAGTTGGAAGCTTCCAGCCACGGCGCGGACCTGGCCCAGGCGGACACGTCTCAGGCCGTTTCCTGGACGCCCGCAACCAATAACACCGTGACGGCGTTGCAGGATTTCGGTTCGGAAGGCGTGGTCACCTTTACGTTGAGCCGGAATGTGAATCCGAATCCCTCGCAGGATTGGATTGACTGCAGCAACATCACCCTTCCTCAGATCATCACAATGACGCAAAACGGTTATGCGCCGGCCTGGTTCATCTCCGGCAATCCGAACGACCTGATGGACGTCTATCTGGTCGGCCGCAACCTCGGGTCCGGCACGCGGATGAACTTTTTGTCTGACAGCGGCTACGGCAGCCATCGGAGCGTGATCCAAAACTCCATCGGTTACGGTGTTGACAACCGCGACCCGGCGCAGACGAACAGCCTCATCCTCCAGAATGAGGGCAACAACGGTTATGAAAGCGGTGGCGGTGTGGCCAAGGCGCTGGCGGACACGGGCCGCAGCAGCACTTCGGGCAGTTGCCAGCAATTGGACCCGGTCCACAACACCGGCACCAACTGGTTTGCCATCGGTTATGTTGCGCCGAGCGATGCCCTGAGCACCGGCAATAACGGCGGCCAAACTCCCCCGCTTTATTGCAATACCAACAACTGGATTACCGTGGACGGCGTGTTCTCGGACAATAACAACATTGAGAACGGCCAGTGGTGGCTCTGGGGCCATGAACATCTCTATGGCAAATTCCAAATCAGCGGCATTCAGTCCACGGTGGGCGGCGTCCTCTTCAATGCGATTTCAAGCAAAATTATTTCGCAGGGTTTTGGAGTGGCTCCGGGCGGACACGATCCCGCGATTCCGTACGGCCTGATGTTCGTTACCAAGAGCAGCGACGTGGTTTTCCCGTCGTACTAATCGGTTGAAAATGGGTTAAGAAATTGGGTTTTGGCATGGCCAGCGCGGATCGGTATCCGCGCTGGCCTTTGGATTTTCCATGGCAGCGGGCCTGAGCCCGTTCATTTGGATGCAAAACGTGTACGAATTGACATTGGGCGGAAGAACAGAAATGAAAATGGCCTTGAAGATTTCGATCGGGATGAACCTGTGCCTGTTCGGCAGCGTGATTTTTCTGCTGGTGAATCCGCGAAAGGGAGGAATCGCTTTGACAACGCCGAGACTCTCCAAACCCGAACCGGCGTCGCAACCAACCGCCACGCCTGCCCGTTCAACATCGTCGGACCAGACGCCGGAGACATTCCGTTGGGACCAGCTTGTGTCAGCCGGGGATTATCGGGTTTACATTGCCAACCTGCGCGCCATCGGCTGTCCGGAACCGACCATTGAGGACATTGTCCGGGGCGACGCGGCCCGGGCGTTTTCCTGGGAGCGCAAAGAGTTGAGACTGGACGGATCCGGTGACGGACCGTGGTCGCGGCCGCAGGAGATGCAACTGGTTGCCAGCCTCCTGGGCGCACACCCGCCGGCCGGAACCACGGCCGTGGCACAAACTGCGGGCAATGAGGTGGGGCGGGACAACGGCAGCGGCGAAGTTGCAGAATCCGCCGCTCCGGTGCAAGCGGTGAATCGCAGACGGGGAGGTGGCATTGGTGTGGTGGCCGAAGCTTCGATGCCGTTTTCGAGTGCAGGAGCGGAATCACCTTCCTACCCGTTGTTCCTCCAAAACCCGGATTGGAGTGCGCTCGGTTTCACCGCCGAACAGCAGGCGGCGATTGCCCAGGTGCGCCAGCAATTCCAAAACGAGATCAGCGGTCTGAATCAAAATCCCGGCAACGCGGTGGACCAGAACGGGGTTGCAACCGGCGCCGGTGGCAGCCCGCCCGCCCCCGATCCCGGCGACCCGGGTGCCCTGACCCAATGGCAGAAGGCCCTGCAAAATGCCGACGAACAGTTGCAAGGTTTGCTCGGTGCTCAAGCCTACATGGGCTACGAACAACAGCAATATTATGCATGGTATCAACCTCAAGTGGCGGCGGCGGCGGCCAGCGGGGAGCAATTGACCATCAATCCAGCCGCCTTTCATTGAAATGACGGATGACTGAATCGCAAGGGACATTGCGGTACGGTGTGGCCAAAGTTAACTTTCGATGACAAAATTCACCGGACTTCCTGTTTGGTTGGGGCGTCAGTTTTAAATCTCATGTCCATAGGAAGTTATGGCTCAAATTCCCAAGTCCTAAAACAGGCAGGCCATGTCCTCCGCCTTGCAGAAAAGTAATTCCGGCCCTGATAGGGTGTTCGCCGTCAACCGCGATCCGGAAGCCAGGTGGGAAACGAAAAACTCGGGTAATGCCAGTTGGAAGTTAACCTTTCGGGGTTGAATCATGACACGCTTGGAGGGGGGCGGGTCAGCGCATTTTGCTTACGGAAAATGCAAAGGCTTAAAATCAATGGCGGTAATAAAACAAACACGAAACATGAAATATTTGACAATCGCAGCACTGGTGGTTGGTGGAGCCATTCTGGCTTCCTCAATGGCATTCGCTCAGAACACATTCGTACAAAACGACCTGTATCTGGGGTTTCAAAACTCGGGCGGCGGCGGTTCGGCCGATTACATCATCAACCTTGGCCCGGTGTCCGGCATCGTCGGCCAGTCGTCGGTGGTTGATCTGAGCAGTGACTTTTCATCGAGCCTTTTTAACAGCGCGTCGCTCC
>DATJNM010000078.1:0-50758 GCA_035508155.1 Candidatus Sulfopaludibacter sp. | reverse complement strand
TGTACCGCTCCCTAAATTTCGGCGGTATCCTGATTTGCCCAAAGGGCGGGTTAACCTCAATTCGACGTGGCTGCGATCGCCGCCTATGTTAGTGGTACTGAAAAACGGGTTGGTGAACTGAGCAAGGTGTGCTAATCTCCGAGTGAAGTCCGAGTCATCACCATTCCATTGAAAGAACCAAACAGAATATCCGAACGCGAGGTGACGCCGGAAACCGTTTATTTCAATCGGCGGACGTTCCTCCGGGCGGGCATCCTGGCGGCTGGCGCCGTCGCTACGGGTGTGGTTTATCGGCAGTTCAACCCGGTCGGACACGGCAAGGTCAATACGCCCGTGATCCAGGCATTGGTCAAGCCGACCGCAACGGAGGCAGCCGATGGCTATCGCGTGGATGAGCCGGAGACGTCGTTTCAGGACATCACGCATTACAATAATTTCTACGAGTTCTCGACCGACAAGGAAGGCGTGGCGCCGGCGGCGGCGGGATTTGATACCAAAGGCTGGCAAGTGTCGGTGGAAGGGTTGGTGAACAAGCCGAAAGTGTTCGACCTTGATGATTTGCTGAAGATCAGTCCGCCGGAGGAGCGCATTTATCGGATGCGCTGCGTCGAGGCGTGGTCAATGGTGATCCCATGGGCGGGCTTTTCATTGTCGAAGCTGTTGAATGCGGTCGAGCCGTTGAGCGGCGCGAAGTATGTCGCGTTTCAAACGTTACTGGACCCCAATCGGATGCCGAATCAGCGGACAGATGTTTTGGACTGGCCGTACGTTGAGGGTTTGCGGATGGACGAGGCGATGCATCCGTTGGCGATTCTGGCCAGCGGGCTTTATGGCCATGCGCTGCCGCCGCAGGACGGCGCGCCTATCCGGCTGGTGGTGCCGTGGAAGTACGGGTTCAAAGGCATCAAATCCATCGTGAAAATCAAACTCGTTGAAACGCAGCCCCCCACGACGTGGAGCGAGTATGCGCCAAACGAATATGGCTTCTACGCCAATGTGAATCCGCACGTGGACCATCCGCGCTGGAGCCAGGCCACGGAGCAGCGCATTGGCGAATTCGGGCGACGGCCGACCCTGATGTTTAATGGTTATGAGCCAGAGGTCGGCCATTTGTACGCGGGAATGGATTTGCGTAAATATTTTTAGCCACAGATGGACATAGATAAACACAGATTTTGTGAAAGTTACTCCCTCTCTGCCACGAAGTGGGGGAGAGGGTCGGGGCGAGGTGGTGCGTGTTCCGCAAGTCAAAAACCCCTGTGAACTAGCGCGATGAAAGAAGACGACATCCGTTTCATCAAGCTGCTGATTCTCGTCTGCGGCCTGGTGCCCCTGGCCTTGCTGGTTTGGGATCAATCGCATAACCGGCTCGGCGCCAATCCGCAGAATTTCCTCATCCTCACCACCGGCATGATGACGCTGATTTTTCTGATGCTGACGATGGCGGTGACGCCGTTGCGCAAAATCACCGGCCTGAACTGGCTGATTCAATTTCGCCGGATGCTCGGGCTGTTTGCCTTCTTTTATGGTTGTCTGCATTTCCTCTGTTTCTTCAGCCTGGACCGCGCATTCAGCATCACCAGCACGCTCACGGAAATGACCAAACGCAAATACCTGATTCTGGGCAGCACGGCGCTCATCGCCATGATTCCGCTGGCCATAACGTCCACGAACGGAATGATCAAACGCCTGGGTGGCAAACGCTGGCGGGTGCTGCATCGGCTGGCTTACGTGGCGGCGATGGCGGGGGTGATTCATTATTACATGCAGGTGAAGGCGGATACGCGCCAGCCACTGGTGTTCGCGGCGGTGCTGGCGGTTCTACTGGGGTACCGTTTGTTAAATTATCTGCAGCAGCGCAAACCTAAGACGGCCATGTCCGCCATCCAAAAATCGGGACCAGGAACTTCTTAAAAAAGCCCTGGTTACAGCGCCTTCCGGATGTAACAAACAATTCATCTGGAATGAGTGTCGGTACGTCGGCGGTATTTTATTTCCTTCTCTCGGATTCTTCCTTCTTTTCTTCCTCATTCTCCTCGGAATTGACAGTGCTTTCGGCGACCTCGGTCAGGTAACGGACAGAGTTGTCTGGCGCTTTTTCCCGGTATTCATTGGGGCTCGCCTGGCCTGACGTCCAAAACCAAACCGCCCCGATCGCCGAGTGGCTCCGCAAATCTAAACGGCTCCTCCGCAGATGCAGGGTTCTCCGAATTGCTGAATTATAGCGGATGGACAAGATAATTGTAGCCACGATACCGAGGGCTGTCAGCGGCAGCGCGCCAGGCTCCGGGACGGCACCGATGTAAACCCACGCGCCGCTGGCACTCGGATCGAGGGGAAGCCCGCCCGACGGCGAGTCGCCGATGGTGGTGGGTGTGGCAGACCAATGATACAACTGCGAGTTAATAGACTCGTATAAGCTGACGTCCATGGCGGTGATACCAGCAGGACTCCAAACAATCGAAGGTGGCGGATTTTGAAGGGGACCGCCGACTATGCTGTCGGACCCCGTGAACGTCCCGTCGGGGGTGGTGATAAAGGAGTCACTATAGAGGACTTCGCCAGCAGGCCCGCTTCCGGAAGGAGCATTGAAAAATAACTCGCCACCAAAGTCAGGCGCGCTCGTGATGAATTGAAACTCATACACCTGCGCCCGCGCAGTGGAAGCTGTGACGAACAAAACACAAAGAAATCGGAATGTGGCATTGGCCTTGAATCTCGTGAGCAGATGGCCGGATTGTGCCATAACAATTATTCATAGTTTATAGCCGCCGCTTGTCAAGGATAACTGCGGATAAAAAGCGCCAAAAGATCCAGTGGCAAATTTCCCTTTCTTTCAACCAAGCCACGGTTATCTTGCGGCATGGTCAAGACCATGAATTGCCCTGAGTGCGGCAATGTGGTCGCCACCACCGACCAGTTCTGCTCCAAGTGTTACGCCCGGCTCGAACCGCCCAGCCTGTGGCGCAAGTTTCTCTCGCTCTTTCAGACTGCCAGTACTTCGTCCCGGCCGCTCATCAGCATCAAAAAGACCATCAACATCCGGACCACGGACAAGGACGGCGTCCAGCACGAGTATCATTCGCTGGACGAGTTGCCGCCGGAAGTGCGCGAGGAAATCAAGCAACTGGAATCCGAAGCGATGAACGAAGCCGGTCCGTCCACAGCGGTCAGCGAAACTTCCCGCGAGGGGAATGTGATGCAATCCCGGTTCGTCTCCAAAAGGAACGTCTCGACTTACAAAATCAAGGACGCCGCGGGCAACGAGCAGACCTATCATTCCCTGGACGAAATGCCGCCGGAACTTCGCGCGGCGATTGAAAAGGCCACGGACAAGACGGAGTGAAACCAATTCAGCATGGCTCCGGCGTGATCTCATGCCACATGGAAAGGATAACAATTATTTTTCATATTCATGCAGCAAACCCGCCAAGTAACTCTTCCATCTGTCCTTTTGTTGCATCAGCCTTGGCGGCCGGAAGCCCGGCATCCAGTTGAATTTCCTTTTCTTCAAGCGCTTTCTCGTTATTCTAAGCCATTCGGATTCCCTTTGCGGGCAGGGCAGGGGAGTCGGAGTAAGATTAAGAGCAAGATTAAGATTAAGACCCAGGATGGACGCAGCGCATATCCGTAATTTCAGCATCATTGCCCATATCGATCATGGGAAGACGACGCTGTCGGACCGGCTGTTGCATCGCACGGGCACGATTTCCGACCGGGAAATGGAGGACCAGCTTCTGGATTCGATGGATTTGGAGCGCGAACGCGGCATCACCATCAAGGCGCATCCGGTCACGATGCTCTATAAGGCCAAAAACGGCGAGACGTATGAGCTGAACCTGATTGATACGCCGGGCCACGTGGATTTTTCGTACGAGGTGTCGCGCAGCCTGAGCGCGTGCGAAGGAGCGTTGCTTATCGTGGACGCGGCGCAGGGCGTGGAGGCGCAAACGGTCGCCAACGTGCATCTGGCGATGAAGCAGAACCTCGAAATCATTCCCATCATCAACAAGATTGATTTGCCGCACGCGAATGTGGCGCAAACGCGGCAGCAGCTTGAAGAAATCCTGGCCATCCCCGGCGAGACGGCTATTCCCGCCAGCGCCAAGGAAGGGGTTGGGATTGACGAAATCCTGGAGGCGATTGTTGAAAGAATTCCGCCGCCGCAACCGACAGGGCAGGAGAGCTTGCAGGCGTTAGGATTCGATTCTTACTTTGACACTTACAAGGGCGTGGTCACGCACGTCCGGGTGTTCAACGGCGAGTTGAGGGCCGGACAGCAGGTGAAGTTGTTTCATTCAGGCAAAAATGTGGAGGTCAAGGAGGTCGGCAGTTTCAATCCGAAACCTTACACGCGCGACAAGCTGGAAGTGGGCGAAACCGGTTACATGACGGCGAACATCAAAAGCCCGCAGGAAGTGAAAATGGGCGACACGATCACGGACGCCCGGAATCCCTCGCCGGCATTGGCCGGCTTCAAGGAAATTCATCCGATGGTGTTCAGCGGCATTTACCCGATCAACACGGCAGATTACGAGCATTTGAAATCGGCGATGGCGAAGCTGAAGCTGAATGATTCCGCTTTCGTCTATCAGGCGGAGACGAGCGTGGCGCTGGGATTTGGTTTTCGCTGCGGCTTTCTTGGTTTGTTGCACATGGAGATTGTGCAGGAACGGCTGCGGCGCGAGTACGACATGGACATCATCGCGACGTATCCGAGCGTGGTTTATCACGTCACGCTCACCGATGGCGCGTTCAAGGAAGTGGACAACCCGGCGTTTCTGCCGGAGGTGACGTTCATCGGGAAAATCGAGGAACCGATGGTGAAGGCGTTTATCATTTGCCCGAACGAAAACATTGGCGACATGATGGCGCTGATTTCCGAGAAGCGCGGCACGCTGGACCACACGGAAACTTTGGATGTGAAACGCGTGATGCTGACGGCGCTGATTCCGTTGAATGAAATTCTGATTGATTTCCATGACCGCATCAAAAGCATGACGCGCGGTTATGGCTCGATGGATTACGAACAGGCCGGTTATCTGGAGAGCGACATGGTGAAACTGGACATGCTGGTGAACGGCGAGCCGATGGACGCGTTTTCGTGCATCGTGCATCGCAGCAAGGCGGAGGGCAGGGGACGGACGCTGGCGGAGAAGCTCAAGGAGGTCATCCCCAGACAGCAGTTCCAGGTGAAAATCCAGGCGGCCATCGGCGGGAAAATCATTGCGTCGGAACACGTCAGCGCGTTCCGCAAGGATGTGACGGCGAAATGTTACGGCGGCGACGTCACGCGCAAACGCAAGCTGCTGGAGAAACAGAAGGAAGGCAAAAAGCGGATGAAATCCATCGGCAACGTGAACATCCCGCAGGAGGCGTTCATTGAGGTGCTGAAGGCCTGAACGGAAGTCGAGAGTCGAGAGTCGAGAGCCGAAGGACGAGCGCGGCGGATGGCTCCGCGCGAAAGCTTGCTTTTTGGCGCCCGACCCTCGACCCTTGTCGCTCGATATATTTTATGATCCGCTGGCTTTTTTCCAAAACGGTTCGCGAAGCCGTCGCGATGCGTAAACATGTCCACCGCTGGTATTGTGCCCAGCGCGACCTGCTCTCGCCGCAGGCGATTGGGGCGGTGACACTCGCCATGAACGAGTTACAGGCGGCGCTGGACGAGCCGAAGCTCAATACGGGCAAAATCCGGATCAAGATGGAGGAGCTGGAATTTGCCGCGAACAAATGGTTGAAGCCGTATCCCAATGCCGCCTGGCGCGAGAACGTGGAAGTGTTGCTGGTGGCCATTGCCGTGGCAATGGGTATCCGCACGTTTTTCATCCAACCCTTCAAGATTCCCACCGGCTCAATGCAGCCAACGCTTTACGGCGTAACCTCCACACCGGATTTCGGCCCGATTTTTAATGATATCGGCGCGGGGCTGGCCGACAGGACTAAAATTCAGGCTGAAATAGACGACCAGTTGAAGCTGCAACAGGCCATTGTCATACCGACGTTTTGGGGGCGCGTGCTCGACTGGTTCCACGGCGTTTCATTCGTTCATTTTGTTGCTCCGACCGATGGGGTGGTGGATCAAATTGACAAACCATGGCCGCCGGCATTTTTTTCAATCTACCAACATATAGAATTTGCCGGGACGTGGCACACCATCTGGTTCCCCCCGGATTATGGGGAAGAACCTTTGGACGTTCGGGCTGGTCTCGATTATCCCTTGCGCAACGGCGAGAGCATCAATCTGCTGAAAGCGCGCGTCTTTCACAAAGGCGAGGATGTGATAAAGCTTCGCATCCACGCCGGCGACCATTTGTTCGTGGACCGGTTGACGTATAATTTCCGCCAGCCGGAACGTGGCGAGATTGTGGTTTTTGACACTCATGGCATCACCCGACTGCCTCCCGACCAGCAGGACACTTTTTATATCAAACGCCTGGTCGGGCTGGGCGGCGAAACCCTGTCACTCAAACAGGACTATGAGGTTGAAAACGTACCGCGCTTTGGAACAGTTCCGGTCGGACATCTGGTGGTGGACGGACAGCCACTGTCGGCCTCGACCCCTCATTTTGCGAATCTCTATTCCTTCGCCGACGCTCGCCCCGGTCAAAAGGTGCTGAATTACCAGCCTAATCATTATTATGGGCACGCGATGCTCGAAGCGCTGGCCCCGAACGAAACGTTTCAAGTGGAAACCAATCATTATTTTGTCATGGGCGATAACACCTTCAACAGCTCCGACTCGCGTTACTGGGGCGATTTTTCCTGCGACCACGTCATCGGGAGATCTTTCTTCGTCTATTGGCCCATCACCAAACGGTTCGGGTGGAGCAACCAGTAATCGGTGCAAGGTTCCAGGTTTGAAGTTCAAGGTTGAAACCCGACGCAGCATATTTCATTTTGAACTTTGAACGATGAACTCGGAACTGGTCTTGGTCACCGGCGCTTCGTCGGGTATCGGTTGGGAGTTGGCAAAATGTTTTGCCGCGGATGGTTCCCGACTGGTGTTGCTGGCGCGTAACTCAGAGGCACTGGAATCGCTGGCTGGCGAATTGCGCCGGCGGCATAACATCGAGGTGTCTGTCATGACGGCTGATTTAGCGTTGCCCGAAACTCCGGAGCGCATCTTCAGGGAATTGCAGAGCGAGGGCCTCCCGGTGGATGTGCTCGTCAACAACGCCGGCTTCGGCGCCTGGGGAAAGTTCGCCGAGTTGCCGCTCCCACGGCAACTGGAAATGCTTCAGGTCAACCTCAACGCACTGACACAACTGACTGGATTGTTTCTTCCGGGCATGGTGCGGCGCCGGCGCGGCGGGATCCTGAACGTCGCCTCCGTGGCGGGTTTTTTGCCGGGACCAGGCATGACGATTTATTACGCGACCAAAGCTTTCGTCCTGTCCTTCACTGAAGCGCTGGCCGAGGAATTGGCCGACACAAACGTGACCGCATCGGCTTTATGCCCGGGACCCACGATTACAAACTTTGACAAGGCGGCGCATATCAACAAGGCACAGCGCAGGATTCGAATGGTCAGAATGTCGGCGAAAGCGGTTTCCGTCCATGGCCACCGGGCATTCCGGAAAGGACAAGTGGTGGCTGTTCCGGGTTTGCAAAATCGTTTACTGGTCCTTCTCACCCGGCTTTTCCCACGCTCAATGATAAGGAAAACCGCGGCCAAATTCAACGGAATTTAAGGGAAAGCGCCTCAGAAGTGGCAAAGAACCAGCTAGAGAGGAGGTGACAGGAAAGATTAAACTGGATGTTTGCAGCAATGATAACTTCACCAACGTTTGCGATCGGAACCGCGTTGATAGTTGCCTTTGGCCTCGTTTTATTTGGAATCATGCGGCTGGTAAAGTATTTCCACGACGAATACCGCAAGGATGATGACTTCAAGGAACCCCCGTACACCCTGGATCCCGTAGACAAAGGCCATTAAAACCGGGAGGGAATTCGCATTCCAAGCCCAGTACGACGGAGCAAACCACTCATAAAGGAGCGGTTTTAACGATTTTCGCAGTATAATAATAGACGCACAATGTTTGTTATATTCATTTCGTGAGTATCTTTATTTGACGGAATTTGGGGCATAGTGTCTAATATCTGTGATGAGATTCAAATTGGCCATGTGTGCGCTGGCCGCGTGGGGGGTGGTTTTAAGCGCTTCAGCAATGAACCGGTGGGAGGCTTTGTCCATGCTCGAGACCGGCGATGATGATTCTGCCGTAGGGCGTTGCGGAGAAATTTCACGTTACCAGATTCGGGCTGAGCTTTGGCCTGGCGGCAATCCGCAAAACGCCCGAGCGGCTCTGAGTGTGGCGCGAAACATCATGCAGACGAGAGTGGCGCGATTCCAGGAAACCCACGGACGCTCGCCCACCAACTTTGAGTTTTATGTTCTGTGGAATGCGCCGGCGGAAATAGATCATCCGGTGCCCTGCGTGGCTGAACGCGCCCGCCGCTACGCCAATCTCGTTGAACGCGAGACCCACCAGGCCCAGGCGGCCGCTTCCTTCAGAAAGACCACCAACGCATCCTGACATTCTGAGCCAATTCGTAGGCCTTCAGATATTCCTGCACCGTCTGGTCCCACGAAAAAACGGTTTTCATGGCGTGGCGCCGGAATTGCCGCAACAGCCCCGGCTGCTGATACAGAACCAGCGCCTTGCGAATCGCTTTGGCCAGCGCGGGCGCCGAGTAGTCGTAAAATTTTATTCCGTTGGCGCGCGAGGTGTCTTCCGTGAAATCTCTCACGCTGTCATCCAGGCCGCCCGTGGCGCGCACGATCGGAATCGCGCCATAGCGCAGGCTGTACATCTGGTTCAGGCCGCTCGGCTCAAAGCGGGACGGCATGATGTAAAAATCACAGGCGGCTTCAATGCGATGCGCCAGGCCTTCGTCATAATTTACGCGGGCCGTAACCTTGGACGGAAAACGCCGTGCCAGTTCGGCATAACCCCGTTCGTAGGCGGGTGAACCGCTGCCCAACAGCACGAACTGCATGTCCGTGTTCAGCATCTCCTCGAGCGCACCCAATTGAATATCCACGCCCTTCTGATCCGCCAGTCGCGAAATCGTCCCGAATAACGGCACATCCCCGTTCTCGGGCAGGCCGACCTCCTTCTGTAGCGCTCGTTTGCAGACCGCCTTCCCCCCCGGGTGCGTCACCGAATAGGGACGCGCCAGAAACGGGTCATGCGTCGGATTCCATTCGTCGTAATCCACGCCGTTGAGGATTCCAAACAGTTGTTTCTGCCGTCGGCGCAAAAGCCCGTCCAGGCCGTGGCCGAATTCTTCCGTGGTGATTTCACGCGCGTAGCGCGGGCTGACCGTCGTGAGGACATCGGCGAATACGATGCCGGCCTTCAGGCAATTCAAATGGCCGTAATATTCCGCGCCTTCAATGGTGAAATATTCCATCGGCAAATTGGCCAGCGCAAAGGTGCCCGGCGGGAAAATGCCCTGGTACGCCAGGTTATGAATGGTCAGGCAGGTGGGCGGCGGATTCCCCCACCCTGCTCCGCGCGATTGTTGCAATAACAACATCGGGACCAACGCGGTCTGCCAGTCGTGCACATGCACCAGACCCGGCCGCCACGGCAGATAACGCGCCAGGTGCACGACGCATTTTGAAAGGAAGATAAAGCGCTCGGCGTTGTCGCCATAGCTGACGTTGTTTTCGTGATACAATGAGGCGCGATCAAAATACGCCGGCTGCTCGATGAAATAAGTCGTCAAGTTCCTTTCCATTTCCAGCGACCACAAGGCTGCCTGGACTTGCCGATCATCGCCCAAGGGCAAATCGAAATGCCAGTCCACCCGGCGCATTTGGGGAAATCGCTCCCGGATGCCCCGATACAATGGGGTAACCATGCGCGTTTCGTGGCCCGCCCGCGCCAGCGCCTTGCCGAGCGCGCCCACCATATCCGCCAGCCCGCCGGTTTTGGAGAAGGGGTGAATTTCGCTGCTGGCCAGAAGGACGTTCATTGACGATTTACGATTTACGAATTACGAGCCGGATGACGGGCAGTCGTCAATCGTCAATCGTAAGTTGTAAATTATGGAATGGCTGGTCATGCGGAAATTCGCTCCGCTTTCAAATAGGGCTGAAGCGGCTTCGGGATCAGCACACTGCCATCCGCCTGCTGGTGTGTTTCCACCAGCGCCACAAACAATCGCGCCAGCGCCGTGCCACTGCCGTTGAGGATGTGCGGAAATTTATTCTCCCCCGATTCCGCTTTGAACCGCAGGTTCATCCGGCGGGCCTGGAAATCCTCGCAATTCGAGCAGCTCGATACTTCCAGGTAGCTCCCCTGCCCCGGCGCCCAGACCTCGAGATCATAGGTCTTTGCGCTGCCAAAACCCATGTCTCCGGTGCACAACAACAACACGCGGTAATGAAGACCGAGCCGTTGCAAAACTTTTTCCGCGTTGCCGACCATTTTCTCCAGTTCGTCGTAACCGCTCTCCGGCTTCACGATTTTGATCAATTCCACCTTGTCGAACTGGTGGACACGGATCATGCCCCGCGTGCCGACACCCGCAGCGCCCGCCTCGCCGCGAAAACACGGCGTGTAAGCACAATAACAAACGGGCAGCCTTCCCTCCGCCAGGATTTCCCCGCGGTGAATGTTCGCCACCGGCGTCTCGGCGGTCGGAACCAGATACAGTTTGCCGAGCTTCTCCTTGTCGTCGCCCTCGGCCACGCCATAGTACTGGTCCCTGAATTTCGGGAACTGTCCGACGCCCTCGAGACATTGCGGCCCGACCATGAATGGCGGCGACACCTCGGTGTAGCCGTGTTCCTGAATATGCAAATCCAGCAGGAATTGAATCAAGGCCCGCTCCAGCCGCGCGCCCCAATCGGTGTAGAGAATAAAGCCGCTGCCGGAAAGTTTTGTGGCCCGCTCAAAATCCACCAGTTTGAGGGATTGGCAAAGTTCGACGTGCGACTTCGGTTGAAAGGCGAAATTCGGCTTTTCACCCTGAACACGCACCACCGGGTTGTCCTCGGCCGTCTTCCCGACCTTCACCGATTCGTGCGGCAGATTCGGCAGTTGGAGCATCAATCGTTCACGTTCGGCGTCAGGTATGCTTAAGTGCTCCTCTTGGGTGGCAATTTCATCACCCAGGTTGCGTGTTTCAGCCTTTTTTGCCTCGGCTTCCTGGGTTTTCTTCTGCCCCATCAACATGCCAATCTCTTTTGAGACGCTGTTACGCCTTGCTTTTAAGGATTCCAGCATCGCCAAGATTTTCCGCCTTTTTTCATCTGTTTTAAGAATCTCGTCTATGAGCTTCTCATCCCCGGCCCCGCGCGTGGCCAGGCGCGCCCGCACGAAATCGGGTTTTTCACGGATCAATTTGATGTCGAGCACGAACGCAATTTAAGAAACGCGCTTGGTTCCGGCAAGCCGATTGGATTCAATGGGGCCGCCGATGAAGCCGCCCGAATTGCCCAATCACCTTTTACGCGCGCCGAAACTGACCCGGACCAGGATTATATTGGCGCTGGCCGTCGCCGTCACCGCCGATGGATTGCAGCTATTGCTGGGCCCGTTCGGCTGGGCCTTCGGCGATCAGGCCATTGACGTCATCGCCATGCTGTTGGTGATCTGGTTGATCGGCTTTCACTGGTTGTTGCTGCCTTCGTTCGTCTTGGAACTTGTTCCCGCGGTTGATGAGCTGCCCACCTGGACGGCCTGCATCGTTGCGGTGGTTGTCTTGCGGCGGCGCCGGGAAAAATCGCTGCCCGTCCAGCCCCATTAGCGGCTGGACGCTGCTATAAGCGATTGATATGTTCCTTGAAAGTCGCGCTAACGTGATTATGCCGAAGGCGATGCCGAGATTGTTGCTGGTTGAAACCGGAAAGACTTGCGCGCAGATGCTTGAGCCGTGCGGGTTTGAAATCGCGGTGGCCCGCCGGCTCTCCACCGGCCTTAAAAAATTGAAGGCGCTTCGCTTCGATCTCGTGCTCGTGGAATTGTCGCTGCCCGACAGCCGGGGAATCGGAACCTTCGCCCGGCTTGACCGACTGGCTCCGCAGACGCCGATTCTGGTGCTGGCGCATACGGATGATGAAAAGTTGGCGGCCCGAACCCTCGAGATGGGCGCGCAGGATTACCTGCTCCAGTCGCAACTCAGTCGTCCGTTGTTGGTCGGCGCCATTAACAAAGCCATCGCCCGTCAACAAGGCCAGCGCTCGCATGGCAATGAAGCCTTCCTCCTGCAAGCGCTCATGGACAACGTTCCCGATGCGATTTACTTCAAGGATCTGCGGAGCCGCTATCTGATGATCAATCGTGCCAAGGCCAGGAAGCACGGCCTGGCCGATCCGCTGGAGGCACGCGGCAAAAGTGATGCCGATTATTTCTCGGAACCACATGCCCGGCAGGCGCTCGCCGACGAACGGCAAATCCTGCGTTCGGGCAGGCCCATTGAGAATTTTGAGGAAGTGGAAACCTGGCCCGACGGCGGCGAAACCTGGGCTTCGACCACCAAGGTACCACTGCGTAATCAATCCGGTCGGCTGGTGGGCACTTTTGGCATCTCCCGCGACATTACCAAACGTAAACGCGCCGAACGGGCACTGGCCGAGAGCACCCGGCAGTTGCAGGAGAAAACCCGTCAAATCGAAGACGAGCTGAAGATGGCGCGTGAGCTCCAACTGGCGATGCTGCCGCAAAAATTTCCGACCGTCTCCGGCGGCACGCCCGGTCGTGAAAGCACCTTGGAATTTTTTACTTTCTTTCACCCCAGCGGCGCGGTCAGCGGCGACTTCTTCGACGTGGTCGCGCTTTCCCCGGCCTCGGTCGGGGTGTTCATTTGCGACGTTATGGGTCACGACGTGCGCGCTGCGCTGGTCACCGGGATGATGCGCGCCCTGGTGGAGGACCTCAGTGCCTCGGCCACGGATCCGGGGCACCTGCTGTCTTTGATCAACAACGCTTTGTTCGGCGTTTTCCAGCAAGCCGGCTCCACCATGTTTGCCACCGCGTTTTATCTGGTCGCCGACCTGAACACCGGGCAATTACGCTATGCCAGCGCCGCTCATCCCGATCCCCTGCAATTCAATCGGGCGGAGCGAAAAATCCATTCGCTTGCGGCCGGGCCCGGGGGCAGGAAAGGCCCCGCTCTGGGGCTTTTCCAGGAGGCATCCTTTCCAACCTGCCGCCGGACAATTAAACCCGGTGATATCATCATGCTTTTCACGGACGGCCTCATCGAAGCCGAAGGGGCCAACCGGAAGCTATTCAGCCGGGAACAGTTGGCCGGGACCATCCGGAAAAACATCGGCCGCCCGACCCGGAAAATGTTGTCCCGGGTGTTGACCGAGATCAGGAATTTTTCCGGCCGCAAACAGTTCGATGACGACGTCTGCCTGGTGGCTATCGAGGTCGGGCCGTTAAAATCTCGTTGAAAATCGATTCTGCCCGCGGCACATTGTCGCCATGCAATCCGTTTTTACCGGGCCGGTTTACGTGGTGCGCGACAATATTGACACCGATCAAATCATTCCCGCGCAGTATCTCACGCTGGTGCCGACGATTCCCGACGAATACGAGAAGCTTGGAAGCCATGCGCTCGCCGGGCTGCCCGAATCGCTTTACCCGACGCGGTTTATCACGGATGGCAAACTCGACAGCGATTACGTCATCATCGTGGGCGGGAAGAATTTCGGGTGCGGCAGCTCGCGCGAACACGCGCCCATCGCGATCGGCTCGGCAGGATGTAAAGTTGTCCTGGCTGAAAGTTTCGCGCGCATTTTTTTTCGCAACTCTGTCGCCACCGGCGAGCTTTACCCCTGCGAACTGACCGAACGCCTCTGCGACACCTTGAAGACCGGTGACGCGGTGACGGTTGATCTTGACAAACAAACCGTGACCGTAAAAAACACCGGCAAGGTTTTTAAATTCAAACCGCTCGGTGACGTCCGCCCGGTGGTGGATGCCGGCGGCCTGTTCAATTACGCGCGGAAAACGGGAATGATAGCGAAGTAAGTTTTGAGTGTTTAACTCTCAATTTTTGGTTGAATCTTGGGAAAATGAGTTCGGCTCAAAACTCAAAATTCAAGGCTAAAAATTTGAATTTGCTTCCCTGCCCTCGCTCGCTGAAGATTCTGCGTGGCACCTTCACGCTGTCGAAACGCCGGCGTCCGTCCCGGCGCGACCGCTCGAAGGTCAGCGCTCCAACAATTTGCTTTCACCAATCCCCCGCCGCCCCCAATCATCCCGAAGGCTACGCCCTGACGATTTCCAAAGACGGAATTGAAATCCAATTCCGCAAAGCCGGCGGTTTGCGCGCCGCGGCGGCGACCTTGCGTCAGTTGCTCCGGCAATGCGGCCGCAACCTGCCCTGTCTGAAAATCCGCGACTGGCCGGATTTTCCCCGCCGCGGTGTCATGCTGGATGTTTCCCGCGGGCGTGTGCCGAAACTGGAAACGCTGTTCGAGCTGGCCGAACGCCTCGCCGATTTTAAAATCAACGAACTCCAGCTTTACACCGAGCACACCTTCGCCCATCGCCACTTCAAATCCGTCTGGCAAAGCTGGGGCGCGTTGACCGGCAGGGAAATCCGCAAGCTCGGTGCCCGTTGCCGGCAACTCGGCATTGATCTCGTGCCCAACCAGAATTCCTTCGGTCATCTGCGCTATTTCCTCGAACACGCCAAACTCAAAAAGCTTGCCGAGGTCTCGCGACCTTACGAAGACGCCAGTGGGGAATTTGTCCGCCGGCCAACCACGCTGGCACCCAATCATGCGGGCACCCTGCCCTTCCTGCGCGGGTTGTACGACCAATTGTTGCCGAATTTTTCCAGCCGGTACTTCAATGTCGGCTGCGACGAAACCTGGGATTTGGGCCGTGGCCAAAGCAAAAGACTTTGCGAAATGAAAGGCCGGGGTCGCGTTTATCTTGATTTCCTCAGGAAAATTCACCGTGAAGTCTCCCGGCGGGGCAGGACGATGATGTTCTGGGGCGACATTATTTTGAAATATCCAAGGCTGATACCCGAATTGGCAAAATTTCCCCGCAGCCGCCGACGTAAGTCGGCTCACTTTGATCAAAGCGGACGTACGTCCGCTGCTACAAACCTTATCGCTTTGAACTGGGGTTACGAGGCAAATCATCCTTTCGACAAGGAAGCCGGACTGTTCGCCGAATCGAAGATTCCGTTTTATGTCTGTCCTGGAACCTCGACCTGGCAAACGCTGGTCGGCCGACATGACAACGCGCTGGCTAATTTGCGTGCCGCCGCGCGCGCGGGAAAAAAATCCGGAGCCATCGGCTATCTCATCACCGATTGGGGCGATGGCGGTCATCCCCAGCCGCTGGCGGTGAGCTGGCCCATGTTGCTTGCCGGCGCGTCGCTGGCGTGGAATGCAGACGATTTTGACCAAAAGTTACTGCAATCCGTCCTCAGCCGTGACGTCTTTGCGGATCCAACCGGCAAGATTGCCGCGGCAGCACTCAAACTCGGGTTCGTTCATCGTAAACTGAAAGTAAAAGCACCGAACGAAACGCCGCTCGGCACAGTCATTGCCGCGCCACCGGCGGAGGATCGTGAATTGTTTTGCCGCAACGGATTGAAATGGTACAAGGAAATTCCGGCGAAAAACATCCGGGCGGCACTGAAAGAAATTGAATCCCTGCGGGCAATCTTGCGCACTGCCGGCAGGGCGCGTTGCTCCGCGCGTGCCGTCGCTCGCACCGGGACCACCCACCCTGCCCCGCCGGATCCATCCTTGTGGGAATTGGACCTGGCCGCGCGCATGGCGGCGCAATCCTGCAAATTCATGCTTTGGCAGCAGGCGGTGGCAGCCGGAAAGACGTCGTCGGCAAGGCCATTGGCGCGGGCGGGCATCCGTGAATTGCAAACGTTGGAGCAGGAGTTTAACGCCTGCTGGCCATTGCGTAACAAGGCCACACCAAAGCATTGTTCGGCCTTCCTCCAGTGGCGCATCAAAGACTATCGGCGTTGAGCTTGAATCGGAGGGACGAATTACACGAATCTCCATCCCCAAAGCCTCTCGCAAAGGCGGGGACTGGTATAACTCGTCTCTCCGGAAAATGAATTAGCGGCGTTTGACCGGCCTGATGGGCGGCGGGATGGGAATTTTCGGCGGCACGGCCGGCGGTTTCGGCCAGTGCTTTTCGGCGAATTCAGCGACGTTTTTGGCAAAACTCTCCGCCGAGGGCGCAACCGGCGTAACGTGTTGCGCGGCCTGCTGAGCCGCAGGCCCGATTTTGCCGGTTTGTTTCTCCTGCCAATCCTCCGCCTTCGATGCCAGCTCGCCGATTTTGGTCTCCGGAAATTTCATCTCGCCGATCTGGAATGAGGGCAGCGACTTCAGCATGTCCGGCGCCGAACCGGCAGGGTTGATCGGCACATTCAAGCGGCCGGCCATCACGTCCAGCGTCTGGTACCCGTTCACGATCCAGTCCAATTCACCAGTCTCGATATTAATCAGCAACCCGTGCACCGGAATTTTCGGACCAATCAGCGGGCTGTGCCGGACGATGTCGCACGCCTTGATGACGTTTTGGCGTTCGCTGCTGAACAGGCCGAAGAATTCGTTGAGATTTTCCGGCAACAAATGACGCTCCACGCCCAATTCTTTGAACCGTTCCAGCAGCTGCATCGTGGTGGTCTTGCAAACCTGGCAATCGGTGTGGCCGATGATGGCGATTTCCTTGCCGCCCTTCACCGCGCAGGCCAGCGCCAGCGCCCGCATCATCGAGCTCATCGGGCCAAAGATGATGTTGCCCGCGTTGCGCAGCCAGATGAACTGGTCGGCCGGTAGCGCCAGCGCGTTCGGGAAAAACGCATTCAACCGCGGGTCAATGCACGTCAGTGCAATGACCGGCAATTCGCTTTCATAATCCGCCGGATGCAGACCGGCGTTCTGGTCGCCAGCCACCGCCCGGTGGTTTGCGTCTATGATGGCTTCAAAAAGGCGCATACGATTTATTATGGCCAGGTTCTGATGTCTTTGGCAATGCGAACATAAATTCTGCCCGATGCATAATCGGATTCTTTCCTTGTTGCCCTGCTTTCAATTTTAAATCCTCCCATAGCATGGGGAAGAACGGTGACCCCGCCATAATCACCGTTTGCCGGAATCACGTCTATCAGCCTGTCATCTTTATCAAATAGCTGGGCCTCCAATCCCAGGTTCTTCCAACCGAATTCGCTTTGATTTGTTACAACTCCAATGACCGATACCAAAAGATTGCTTCCAGACATCCTAAAGTCCATCGTTGAGTTGATCACTGTAATCTGGTCTCGATAAGGAGTGAAATCCCGTTTTGGCCCAACCAAATGGTTAAAAAAACTCCCACGCCCATCATCGCACCAATTATTAAGATGGCCGCGAGAACGCCGCCGATGGTTTGTGTTGTCTGTGGATTTTGGAACGACCATTTCTTTTGCCAATATCGGCAATGTGGACAAACTTTAGCCGCAGCTCTGATAGCGGACAAATTTTAGTCTGCTCGTTTTCGGCCATAGCTTCTCACGCCGCCTTATTCCATTGCTTCGGCAACAGCAGCCTTATTGGGGACGGCGACACGCCGTCCCTCCCAAAATCAAGCTATTTATCCTTGTCGTCCTTGCCCATCGCCTTTTTCAGTGCCGGGACCTGTTCAAGCAATTTTTCAAACTTCACGCCGGTCAGGCTTTCCAAAATCGGCGGCAACTGGCTGATGATGGTGGTCACGTCGCCGGTCAGTTTGCTGGCGCCGCCGCCAGGACCGTTGCCGCTGTTGATAATAACCATCTTCTCGGTCTTGCTCAGCGGCTCGCTGATTTTGCCCGCCACTTCCGGCAGCACGCGCACAATCATTTCGATGACCGCCGCCTCGTTGTATTGCTTGAACGATTCGGCCTTGGCCTGCATTGCGGACGCGGTCGCTTTGCCTTGCGCTTCGATGACGGACGCCTCGGCCAGACCGCGCGCCTTGTTGGCTTCGGCTTCCGCAATACCGGTGACCTTGGCCACATCCGCGCTCGCAAAACCGGTTGCCTTTGTCGCGGAAGCGGCACCGGCAGCCTCGGTTTCCAGTTGGAATTTCTTCGCATTGGCCAGCGTTTCAACACGGTAACGTTCGGCGTCGGCGGGTTTTTGCACCGTCGCTTCCAGTTCACGCTGACGGCGCAAAATTTCCTGCTGTTGCAGTTCAATCTGCTTTTGTTTCTCAACAATGCTGACCTGGACTTCTTCGGCCTTGACGAGCTGGCCGGTCTTGAACTTCTGCAAATCGTAAGCGAGGTCGGCTTGCGCCTTTTGCACATTCACCGTGGCCTGATATTGCGCCACGTTCGATTGGTAATCGCGCTGGGCCTCGGCGACTTTCGTGTCGGCCTGGAACTTGGCTTCCTGCCCGGCCTGGTTGGCCTGCGCGGACCGGATGGTCGCGTCGCGATCGGCCTCGGCCTGCGCGATGATGGCGTCGCGTTTGACCTGGGCAATGCGCGGCTTGCCCAGCGCGTCAAGATAGCCCTGGCCGTCGCGAATGTCGCGGATGGTGAAGCTGACAATGCCCAACCCCATGTTGCCCATGTCGCCGGCGGCCACCTCCTGGACCTTCTGGGCGAAGGCATCACGATTCTGGTAAATTTCCTCGACAGTCATCGTTCCGAGAATCGCGCGCAAATGGCCTTCGAGCGTCTGTGTGGCAATATTGCGGATCTCATCCTGCGATTTGCCGAGGAACTGTTCCGCCGCCGTGCGGATGGAAACATCGTCGCCCTTGACCTTGATCTGTGACACGCCGTCCACCTTCACCGGCACGCCTTTGCTCGTATAGACTTCCGGTGTCTGGACATCAATCGTCAGCAGTTCGAGCGAAAGCACGTCCACTTTTTCCAGCACCGGCCAGACGAACGTGCCGCCACCTTTGACAATGCGGAAGCCGACCACGGAACCGTCCTCCAAACGATGCTTGCGTCCCGACACGACCAGCACCTGGTTGGGGCCGACCTTGGTGTAGCGGCTCATGATAAGGATGAACAGCAAAACCAGGACGACGGCGACGACCAGCGCCGCGAGGACAGCCATGCCGTTTTCGAGGAAATTCAAGGCAAACAGGGGTGAGAAGTTCATATTGATTGATGAATTTGGGTTGTTGGTTGAAGGTCTGGATCAATGGGAAATCTCAACGTAAAACTGTGTCCCGACGACGCGCTTGATTTTGACGGCCTGGCCGCTGGCGATGGCCACGCCATTTTCCACGCGGGCCGGCGCCGTATAGCGGGTTCCCCGCACCACATAGGCGATTTCGCCGACTCCGTTTGCTGGAATGGGCGTAATGACGTTGGCGTCGGTGCCGGCGATGTTGGCGATGTGCGACTCACTGGAACCCTGGGTATGGCTGAACAAGATCCCCAAAAATTTGTAAAGGCAGCCAGCCACTGCAAAGGCGGCCAGAATCGAAAGCGGCGCGCTGAGGACGGCTTTGTCGGTGGCCGGAATTTCGGTGAAGATGATGCCGAATCCACCGAACGCCGTGATGAAAGCCGCAATGATGGTCGGGCTGAAAATGGAAATTCCCGGCATGTCGCTGCTGTCGGCGCCGGCTTCCGCGTGGCCCATGCTGCCGCCGACGTGGTCGCCGTGTCCACCGAAGAAATGACCGAGCAAGACACTCAACAGGGTGAAGGCCAGCCCGACGACCAGGCAAAAAAGGTAAATTGCGTAAACTGTCATAATTCCTCGCTGAGTTTTGGTTGGAGCGAGTAAAGTCCCAACCTGCTTCCAACGCAAGCAGGAAAGGCGGCGCGGGTCGGATCAGGTTGCTTCATGGTTTGAATTTATCAAACACCAACCCCGGTCAGCTCGCAGCTACAATTTAGCGGCGGATTTGTAAGGCATGTTCCGTTTCTTGATCTTTATCGTAATCATAGGCTTAAACTTCTGCGAAGCTCCATTTTGACGTAGCCGCAAACTCCAAAGGACGGAAAGGTGCGGCTTTCTCCCGAAAGCCGCTACGACTGCCATGGCACACGCTTCCCGCTTGCCAAGCGGCTCCGGGTTTTTCATCGTCTGGCCATGCAATCCTACGAACTGCTGCGCGAGGTTTTCGAGAAAAGGACGCCCAAGCAGGTCGCCGCCGATCTCGGCCTGTCGCTTTCCATGGTTTATAAATGGGCCGAGCCGCCCAACCATGCCGCCGGCAGCGGCACCGGCAACCCGCTCGACCGCATCGAGGCCCTGCTGACCAGCACCGGCGATCACCGGATCGCCCAATGGATTTGTCAGCGCGCCCACGGCTTTTTCATTCAAAATCCCAAAAGTATTCCGCATCCGCACTATCTGATTCCTGCGACCAACCAGATTGTGCAGGAATTTGCCGACCTGCTGCACGTCATCGCCAAGGCTGCGCACGACAACCAGGTTAACATCGGCGAAGCCAAACAAATTCGCGCCCGCTGGGAGGAACTAAAGAGCGTCACCGAAGGTTTTGTGGCTGCGTGCGAACAGGGCAATTTCGAGCATATCCACAATCACGCGCGCCGAACGATGCCCGCCCACGTTCCGAGGGTGGAAACTTGATGCAGGACGCCAGCTTGCTGCCTGTGGATTCAATAAGGAATGCAAGAAATCAGGAAAACCGATTCCTGGTTTCCTGCCTTCCTTGTTCGATAAACCAGCACCGGCGCCGTCACCGCGCTTGGTGAGGCGAGGCTCCTCACGAGCCGCTTTAATTCCAGGCAGGGTCATACCGCCGAAAAGCGTAACATTTTTGTGCTTGATGTTCTCCTTCACGCCGTTATGATTGCGGATAAGTCTTCGAAAAGGGAAGCAGCATGAAACTTGTGGAACGGAAGGCGGTCCATTTTCCGCATTTCGTTGAATCTGTTAAGGCAGATGAGGTTTTTCTGCACACATACATGCAGGTTTTACCCTTCCAGCCAATTCCCCACCGTTTCTCCCGAGGGACTTTTATTGGCTGGCTTTCGCTCCAACTTCACGCCCGTTTGATTTGCGGGTGGAGACGTGCAATCTGATCGATCAATGGCAGGAACGATGAAACTGAAAACGTTTGCCTTGTTCGCGCTCTTAACCCTGAGTATTCCGCTCTCCACCGCCTCGGTCCAAGTCACAGCCGCATCACGCGGGCTGAAGGTCCGGGACGTGCGCGCAATGCTCGCCCGGGAATCGGCGGCGTATCGGGCGGCGCACTTCCCACACGGCGAGTTGCCGCCCAAGCACGGTTGGCGGGGAGAACATCCTTTGCGGTATGGCTTGGAAACTGAGCCGGTACCCGGCGGGGTCGGCTACGGCTTTTATTTTCGCGACTATCGCCTCCTCTGGACCAAATCCACGGTGGCGGATTATTACGTGATTGCTCCGACTTACCTCGGCCAGCCGGTTTCCTATTTTTACCTCACCTCTTCCTGTCGGGCGCAACTAGGCACGGAATCGCTGATTGCCTACGAAGGCAGCGGCGACGCCCAGTTCTGGATTTATGACTGGTCGCTGACGAATGCGAATCCGTGGCAAGTGATGATAGACCTGCCCACGGCCAATCGCCAGTACCTCACGATGAGGCCCGATGAATTTGGCGTGACGAGGCAGATGGTCCATATCCGCAATGGAACTTATTACGAGGGTTTTTCCAGCGGCCTCTATTACTGGGAAAACCAGGTGCTGCTGTTTAATTTCGTCCAGGACACTTGGGACTTGGTGTATTCGCACGCTTACACCACTGCCAACCTTACGGACAACACCTACATCGGCGGCGATGGGACCGGTTTCTGGGGCCCGATTATTGAGACATTCGACACCTACACCAGCGTCAACACGGTGGGATTTGACCTTATTCGCCTTTTCCAGGACGGGAGCCCCAGCCCGCAATGGCTCACCTCCGTAAACTCCTATCCCCAGCAATCGCCGCCCTGGCAACTGCTTTCCATTGCTCCTGATACCAGTTTCACGGCAGCTGTCAGCCCGACTACCCTGCCGGCCAATACGAATCAGTTCGGGACATTGTGCGTGAGCGCCGATACGGCTGCCGCTGGGTTCTCTTTGAATCCGCCCGCAAACGCCGGGATGATCTCCCCGTATTGGATCGTCACCCCCGACGGAGGGCGCTGGGAGAACACGGTCGCGGCACTCCCGCCGGGCACGTACACAATAGCCTTTGCGCCACTGTCAGGTTTGTTCGCGCCTGGGCCGCAAAACGTTTCAATTCTCAATGGCACGGTTACGATGGCGCAAGCGAACTACGTCCCGCCACTGAACATGATTCTTTCCGGAGGCAATGTGGTTTTGACGTGGCCGACCAACATCGCCGGTTTCAATCTGGAATCCGCAACCAATTTGACCGGTGCGGCTTGGAGCGTTGTTATACCGGCACCGGTCGTCATCAATGGGCTGAATACCGTTACCAACCCGGTCTCGGGCGGGCGAACGTTTTTTCGCCTCTCAGAATAAGTCTTACAACGCTGGCCAGGGACCTTGCAATGGAGATGGGTGGAACGACCCGTTTGGCACGTCAACGCGGAGCGGACGTTTACCAGCCTGGCGGCAATTGAGGCAAAACCGGTTAACGGCTTTTGACATCCCAGGCGTCGCGCAGGCCATCGCCCAGGAAGTTCAGCGCCAGCAAGGTGACCACCAGCACTCCGCCCGGAAAGATAATCAGCCACCAGTAAATGCGGATGGGATTAATCTGGGAAACGCCATCGGCGATGAGCGTGCCCCAACTGGCCATCGGCGGTTGCACACCCAGTCCGAGATAGCTCAAAAAGGATTCGTAAAGAATGATGGCGGGCATCGTCAACGCCAGGTACGTGATGACGACGCCTAAAATGTTCGGGATGATGTGCCGCGCCAGAATCCGCACCGGCCCGCCGCCCAGCGCGCGGCTGGCCTCGACGAAGGCGCGCGTTCGCAGCGAAAGGACCTGCCCACGCACAATCCGGGCCATCGTCAGCCAGGACACCGCGCCGAGACCAACGAACAGCAGTGTCACCCGCAGTCCACCCTCCAACGCCGGAGAATTTTGAATCAAATGCGATCGTTTGATCACTTCGCCGACGGTGGTGATCAACACCATGACGAAGATAATGGAAGGCAGGGAGTAAAGGACATCCACGATGCGCATCAAAACCGCGTCCACCCGTCCGCCGATATAACCGGCCACGGCGCCCCAGAGCACACCGATGACGAGACTCACCAGCGCGCCCACGACGCCGACGAGCAGTGAAATTTGCGCGCCGAACAAAACGCGGGAAAAAAGGTCGCGCCCATGAAGGTCGGTGCCGAACCAATGTTGCAGCGAGGGAACGGAAAATTGCGCGTTGGAAAGCGCGTCGGGGTTATGGAGTTGGGCGAATTGTGTGCCGGAGATTTTCAGGATGACCGGCCAGGCGATAATGGCCAGCAGCAAAAAGGCAAGGAACCAGGCGCTGACAACCGCCGGGCGGTTGCGTTTGAATCGCTGCCACGCCAGCAGTCGAGGGTCCGAGTTGGTCGAGCGTCGGGCGTCGCGAGTTGAGGGCAAAACAGGCCCGTTCGAGCCGGTTCCCGGCTCTCGACCCTCGACCTTCGCCACTCGACTGTTTTTATCATTCATATTTCACGCGCGGGTCGAGCAAGGTGTAGGAAAAGTCCACGATCAAATTCAAAACAATAAGCAGGATGGCGTACAGCAACGCCAGGTCCACCGCCACGGTGTAATCGGAATTCAAGGCGCTGTTGATGAAAAACACGCCGATGCCGGGAATTTGGAAAATATTTTCGATGACAAACGAACCGGTCAATAAATCGGCGAGCATCGGACCGGAAAACGAGACCACGGGCAGGATGGCAATTCGCACGGCGTGCTTGAGCAACAGGATGTTTTCGCTCAGTCCCTTGGCGCGGGCGGCGGCGACGAATTCGGATTGCATCGCATTCAACATGCCTTCGCGGAAAAGCCGGGCGATTTTCCCGGAGAAGAACAGGCCGAGGGCGATGGTCGGTAAAACCATGTGCGCCGGCGATTCCCATAATGCGACCGGCAACCACCGCAATTTGATGGCAAAGATGAGGATGAGGAGCGGCGCCAGGACAAAACCGGGCACGCACACGGCCAGGACGGCCAGAAAGCTGCCGACATAATCCGGCCAACGGCCGCGCCGGGCGGCTGTGAAAAACCCCAACGGCAAACCAACCGCCATGGCGAAACAGAAGGCCAGACTGCCCAGGGTCATGGAGACCGGCAGACTCTGCGCGATAATGTCGCTGACGCGATGGCTGCGGTATTTATAGGAGATGTTGAAACTGGCGGGCGCGTGATGCCAATGTCCGGTCGCGTCCTTTTCCCAGACCAGCCCGAAGAAGCGGAAATATTGCTTCCAGACCGGTTCATCGAGATGGAAGGCGGCGCGGAGGTTGCGCTCAATTTCCGGCGACGCCGGGGCACGTTCGCGGTCAAACGGCCCGCCCGGCACCAGATGCACCAGCATGAACGCGATGACGCTGATGACCAGCAGCAGCGGGATGGCAAACAAAATGCGCTTTAGAAAATACATTTGCCCGGTTTCCTGGTTCATTCACATGAAGTGCGCGCCGGATTGATTAATGACGAAGCGCTAATAACCAAACCATGACGAATGACGAATGGCGAATGGTCAAACGGACGCCGAAAGATTATTCGACGTTTGCCACTTATCATTTGGAATTCTTTAGTCATTTGGATTCAGCGATTCGTCATTTCCGGTTCACCTTCCCGATATATTCCAACGGATGGTCGTCGAGGATGTTCTGGTAGAAACCCTCAATTTTGTTCGTGTCGAAATAATCCAGACCCACGTAATAGTAAATCGGGATGATGGGCAGTTCATCGTGAACCAGCAACGATTCGGCCTGTTCCAGGAGCGCGGCGCGCTTTGGGACCTCCGTTTGTTCGTTGGCTTGATGGATCAGGGCGTCGTAACGCGCGTTTTTCCAGCCGGTCCGATTGTTGCCGTTGTCGCTGAGAAAACAGTCGAGAAACGTGTTGGCATCGTCATAATCCCCCACCCAACTGGAGCGCGCGGTTTCATAGTCAAGATGCGAATACGAGCTCAAAAGAACCTTCCATTCGACCTGCCGCAAATCCATTTGAATGCCCAGATTGTCACGCCACATTTGTTGCAGCTCGATGGCGATGTCCTGGTGAATTTTGTCGCCACCGCCCGCCGCGCCGTTGAACATATATTCAAACCTCGGAAAGCCCTTGCCTCCCGGATAGCCCGCCTCGGCCAGTAGCTTTCGGGCCAGCGCCGGGTCATAGCCGAGGCCCGCCGGCGAGGTGTAATTCGCCGTCCATGGCGGAACCAGCGTGGGCGCGGGCTTTTCCCCGGCGCGGGTGATTTTGGCGACGATGCGCTCCTTGTCAATCGCCAGCGCGAGCGCGCGGCGAACGCGCGGGTCGTCAAACGGCTTCTTCGTCACATTGATGCGGATGAAATAAGTGCCGAGGTAATCGAACGGGTGGAAATCAGGGCGTTTTAACAGCACGTCCAGCAGTTCACCGGGCACAAGCGTGCGGTCGAGGACAATGTCCGCCTGCCCGTTTTCATAAAGATTCAGCGCCGTGTCGGGCGAACCGACGGGCAGGATGTCAAGGATCTGCGACCGGGTGTTCGCGGCATCCCAGTACCGCGGATTTTTTACGAGGCGGATCTTGTCGTTGGGCCGCCAATAAGCCAGCTCAAACGGTCCGCAACTGGGCAGAGGTCGGGCCATCAGCCAGCGGGCGCCGTATTTCTCGATGGTCTGGCGCGGCACCACACTCATGACAGGCATGGTGCATAATTTGAGGAAAAAGGACGTTGGATGATTCAGCTCCACCCGGACGGTGTATGGGTCCGGCGCGTGAACGCCGACGAGCGAGGGGTCTTTGAGTTTGCCGGTGACAAAGTCCTCTCCATTTTTCAAATAAAAAAATTCCCCGGCATAATCCGATGCGGTGGCCGGGTTGGCCGCGCGCAACCACGAATAAACCACGTCCCCCGCCCGGACCGGTTCGCCGGTGGACCAGACCAGGTTGGTGCGCAAATGAAACGTGTAGATGCAGCCGTCCGGGGAAATATCGCAGCTTTGGGCCAGGCCGGGAATCGGCTCGGCCGTCTTCGGATCGAGTCGCATCAATCCCTCGAACAGACCGAGCATAATCCGGAATTCCGGCAGGCCGGTGATGATGGCGGGATCGAGTGATTCCGGCTCGGCGTTGTTGATGATGGTGACGTCGGCGGGCGGCTCGCGACGAATGCAGCCGGAATTCAGCAAACAGCCGGCGGAAATCAGAAGGCAGAGAAATGCGTTACGCAGCGTGAGCGTCCGGGTCGTCACGGTCGGGAGTTTCGTATTGACGCAGCCACCGGAAGTTGGGGCTCCGGGCAGAACCACTCGCTGCATTCCGGCGGCAATGTCAGATGGCCTCTTCCGATTTCCGGTTCCCGATTTCCGGCTTCTGGCAGAGGCGCTTTTCAAATTAGCGGCGCGTTATTTTGATTGCAGCGGCGCGGCCGGTGGGTTGCTCGGTGCGGTGGCGGGCCCGGCCCCCGGCGTCGTCAACGGCACGGACAGCAAATTGTTCGTTCCTGTCGCTGGCGGCGCGGTGGGTGGTGCGGCAGCCGGCAACGACGGCGGCAGGGCAACCGGCGTTTCGGATTGTTTCTGCTGCACCTGTTTTTCAAATTCTGAAGAACTGTTTTTGTTATGCAGCTGGTCCTGCAAATAACCGAGCAACAGCGCCAAAGCAAAGAAGATCACCGTGGCATATTTTGTAATCTTGGTCAGCGCATTGCCCGAACCCGCGCCGAACAGCGCGTCGGCGGCGCCACCGCCAAAGGCCATGCCCGCGCCGGCATCCTTTTTGGGCAACTGGATCAACACCAGCAGAATCAACAACAGACAGTTGAGCACCAGCAATACCGTTAAAATACCAGCAATGAAAGCCATACCCGATTCTAGATCGAATTTTTGACGATGTCAGCAAAACTTCGTGTTTCCAGCGACGCGCCGCCCACGAGGGCGCCGTCCACGTCCGGCTGGCTCATCAGCTCGCGCGTATTGCCCGGCTTCACGCTGCCGCCGTATTGAATGCGGACCTTTTTGGCCACTGCCTCGCCGAAAAGCTTCACGAGTAACCCGCGAATAAACGCGTGCGCCTCCTGCGCCTGCTGGGTGGTCGCCGTTTTACCCGTGCCGATGGCCCAAACCGGTTCGTAGGCGATGATGGTTTCCACCATTTGCTCCCGGGTCAGACCGGCCAGACTGCCGCGCACCTGCGCCTCCAGCACCTTTGCCATCTGTCCCGCCTCGCGTTCGGCCAGGGTTTCGCCGACGCAAACAATCGGTTTAAGGCTGGCGGCGTGCGCCGCCACCGCTTTTTTGGCAATGAGCGCGTCGGATTCTTTTTGATACTGCCGCCGTTCGGAATGGCCAAGGATGACGTAGCGCACGGAAAATTCCTTCAACATCCCCGCGCAAATTTCGCCGGTAAACGCGCCAAAGTTGTTTTCGCTCATGTTCTGCGCGCCCAGCCGGATATTCGAATCGTCAATGATGGCCTTGGACACCGATTCCAGGGCCGTGTATGGCGGGCACACCAGGATGTCCACCTCGCGGATGTTGGCCAGCTCCAGTTTCAGGTCGCTCACCAAAGCCAGGGCCTCGGCCACCGTTTTGTTCATCTTCCAGTTGCCCGCAATGATCAATTTTCGTTCTTTATTCATATTTAAAAAATGGCATGATGGAGTATCGGAGTATTGAGCCTTTCATCATCACATCACTCCACCACTCCATCGCTCCGCTATTTTTCACTCAGCGCCGCCACGCCGGGCAGAACCGCGCCTTCCAGGAATTCCAGGCTCGCCCCGCCGCCGGTGCTCATAAACGTCACCTGGTCACCCAGTTTCGCCTTTTTCAACGCCTTGACGCTGTCGCCTCCGCCGATGATGCTTTTGGCGCCCTTCTGTGTGGCGTCCGCCACCGCCTGCGCCACGATGTTTGTGCTGGCGGCAAACCGCGGGTCTTCAAACATGCCCAGCGGCCCGTTCCACAAAATCGTTTTCGCGCCCTTGATGATTTCCGCGTAACGCGCGGCGGTCCGCTCGCCGGCGCCAAATCCCTCCGCGTCGTCAGGAATGTTGCCGCTCACTGTGCGGATGTTCGTGAAATCAAAGACCGGCTTGCCCTTTTTGTTGAGCTTGCCCGTGCCCACGGGCCTGGCCACCACCACATCCACCGGCAATTCAAATTTGACGCCGAGTTTCTTCGCCTTGGCTTCGGCGTCGAGCGCGGTCTGTTTGTGGTCCGGCTCAACCAGGGATTTGCCGACTTTTTCGCCATGCGCCAGCTTGAACGTGTAGGCCATCGCGCCGCCGATTAAAATCGTGTTCGCCTTTTCCAGCAGCCGGTCAATGACCTTGATTTTATCCGAAACTTTCGCGCCGCCGAGAATGACGACAAAGGGACGCGCCGGATTTTCCAATTCGTCACCGAGAAATTTCAATTCGCGCTCCATGAGCAGGCCCGCCGCGCATTGACCGCCGCGTTTGGCCACCACGCGGGCAACCCCTTCCGTGGAGGCATGGGCGCGGTGCGCCGCCCCGAATGCGTCATTGACATAAACATCGGCGACCCTGGCCAGTTTTTCGGCAAACGCGGGGTCGTTCTTTTCCTCCTCATTGTAATAGCGGACGTTTTCCAGCAGCACCACGTCGCCATTATTCATGGCGGCGACGGCTTTCTCCACCTTTTCGCCGATGCAATCGTCAACGAAAGCAACCGGCCTGCCCAGCAGTTCCGACAATTTCACCGCGACCGGCTGGAGCGACATGGTGGCGTCGCGTTTGCCTTTGGGGCGGCCGAGGTGTGCCGTGAGGATCAACTTGCCGCCTTTTTCAATCAAAAGCTTGAGCGTCGGCAGCGTCTCGACAATGCGGGTGGTGTCGGTGATGACCATCTTGCCGTCTTTTTCTTCCAGAGGCACGTTGTAATCCACGCGCATGAAAACGCGTTTCCCGCGGACATCCAGATCTCGAACCGTTAATTTGGCCATAAATTCGTCCTGACGTCTAAAAATTCAGAAAGGTGAGGATAACCGGGGGGGGCGCCAAGTAAAGTGAATTCAGCGCGGCACAAGGTTCGCTAACCGTCCAAATCAGGCGGCGGCGTTGAATTTACTAAACATAAAGCGCGCTCTGCAAGTCGCGCACGAGGACGCTCATGAAGGGATAACGCTTTTCCGGATCGCGCTCGATGCACCGGAGAATGACTTTTTCCAGCGCGGGAGGGATGTCGGCGTTGTGTTCGTGGGGGGGCAGCGGGCCGGAGAGATCCAACTGCCGGGCCAGGATTTCACCGGGGTTCTCGCCGGGAAACGGTTTCTGATTGGTCAACAGTTCGTAGGCGGCGACGCCATAAGCAAAAATGTCCGCACGCGGATCAATCGGTTGCCGCTGCAATTGTTCGGGCGCCATGTAGGAGGGTGTGCCCGGATTCTTCGACATTTTCTTCGGCTTTTCCGGGATCGGCTGGGCGAGGTCAAAGTCAATGATTTGGACGTTGCCATTGCGGGTTACCAAAACGTTTTCCGGCTTGAAATCGAGGTGCATGAATCCGCTTTCATGCACGTGATTCAAGCCCACGGCCATATCAATCAGAATTTGCGCCACATTTTCGGCCAGCACCGGGTCCTGCCGCGCAAACAATTCTTTCAAATTCGCCGCTTCCACGTAATCCATGACAAGATAAGGAACCCCATCGGCCTTGCCGTGTTCGACGTAGCCGACAATATAATCGCTTTGATTCAACTGCGACAGCACCCGGCAGCCGTGGATAAATCGCCGCCGGGCCAGAAAATTAAACCGCAGCTCTTTGCGCAATTTTCGGAGCGCAAAGGGCCGGCTGCGACCGTCCGTCACCAGCCAAATCTCGGCCATGCCGCCGTTGTTCAGCAGTTCCTGAAGATAGTACCGTCCGAACTGCTTCTGCGCCGGTTCCAGGCTGTCCATCGTTTCGAGTTTGCTCGCCATGCCGCTCACTCAATAGCATGGCGCACCCCTGCGCGCGAATAAAATATGCTCCTCACGTTTTACTTAGACGTTGTCTGTTGAAAAAAGTTAGCAAAAAAATGGGCGGCGGGCGTTTTTGATGCAGTTGCGTCCTGCAACCGCGGCCATGCTCCTAAAAAAAAGAAAGACCCACGCCCGTCCCGCCGGGGTTGCCAAATGTACCACCGCCGAATTAGCGCTTGGCTTGAATTGCCGGGAGAATTATTGTCGGGTCATGCGGCCTCTGCGGGCGCTGGTCATCTACATGGTGGTGGTATTTATCGGCGGCGCGTTGTTGGCGCCGTGGCTTTACTGGCTCGCCCAGGAATTCGCCCGTTCGTTTCCCAAAATCGCCGCCGAACCGTTCAACCGGTTTGTGGATCGTTCCCTGCTCCTGCTTGCGCTGGCGGGATTGTGGCCGCTGCTGCGCGCACTGGGGATCACTTCCTGGCGCGAGGCCGGGGTGGTGGCGCCGTCCGGCCAGTGGAAAAAACTGACCGGCGGCCTGCTGATAGGCTTCCTTTCACTGGCCATGGTTGCGGGGATGGCGATGCTCGGCGGCGGCCGGGGCTTTGTCCAAACCATCACCGCACATGGAGCCGTGGCCGTCATTATTAAGGCCGTTGGCGCCGCCGTAGCGGTCGCCGTCATGGAAGAGATTTTGTTTCGCGGCGGGTTGTTTGGCGGGTTGCGAAAATTCTTTTACTGGCCGCTGGCACTCATCGTCAGCAGCATGCTTTACGCGCTCGCCCACTTCCTGCGCCGAGCGGATTTCGCCGGCGCGGTCCATTGGCATTCCGGTCTGGTCCTGCTTCCGCGCATGTTGGGCGGATTTGTGGATTTTTCAGCGCTGCTGCCGGATTTTTTCAACCTCACTCTTGCCGGCATTCTGCTCGGCCTGGCCTATCAGCGCACCGGCAACTTGTATTTTTCCATCGGTCTGCACGCGGGCTGGGTTTTCTGGCTCAAGACTTACGGCGCATTCACCACCGCCGCGCCGCGCGCCTCGACTTGGTTCTGGGGCACCAGCAAGATGATTGACGGCTGGCTGGCATTGGCTGTCCTCGTCGGCGTGCTGATCCTGTTCCAATTTCTGCCACCCGGAAGCAAGCGCGAACCGTTTGCCATCTCCCCATGATCGCGCTGGCCGAAACATTTCAACACCGTCTCAACGTCGGTCTCGCATTTTTCTATCCCGAAACGTGCCAGGTCTGTCGAAAAGAGCACGCCACCGCCGGGGACGGCTTTGTCTGCGCGCGTTGTTGGTCGCGGGTTCGTTTCATTGAGCCGCCGTTTTGCGAACGTTGCGGTCTGCCCTGTCCCGGCGACCTCACGACGCCGTTTGAATGCGCGAACTGTTGTGAAATGGAACTGCATTTCAGCTCCGCGCGTTCGGCGGTGGCGGCCCGTGAAGTCGTGCGCGAAGTGCTTCATCGCTACAAATATCAGCGTGCGCTCTGGTTTGAGCCTTTCCTGGCGGATCTATTCCTGCGCCAAGCCCTCCCTGCGTTGCGCCGGCGGGATTGGGATTTCGTTGTGCCGGTCCCCCTGCACGCGGTGAAACACCGCGAGCGCGAATTCAACCAGGCGGAACGACTGGCCGCCCGCCTGAGTGCCGCCAGCGGGATTCCTTTGAACTCCAAATGTCTCCGGCGGATCCGGCCCACGGCCACCCAGACGTTGCTCACGCGGCAACAGCGCGCGGCGAACATGCGCGGAGCCTTTGCGCTGCGCCCGGGAATCCGGCTGAACGGCGAACGGATGATTCTGGTGGACGATGTTTTCACCACCGGCGCGACGACCAGCGCGTGTGCAGAGGTTTTGCAGGCCGCCGGGGCGGGTGACGTTTGCGTCTGGACAATTGCGCGCGGACTGTAGTAAGGTAGGCATGTTAATGGCCACGACCACTTTCACCAAAAAGTCGCTCGGGTTGGAAACCGGCGAGCCGGCCTTGACCCCGCCGCCGGCGAACGACGCGCAGACAAGCTTTGCCAAAAAGCCCAAGCTTGGTTCGGGTAAATCCAAAAAACGGGACATCCCGGAGGGGCTTTGGACCAAGTGTCCCAAGTGCGAAGCGATGGTTTTTGACAAGGAGCTGGACGAGAACCTGAAGGTCTGTCCGAAATGCGAGTTTCATTTCCCCATCGGCGCGCGCGAGCGCATTCACTCGCTGGTGGAGACCTGTACGTTTGAGGAGATGGACGCCGAAATGACAAGCGTGGACCCGCTCAAATTTGTTGATAAGACGCCCTACCCCAAACGCGTTCAGGACCATCAGACCGCGACCAATCTGAAGGATGCCGTCCTGACCGGAATCTGCAAAATGGGCGAACACCGCGTGGCCCTGGGCGTCATGGACTTCAGTTTCATTGCCGCGTCCCTCGGCTCGGTGGTCGGTGAAAAACTCACGCGCCTGATTGAACGCGCGACAGAAAAGGAGCTCGCGGTCATCATCATTTCCACCAGCGGCGGCGCGCGCATGCAGGAAGGCATGCTCAGCCTGATGCAGATGGCCAAGACCTCCGCCGCGCTCGCCTATCACGCACAACGCCGTCTGCCTTATATCAGCGTGCTGACCCACCCGACCACGGCGGGTGTCATGGCCAGTTACGCCAGCCTGGGCGACCTGATTCTGGCCGAGCCGGGCGCGATGATCGGGTTTGCCGGGCCGCGCGTCATTAAGGACACCACTCAGGCCGAATTGCCGCCGGGCTTTCAGACTGCGGAATTTCTGCTCGACCACGGTTTGATTGACGCCATTGTGCCGCGCAAAGAGATGAAGCAGCGCTTCATTGAATATCTGAATTTCCTCAACGGACGGCAAAGAATCGCCACGGCGACGGCAGCGTAAATTCCCTCATCTCCGGCCGTCGTACCACAACTTGCAGGCCTCGCGCCGGGTCAGGGCGCGGCGGTTGAAGAAGACATGCGCCAGGAGTTTCAGATGATCCCACAACGTGTAAAGCCGCATCTTGCGCGCGGAAGTCACAAGCGGATGCCGATGCAAAATTACGATGCGCCTGGCCGTCTCCCGCGACAATCGCTTCAGCCGCTTGCTTAAATCCAATTCTTCTGCCGCAAACAGTTCGTTGCTGAAGCCGCCGACGCTTCGAAAGGCGGCCGCTTCGATAAAAATAAACGAACCGGCGAGCCAGTGGCCCATCCGGCTGGAAGAATTCCAAAGCCAGGTAAAAAATTCGGCAACCCAATGTTTTTCATCCATCCGGACGGTCGTCCCGCCGGCCAGGCAGCGGCCGGATTGAATTTGTTCCGCCACTTCCTCAAACAACCCGGCGCTGGGATACGAATCGGCGTCCACAAAGATCAGCCAGTCGCCGGACGCTGCGGTCGCGCCCCGATTGCGGGCGCGGGCGATTTGATTGACCGGCTCAAACACAACCCTGGCGCCGGCCTCTCGCGCTATGTCAGCCGTGCGATCAGTGGAATTGTTGTCGCATACGATTAATTCAGTTTCCCACCCTTGCCGGATAAACACGTCCGTCGCCGATTTCATCTGCGCGAGCGATTGGCTCAGCAGGCGCTCTTCGTTAAAAGCCGGGACCACGATGGAAATTTTCACCGCCTCCAGCTTGGGATATTCATGGCCGGCTTTCAATCTGAGAATCCGGGCCGCGGCGGCTTTATTTTCCGCGTGCTTTTTCCGGGGCAATCTCTGTATTTTGGGGCATGATCATCTGGATTCTTGCTCTGGTGCTGCTGGCCGCGGGGGCCGGCCTGGGTTTCCGCCAAGGCGCCATCCGCGCGGCGATTTCATTCGTCGGGATTGTGAGCGCCGTGTTATTCGCCGGCATATTGGGAAATTTGCTCAAACCGCTGTTTCCGCACATCGGAATTGAAAATCCCACCTTCATCTGGGTGCTCGCGCCGTTGGAGGCATTCGTAATCATCCTCATCGTCTTCAAAATCGCCGGCCTGATGGTTCATCGGAAGGTCCACCTGTTTTACAAATACAAGGCCGGCGATTTACGGCTGGCGTTGTGGGAACGCCTGAATTCACGGCTGGGACTCTGCGTCGGATTGTTGAACGGCACAGCCTATCTGTTGCTCGCTTCCTTTGTCATCTACAATTTCAGTTATTGGACGGCGCAAATCGCCCCCTCCGAAAACGAGGCCAGAACCACCCGGGTGATCAACCAGATGGGGCACGATTTGGAAACGACCGGTCTGGCCGGCACCGCGCGGGCCCTTGTTCCGCTGCCGGACATGTATTACAAACTGGCCGATTTGGCGGGGTTGGTTTGCCAGAACCCGCAATTGAGCAGCCGGCTGGCGAACTATCCGGCGCTGCTGGCCATAGCCGAGCGCCCGGATATGCAGCAGATCGCCCAGAACAACGACTTCATCCAGGCCTGGAAACAGGGCGCACCCATGGGGCAGATATTGAATAATCCGCAAGTAAAGGCCCTTCTGCAAAATCGGGATCTGATCGACACCGTTTGGGAAATACTCCGCAACAACCTGGACGACCTCACCGTTTACCTCAAGACCGGCAAATCGCCGAAATACGATTCTGAGGAAATTCTCGGCCGGTGGGATTTCAACGTCAATGTCAGTGTGGGCACGCTGCTGATTGCGAGGCCCAACCTCCCCGCCGCAGAAATAAAGGCGCTGCGGAGTTTGTGGTCCCAGGCTTATGCCCAGACTATTTTTGTTGCGGCGGCGGACCATCAGGCGTTTTTGGAAAACATGCCGCGGTTCAGAATGGAAAACGGCATGACGACCGTGGCCGAAACAAAAACCTGGCAGGGGCAATGGAACAATGCCGGCACCAACTACGATTTATCGCTCAACGGCAAATCCATGACCGCCCGCACCGACGGACTGCGGTTGACGATAAAATCCGCCGCCGATGTCTGGGTATTTGACCGCGAACAATAAAAGGGGCCAAAATCCCCGCAAATAAGCCCCTTCTCAAGCCGTTTTCGACCGCAAAACGGCCCGATACTTGCTCCCCAGAGCGGTATGCGAATACGTATCGCTCTCATTACAACGCTGATTATCGCAGTCAGCGTGTTGTTGACTGCTTGTCAAAAGAAGCCGATGGGGAAGGAGTTCAGCGACGTATTTGCACAAGCGCTTAAAAAAGTGTTCGGTGAAAAAGTCCGCGCCGCGGAGACCAACCACATACGAATTTCCTCAAGCATTCCCTCAAGCAAAGCCGCACCCGGCCCTTTGAACCGGCATAATCTCGGCGTGCTGCCGCTTTCGAATCACGTTTCGACCACCGTCCCCCTGGATCGAAATACGCAATGCACCCTGACTCCAACGTTGCTGGAAAGCGGAACTGTGCAAATCATCCTGACCATGGAAACCACCGGTGCCGATGGCAAACCGGTGGGCATGAATGTGGCCCGCGTTGTCGCTCATCCGGGTGAACCTTTTGATGTCTCCATCGGCAGTTTGGACCTGGCGTTTACACCTCAAATCGCCGAACAATAGGCCGACGCAAATGGTCGGGGCGGTGAGATTTGAACTCACGACCTCTTGCACCCCAAGCAAGCGCGCATACCAAGCTACGCTACGCCCCGCACCAGCACACTGATTCTACACCTCCCGCCCCGGCTTTCAACCGCGAAATCACTGGCGCTTCTTCGACACCGTGTGGGTCGCATGACCATAAAAGGCCTCGGCACATTCCATCAGTGTCTCCGAGAGGGTCGGATGCGGATGCACGCTCCACGCAATATCCTCCGCCGTGGCGCCCATCTCAATCGCGACCACCGCTTCGGAAATCAATTCGCCGGCGCCGGCGCCACAAACCCCAACGCCCAATACCCGCTCGGTGTCCGGATCAATAATCATCTTCGTCGTGCCGTCAGTGCGGTCGAACGACAGCGCACGGCCTGAAGCCGACCAGGGAAATTTCGAGACTTCGTATCGAATACCCCGCTCTTTGGCCTCGGCTTCGGTCAGACCGCACCAGGCCAGTTCCGGATCGGTGAATACCACGGCCGGAATGACAATCTCGCTCAAGGGTACGCTGTGGCCGCCGTTGATGCTCTCGACGGCGATGTGCGCTTCCTTGTTGGCCTTATGCGCCAATAAAATGCCGCCCGCGATGTCGCCGATGGCGTAGATGTGCGGATCGTCCGTTTGCTGGCGTTCGTTGACCTTTACGAAGCCTTTTTCGTCCAGCCCGGCCCTCGTGTTTTCCAAGCCCAAATCGGCGCTGTTGGGCACCCGTCCGACGGCCACCAGCACGCGGTCGTACAACTCGGAAAGTTTCTGGTCATTGTATTCCATTTCAACTTTGATTTGCTTTCCAGCGGTGGCCATTTTGATGACCTTCGCCTTGAGCCGGATTTCCTTGAACGCCCGTTTGGCATTGGCAACCACAGGCCGCGCCAGATCAGGATCCGCGCCCACCAGAATGCTGTCGAGCGCCTCCACCAAAACAATTTTACTGCCGAGACCGGCGTAAACCGTGCCCATCTCCATGCCGATATAGCCCCCGCCGACGACAAGCAGGTTTTCGGGAATATCCTCAACTTCCAGCGCCTCGGTCGAGGTCATCACGCGCGGATTGCCAAGGTCAAATGCCTTGGGCATGGCCGCCAAGGAACCGACCGCCAGGATCGCCTGGTCAAATTGAATGAACTGCTGGCCCTGCTCTGTCTCGACGCGCAACGTCTGTGAACCTTCAAAATAACCGCGGCCATGAATGACCTGAACACCCCGCATTTTGGCCAGGGTGGCGACGCCACCGCCCAGTTTCTCCAAAATGGATTCCTTCCAGGCCCGAAGTTTGTTCAAATCCACACTCGGTTCGGCAAAGGTAATGCCGCGATGGGCTGATTCGCGGGCGTTGATCATCTGGTGCGTCGCGTACAGCAACGCCTTGGACGGAATGCAACCACGATTCAAACAAACACCGCCCAGCCGTTTTTCGCGTTCAACCAGAATGACTTTCTTGCCCAGGTCCGCCGCATAAAAGGCCGCCGCGTAACCCCCCGGCCCCGCGCCAACCACCACGATTTCAGTTTTGATGGAATCCATGAAAAAATGGAGTAATGGAGAGTTGGAGTGTTGTTTACATGCCACCACCGTAGGCCACATCGCTTTCTTTGAGAACCAGGTGGTCAATCCAGTCTCCCGGTATTTCTTTACGTTCGAGGCTTTCAACCAGCTTCAAAAGCCCATTTTCCAGCTTGAAAGCAAGACCGTCCAACGGCGCAAAATCCTTTTCGTCGATTTGTTCAGGCCGGCGACAGGCAATTAACCCGGAAACACTTTCGCCCAACGTACCGAGCGCGTAATTCAATGATTGCAAGCACTCGCGAACCGGCCGGCGGCAGTAGCCTTCCGCAATATTACAATGCACGGAGTCTGCTGACGCGATGCCTTGGCTTGCCACGCGGCGCAGGTCGTACGGAAAGGCCTTATATACCCGGCAACACGCGACATAAAAATCAATTGCATGCTGCCAAACTCGCAACTGTTGGTAACCACGGTTTTTATTTCGGTAATTCATGGGGGATGGAGTTTTGGAGAGTTGGAACAATGGAGTGCTGGGGAAGCACGATTCAGTACCCCATCACTCCACCACTCCAGTACTCCGTTTGTCTCATAGCTTCACGGCCTTTTCATCAAATTCTTCCAACGCCTTCACCAGGTCCACCATAAACCGCGCCGCCGCGCCGCCATCAATGACCCGATGGTCGTATGACAGCGCCAGTGGCGTCATCATGCGCACTTCCACCTTGCCGTCACGGGCCACCGGCTTCAGGGCGCCGCGGCCAAGGCCAAGAATCGCGACTTCCGGCTGGTTCACGATCGGTGTGAAATGTGCGCCGCCAATGGCGCCCTGATTGGAAATCGTGAACGTGCCGCCTTTCAGTTCGTCACCGGACACTTTGCGGTCACGCGCCTTTTGCGCGAGTTGCTCCAGTTCCCGGGACAAATCCAGGACCGGCTTTTTGTCCACATCGCGAACGACCGGCACGATCAAACCCTGCTCCGTGTCCACCGCAATGCCGATGTGGTAATACTCTTTGATGACGATCTCGTTGGCCGTTTCGTCAAGGCTGGAATTGAAAATGGGATGCTTTTTCAATGTCGCGACCAGTGCTTGGAGCACCAACGGCGTGAGCGTCAGCCGCACGCCCTTTTTCCCGTATTCAGACGCATATTGTTTGCGCAGTCCATTCAACCGGGTGAAATCCGCCTCGTCGAATTGCGTGACGCGTGGAACGGCGTTCCAGCTTTCCGACATTCGACGCACAATCACCTGGCGCAGGGCCGTCAACGGCTTTTTGCTCACCGGGCCCCATCGCGAGAATTCGACCGGTTCGGCCGGTGGTCTGGCCGGCGCACCAGCTCCGGCGGCGACAGGCCGGGCCGCGGCCTTGAGCAACCGCTGAATATAGGCACGGACGTCACCGAGAACGATTCGTCCGCCCGGCTCGCTGCCGCGAACTTTGGATAAATCAATGCCCAGTTCACGGGCCATCCGGCGAACCGACGGCGCCGCCACCGGCGCAGCGATGGGTACTGCCGGTTTCTCCCCGTTCTCATTTTCGTCCTCAACCACTTCCGGTTCAGGCGCCGCCGGCGGGGCAGTGCATTTAGTCGCGGGCGCGGGCGCGGCGGATGACTTGCCGCTTTCATTCAGCGAAATCAGGCGTTGCCCCACGCTGATTTTATCGCCGGGCTTGACATGAATTTTGGCGACCACACCGCCGGCGGTGGCGGGAATCGAGGCCACGGCCTTCTCGTTCTCGAGTTCGATGATGGCCTGGCCTTCGGCAACCTGGTCGCCTTCTTTGACGAAGACATTAACTACGACGCCAGAATCGGCGCCTTCACCCAATTTGGGGAGTTTCACATCCATAAATCCACAAGCCGCGCAAGATGACGGAAACCACCGCTCTTTTCCAGAAATAAATTTTCGGAACCAGTCGGTTGTCGCAGTTACAGAGCTGAAGAAAACCGGGTAACTTGTCAGGCCCGGCTTTTGTGATGTCACACAATCTGCGGCTGCATTTTTTCAGGGTCAACGCCCAGATCTTTGATGGCCCTTGCCACGACCTGCTTCTCAACCTTTCCTTTTTCAGCCAGTGCGTAGAGCGTGCCAACGACCGTGGACTCGGCGTCAATTTCGAAAAACCGCCGCAGTCGCGCTCGCGTATCGCTGCGGCCAAAACCATCGGTGCCGAGGGTAAACAACCCTCCCGGCACCCACGGCGCAATCTGGTCGGGTACAGTACGGATGTTGTCGGAGACGGCGACAAAGCTCCCCGGCTCTTTCGCCAGCAGGTTTTCGAGGTAGGATTTTCTGCGCGGCTGGGTCGGGTGCAGCATGTTCCAGCGCTGGCACCGGATGGCATCGCTGCGGAGCAGCTTGTAACTCGTCGCGCTCCAGACGTCGGCGGAGACATCGTATCGTTGCGCCAGGATTTCCTGCGCTTTCAATGCCGAATTGATCATCGGTCCGCTGCCGAAGATATGGGCCTTGATGCCCTCCCCCGACCTTTGGCCCCCCTCTCCCATCCGACGGGCGAGGGGCAATTCCGGGCCGGATTTGAATTTATACAGCCCTTTCAAGATGCCTTCCTCGACCCCGGCGGGCATCGGCGGCATGGCGTAATTTTCGTTGTAAAGCGAGAGGTAATAAAAAATATCCTCGCCCTCGGCGTACATCCGGCGCAAACCGTCGGCCACGATCACCGCCAGTTCATACGCGAACGCCGGGTCGTAAGCCAGCAACGTGGGAACCGTGCTGGCGTGCAACAAACTGTGGCCATCCTGGTGTTGCAACCCTTCGCCATTAAGCGTCGTGCGACCGGCCGTCGCGCCGAGCAGGAAGCCCTTCGCCCGGATGTCGCCGGCGAGCCAGAACAAATCGCCCACCCGCTGCGGTCCAAACATCGAGTAATAAATATAGAACGGCACCATGGGCACGCCGTGGGTGGCGTAACTGGTTCCCGCCGCGATGAATGAGGCTATCGAGCCGGTTTCAGTGATGCCTTCCTCGAGAATCTGGCCATCCTTGGCCTCGTGATAATAAAGCAATGACTTGCTGTCCACCGGCTCGTAAAGCTGTCCCTTGGACGAGTAAATGCCAATATCCTTGAACAATGCGTCCAGACCGAACGTGCGCGCTTCATCCGGAATGATGGGCACAATGTGGCGGCTGATGCTTTTGTCCCGCAATAAAACGCTCAACAGACGAACGAAGGCCATGGTCGTCGAAGCCGCGGTCGTCGAGCCCCGGAAAAATTCGGCAAAGGCGCCGGGTTTGGGCACGTCCAGCGGCGGTGCGGTCACTTTGCGTTCCGGCAGGAACCCGCCCAGGGCTTTACGGCGTTCCAACAAATACCTGATTTCCGGGCTGCCGGGCGGCGGCCGGAAAAATGGCGTTTCGGCAATAATGTCGTCGCTGATCGGAATTTTGAAGCGCTCGCGGAATTCGCGAAGCTCCTTCTCGTTCATTTTTTTCTGCTGGTGGGAAATATTTTTCCCTTCGCCGGCCTCGCCGAGGCCGTAGCCTTTCACCGTTTTGGCAAGAATCACTGTCGGCTGGGCCTTGTGCTCCATCGCCGCCTGGTAGGCGGCATACATTTTGCGCGCATCATGGCCGCCGCGCAGGAGTTTGCTGATTTGTTCATCGGTGAGGTGATTCACCAATTTGAGCAGTTCGGGGTATTTGCCGAAGAAGTGTTTGCGGGTGTAGCTGCCCGGTTCGACGGAATATTTCTGGTAATCACCGTCCACTGCCTCTTCCATGCGTTTGAGCAACAAACCGGATTTGTCACGGGCCAGCAAATCATCCCAATCGGTGCCCCAAATGACCTTGATGACGTTCCAACCCGCGCCCCGGAACAAACCTTCGAGTTCCTGGATGATTTTCCCGTTGCCGCGCACCGGCCCGTCCAATCGCTGCAAATTGCAGTTGATGACCCAGATCAAATTGTCGAGGTTCTCGCGCGCCGCAAGCGTGATGGCGCCAAGTGTTTCCGGCTCATCGCATTCGCCGTCGCCGAGAAAAGCCCAAAGTTTCGGTTCCTCCTTCCAGTGCACCAGGCCCCGCGCCTGCAGGTAACGATTGAACCGCGCCTGGTACAATGACAGGATCGGACCGAGCCCCATGGAGACGGTCGGGAATTGCCAGAAATCCGGCATCAAATACGGATGCGGGTACGACGACAACCCGCCGCCCTCGGCGAGTTCCTGACGGAAATTTTGCAAATGCCGTTCGTCCAGCCGGCCTTCGAGAAAAGCCCGCGCATACATGCCCGGCGCGGCGTGCCCTTGAAAGTAAACGATGTCACCCGGAAAAGTCTCGGTGCGCCCGCGCAAGAAATGGTTGAACGCCACTTCATAAAGAGTCGCCGACGAGGCAAACGTCGAGATATGCCCGCCGACATTGGTGGTGGAATTGGCCTTAACGACCATCGCCATGGCATTCCAGCGGATATAGCTTTTGATGCGACGCTCGATGTCGCGGTCGCCCGGAAACGGCGCCTGCTGCTCCGGTGGAATGGTGTTGAGGTATGGCGTATTGACACTCTGCGGCACGGACCGCAATTGATGGGCCAGTTTTTCAAGCAGTCGCGCGGTACGCTCCGGCCCCTGGCTCTCCAACGCCAGCTCAAAGACCGATTGCAGCGATTGGCTCCACTTGTCGCCGTTGCCCCCGTCGGAATGACCGGCCGCACCCGAACGCGAACCGAAAATTTCTTTTTTCTCAACCTTCACTATGTTATCCTCTTCGTTTAAGCGCGCAGAAAAGCGCTGGAATATTACACCTGATTCACCTTCCGAACACCAGCGAAATCAGCGCCACGGCAAAAATGAACTTGCTCGACTTGACGCTCGCCTCACCCGCCGGGAATCTCGCCTGTGATGAGGCTTTGCTCAACTGGCGCGAAGTTGGCGGCGGGGAAATCCTCCGCTTCTGGGAACCGCGGGAACACTTTGTAGTGGTCGGATATGCGAACAAGGTGGAAGCGGAGGTCAACCTCGCGGCTTGTCAGGCGCACGGTATCCCGGTGTTCCGGCGTTGTTCCGGGGGAGGGACGGTTTTGCAGGGACCAGGATGCTTGAACTACACGCTCGTCCTGCAAACCGGCGCCCAGCCTTCGCTTGCCAATATCTCCTCCGCCAACCGGTTCATCATGGAACGAAACCGCCGGGCCGTCCAATCTGCCATGGGTCCTCAACCCGCGGCCATTTCGGTTCGTGGTCACACTGATCTGGCGCTCGGCGAACGCAAATTTTCCGGAAATTGCCAGCGTCGGCACAAGTGCGCCCTGTTGTTTCATGGAACCTTTCTGCTTAACGCCGATCTTCCGCTGCTCAACGAAGTGTTACGAATGCCTTCCAAACAACCGGACTATCGGAGCGGTCGCAGCCACACCGACTTTCTGATCAATCTGGGTGTGCCGGCCGCCCGGTTGAAGGCCGCGTTGGGGAACGCCTGGCAGGCCACGGAAATGTCACTTGAATTCCCCGAGCAGGAAACCCGCCGGCTGGTGGCGGAAAAGTATTCAACCGCGCAGTGGACCTTCAAATCCTAGTCCGGTCGTTCAATCAGTTGCATTTCATCGGCACCCGAAAGCGACAAGTAGTTTGACTAAGTACCGCGTTAAACGTAGATTGCGCCTGAATGCTGGCCGTTGAATCAAAGGTGGCGGGCGCAGAAGCGGCTGACTCGCTCAAAGCCAACCCGAACCGTTCCTGGAAACACATCGCGGAACCGCTGGAGCCTTTTCTCCAGGCGGTTACGCAACGATTGGTCGAACAAGTCAATGGTTTTGACCCGCAAATCGTTCCCTACGCTCAATATGCCCTCAACGGCAGCGGCAAACATCTGCGCCCGACCCTGCTCGCCCTGGCCGCCAATGCCACAGGTAAAACCGGCGACGCCCATATCAACGCGGCCGTCATCATTGAAATGGTCCATCTGGCCACCCTGGTCCATGACGACGTCATGGACGAGGCCGAAATCCGCCGTGGCCGGCTCACCCTGGCGGCGAACTGGGGGAACGAAATCGCGGTACTTTTTGGCGACTGCCTGTTTGCGCAGGCATTGAAGCTGGCGGCCGGTTTTCCGACACCGGAAGTCTGCCGTGCCGTGGCCATGGCAACGAACACGGTTTGCTCCGGCGAAATTTTACAAACGCAACATCGCCGGAAATTTCAAGTTTCCAGGCATGAATATTTCCGGGTCATTGAAATGAAAACCGCCGAACTGTTCACGCTTTCCTGCGATTTGGCGGCGCTTTTGGGCGAAGCGGCCGCTGAGCACCGCGCGGCGCTGCGGCATTTCGGCACTGCTTTTGGCACAGCCTATCAGGTTTATGATGATTGCGTGGATTTGTTCGGCTCGGAGACAACGGCGGGAAAATCTCTGGGCACGGATTTGGCCAAGGGCAAGCTGACTTGGCCGGTGTTGCTGGCTTGGGAGCGAGCCAACGTGGCGGACCGCCTCCAATTGGAAAATTTGGTCAAGGACTGGCAAACGGAAAATTTCGGGCCAATCAATGAACTGCTGGACAAATACGAAACCTTTGAGCCGACGCGCGAGGTGATTGCCAATTTTCTGGACCAAGCCCGGCGATCACTGCGCCGCCTGCCGGAGTCGAATGGGCGCGTCGGCTTATCCGAGCTGGCTGATTTCCTGGCGCAACAAACCGCCACGCTGGCTGTTAGTATTAAGTACCCATGATTATGGCTGAACCAGTCTCACGCAATGATTCCGGGGCTTCCGCACCTGCTGACGAGGAGTTGTTGGTAAAACGGGCGCGTGCGGGAGATCTGGAAGCGTACGATGAGCTGGTACAGCGTTATCAGGAGCGCATTTACGCCACGGTTTATCACATGACCTCCAATCATGAAGACGCCAACGACCTCGCTCAGGAATCGTTCATCAAAGCGTTCCAGGCGTTGAAATCATTCAAAGGCGGCTCGAGTTTTTATACCTGGCTTTACCGGATTGCAGTCAACAAGACGATTAATTTCCTCAAACAGCGCAAAAATCGCATCCACCTGAGTCTGAACGACTTGGATTTTAACGCCGAACACGATCCCGACTTGGTGGCTTTTGTTTCCGATAAAACTCCGCGGCGCGAAGCCGGCCTGAGCGAGCTGCAAGAAAAATTGAACACGGCCTTAATGAAACTGTCTGAACCACATAGATTGGTCGTGGTCCTGCATGATGTGCAGGGGTTATCGCACGAAGAGATCGCGAAAGTCATGGAATGTAATATTGGCACTGTCAGGTCGCGTTTATTTTATGCGCGACAGCAATTGCAGGCTTGGTTGTCCGATTATTTGAAACCAACATGAACGAGAATCAGCCGAACTTTGAGTCGTTGCGCCGATTGCTGGCGCTGAAGCGCCACGAGGCGCCCCCCCCGGGATACTTCAACAATTTTTCACGCGAGGTGATTGCGCGCATTGGCGCCGGCGAAACCGGCAAGGAAGCCGGGCTATTCGCCGGCATCCCCTGGTTGCTGAATATGCTCCAATCCTTTGAAACCAAGCCCGTATTTGCGGGCGGGTTCGCCACTGCCCTCTGCGGTTTGCTGTTATTTGGAGCCGTGATGGCGCAACGACCGGAATTCGCAGCCCAGGCGATTTTGCAGCCCTCCGCGCAGGAAGGCGCTCCCCTGATCGCCTCGGCAACGCCAACGACCATGATGCAGCCGGCCAATCCGATGTTCATCGACAATAGCACCAATTTCGCGGTTAATTTCCAAAACTCATCTGCGGTGGCGTTGGGGCAAATGCCGGTTAACGCACAACTCGCATCGTTCCCGGTATCGGGTAATTAATTTCTCCGGTTCGTACAGGACTTTTCCACGTTCCCCGGGTGACGGGTTCGCGCTTGTTACTTGAAACCGCCGCGCCCTTTTCATTAAATCGGCCGGGTGCCAACCAAAGTAATTGCGATCGCCAATCAGAAAGGCGGTGTGGGCAAAACCACCACGGCCGTCAATCTGGCCGCCTGCCTGGCTGCCCTCGGCCGGCGCGTGTTGCTTTTTGACCTCGATCCGCAGGCCAACGCCACCAGCGGCCTGGGTCTCGATAAAGCCGAGGGTTCCAGCGCGTACCGCGTTTTGCTGGGCGAAGGCGGTTTGCTGGATAAAATTAAAAATACCCCCTTTGAACACCTCGAAGTCGTGCCCAGCGAAGTGGATTTGTGCGCCGCCGATCTGGAACTGGCCCGGTTGGAAAATCACCTTCTGCGCGTGGCCGATGTCCTCAAGCCGGTCCTGGCGAGCGGCCGCTTTGACATGGTCTTCATTGATTGCCCGCCGTCCCTGGGTGTTCTGACCTTGAACGCCTTTGTCGCCGCCACGGATGGCTTGCTCGTGCCCCTGCAATGCGAGTACTACGCCCTCGAAGGCATCTCCATGATGAACCGGGTCCTGACGCAACTGCGCGAAACGGGGGCCAATCCGCGTCTCGACATTTTCGGCGTCGTCATGACGATGTTTGACGGCCGCACCAAACTCTCCAACGAAGTCGTGGGCGAAGTGCGGAACCTGCTCGGCTCCCGCGTCTTTGAAACGGTCATCCCGCGCAGCACGCGCCTGGCCGAAGCGCCCAGTTTCGGCAAGCCAATTATCCATTACGACAAATACAGTTCCGGCTCGGCGGCCTATGAATTGCTTGCGCAGGAAGTTCTCCAGCGGCTGGAAACCGGCGGGAACAGATGAGCCAACCGGAGGGTCTTCCCACAGTATTTCAACCTGGGTTCAACAAAAAGCAAATCCGGGTGAGCTTTTCCGAACGTTCGGTTCCAGGTTGGAAAGCGTGCGAGCGGAGTTCCCGGCCGGAGAAAAGGCCGGAAAAGGAACGGCGGCGGGACGAGGCCGGATTTCCAGGAATTGCCCTGGCCGGTGCAACGCGTATCGGCGCAAGGTGTTGGGCCGCTCTGGCGGGCGAGGCTGCCGACGAGCCGGCTCGCGGGTGCGCTCGCCCCACCGAAGCAGGCAAAGTAACCCAGTGCCCGGTGCAACGCGTGCTTGCCGTGGCCGCAGAAAATTATTAAGGTTGTTTTTTTTATACGATTATGGCCAGAGAAGTCATTGAAATGCCGATTGAATCGGCGACGATGGAGTTGCCGGACACGAAAACCATCCGGCTCAAGTGGCCCGACGGCTACGATCCTGATTTTAAGACCGGACAATTTATCACGCTTTACTGGCCCGACACGCCGAATTACAAGCGCGCCTATTCGTTGTCGTCCTGCGCGCTGGACCGCGGCTATTACGAAGTGACCATCAAACGCGATGGCAAAATGGGGACGCGGCTGGTGGATTGGGCCAAAGCCGGCGACAAGCTGTTGGTGATTCCGCCGGTTGGGAAATTTCTGCCCGTTTTTGAGCCGAACAAGCATCTCGTTTGCGTGGCCGGCGGCTCCGGCGTGACCCCGTTCCGCGGTTTCGTGCGTGAAGCGACGCGGCGCAAACTGGACACCAAGATTACGGTGCTCTATAGCGTACGCACCACCCGCAGCATCATCTTTCAACAGGAGTTTCATCAGTTGGAAATCGAAAATCCCAACTTCAGCTTTTACGTGACCTGCACGCGCCTGGACGAGAATGATCCGTGGCGGGGACGCCGCGGCCGGATCACACCCGAATGGGTGAAGGAACACGTCCACGATCTGCCCAACACGATCTTCTACGCGTGCGGCCCCAATGAACTGGTTGAGTTCGCCGAGGACGTGGTCTTGCGCGGCATGGGCGTGCCCAAAGAGCAGATGAAAACGGAAAAATGGGGCTGAACCGCACGCCACTTTTCGCCGCGCACCAGAAGCTGGGCGCGAAATTGATTGATTTCGGCGGTTGGGAAATGCCTGTTCAGTACACGAGCATTGTCGAGGAGCATCTCGCCGTCCGCAGCGCCGCCGGCATCTTCGATATCTCGCACATGGGCGAAGTCACTGTCAGCGGTCGGGCAGCGGCGGATTTCCTGAACCAGACGCTGTCCAACGACATTCGCAAGCTCGTGTCCGGCCAAGGACAGTACACGCTGATGTGCAACGAACGTGGCGGCGTGATTGACGATCTCTACGCGTATCGGCTTTGCGAGGAGGTTTACCTGCTCGTTATCAATGCCTCACGGGTCGAAGCGGACGTGGCGTGGTTGCAGACCCGGGCCGCGAAATTTCCGCAACGAGGCGAATTGCAACTCACCGATGCGTCGCACAATTACGCGGCCGTAGCCCTGCAAGGCCCGCGCGTGAAGGAATTCATCAATCATTGCGTCAGTGGCGCGTCCATCTCGGCGACGCGCGTTGAACGAGCCACCGATCTGAAGAAAAACCAGATCGGCGAGTTTCACTTTGAGCACGGCGGCGTGTTGGTATCGCGTACCGGTTATACCGGAGAGGACGGATTTGAAATCGTCGGTTCGGATAAAGCCATCCAAGAGGCCTGGGATAAAATTCTCGCCGCCGGACGGCCGTTCGGCCTGAAGCCGTGCGGCCTCGGCGCCCGCGACACGTTGCGCACGGAGGTCTGCTATCCGCTCTACGGCCACGAACTGGACGAAGACACCACGCCGATGGAAGCCGGTCTCGGATTCTTCGTTTCACTCGACAAAGGAAATTTCACCGGGCGCGTGGTTTTAGCCGGTCAAAAGGATGCAGGCGTTCAAAAGAAACTGGCGGCTTTCAAAATGAGCGGAAAATCCGCGCCGCCGCGGCCGCATTATCGGATTTATGCGAACGGCGCCGGGGTTGGCGATGTGACCAGCGGGACGCAAAGTCCGTCGTTGGGCATCGGCATCGGAATGGGTTACGTGCCGCCAGAATTGGCAAAACCGGGCACAGAAATTGAAATTGAAATCCGCGGCAAACGTTCCCCTGCCCTGGTTGCTCCCCGGCCGATTTACCGAAGAGGTTAAGATCCGTAAATCGGCGGTTTTGGGGACAAATCTGCATCTCCTGTTCCCATTGGCACCGGGAAACCGCCGAGGCTGGTGCGATCTGACCCTCCCCCTTTCGACTCGCAACAGCTTAGTGCGGTTCAATAATTTCCATAGCCGCCGAGCCAACCGGACGGAACTTACGTCAGAAAGTCCGCCTCCCCGCGTCGGCGGCTACAGTTTCCCGGGAACAGCACTAGGGAGTGCCGTACTGAAAGACTCGATAGAATCTCGCGGTGTCGGTAAAAGGCACAGTCAGCGTGCCCGGGGGGCCGGTATCGGTCCAACTGGCCGTGGAATTGGTCGCGGTCACTTCCCCGGTTGGCGAGGTGAACCAGGAGATCAGGTTGGTCGAGTATTCCACTTGATACGTCCGGTTGGAAGTGGCGGGCCAGGTCAGGGTGATACTGCTTTGAACGGGCTGCGCCTGCGCAGTGAGCGGCATAAAGGGGAGCGCGACAAAGCCAGCCCGTTGCAAGCCGGTTTGGATCTCCGGATTCTGCATGAACCAGCGCCAGACGTTCTGGTTCCGGTAGTTTTCGATCATGATGACGATCGGACCCTGGTCAATGCCCAATTCGGCGTTGTCGTACCACCCGGCACTCAGGTTAAATGCATCTATGAAGCCGTATTGTGTCCAGAACCGCTTGCGGCCATTGGTGTAGAAGTTTTTCAACGACGGCCACGAGATCTCGGGTGCGAAAGCCATGGCGCCACCTGACGCGGTAAACGCGATCGTGCCATTGTCATTCTCAGCCGGCGGGGCTCCATGTGCCGAATACCCGTAGGGATCATCGGATGCGGTCAATCCCCAGATGAGGCTGTTATACCCTGCCCAGCCGCCGGGGTCCGCGATGCAGTAAGCCTGTTGGGCCAGCGCCGCCCGGTGCGAATTCTCAAAGTAGGTGCTGCTTTCGGCATTCATGTAAGCATCCCCGACGTGGCGGAAGTCAATCCAACAGTGCGAGTATTCGTGCCCGAACAAAGGCGGAAACGGGACGTACGAATAGCCATAGTAGGTGGCCCAGGTATAGCCGCTGGTCCAATAGTTCCATGAAGCCGCCGGGAGGGAATTGCTGCTTGCGCCAATGCCAAGCAAATAAATCAACATGCCTTCGTCATACCCGATCCAGTCGCCAAACGTGCTGAAGCCGCTTTCGGGGAGCCACCCCATCCGCACCCCGTTTGTGCCCGGGATGTCCGGCGACATCCAGGTCCAATTCACCCGGTTGAAGATGGCGCTAGCTGTCGTCTGGATGCCGGTCTCCGTAGCATTGGTGCCGTTGAAGTACTGTTTGACATAAAGGATTCCCCCCAGCAACAAGGCGGTGTCAATCGAAGACAGTTCCGAGCTGCCGGAGCGCGTGGCCAGGTTCATGTCCAGGAAGTGGTAGAACCAGCCATTGTAGCCGATGTCACCGGAGGTATTGGTGCCTTGCGGCCCGTTCCAAAAGGTGTTCAACGTCGTCAACACCCGCGCTGCGCCCTGGTCCCGGGTAATCCAGCCGTGGTCAATGGCAATCCCGATGGCGGTCAGCCCAAAGCCGACCGACGCGATGCTGCACGCCGAACCCGTCGTGGAGCGGTCGGGGATCAGCCCGTTGGCCGGATTCGCCGCGTACCAGAAATAATCGAAATTCGCCTCCTGCAAATAGCTCATAAAGGCGTCGTCGTTGGGAAACGCACTGGGGGTGGTGGACACGGTGGTCGAGGGCGGACTGGTTTGGGAGGTCGCGTTGACGGCCGTCACCTGATAATAATACGTCTGCCCGTCGCTGACATTGAGGTCGCAGTAACCCAACGTGGCCAGCAATCCAGTGTTCAACTGCGTGAACGGCCCGCCACTGCTGAGTGAGCGGGATACGTTATAGCCCGCCAGATTGGGTCCCGGATCCAGGTCCCAGTGCACGATGGCGCTTTGATCACCCGAAAAAACCACCACATTGGTCGGCGTTGCCGGTTGAGCGCGGAGGCTCCAGTGAACCATCAGGAGCAGAATTTGAAGAAACAGTCTTCGTTTCATTCGAGATTAGTGCACCTTTAACTTGCATCGTACCATCGAAAATAGGGCGGTCAAGGCAATTTGGGTAGTAGGTTACTTTGCCTGCCTCGGTGGGGCGAGCGTCCCCGCGAGCTGGCTCGTCAGTGGCCTCGCTGCACCAAAGTAACCCACTACCGCAATTTGGAACTGGGACAAATTCGCCGGCTGATCCGCCGGTCATCGGCACATCATCAAAAATCGGACTAGTCCGAAAAACATGTTGACAACGATAAATTCCGTTGTAATAATTCGCATAAGACCCTCTTCTTGGAATGGCACTGTGGCCGTTCCACGGGATGGTAGGAGATGCCAGCGTTTATGAAAAAGCAAATGAACGATTTACCAAGCCGCACCCCGATGTTTTGGACCCCGGGCAAACGGATCGGGTTTACAATTTTGCCTTATTCATGCATGGTTCTTGCCGTGGGACTGATCCTGGCCGCCAGCCCGGCTCGCGCCGTCAATCTTCTCGTGAACCCGAGTTTTGAGATAGCGCCCTCGGGACATCTTGCGTATCCCCCGGCCTACAACGGCTGGACGTATTTTTCACCACCGGTACCTCCGGGTTATTTTGGAGATTATTGGATCGTGGGCGGGAACGACTCCAACGACGGGATCTACCCCCACTCGGGGAATGAGATCTGGAAGGAGTGGCCCGTCATCGGCGACCCGTCCACCACCAACAACGTGGCCGGCATCTATGAAACCTTCAATAGCGCCCCAGGAAACACCTATCAGGCCAGTGGCTGGTTTAACTCGTACCAAGGCGCGCCGAACAGCTAT
>DATJNM010000077.1:0-14590 GCA_035508155.1 Candidatus Sulfopaludibacter sp. | reverse complement strand
GGGTGACGCAACGGCGTCGTTTCCGCGTCCGCTTTGCTTTGCCTTTTCCCCACGTTCGCGGATTTCAAAACGCCCAAGCCTTCGGCATAGGCGGCCATGATGCCGTATTCGATGCCGTTGTGGACCATCTTGACGAAATGGCCGGCACCATTCGGACCGCAGTGCAGGTAGCCCTGTTCAGGGGTGCCGCCGAGCTTCTCGCGTCCCGGCGTGCGCGGAATATTGCCGATGCCCGGTGCCAGCGTGGCGAAAATCGGGTCGAGCCGCTGCACCACTTCCTTCTCGCCGCCGATCATCATGCAGTAGCCGCGCTCCAAACCCCAGACGCCGCCGCTGGTTCCCACGTCCACGTAATGAATTTTTTTCGACGCCAGCTCCTTTGCCCGTCGGATGTCGTCCACGTAATAGGAATTACCGCCGTCGATGAGGATGTCGCCCGGCTCAAGCAGCGGCACGAACTCGGCAATGGTTTGGTCCACCACTCCTGCCGGAACCATCAGCCAAACCCCGCGCGGCTTCACCAGCTTCTTCACGAAATCGGCGGGTGAAGCGGCGCCAAGGGCTTTCTCTTTCGCCAAATCCTCCACCGCCTGCGCCGCGCGGTCATAGACCACGCATTGATGGCCACCTTTGATCAGTCGCCGGACCATGTTCGCGCCCATGCGCCCAAGTCCCACCATGCCGAGTTGCATTGAAATCTTCTTGCTCATATCGCCTCTTTCATTTTCCGGTAACGTCGGATGAGGTTGTTGGTTGAACTATCGTGTTGAAGCTTGGGTTTCGTCGCGCTCTCCAATTCGGGAATGATTCGCTGGGCCAGTGCCTTGCCCAGTTCAACTCCCCACTGGTCGAACGAGTTGATGTTCCAAATGACTCCCTGTGTGAAAACACTGTGCTCGTAAAGCGCCACCAGCGCGCCGAGAATTCCCGGCGTGAGCCGCTCGGCCAGAATCGTGTTTGACGGACGGTTGCCTTCAAAGACGCGATGTGGCGTCAGCCAGTCCGGCGTGCCTTCTGCTTTGACTTCCTCCCGAGTCTTGCCGAACGCCAGCGCCTCAGTCTGGGCAAATACATTGGCCAACAACATGTCATGATGCCGGCCTAACGGCGTCAGCGACTGCGCGAAGGCGATGAAGTCACACGGAATCAGCCGCGTGCCTTGATGGATCAATTGATAAAATGAGTGTTGGCCGTTGGTGCCGGGTTCGCCCCAGTAAATCGGGCCCGTCTGGTATTCAACTTTCTTCCCATCAAGCGTGACATGCTTGCCGTTGCTTTCCATCGTCAATTGTTGCAGGTAGGCGGGAAACCGCTTCAAGTATTGTTCGTACGGCAGGACTGCGACGGTGTGCGCGTCGAGAAAGTCGTTGTTCCAAATCGCCAGCAAACCCATGAGCACTGGCAGGTTTTTCTCAAAAGGCGCGGTGCGGAAATGCTCATCCATCGCATGAAAGCCGGCGAGCATCGAACGGTAATGCTCCGGCCCGATGGCCAGCATGGTCGAGAGGCCGATGGCTGAGTCCATGGAGTAACGGCCGCCGACCCAATCCCAGAATCCGAACATGTTGGCCGTATCAATGCCAAAAATGGACACCTTCTTCGCGTTGGTCGAGACGGCCACGAAATGTTTGGCCACGGCCTTTTTTTCACTGCCCAGCCCGTCAAGCAACCAGCTGCGCGCACTTTCCGCATTGGTCATTGTTTCCAACGTGGTGAAAGTTTTTGACGAAACGATGAACAGAGTTTCGGCTGGATCCAGGTCGCGTGTCGCTTCCACGAAATCAATGCCATCCACGTTGGAAACAAAACGGAACGTCAGGCTGCGCTCGCTGTAATGCTTGAGCGCCTCATACGCCATCACCGGCCCCAGGTCGGAGCCGCCGATGCCGATATTGACAATGTTGCGAATCGGTTTGCCGGTATGCCCCTTCCATTCACCGCTGCGAATGCGTTTGAAAAAGGCTTCCATCTTGTCCAGAACCGCATGAACATCGGGCACCACATTTTTTCCATCGGTGAAAATAGATCCGTTCCTGGGCTGGCGTAACGCCACGTGCAGAACGGCGCGGTCTTCGGTAACATTGATTTTTTCGCCGCCGAACATGGCGTCAATCTTTGCAAGCAGACCCGATTCCATGGCCAATTCAAACAGTAGCTTCAGCGTCTGGCCGGTGACGCGGTTCTTTGAGTAATCCAGAAACAGGCCTGCCGCCTCGGCGGTCATGCGCCTGCCACGCTGCGGATCTTCGGCGAAGAGTTCGCGCAAATGCAGGTCACGCACCTTTGGAAGGTGACTGGCCAATGCTTTCCAGGCTTTGTTCCTCTTTGATAATTGATTGGTTATTGCCGCACTCTTAATTATTTTTGTCATGGCATCCTCCTTAACTCTTGTTCCTTTTGTTTGAAGACAGGCCTCTGCGCGTATTGTCCCACAGGCGGAATCCACCTCTGAATGCGTTGTCATTGTCCCCAGCGCGACAACCGGGAGGCAATTTTTTCAATCTGTGAACATTCCCGCCGCCCAAGACCACTTCGTCGGGTTCGATCGCAGCGACCAGGCGTTCGACCACGTCGGCCACACAGCGCCGCCACTTCTTCCTGCCGTATTTTTCCAGCCCGCGAAGTCCGACATAATCTTCAAACGTGGCCTTTTTGTAGGGCAAATGGCCTAATTCCATCGGCTCGACAATGCCGTCAACAATTAACGCCGAACCGAGCCCGGTGCCCAAACCCAGAAATAGCATTTTGCCGCGGCGATAACTGCCCAACGCTTGCATCGCCGCATCGTTGATGACCTTGACTGGACGTTTGAACGCCGCCGCGAAGTCAAATCCCATCCAGCCGTTTCCAAGATTCCAGGGATCGGACATTGGCCGGTTGTGGATGACCGGGCCGGGGTAGCCGATGGATATGGCGTCGTATTTCCAATCCGCGACGAGCTGCCGGACTTTTGCAACCATCCGTTTGGGCGTAAGCGTTCGCCCGGAAACAAATTCCCGGTGAGTTTCCTGGCCGGTGGCCAGGACTTTGACATGAGTTCCACCAATATCAACAACCAGTATTTTCATCGGTTGGTTCATTTTCTTAAGCGGCCTGTTTGAGCAAGGAGCACTTGGATTCGATGACTGCCAGCAAGTCATTCCAGGATTTCACGAACGCCTTGGCACCTTCATCCTGCAATTGAGCAGCGAGGTCGTTCACGTCAACGCCTGCCTGGGCGAACTGGGCCAACACCTTTTCAGCCGCCACGCCGTCCGCCGCCATGATTGGACCGGCTTCACCATGTTCCGCAAACGCTTTCAGGGTCGCTTCGGGCATCGTATTGATCGTGAACGGCGCGGTGAGACCCTTGATGTAAAGGATGTCGGACGCCTTGGGATCCTTGGTTCCGGTGCTGGCCCACAACAGCCGTTGCGGACGGGCACCGGCATTGAACACCCGCCTCCAGCGTGGACTGATCAACAGGTCCAGATACGCCCTGTAAGTACGACCAGCAATGGCGATGCCGAGCCGATTGTTCAGCGGCTCGGAAATTTTGCCCGCTGCCGCTGTGTCCCAGCGACTGATGAAGACTGACGCCACTGAATCCACCAATGGATTCAGTCCGGCGGCAATGCGCCGTTCGATGCCGCGCAGCCATGCGTCTGCGGCTGCAAGATATTGCTCCCGGGAAAACAGCAACGTTACATTGACCGGCACGCCGGCAAAAATCGCCTCCTCGATGGCCGGCAAACCTTCGGGCGTTCCGGGAATTTTGATAAACAGATTGGAGCGGCCCGACCGGGCGGAAAGTTCCTTGGCCGCAGCAATCGTGCGGGTCGTGTCATGCGCCAGCAACGGCGAGACCTCGAGCGACACCCAGCCGTCCAGGCCGTTCGTGCGTTCATGGACCGGACCAAAGAGGTCAGCGGCCCGGGTCAGATCATCAAGCGCCAATCCGAAGAAGAGCGTTTCGCCGGACCAGCCTTGCTCCAGCCCTTCAAGAATCGCCGCGTCGTAGGCCGTGCTGTTCTTGATGGCGTGATCAAAAATGGTCGGGTTGGAGGTGAGCCCCGTCACCGAGAGCTCGTTAATATAACGTTCGAGCGTGCCGTTGTTCAGCAGGTCGCGAGTGATGTTGTCGAGCCAGAGGCTCTGGCCCAGATTGTGCAATAATTGCGTGGCTTTCATGTTTTTGATTTCTGGTTTGATTCGTTGTCAAGATGGCCGGTGTCATTCCATAGCCGGATTGCCGGCCGGGAGAGGAAATTTTCGTAACCGAGCACGCTCAAGCTCCCGGTATTCAACATGAGGAATCTTCCGGTGGCCGGTTCGAGTCCAAGCCAGCGGACGGTGAGCACTCGGAGGAAGTGTCCGCTCGAAAAAACAAGCACATTGCCGCTGATCGCGCGCAAACGGGTCACGACTGCATCGGCCCGCGCGCCGATTTGTTCCGGCGATTCGCCGCCCGGACAGCCGTCGCGGAATAGTTGCCAATCCGGCCGCTTCGACAGAATCTCGGTCGTCCGCAGCCCTTCATAATCGCCATAGTTCCACTCGACCAGATTGCGATCAATTTCGGCAACATTGCCGAAGCCGGCTAATTCGCAGGTTCGTCGGGTGCGTTGCAGGGAACTGGTGAATACTTTCTCGAAGACCAGTCCCACCAAGCGGTCTCCCAGCCGCCGGGCGTTGCGTTCGCCTTGCTCCGTCAATGGCAGATCGGTAAGTCCAGTATGCTGCCCTGTCAGGCTCCAAGCCGTTTCGCCATGGCGCGCTAAATGCACTGATGGAAGAACCGTCATGGTGTTTCGGATGATTTTTGTGTTAAACTGCCTCCATTCGTCTCATAACCTTTCCCTTCACTTTCCCGATTTCGGAAGTCCGAAGCCGCTTCAGCCAAGATGCCGGCCAAAGCTTGGTTCCAACCTTCCATCAGCGCGGCCGGGGTTGTCAAGTTCATGGGAATCCGGCTTGAATAATTTCGTTGAATAATGACCTTCCCAGGCAGTCCGTTGGTCGCGTCCATAAATGTCAGTTGCATTGCCATGACGGCATAGGGACTTCGCGGTTTGCGAATGTCGCCGTAAAGTTGGTTGATTGTTATCTCGACAAAAGTGTCCGGCTTGGCCGCGCTGCCCGGTTGAACAACCTCGCTGAAGCCGCCGTCACGACGGAGCATTTCACTGACGGGGCCAGCCATTCCTTCCGCCGGCAGACCCAGAAACTCGGCATACGGATCGCGTTGGTAGGAAAATTCGCCCGTCCGGTAAATCAGTGAGCGCCCATCAAAGGGAGGTGCGATTTGCAGGATCCTGATTTCGAGGATACGGCCATTCGGAACGCCGTTTGTGGCGGGCAACGCCGGTATGCTGAAGGCAAAGGTTTGGTTGTTCAGAGCCGGTCTTGACACACAGCCGCAGAATGTGAATGCAAGCGTCAACAGAATGGCGCTGGAAATCCAGACGACCCATCGAGAGCGGCGATAGAAAGCTGTCGTGGCGCTGAAATATTCGTGATGTTTCATCGTGTTCCGGAGGTTTCTACCCCTTGAACTGGGGCCGGCGGCTTTCCGAAAAGAAAACCGGATGGGTATTGTTTGAGTTCGGCGAGAACGTCATCCATGTCACGGATGGTTTGCCGGGTACTCGCAAGCGTCTGGTTCAACGCATTAAAATCAATGCTCGCCACGCCCGGCCCCACCCTTGAGACCACATCTTGCAGTTGACCAACTAGGCTGTCCAAATCGTGAGTCAATCTCTCCAACTTCACCTTCTGAATCGTGTTGTCGGTGTCCTGGATAAGGGCTTTCAGTTTGGCATTGCTGCTCTGCAAGTCGGTCAGCAAGGAATCGGCATTCGTGCTCAATGTGCCAAAATTGAATTGACTTGCGTTATCCAAGACTTGACCCGCTGACTTCAAGTCGCCCAAGAGGAGTTGATTCATGGCATTGAAATCGAGGCTCTCGACGTTGTGCAGCGTTTTTTCCACCGAGGCGAGCAACTCGCCAAACTCGCCGGGAGCGGACGGAATATAGGTGTAGCGGGGTGTCCAAGGCACCTGTACAGGCAGGTTTTCGGTTGGGTCCACATATTCAAGTGAGAGGACGCTGGTACCGGTGATACCTTTGGCTTTGACGCGCGCCCGAAGGCCCTGCTTGATGGCGGACTGGAGCAACTCGTTTCGTGCCGCGCCGGGCGAGCCTGGCGCGATGTCGTTGCGCATTTCAAAATCCACGACGATATAACTGGGCTGGGTCGGCTCGTATTCGGTCCAGGAAAAATCAATGCCGTTTACCTTCCCCACGCGCACTCCGCGGAGTTCTACGGCGGAGCCAACTTCCAATCCGGTCACGTCGCCCTTAATGTAGGTTTCAAACTCGCTCGTCGGTTCAAAATAACTCCTCGCGCCAAACGCCAGAAGGCCAGCGACCAGCAGCGCCACTCCGCCGAGGGCGAATAAACCGAGTTTGAAATTGTTGATGGGCTGGCTCATGGCGTTCTAAAGATGGAGTCCGGAAGCGACCGCATCCGGTTGGCGGTTAAAAAAGCGACGCACCCAGGGATCGGCAGAGTGATCACGCAGTTCGGCAGGCAAGCCCTGGGCGACGATGGTCCGGGCGTGGCTGTCGAGCATGATGACGCGGTCGGCGATTTCGTAAATGCTGGCCAGTTCATGCGTCACGATGACGAAGGTGATCCCGAAATGATGGGCCAGCTCCTTGATCAAGAGGTCCAGGTCTGCCGACGTGACCGGATCCAATCCTGCCGAGGGCTCATCCAGGAACAGTATTCCCGGGTCCAGCGCCATCGCCCGCGCAATGGCGGCCCGCTTCTGCATGCCACCGCTTAACTCGGAAGGTAATTTCTGGGCCGCCGCAGCCAGTCCAACCAATTTCAACTTGGCCAGCGCCGCCAACTCTTTCAAAGGTTCGGGGAGGTCCGATAGCTCGTCCAGCGGCAGGCGCACATTTTCCAATACGCTCATCGAGCCGAACAAGGCGCCGCTCTGATACGTCACGCCGAACTTTCGCAGCAGATGCCGGCGTTCGTCACCCTTGGCCGCAATGAGATTGCCTCCTTCAATCCACACCTCGCCTTCCAGCGGCGTATAGAGCCCGATCAGGTTCTTCAGCAGCGTGCTCTTGCCGCTGCCCGACCCGCCCAAAATCACGAACACTTCACCCTCTCGCACCTCAAAATTGATGTTCTGGAGAATAACGTTCTCTGCGTACCCAACCTTGAGGTTGCGCACGGTAATGATGATTTCATCTGTGTCGTTCATCGTTTCAGGACGAAAAAGAGAATGGAAAATATGGCGTCGGCGATGACAATCAGCACGATGCTCGTCACCACCGCGCGCGTGGTCGAAACCCCGACCGCGCTCGGGCCTTGTTGTGTCTGCAGTCCGCGCAGGCAACCGACGGCGGAGACAATCGCGCCGAACACCACGCCCTTGGCCGTGCCCAAGGCGATATCACTCAACCGGACTGCGGAGGTCAGTTGGTGAAAAATCAGCGACAAGGGAAACCCCAAACCCAGTGCAACCAACACGCCGCCAACAACGCCCAGAAAGCTTGCGTAGAAGGTCAGCAGCGGTGTCAGCAGGATTGCAGCGGTGATGCGTTGGATGACCAGAAAACGAATGGGATCAAGACCGAGGGTTTGCAGCGCGTCCAGTTCCTCGTTGACTTTCATCGTGCCAATTTCCGCCGCAAACGCCGAACCGGAGCGCCCAGCGAGCAGGACCGCTGCGAGCAGTGGACCCAGTTCGCGCACCATCACCAGCCCGATCATGTTCACCACAAAGATTTGGGCGCCAAACTGCGCCAGTGGTTGGGCGGCTTCGAAGGCAATGATCATGCCCACCAGAATGCTGACGAGCGAGACGATGGGGACGGCGTTTGCGCCGGCCGATTCAAAAATCCGGCGGACCTCCTGCCAGCGCATTCGTTTTCGCTTCAGGAGAGTCGGCAACAGGTTGCCGGCAACACTTCCCAGAAACTCAACCTGTTCGCGCAAATCCGAAGCCGCCTGCCGCACAGCACAGCCTACTTCTTCGGGCAGAGGGTGGCATTTGACTCGCGTCGGCGGACGGAACGCTTCGTAGTCCTCCTGGGTAAACGCGCGAAAGATTTGTTCCAGCCCTGCTTCCAACCCGCTCACTGAAACGGACGCTCCCGGCGTCATTCGCCCCATGTTCAAGTAACGAAGCAACGCCAGACCAGCGCCATCGCACACTCGCAGACCGCTGGCGTCCACGTCGAGTATTGCAAGTTTCACGCTCCGCAACTCCTGTTCCAGATGGTCCCAGCAGGTCACGGTTGTTTGCGCATTCAACCGGCCACGAAGCGTCAGGCGAGCCGAGCCAGGAGGCCCGAATTGCAGGTCGGTGTCCAAGTCATTTTGTGCCGTTGCGCCATTCATGACACCTTCACTTGCCAGTTTCGGCCTTCCCATCGTTGCTCTTGTGTCCAAAAGAAGGTGAATTCGATCACAGAATGGGCCGTTAAACCCGCAGTTGGAAAATCCGCGAACCACAGGTTCAGGCCGCCTTCATGGGTGGTGTCAGTCTTGTTGGTGTGCGTCCAGCCGTCAGCGGACCAGACGACGGTTGCCTCCGACGCCAGGATGATTCGCAGAATTTTTCCGTGGGGCATTTTTTGTAGTTGGTGGCGAAGGCTCCAAATCTCGTGCCGGCCCGGCACGGGGTTGGCCACATAACGTTGGAACGCCGGTTCGACCCGATCGAAGCAAACGCCGTCCCGACGGCTGCGCACGAGGGAAATGTATTCGGCGTGCGACCAGCAAAGCGGCATCGCCGCGCCGGTCGGCAAGCCGCGTTTCATACAGCTTTCCTCAAGATCCTCTGCGTCCCAAAGTTGTTCGGTGAGCATACTGCCTTGGTTGGCAAAGCTTTCCATTGCGGCAATGAACGGTTTGGGATCGCGGCCGGCGGCCAGTTCGTAATGCCCGCGTTCCCCGGTCAAAATCGGCCAGCATCGGCCAACACCCATCCCGTCAAACGCGTCGCCATCATCCTTTTGCCCGTAGCCATCCTGGTTGTAACGACGCCAACCGGGGCCTTGAGGCAGGTCACGTTTAATCACGCGGTCAATGACTTCGATCGAATCACGAATGATAGGATCGTTCGGACTCCGGATGCCGAGCCGGACCAGATGGAGAAAATCGCCGCCCACCACATTCCGGCTCGGATGGAGTCCGCCACCGTTGGCAAGTTGAATCATCGTTGCATTCGGATCCGGGTGAGGATCGGGCGCATGAGAGTCGGTGGGATTGATCCTGATGTAATGGCGTGGAAACCCGGAAACCAGTTCGCCTTTCGTCGTGACCGTCCATTCATCGAGATGGGCCACGAGCCAGTCAGCGTAGGCAAAGATAAATTCAGCAGTCTCCAAGTGGTGATGTTCCCTGGCAAGCTCCGCCGCGCAGACAAGCGCTGCGATGACCGTGGCCAGTGTCGAAGGCGAATAGCCGGCGTTTTCCTCCCATCTTTCCTGACAGGTGACAGGTCCTTGCAGGATTAGATAGGCCGCAGCCCGCACCATCATCACGCGGGGATTGAAGAGATTCAGCGAAACGTCGTTTTTGTAGAGGCGCCAAGCCAGCAGGAGCGGCGCGGCAATTTCGTCGAGTTGCACGCCCGACCAATAAGCGGTTCCGTCAATCCAGCTATTTTGAGGGAAGCTGCCGTCCTTATGCTGAATGGCTGCCAGCCAGATCAAGGCGCGCAACGGCGTGTTGGTCTGACCCGTCGCCAGAAGCGCGGTCGCGCTTTGCACCAAGTCACGGGTCCAGACCAGATGGTAACCGCCCCGGTCATTGTCCGACTTGGTTTCGCCCCAGGGAATGCTCATCGAGGCGACCATGGCGCCCTGGAAAACCTTGTCTTCGTGAGTCAGCAAAACGCATCGGCTCAGCCGATACGTATGGCCGCCGTCGCAAGTGTGCTCGCTGAAATCGAACTTCGGATTCACCACCGCGCGCTGCCACTGGCGGACATAGCCCTGGCGATGAGTCTCGAACGGATCCGCCAGCGATTGGAGCAACTTGGCGACGGTGCTCTGATAGCTCCCGCCACAGGCAATGGCAACGGTGAACTCACCGCTGGCCGGCGGCTCAATTTCCCCGGTCAGCGCGATGTTGCCCTGCTCGGCGACGCGAAATTCCCAATCCATCTTGAAGTCGTTCACTAAATCCTGCCAGCCATCGCTGGTGCCGACATAGCCGACTGAGCGGCGCGTGAATCCACAAGTGCTGCCCATAACCAGATGCACACCTCCGCGTTGGGCGTGGAGCAACGCGCTGGCTCCGATTTCAGAGCACCAGGCGGAATTGCGCGCACCCTGCGGTGCCATCAATGAGTACAGCCGCAGCTTCCCGCGGAGCGACTCGTCCTTCACCTCAAGCCGGGTGTGCACTAGCAGGACCGACCGATGGGGGTCCGTAAGCACGTGCTTCACCAGCCGGTAACGACCGTCCGGGTCCGAGTTGGTCAGGCGATAGAGCAGGCAGTCATGTTCCGGATATTCGATCCGGTGGTCGAGGTGGCGCTTTTCCTCGTGGCAAAAGGTTTCGCCATCGGTAATGAGGAACTGAAAGTCGCGCGTGTTGGGCCGGTCCACGTTCGGGTAGTATATCTCGTTCACGATTCCGTGGCTGATCGTGAACCAGAGCCGGCAACTGGTGTGATAAGCCGTGCCCACGCCTTCCTTGGCACTGGAAGTCCAGCGCGGCTCAATGCCAGGCGCGCCGAATGCGACATGATTTTCGGAAGATACAGTCATGCTTTTTTTCTCCGGTAGGCCATGAACAACACGGCGACTTTCAGGCGCTGGCAGGGGATCCTCCCGCGTCGGTCTGACGCCGCTGTTCGAGGACTTCAGTTTCAGCTTGCAGCCAATGCGTGATGTCTTCGCCGTGGCGGCTACCGCCAGCCTCCCAGATTTCGTAGGCCCGCTGCCCAATTTGCAGGCGTAGATCCGGATCAGCTGATGATTTTGCGGTCGCGATGACGGTCTTGTTTTGTTTGGTTTTCATGTGGTTTCTTCATTGCTAGTGGTTGTGGGATGTTTTTTACTGCCAACGAAAACTGACTCATTTGACGTGTTGACCGAGGCAGGTTCCGGACCGGCGACATTGTTGCCCGCCGCCGTTGTTACTTTTGCTTTCCAGATATCCATCGGAAAATTGTTTTGGCGCCACGCGTCAACCCCTCCGAGCAGGGGCCGGACGCGCGTAAAGCCCTGGCGCTGAAGCGTCAAAGCCACCCGCGCTGCCGTCACTTCGTTCGGACACGCACAATAAACAATGATGTCCCGGTCGCGGGGAAATTCATGCTGGCGTTTTGCGATTTCCTCCACGCCCAAATGCATCGCGCCGCTGATGATGGACGGGTCCAGTTCCAGTTCCGCGCGCGACCTCATATCGAGAATGACCAGGGCTTCGCCGGCTTCCTGCTTCTCGCGCAATTCGGCCACCGTGATTCGCGCCGTGCGCAATTCGCGCAGCAGACGCTGCCGCTGCCAGTATTTGTAGCCGATGTATAACACGGAAATCGCGATGAGCAGGTCCAATGCACTCCCACCAATACGGGAAATCGCGGCGCCGATTTGTTCAATCTGGTTGGTGAAGAAATAGCCCAGCACGATGAAAACGCCGCAGTAGAGCAACGAGCCGGCGCCGTCGAAGAGCAGGAACCGGCCGGCGCCGAAGCCGGACATTCCCGCCAGCGGCGGCGTCACGGTGCTGATGCCGGGGACAAATTTCGCAATTAGCACGCCGCGCCAACCGTAACGGGTGAAGACATTCACCGTCCGCCGAACGCACGAGTCCGGTTCCAAGGACATGCGGCACAGCAGCCCCAAGACCTGGCTGCCACGGCGGCGGCCCAGATAAAACCAAAAGCCGTCGGCTATCAGACACGCGATGACCACGGCCGCCAGGGCCAACCAGAAGTCGAATTTCCCGCTGGCGGCAAACGCACCTGCCGCCAGCAACCAGGGAAACGCCGGCACCGGCAAACCCATTTGCTCCAGGAACACGGCCGCAAATACAATCGGCAAACCGTGGCTGATGAGAAACTGGCTGGTGTTCATTGGTGATGACTTTCTGCCGACGCTAGGGACGAACCGGTTTCGTTCTGCCAGCCGCCGCCGAGCGCCTTGTAAAGTTGGACCAGGTTCACGGAAACAGCTTGATCGCTTTGGACCAGCGCGTCCTGCGCCGCGTAAAGGGAACGTTCGGAATCCAGCACGCGCAGGAAATCCGCCAAGCCGCTCTTGTAAAGCTGGGTGGACAGTTCGAGCGCCTGCCGGTTTGCCTCCACCGACTGCGCCAGCGATTCGCGCCGGACCTGTTCCTTGGCGTAAGCGGTGAGCGCGTTCTCGGCCTCCTCCAGCGCGACCAGCACCGTTTGTTGATACACATCCAATGCCTGTTCCTGACGGGCGTTCTGGACGCGGACATTGGCGCGGATGCTGCCGGCTTCAAACAATTCCCATTGCACCGTCGGCCCGGCGGACCAGGCCCGGCTGTCATAATCAAACCAGTCACTCGCCGATACGCTTTCCAAGGCGGTAAAGCCCGTCAGCGAAAATTTTGGGAAGTAATCCGCCTTGGCCACACCGATGCGCGCGGTCGCGGCAGCCAGTTCACGTTCAGCGCGCTGAACATCAGGTCGGCGCTGCAGCAAATCGGACGGTAATCCCACCGGCACCGTTGGCGGTGTGATCGGGATGGGTTTTGCAGCGGACATTTCGTCCACCAGCTCGCCTGGCGGTTGGGCCAGCAGGACGGCGAGCGCATAAACATTCTGCCGGAAACCGGTTTCCAGCGAAGGCACCTGCGCTTCAGTCGAAGTCAGAACCGCCGTCGCCTGTTGCACGTCAAGATCGCTGTTGAGTCCGTTTTGAAAACGGTTGCTGGTCAGGTCCAGGATTTCCCGTTGAACCCTAAGGTTGTCGCGTGTGATGGCGAGGCGTTGTTGGTAGCTGCGCGCCCCGATGTAGTTCCGGGCGACTTCCGCCAGCAATGAAACCAGCACGTCGTGCTGGTTGTATTCCGCCGCGCCGATTTCCGCGTTGGCGGCTTCCACGGCCCGCCGTGTGCCGCCAAAAATGTCGAGTTCCCAGGCGGCATCGAAACCGGCGTTGTATAGATTGTAGTCCAGGGGAACGCCAAAACCGGCTAGTGGGGGAAACGAATTGGCGCCATAGCGATTCCGGGAATACGAGGCCGAACTGCCAATCGAAGGCCACAAGCCGCCGGCGACCACGCCGCGTTCGGCGCGGGCCTCGCGCACATGGGCCTCGGCTATGCGCAGAGTAAGATTGGATTCCACTGCCGTTGCCATGAGCGAATCCAGATTGGTGTCGTTGAAATTTTTCCACCACGCGGCCAGATTGGCGGGGCTGTTGGTTTCGCCATCCGCCAGAGGCGACGCCCAAGTTGACGGCGTGCTCATATTGGGCTGCCGGTAGTTCGGCCCGACGGCGCACCCGGTCAGAAGCGCCAGGCACATTGCCGTTATGACCATCTTCGGTTTCATGTCTTGCCCGCCCCTTCGCCCTGGTTGACGTCGTTCAGCAGACGCATGATCGCCTCGACGGTGTGGTCGTCTCCCATGCCCGTGTTGAACATGGCGTGGAAAAGCTGGCGGTTCGGCCACTCGTGACCGAAGTAGTGTTTCACGAACTTCCGGCGGTCGTCATCCATGGAATCCACCAGATTGACGGCTTCCTTTTCATCACCGACACGCTTGAACACGCGGCAGAACTTGAGTTCGCGCGAGGCATATAGAAAAACGGAAAGGATGTCCGTGCGCTGGCGCAGAAAATACGGCGCGCCGCGTCCCACAATGACGCAGGGTTTCTTTTCCGCGGCCTGTTCGATGACACTTTGGACGATGGACACCAGCCGGTCTGAATTCAAAATGGCCAGATCCGGCGACGGCAGGTTCCGATCAAACGTCCCTTTCCAAATCAAGTTGACCAGCCGTTGCAGCCAGGGATCCGTGCGCATTTCGCGCCGCCGGCAAACGTCAACCGGAATTTTTGCCAGCCGGGCGATTTCCTGGCTTAAGGTGTCGTCGAACAATTGCCAGTTCAGGCGCGTCGCGAGTTTTTCGCCGATGGCGCTGCCGCCCGCGCCAAATTCCCGGTCAATGAGAAGGATTTGTTTCATGGCATCACTATATCATTCAGCCAACGCCACCGCGTGGACCTGCCTTGGTCTTTCAAAAACAAACACGCACAGAAGACATACCGCGCAAAGGCAGGCCACGACGTAGAACATATTCATGAACGCCCAATAACTGGATTGTTGGAGCATCGTGCCATAAAGCAAATCGCGCCCCCGGGCCAGGGCGTCGGCCGGATCAAAGTGCAGCTCCAACAAGTTTTGAGCAAACCCGAGGTGTTGTTGGTATTCAGGATTCAGAGGCGACAATTGTCCAACCATCATCGCTTGATGTGCTTGCGAATAGCGTTGCAACATGGTGGAAACATAGGAAAGGCCGACGCTGCCGCCGATGTTGCGAACCAGATTCTGGAGACCGGTGGCGTTTCCCATCTGCTCGTTGCGCAAGGTGC
>DATJNM010000076.1:0-17350 GCA_035508155.1 Candidatus Sulfopaludibacter sp. | reverse complement strand
CAAGGTCAACTTATCGAGGAGAGGCGGCGGTCACAGACGCGCCGCTACAGCGAGGTTTGACAAGAGCAACTACGGGAGTGGAAGGGTTCCGCGTTTTCACAAACGCGGCTACACGGCTACGGGACTGGAAGAATTCGGCTCGTCAGTAGCCTCGCCCCACCGGGAATTCGAGTCACGGCTCGTCGGCAGCCTCGCCCCACCGACGTGGGCTGACCCGGTTGCGTTTGCGAATTCACCGGGCTGGCAGGCCAATGTCCTGGCTCAGGCGGGCGGCGGCCTCCGCGTTCACCCATTTGACCAGGGAGATAAAATTCACCAGCGCGGGGCTGTCCGGTTTCACCTTGAACAGGTTCCGCAGGGCGTGCACGACCTTGGCGTAGGTTTCCGCATATTTCTCATGTGTCAGGCGGGAGACGTAGGATTCCATGATGGCCTGGGCCATGGGGTCGGTTTGTCCGTCGGGTAGATAGGGCAGCAGGCAAAAGATGCGAACCAGGGCCATCGGTTCGGCGGCGGTCAAGGCCAGCCAGCTTTGTTTGACTTCATCGGCGTCGTATTTGGCATGTAACCGGTCGCGGATGGCCGTGGCGATATCCGTGGGCGCCGCGCGTTGCGTCAGGCGGGCCTTGATGTTTTCCCAGGCCATCTGCTGTTCCAGTTCCGGCGTCACGGCGACCTCCGGCTTTTTCAATGCGGCCTCGATGTCTTTCAAGCCGAGTTCCTTGCCTATCGCCACGGCGAGCGCTTCGGCCTCGTCTTTACGGATGCGGGTGGAAGTGGCGATGGCTTTGACCATGTGCTGTTGCATTTCGGGCCGGATCAGCCGCAGCACGGCGGAGATCTGTTGCGGTGGCGGCGCTTTTTGGGCGGGGATGAGATGTTTGACCAGGGTGGCGATGACGCCATCCAGTTCGGGCACCTTTTCCATGCGGAGGGTGAGGACAAATTTCAGGGTCCGGCCCGCGCGGCCGCCTTTGCCGATGTTGTTGACAATCATCAGGCGCTGGTCCGGCCCGGCGACAAAGGCCAGGAGGCTTTCCGCCTGCTGGATCAATTTCTCATCGAGGTTGTCATGGTCGCTGGCAATGACCAACTGCTCAATCACGGCCGGCAGGCGCTGGGCGAACGTGCCTTCGGGTGATTCGGTGTTCTGGTGGTTGTAGTAGTGAAGCAGTTCGAGGATGAACGAGAGTTTAAGGAAAACGTTTTTCTGCGCCTGGGCCTCGGCGGAGGAGGTCTTGCTGCGCTGAATTTTCCGGTGCAAGGCGAGCAGTTCCTTTCGTTGGTCTGCCGACAGAGAGGCGTCCTGCTGGAGCAAGGCCTCGAACTCATTCTTGAAACCGAGCACAATTTCCTCCGGTTTGGGGCGCGGATTGAGCTTCGGGTCGGTGGTCAGATCATTAAAGAGGGCCAGGGCCGGTTCGCCGAATTCCCGGATGATTCTTTCGCGCGGCACCTGGCCTTTCACGAAACAACGATTGGCCCGGATGGTTTCCTGGGCAAAGAACAGGTCGGGCTGCGCGACCAGTGACTGGAGCATTTTCGTTTCGAGCGGCGTATCCAGGCGGGCCAGTTCCTCGACGGTGGGTTTTACGGCGGCGGCGAGGTCGCGTTTGGTCTGTTCCAGTACCTTCAGGATGGCGGGTTGGAGCACGTTGCCTTCAATTTTGCCGTTGGCCAGGGCGGCGCAGACTTCGTTGACGTGGGTGCTGTGTTCCACCAGCCGGGAAACGACCACACCGACGTCGTTGATGGGGAGTTTACTGACCAGGCCGGCGAGGAGGTTGACCAGTTCAGCGTGTGATTTCTGGCGGTGTTCGATGGCCTTTTCCAGGAGCGCCCGCAGCGCCTTGTTTTCGTGTTCGAGCGCGGTGCGTTCGGTTTCGAGCTGGTCCACCCTGGCCGCGAGGCTGTGCCAGCTTTTCTGGATTTCCTCCATCGGGGTGATCGGGCGGGCGACGTTCTCTTTATCTGACTGTGCCATGGCTTAATATTCCACAATCCGGCCGATTTTTTCCATTCAATTTTGCGCCGCCGGGTGGGCAGAACCGAGCGGGCGCGCGGGTGTGAATGAAAAAACATTTGCAAACTTGCCCGATAAGCGGGAGCTTACAAGGAAAATAAGGTCGGAGGGATTGATTATGGCACACGTTATTACCAACAAATGCGTTAAATGCAAATTCACCGATTGTGTGGAGGTCTGCCCGGTGGCGTGCTTTTACGAACTGGACAATCAACTGGTGATTCATCCGGAAGAGTGCATTGACTGCCAGGCGTGCGTGGCGGAATGCCCTGTCGAAGCCATCTACGCCGAGGCGGATGTGCCGGCGGAGTTCAAGGCGGATATTGAATTCAACGCGGCCCAGGCCAGGCAGGTGAAGTCGGCGGGGAAGGAAGCGTTGTTGAAGAAGCAGGAGCCGTTGCCGACCGCGGCGGAACGGAAAAAGGAACTGGGATACTGAACTTGGGAATCGAGGTAAAGAGACTCATTCCAGCCAGAGACTCCTTACGTCGTCGCCGACAATTTTCAATCCGTGAAAGACGCGGATTTGCGCGAAAGTTGTCAGACCCAGATTTCACGGATTTACACCAATTAAATTCCCCTTCGTAAAAGTCAGGTTCAGGTCAACTATCCTCAGCAGGATGTTGAAGTCCTGCTACGAGTTGATGGCGTGCAAGGGGAGCCGGCCCTGAAAATAGGGAACCGGCGCAGGGGGTGAATCAAAACCGTGCCGGGCGCTGGTGGTGGCGGCGTTGGCGAAATCGCGGTAGAGGGTGATGGCCACGTGTTCATTGCGGCGGATGCAATCCTTGATGGCCTCGGGGTCTTTCTCGCAATGGATGAGCGTTTTCCAGGAGTAGATATGTTTGGGTTTATGGAAATCGCTGTTGGCAATGAACGGCAGACGTTTGAGGCCGATGTCGTTGAAGATGTTGTTGCGGTTGGCGATTTCCCAGGCATCGAGCAGCGGGGCGAATTTCTCCTGGTTCTCCCAGAGGTACAGGGTATTTTTGCCCCATTCACTTTTCATGATGTGCGGGTGTGAAGCCACGGCCAGGGCGCCTTGCCGATGGATTTGTTCGATGATTTCGGGAATGTCGAGCGACGCATCAATCGGCGCTTTCAAATCAATGCCCAGGAGATGCGCGGAGGTTTTGCGGGTGTAACCGTCCTTGTTGAATTCGATGCCGGTCATCACGAGCATGCGGTAGCGGCGCCAGGCGCGCTGGCGTTCGCGTTCGATGACGGCGAAATATTCTCCGATTTGCTCCTGGCCGAGCGTGCAATTCGCGAGTTCGGCGAGCTTGCCCAGCAGGCGGCTCGGGTCCGCCAGATGATCGGTGATGCAGATGCAGTCGAAGCCGCGCTCGCCATAGAAGTCCACGATTTCCGGCACGCTGAGCTTGCCGTCGGAATAATTCGAGTGGATGTGAAAATCGCAGAGCAGCATCTGGGGATGAGTGCCGTTGCCGTTATGACGTGGCGGCGCCCGCATGACGCGTTCGGGGTCGGTCTCGAACAACTTGGCGGCCTTGCGGTCGGGCACGTCTTGCCCGGTTTCGGACAAAATGAGTTCGCCGATGCGCAACGCGGCGTCAGGGCGGCTGATTTTCTTCAGGTTCTCGCGCCATTCGGACCAGACGTGGGCGCGTTTGGCGAAGGCCTTTTCCACCAGTTCGGCCACCTCGCGGTTTTTCTCGCCGAGGGCGCCCAGATTGTAGCGCCAGATTAACTCCGCGTTGCCTTCCTCCTGGCCGGGGATGACCTGGTTGACAATCATCGGGCAGCGCGCGGCAATGGCTTCCTGCACGGTCGCGCCGCCGGCTTTGCTGATGACGAGGTGATGGGACATCATCAGTTCGGGCATTTGGTTCGTCCAGCCGAAGACGCGCACGCGGTCGGCGTGTTTGCGTGTGCGGTCAATGAGTTCGGCGCGCAGTTTGGCGTCACGTCCGACGGTGATGGTGAGATGCACCTTGTCCAAATCGAGCAGGCGGTCAATGGCCTTGCCGGCCTTTTTTTTGCCGGTATTGATGATGTAGAGGACGCGGCGCGGTTCGTCGCCGACCGGCGCCGGCAAATCCGCCGCGGGTTCGGCGAACACGGGATTCACGGGGAAACCGAGCACTTTGATTTGCTTTTCCGGCACACCGCCTTTGCGCAGCGCTTCGGCGGAAGCGTCGTTGGCCACGCAATAGAAATCGCTCGGTGCGCGGAACCAGGCGGAATTGATGGTGATGGAATCGGTGACAATGGTAATGAGGCGGAACGGCCGCTCGTGATGGTGGCGGTAGATTTTCTGGATTACGTGGCCGTAAACGGGGTAGGTGGAGACCACGCAATCGGGCTGGGCCTCGCCGAGGATTTTTTCGAGCGTGCTCTGGAGGCGCGTAAAATTGCCGAGTTGCTTTTCGACGAGGGGTGATTTATCGAGCAAAGAATAGATGCCGCCCCAGAGCCGGGGGGCGTATTGGACGACGCCCAGGTAGGTTTTGCGGGCGACAGTGTTGAAGATGCCGTAGCTGTCGGCGAATAGGTCGAGCACCTCGGTGCGCGCCTCTTCGTCGAGCATTTCAATCGCGTCGCGCAAACTGCGGGCGGCGGCGTTGTGCCCGTCACCGAATCCGGCGGTCAGAATCAGGATTTTCTTCATGTTTTTCCTCGCTCACTTACACCGTATTCCGGGCGTGTTACAATCGTGTGTCGGGCAGGTGAACTTCCATTCACAATTTATTCGCAGGCCGTTGTGAACAAATGCGCCCACGGGGTCCGGGTTCCCGGTCTCACGGCGGTTTCAATGATCTGGAACGGAAAAAGTTGCGTTGAAAATGAATTTCTCAATCGCACCCGGTTTTATCGGCCTGAATCCGGTCAGGCAAACGGCGTGCAGCCGGAGTGAAGCTGTCAAGCAATGCGCTTTACGGATTGACGGAATACGGCGGCACTTACGCGGATGGCGCCATTTTTGAAGTCAACGCCAATGGCACTGGTTTTGGCGATTTGACCACGTTCGACCCAATTTCCAATGGACCTTATGGCCCCGTCAACGGCGTCGGACTTTACTCTTTATTCGATTTGCGCCGACTCACGTCGGCGGCTGCATGCTTTCCGGGAACGGTTCTGGGGGATTTAATGAATCTCGTAGCCGTCCCGCGTTGCGGGATCAATTCGCGCCATTTCATCACCCTTTTGGTTTTACCTCGCGACTCTAACGATTGGCGGAGGCGATGCCTTTATTTCAGGCTCTTGCAGAAGCGCTCGATGCGTTCCAGGCCTTTTTCCAGGTTCGCCATGCTGGTGGCGTAGCTGAGACGGAAGTAATCGTCCGCGCCGAAGGCGATGCCGGGCACGGCGGCGACTTTTTCCGCTTCGAGGAGCTTGGCGCAAAACTCTGTGCTCTTGAGGCCGGTCTGCGAGATATTTGGAAACAGATAGAATGCGCCCTTCGCATTCACGCAGGAAAGACCCGGAATGCTGTTCAGTTTCTGATGGGCGAACCGGCGACGCTTGTCGAATTCCACCAGCCAGCCTTTGAGGTGGTCCAGCGGACTGGTGATGGCGGCCAGCGCGCCTTTTTGGGCGAACGAAGTCGGGTTGCTGGTGCTGTGGCTTTGCACGGCATCAATCGCCCGGGCAATCGGTTCCGGCGCGGCGAGGAAACCCAGTCGCCAGCCGGTCATGCTCCACGCCTTGGCAAAGCCGTGGACGATGACGGTGTGTTCCTGGTGCGCCGGCGAGAAGCTGGCGACGCTTTTTACCGTCGCGCCATCGTAAAGCAGGTGCTCGTAAATCTCGTCACTCATGATGAGCACGCCTTTCTCGACGCAGACGTCGCCGATGGCCCTGGTTTCCTCCGGCGTATAAACGCTGCCGGTCGGGTTGCTCGGCGAGTTCAAAATGAGCAGCCGTGTGCGCGGCGTGATGGCAGCGCGGAGTTGCTCGGGCGTGATTTTGAATTCGGTCTTGTCGGTCGTCTCCAATATCACCGGCCTGGCGCCGGCGAGTTTTACCATTTCCGGGTAGCTCAGCCAGTACGGCGCGGGAATGAGCACCTCATCTCCTTCCTGGCAGGTGGCGATGATGACGTTGTAACAGGAATGCTTGCCGCCGCAGGAAACGATGATTTGCGACGGCTTGTAGGTCAGGCCGTTCTCGCGCTTGAACTTGCCGGCGACGGCCTCGCGTAATTCCGGCATGCCGCTTGACGGCGTGTATTTGGTGAACCCGGCGGCGAGCGCCTTGGCGGCGGCGTCTTTGATAAATTGCGGGGTGTCAAAGTCCGGTTCGCCGGCGCCGAACCCGACGACATCCTCGCCGGCGGCCTTCATGGCCTTGGCCTTGGCATCAATGGCCAGAGTGAGCGACGGTGACAGCGACGCAGCGCGTTGAGAAATTTTATAATTCATTGGCGCGGAGAATCTACGCGCCGCGCGCCGAAGTTCAAGGACGGAATTGGAATCCCATGGGTTGGGCGGTGGTCCATGGTCGCCGATTTTCGATTTTCGGGTCGGCGGCGGTCTATGACCGCCGCTACGGGATGCGGAAATTTCTATTGCGCTTGTTGCAGGGCGGCCGGCTGGACCGTCTGCATCTGGCCGCTGCCTTCTCCGGTAAATTCAACCACATCGCCGGTGATGACCAGTTTGGGGACTGAAAACAACAGCAGCCAGGTCGTGGAACGGTCCTCGGTGACGTTGATCAGCGCGACCGATTTGCCGGTCACGGATTCACCCACGTGGCTGTACAAATCGGCGCGGGCGGCGGCAGTATTGGGGGCGGTGATGGGAATAATGCCCAGCAAGAGCCGGAAGCCATAACTCCGGCCTTCGGCGCCGGCTTTGATCATCCGGTAGTTGGCGTGGTTCAGGTCTATTTGGGTTTGGGTCGAGGACGCATTATTGGTCACCCGGGTCGTTGAGCATCCGGTGGCAAGGCAGAGAAGGATCGCGCCGACCGTGAGGGGAATCAAACGCATGGAGACAGGTGCAGGTTGGTTCATAATGTGTGATTGTTGATGGTTCTGAATCAGGTTGAGCGGGTTAACCCGTGCGGGCGTCGCGCTCAACCCTCACAAAGTAAAGCGCAAGGAACCGCTTCTGGCAAGCGCCGGGTAGTGGGTCACTTTGCCTGTTTCGGTGGGGCGAACGTCCCCGCGAGCCGGTTTCCTCAGCAGCCCCGCCCGACCAAAGCAGCCCGGGACCAGGCGCCGGGGCTGAAATTGTTTGGGGAATGCCCGGCACATGTCACTTCGCCGAATAATACTTTTGCGCGTACTCCTTGACCATGCGGTCGGTGGTGAATTGCGGCACGAGCGTGACCATAGCGCGGCGGATGCGTTGGATCCATCGGCGCGGAATGCCCAGTTCGTCGCGGTCAAAAAACATCGGGATGATCTGTTCGGTGAGTGTCCGGTACAGATTCGCGCTGTCCTGGCGGTCCTGTTCTTCGATGTTTTCCGGATGCGAATCCTCGCCGATGGCAAATCCGTTGGTTTGGTCGTAGCCTTCGCGCCACCAGCCGTCGAGGATGCTGAAGTTGAGGCAACCGTGACAACCCGTCTTCATGCCGCTGGTGCCGGAGGCTTCGAGCGGCCGGCGCGGATTGTTCAGCCAGATGTCGCAGCCGGAAGCCATCTGCCGCGCGACGTGGACATCGTAGTTTTCAACGAACACGAGATAACCGGCCAGTTCACTGTGCTTGCTGAGGTGGATGATCTGCTGGATGAACCGTTTGCCTTCGTCGTCGCGCGGGTGCGCTTTGCCGGCGAAGATGAACTGGACGGGCCGCTTTTTGTCGCGCGCCAGTTTCACAATGTTGTCGAATTGCTGGAAAATCAAAGGCGCGCGTTTGTAGGTGGCGAACCGGCGTGCGAAGCCGATGGTCAGCGCGTCGGGATTCAGCAGGTGATCGAAGCGGATGAAATCGCCCGGGCCGAGCCGCTGATGCTGGAGCAGGAGGCGGCGGCGTACAAATTCAATCATTTCACGCCGTAATTTATAGCGCAGCGCCCAAAGTTCCTCGTCGGAGACAAAATCCGGATCGGTCATTTTTTTCCAGAATTCGGCCGAGTTGACCGCCGCCGCCCAGTCGGAACCGAATTTCTCGCGGCAGGCAGCGGCAGCGTTGTCCTTGCCTTCCGTCAGTTTCTTTTTCCAGAACTGGCGGACCGGCCCTTTCATCCAGCCCAGCAGATGGATGCCGTTGGTGATATGGCCGATGGGAACTTTTTCAACCGGCACGTTCGGGTAAAGGTCATGCCACATGTGGCGGCTGACGTCGCCGTGCAATTCGCTGACTCCGTTGGCGGCGTGCGACAATTTGAGCGCCAGGACGGTCATGCAAAACGGTTCCTGCGCGTCCCGCGGGTTCACCCGGCCCAGCGCCAGGAGGTCGTCAAAGGGCACGGCCAATTGGGTATGAAACAGCTTGAAGGCGTAATCCATCATCTCCGGATCGAAACGGTCGTGGCCGGCTTCCACGGGCGTGTGGGTGGTGAAGATGCACTCGGCTTTGGTCGCGGCCTGGGCGTCGGAAAACTTTTGGCCGGCGGCCATTTTTTCGCGGATCAATTCCAGCGTGAGGAAGGCCGCATGACCTTCGTTCATGTGGAACACCGACGGTTGCACGCCGAGTTTGCGGAGCAGGCGCACGCCGCCGATGCCCAGCAGGATTTCCTGCATGATGCGCATGGACCGGTCGCCGCCATAGACGCGCGCGGTCAAGTCGCGGAAGTGCTGGGCGTTTTCGGGCAGGTTGGCGTCGAGCAAATAAACGGGCACCCGTCCGACGTTAACGCGCCAGGCGCGGAACTGGACGCGGTTCATGTCAATCTCCACCTGCAATACCAGGGGCTTGCCGTCGGCGCCCAGCACCGGTTCCAACGGCACGTTCTGTGGATCAATCAGATTGTAGAATTCGGTCTGCCAATTATTGTTGTCCACCGCCTGTTGGAAATAACCCTCGCGATAGAACAGGCTGATGCCGACGAAACCGAGGCCGAGGTCGCTGGCGGATTTTGCGTGGTCGCCCGCGAGGATCCCGAGGCCCCCGGCGGAGATGGGCAACGATTCGTGCAGGCCGAATTCGGCCGAAAAATACGCGACCGGGTTTTTATGCAAATGCGGAGTGTTTTTGTGTCCCCAGGTGTTCTGTTCGTTCAGGTACGCCTCAAAGTTATCCAGAACGCCGCGCGCGTGACACTCAAAATCAGCGTCCTGCAACCGCACTCGCAACTCATACTCCGAAACTTCGCGCAAAACGGCGACGGCATTGTGGAACAAATTCTGCCAACCGCGCGGGGAAAGCTCGTAAAAGAAGTCCTGTGCTTCCTGATCCCAGCTCCACCAGAGATTGCGGGACAACTTTTTCAGCCCCGCGACAAGTTTGTTCGATTCCTCAACCGCAAGCGGTTTTTTCATCATAGGTTTTGCATTTCCCGTGTTGCAACCGGCTCCCTGGCCAGTTTTGGGCGAACATTAAAGTCATGCCTGGGCTTCGGCAAATAAAATCTCGATTGAGGCCGGGTGTTTGCCGCCGAGTGCCACGGGTCTTCGCGGGCGTCCATCACGGCGCGACCGGGTGCCCTGGTCGGGCCCTGGTATGGCGGGAGGGGAGAAGCGGAAAATTTCCAGTGGCCATTTTCCCGGGTGCGGCTAAATTCCATCCGCCCGCGGGCGCATGAAAAAATACTGGCACGTCATCGGCATCGGGATTCAGAACAACCTGACGTATCGCGTCAATTATCTGACGCGGACGTTGTTCAGTTTCATCCCGTTGTTCGCCATGCTGTCGCTCTGGCGCACGATTTACGCGGGGCAGGGCGGCTCGATTTCCGGTTATACCATGGCGCAGATGATCTCCTACTACCTGCTGGTGGCGGTGGTGGACGTGTTGACGGCGGTGAACGAGGACGACTGGCAGATTGCCGCCGACATCCGGGAAGGCAACATCAGCCAGTTCCTGCTAAAGCCGGTGGATTATGTATGGTTCCGGCTGGGCCTGTTTTTTTCCGGGCGCATCGCGTTCGTGGCGGTGGCGTTGGTGCCGCTGGCGATTTTCATCGCCTGTTTCGGACACTATTTTGTCCTGCCCGTGAACGGAACGGCCTGCCTGGCGTTTCTCCTCTCGCTGATGCTCACGGCGCTGTTGCAATTCTTCATTTCCTACGCGATGGCCATGCTCGCGTTCTGGGTGCTGGAGGTTTCGACGTTCATCTTCATCCTGTTCGCCTTTGAATATATTGCCAGCGGACACATGTTTCCGCTCGATGTTTTGCCGCCGGCGCTCAAGCACGCGCTCTTTTTCACGCCGTTTCCTTATCAGATGTATTTTCCCGTCGGCATTTACATGGGCAAGATTGCGGGTCCGGAGTTGTGGCAGGGAATGCTGGTGCAGACGGGGTGGGTGCTGGCGGCTTATGGCTTTGCGCGGTTCATGTGGAACCGGGGCGTCCGCCATTACGGCGCGTTTGGAGGATGACGAAATGGAGTCCGAAGTCCAAAGTCCAAAGCCCACGGCAGGCGCTGCGCGTCACCCGTCACCCGTCGCCCGCTACCTCGGCATTTACGGCGCGTTGTGGACGACTTCGGTGACGCGCGAGATGTCGTTCAAGGGCAACTTCATCCTCTGGATCGTGGTCGAGCTGCTCTGGTTTGCGTTGCAATTGTGTTTCATTGGCGTGCTTTATCTGCACACCGGTTCCATCGGCACGTGGACGCAATGGCAGGTGGTGCTGCTGGTCGGCGCGAGCAGTTTCATCCAGCAGACATACCAGGCGTTTTTTCTGACAAACTGTGTGAACGTGTCCGAACTGGTTCGCACCGGTAAAATGGATTTTCTGCTGATGCTGCCGATCAACACCCGCTTCCTGGTCTCACTGCGGCAGGTGGACCTGGGCGCGTTCGTCAACGCCGCGTTCGCCGCCGTGGTCATGTTTTACGCGGCGGCCCGCCTGCATCTGCATCCGACCGCGGTGGAATTTTTCGGTTTCCTGGCCCTGTGCGCGGTCGGGATCCTGATTCATTACTCGCTGATGTTCATGCTCGCCGCGATCAGCTTCTGGACCGTGCGCGCCCAGGGCATCGTCTGGGGTTACTACAATCTGTTCAACATCGCGCGGATGCCGGACGAGGCGTTTCGCGGTGTGTTCAAGGTGGTCTTCACTTTTGTGCTGCCGGTGTTGTTGGTGTCGAATGTCCCCACGCGCGTGCTGGCGGACAAATTGCAATCGCCGGTTCTGTGGCTGGTGCTGTTGGGGATGGGCGTGGTTTGCGCGCTCGTATCCGAATGGTTCTGGCGAATCTCCGTGCGACGTTACACCAGCGCGAGCACATGATGGCCCGGGTAAAATGGATTGGCGCCGGGTTATTGCTTTGCCAGCGCCCGGGCGACAGCCTGTTCCAATTCATCGCCGGGCAGATCCTTGCCGATGATCTTTCCCCGGCCGTCCACCAGCACGGTGCCTGGAAGCTGATACACTCCGTATTGGGCAACGAGTTTGCCGGTCCACCCCTGGCCATCGCAGGACTGCGGCCACGGCATGTTCATGTCTTTGGTGAAAGCCAGCAGCTTTTGCTGACTGTCATCAAGGCTCACGCCGATGATTTCAAAACCCCGGTCGTGATATTTCGCATAGGTCTTGAGCAGGTCCGGCAATTCAGCCCGGCAGGGCGGACACCAGGTTGCCCAAAAATCAATCAACACTACCTTACCTTTGTAGCTCTCGAGAGAGAGCGGCTGGCCGGCAATGTTGGTTGTGGCAAAATCCGGGAACGTGGTTCCGACAGTCAAGGAGCGCCAGACTCTTTGTTGTGCCACCAACGGCTCTAAACTTTTGATGACCTCGTCCGTGTTTCCGTTTATCTGCACAGCGGGATAATCGTGTTTGACCCGCCTGAGCAGTTTCAGGGCCGGCTCGGGATCGTTGAACACGTCTAAATACAATTGGAGTTCGCCCATGACGATCGGCGTGATATCTTCAGGTTTGGCGTCCTTGTACTTTGCCAGTAGCGTGTCGAATTCTTTGATGTTATCCGTAAACTCGGCCTCGCTTGCTTTGCCCGCGGCCAGCTTGGCGTTGATTTTGGCAACCAAATTGGTGAGGTCGGAGATGGCCGTGTCATTGGTTTCCCCCGCAAAAAGATTTTGGCCGCCTACCAGCAACGCGGCAACATACAGCACGGTCAGATATTTACTCTTCACAATTAAATTCGATTGAAACAGTCAGGAATACTAGCATGGAAGCTCCTCCTGGCAAATTGCCCACTGGCGCCGTTCACTGGCAGCGGCTCATGCTTTTCCATGGCAGGGCCTGCGCGGCCGGGGAAGGGCGATAGCTCACCCGGTCGTCCCCGGTTTCGGGCTGGCGAGAAGCCGCATAATCGGGCAATTATTGACTCGGCGGTTGATTCGGCGGTACGCCCAGGGCCGGCTGGGCCATCTGCTGATAATCCTTCGGGGTTTGAAAGATCGCCGCGTCTACGGATGATTCCTTCGCCGAAACCAGCGTGGACGTCACTTTTTGTCCGTTCATCTCCATTTGTGTTTTCACCACCATGCCCGGCAACGCATTGACATCCGGCGCCGCGCCCTTGGACATTTGCGCGACGGGCGAATCGTTCAATTTGTCCATTTGAACCTTGATTTTGGCGTAGTCCGGAAAATCCCTGGCCACCCAGACCGTCTGGTTGGCGCCGTCCGGGCTCGACCAGGTGTAAATTTCCGCGGTGTAATTGCCGACTTTCTCGGTCTTGCCGGTATCTTGAAATTTGGGCGGGGCGGCGTTCGTTCCGGTTCCGGCCCGCGACTCTTTCAACTTCTCGGCCATCTGCTTGATCTCCGCGCCGGGAACCGTCATCGCCACCTTCCGCTCATGAAAAAGGGTGGTCGAATCGCCCGAGCTCAAGTCCATGATCGTACTCATCGCTCCCTGCGGACTGGAGGGCATGTCCACGCGGATTTTGTCGCCTTTGATTTGCGTGGTGATGGTGCCGTTAATCATCGCGCTTTCCACGCTCTGCTGCAAGACGAGGTCGGCGCGCGCGGCCACGATGCTGAAAGCCAGGCCCAGAGATATCACAATTTGTTTCATAATGACATAATGGTGCTCCGGGTGCCGACGGAAGGAAAGCAGAAAAGAAGGAAGGTTTTCAACGGCCGGTTTCAGGGCTGCCGCTGCTTTTTCCCCGATTTCCTTGAGCTTGCGGCAGCCGCCTGAATCGCGCGCCGCGCCCAAACGACGAGTTCCTGGGGATTCTCCAGCGCGTCCGGCGGCACTTCGTGATAACTCATCGTCAGCGTGCGTCGTCCCGATTCGTAAGTGAACGGTCTCATGCCGCGTGCCACGTAATCCGCCTGCGACTGCGTGTCTGTTTTGAAGAACAACCGGCCCGCGTCCAGAATTCCGAAGAAATGTTCGCCTTGATAGAGTCCGTGCGCGCCAAACATGGTTTTCGTCCGCACGTCCGGCAACGCGCGCAACTGGTCCAGCACAAATTCTTTGAACGATTCGTCGGCCACAGGCAATAATCAATGCTCGATCATGGCATTATTTGATTTGGGCTTCATACCTCTCCGCAACCGATCTGTTCCAAAAATCCCATAAAGATCATGTTGGAAGTGATAGATTTTGGCGACTTCAACTTCAAATCTTTTCAGCCGGCTGAACTGGTGCAGGCCCAGGCCAACCAACATGCCGATCAAGGGACCGACGAAATAAATCCACCAACCGGACCAGACGCCCGAAATGACCGCCGGCCCCAGGCTGCGCGCGGGATTTGTGCTGGTCCCCGAAACCGGCGCTTCCAGATAAACCATCACTGCGTAGAGAAAAGGAAAGAGCAGCGGCGTGTAATGACGAAGCCGTTGATGACCCAGAAAGATGAACAAACCGGCAATCAGGCAGAAGGTGGTGACGATTTCTCCAAGGAGCGCGGCCCAGATCGTGTAACCGGTTCCCGGTGTCGTTCCGCCGAAATCCAAGCTTCGGCCTTCCTGTCCCCAAAGCAACAACGGGATTGAGCCAAGGACGGCGCCCGCGAACTGTGCCAAAATATAACCGATGGTGTCACGGGACGAGAGTTTGCCTTCGACATAAAAGGCGAGCGTGACGACCGGATTGATGTGGGCGCCGCTTACCTTGCCAATGCGCGAGTAAGCCAGGGCGGCTCCGGTTGCCCCGAACAAAAATCCGGTCAATAACCGCCGCATTCCGGCATCCGGCAGCCAGGTCACGACCGGGCTGCCGGTGCCAAAAAAGAATATCACAATGGACAAACCGACGCTGACCAGCAGCGCGGTGCCAATCAATTCGGACAGGTAGGTTTGCCAGGGAATCTTCACGGCCGCGAAAGGATAGACAACACTTGCCGGTTGCCGGTCAAAAATTCTCAGAATCTTCATATGCAATGCCCTGCGATTTTACTCGCCAAACTCCTTCGACCGGGGCATTTGTTTGCGCGGGTGAATTGCACGTCCCTCTGCCTTGTCCGCATGAAACGGAGAGTCCGACGAGTTGGGAAACTGGCAGGCCAGCGCTGCCAAGTGTTGATGCAGAAATTCGTGGACATTCTTTTGGTTGAAGATGACGCCAAAGATGCGGAACTGGTGCGGGAAGCATTACGCCAACGCCACATCTCCACCAACGTCGTCCACGTGCTCGACGGTTACGAGGCGATGGATTTCATTTCCCAGAGCGGCATGTTCGTTAACTGGGGCGACATGCACGTGCCCAGGGTCATCCTGCTGGATTTGAAACTGAAGACCGTCAGCGGCCTGGACGTGCTCCGGCAAATCAAGGCCGAAGACCGCACCAAAGCCATCCCCGTGGTCGTCTTCACCGCGTCGCAACAGGACATTGATCTGGTGGAAAGCTACCGGCTCGGAGTGAACAGCTACGTCATGAAACCCGCCAGTTCCGAAAAATTCATGCAAGTGGTCGGCGACATTGGCAACTACTGGCTGAACATCAACCACCCGCCGGCCCATTGATCCGGCTGCCGCCGTGAAAATGCCCGACGGCTCTTGAACTTGGAATCGAAATATCCTGTCGGTTCCGTCAAAGGCGAGTTTGCTTTCGTCTCAACCAACGGACCGGCTATCCATCGAGTCGACGACTTCCACCTTTCCGATCAATTCATCCTGATGATAGTAGTCTTTCCATTTCCCGTCTCTCTCCTGATAGGCCATGCACCTGAAATGTGCAGTCTGAACCAGCACCGGGCAGCCAAAGGCCGTTGTGAAGTTGCTTTTGGTCAGGCGCTCTTGCGACGCTGAAGAGTCGTTGCGCTCTTTCATACCGCCGAGGATGCCGATGAAAGTCGCGGCCGTCTCAACATCTTTTGGCGGTCAGTTAGTAAAATTTGGCCGCAAGAGAACTCACCGCAGTTATCAGATCCTCATGGACGCGGCGAATAAATCGTCTCCAACAGGAAAGTGGGAGTTAAGAATTAGTGCGCGGGATGTTGGCGGTGTAAAGCAGTCTTCCCCGGTAATCAATCAGCCGCACCTTCATGTTGTCGGTTTGCAGGGATGCCGTGGTGAAACCGGAACAGGCTTTGGCGAACCGGGTATATTTCGTCCTGAAGACCGGTCGGGCGCGCGAGCCGGCGCCGGAATCAATCAGGTTCACTGTTCCCGCCTGCAAATGTTGGAGGTTATGGTCGTGCCCGTTAAAGTAAGCCTGCACCTGGTATTGCTTCAGAAGCGGCAGAACGTCTTCGATGAGTTCGCGCGTATCGCCATGGCCCAGGGGACCGCCGCCGGAGTAAATCGGGTGATGGCCAATGACGATTTTCCAGGGTGCGGTCGAGGCGGCCAATGCCGACTTGAACCATGCGAGCTGTTTCGGAACGTCCTGCGTGCGGACGTACTCGCGATAGATCGGTTCGTGCCAGTAACTTCGCACCATCGGAGTCGTGTCCAGGAAGAAAAAATCCGCACGGGTGGCGACGTCAATCCGCCGGGTCAAGGTGTAATACCGCGCCGGCATGTTCCAACGCTGGTTCAACCGGTGGTAAGCGATTTGGGCGTCACAATTGCCGAGATAATCGTGGTTGCCGAGGGCGACGTACCACGGAACTTGCAGGGAATCGGCATGGTAAACATCTTCAAATGTCCTTTGCCATTGCGGATCGTCAATCGAGGCCACGCCCGTTTCATAAAAATTATCGCCGACAGAAATGACGAATTGCGCCTGAATGGCGTTGGCGGCGATGCCCATTTGGGTGGCCACGTCCACTTGATCCATTTCACCGTGCCGTCCCCAATCGCCAAACACCAGAAAGTTCAGGCTACCGGCCCTTGGTTCGGCGACCTCGGCGGCTCGCAACGTGTCCGGCAGAAAACGGCCCACCACGGCCGCCTGGGTGGCCACAAACAGAACGCGCACAAATTCACGCCGGGTTTGTTTCATGAACCTATAGTCAGATTATACTGCCGTTTCCCGCTAAAAACAAAAATCCATGTGATGCGCACCGGTTTTGGGCGGAGGACGATAGGAGCGCGGCTGTCCCAGCCGCAGGGCGTTCGAAAGATTGCAACGCCCCGAATTTGTGTTTCAATCCTGGCCATGCCTGAAACACCCGGACCGTGCCGATCCGGACCGCCGTATAATCCCGGCGTGCGCGAACTCGTTTCCAATAAGCGCCAATGGTCATCGCCATCGAATCGTGAGGAAGCCAGGCGCGGCTTTCGCGGCTGGCACGAACGTGGTTATTTGCCGCACCGTGACGAACCCGGCCTCACGCAGTTTGTGACCTTTCACCTTGCTGATTCTTTTCCGGCGGCGCTGCGTTCCGGATGGGAAGCGATGCTCGAGGTTGAAGATGACCGCGAGCGCCGTCGGCAGCTTGAGAGTTATCTCGATCGAGGTCGCGGCGAATGCTATTTACGCCGGCCGGAAATTGCGAAGCTGATTGAAGCAACACTACGCTTTCGCAACGGTCGCGATTATGAACTGCGGGCATGGGTTCTCATGCCGAATCACGTTCATGTTCTGTTCACCGTTGGCGGTGCATCCATGTCCTGGACAATTGAGACTTGGAAAAAATTCACGGCCCACGCAGCCAACAAACTGCTGAAACGTCGCGGCAAATTCTGGGCTGATGACTATTGGGACACCTACATGTGCGATGCCGAACATGAATTGAAGGCCCGCCATTACATTGAGAGCAATCCTGTCAAGGCCGGTTTGGTTCGTGAACCTGCCGAGTGGCTTTGGAGCAGTGCGCGCTTTCGTGATCAGTGCGGAGTACTGAAACTATGACGGAGCGCGCCTGTCTCAGGCGCAGCGGGAACGATTGGTGAAGGGCGATGGAAGAAAAATGGATGTTGTCTGGGTTCCGTTGCTGC
>DATJNM010000075.1:0-5088 GCA_035508155.1 Candidatus Sulfopaludibacter sp. | reverse complement strand
CTGCCGGCCGGGATGCGAAACTTGCGCGCCGATGGCTTGCGGAAGTGCATTGGCCATCGAGCCGTGGCTGAATGAACCGAGCAAACGCCGCCTGCCATTCATCGTCAAATAACGCGCCGCCCATATCGTGGGCGTGCCGACGTCGCAGGAAAAAATTGCGTCCTCGGCGGCCACTTCATCGAGCACACGGGCGAGAAATTGCGGATGAATCAGCTTGCGCCCCGGCTCGCCTGTTGCGAGATCGTCAAGGCCTTTGCGAGCGGATTTATAGTGTTTGACCGAAGCGTCCAAATGCGCGCTGTCCGTCTTCGGCTTGAGTTTTGGTAGCAACGCTTCGAGCGTGGCCTTCACGTCGCCAATGAGACCGAGGTCCACGCGCGTGCGCCGTCCGATCTGCTCGCCACGAAGGTCCACTTGAATGATCGTTGCCTGATGGGGATAGAATTGTTGATACGGAAAATCCGTGCCGAGCATGAGCAGCGTGTCGCAATTCATCATCGCGTGATAACCGGAGGAAAATCCGAGCAGCCCGGTCATGCCCACGTCAAACGGATTGTCGCATTCGATGAATTCCTTGCCGCGCAGGGCGTGAACGATGGGCGATTTCAGGGCGTTGGCCACGGCGATCAACTCGTCGTGTGCACCCGCACAGCCGGCGCCGCCCAAAATGGTCACACTTTCCGCCTGGTTTAAGATGCCGGCCAGCCGGACGATTTCGTCGTCCGACGGACGGATGATGGGTTTAGGTTCGTCAAAATGAATTCGCGGTCGCCGGTCCGACAATGCAGCGCGAAACGCAACGTTGCCAGGCAGCACGACGACAGCGACGCCGCGCTTGCTGATGGCGGTTTGCATGGCGATTTCCAAAACCCGCGGCATCTGCTCCGGCTGCGAAATCAGTTCGCAATAATGACTACATTCGCGGAACAAACTCTCCGGCCGCGTCTCCTGAAAATAGTTGCTGCCAATTTCCTGGGTGGGAATGTGCGCCGCAATCGCCAGCACCGGCACGCGGCTGCGATGGCAATCATAGAGGCCGTTGATCAAGTGCAAATTGCCCGGCCCGCAGCTTCCGGCGCAAACGGCGAGTTTCCCCGTCAAGTGTGCCTCCGCCCCGGCGGCAAACGCGGCGCTTTCCTCGTGCCGCACGCCAGCCCATTTGATGTTGTTGCGCGAGCGAATGGAATCGGTGATGCCATTGAGCGAATCTCCGGCGAGGCCATAGACATTTTGCACGCCCGCTGCCACCAAGGTGTCAACGAGCACATCGGCTACTGTTTTTTCGTTCATAATTTGAATTCTGTCAGTTGGTTAAAATTTAATGTTTTTAGTTGGTTGGTTTGCGATAAGGCTGATAGCACGGATTCCAAATACATGCGCGAATCCGATCTCCTAAAGCGGATTCGTCGCAGTTGTCAGCTACGCCATCGGCTTGCGCCTGCCGGGCGACCGCAGCCGCAATCTTCTCCGAAACCGAGGAAAGCTGGCTGACTGACGGCAACAGTCGCGCGGTTTTGTCCGTCAACGTCGGTGACATACCGGCGAGCGCTTTTGCGGCAGCCATGAACATCCCGTCGGTGACGCGCCGCGCGCCGGACGCGATGATGCCCAGGCCAACGCCGGGAAAAATGTAGGAGTTGTTCGTCTGATCAATTTTCATTTCCCTGCCGTTCCACTGAACGGGCGGAAATGGACTGCCCGTGCCAATCAGCGCGCGGCCGTTGGTCCATGTCATAATTTGTTCCGCCGTGGCCTCGCTGCGCGAAGTGGGGTTCGAGAGCGGGAAAATGACCGGGCGCTCGACATTACCCGCCATCTCGCGGACAACTTGCTCGGTGAATGCCCCCGCCTGTCCCGACACGCCAATCAACACGGTGGGCTTCGCGTTCGCCACGACATCGAGCAAGGAAATTGTTCCCGGCGACTGAAGTTTCCACGCCGCGACGGCTTCGCGTTTCTGCACGAATGCTCGTTGCGCCGGCGTGATGTCTGTCATGCCTTCGACGAGCATTCCGTTGCGGTCAACCGCGAAGAAACGGTGGCGCGCCACGGTTTCGTTCGCACCGGCGTCAACCATCGCCTGAAGCAAGAGCGATGCGATACCGCAGCCGGCTGAACCTGCGCCCACAAAAGCGATGCGCTGTTCGGTCAATTTCATGCCGGTCACATTGATGGCGGACAGCAATGTGCCGGTGGCAACGGCGGCGGTGCCTTGAATGTCGTCGTTGAACGTGCATAACCGATCACGGTAGCGCGCGAGCAGGCGACCGGCGTTGGCGCCCGCAAAATCTTCCCATTGCAGCAAAACATGTGGCCAACGCTCGGCGACGGCGGAGACGAATGTTTCAATGAAATCATCGTATTCCGCACCGATCACGCGTTCGTGACGCCAGCCGATGTAAAGCGGATCGGCCAGGCGTTCCCTGTTGTTTGTGCCGACGTCCAGCAGGACCGGCAGCGTTTGTTCCGGATGAATTCCCGCGCAGGCCGTGTAAAGTGAGAGCTTGCCGATGGGAATTCCCATGCCGCCCGCGCCTTGATCGCCCAGGCCGAGGATGCGCTCACCGTCGCTGACGACTATGACGCGCACCTTGTCAAAACGCGGGTAGTTGAGAATTTCGCGGATGCGCTTTTTGTTGGGGTAGCTGAGAAATAATCCGCGCGGCTTTTTCCAGATTTCGCTGAAACGCTGGCAGCCTTCGCCCACGGTCGGCGTGTAAACCAGCGGCAACATTTCCTCCAGATTGCGCACGAGCAGGGCGTAGAGCAGCGTTTCATTCGTGTCCTGCAATTCACGGAGAAACGCGTAGCGCTCGAGGTCCGTCTCAAAGGTGCGCAGGACTTTCAAGCGCCGCGCCATCTGCTCCTCCATTGTGCCGATGTGCGGCGGCAGCAGTCCATGTAGGCGGAAAAGGTCGCGCTCGGCTTCGGTGAACGCCGTTCCTTTGTTGAGTGTGGGCCGGTTGAGTAAGTCAACGCCGGTTAAATTGGTTTGAATGAATGACTCGCCACTGGGCGTGCGTGTATTCATATCTGCTTTAGGCATGCCGCTCCACACTCGCCATGATTGTGCAACTACCGAAGTATTCGTCGGCCATTGCGGTCAGGCCATCTGCACGAGACCAAGGCGCACAGCTTCCCTGACAGCGGAGGTTCTGCCTGTGACTCCGAGTTTTTCCAGCAGGCTAGCCACATGCGTTTTGACCGTGCCTTCCCCAATGAAAAGTTGAACTCCGATTTCCTTGTTGCTCTTTCCCGAAGCGACGGATTTCAGAACCTCCAATTCCCTTGGGCTGATTTGAGGCTTTTGCATCCGATCCACGAGTTTCTGCGCAATTTGTGGCAAGAGAAAAACCTCGCCTAGATAAACGCGTCGAATGGCTTCGAGCAACGTCTGTTGGGTGCAGTCCTTGAGGAGATAAGCCCGCGCCCCTGCCCGAACGGCACGTTGAATATCCTCCTGGCTCTCGAAAGTTGTCATCACGATCACCTTGGTTTGGAGATGCAATGCGGTGACTTCCGCAACCACTGCCAGGCCGTCCATGCGCGGCATCCGGAGATCCAACAGAACGATATCTGGCATGTGCCGATTGATGAGCGCCAAAGCCTCATCCCCGTCGCTGCCTTCCGCCACGACTTTAATGTCCCGCTGCTCTTTCAGGTTCGCAACAATACCCTGCCGCACGATGGGGTGATCATCCGCAACCACGATCCGAATTGGCGCCTTCCTTGTCGGCTGCCGCTTGTTCAAGTGCAGGTCCGGTTCTGTGTTACAACTTATCTTTTTCATAACTCGATGACTCTACATGACTGGCTCAAAAATCCGCAATCCCTCTTTAGGAAGAGTTCTAACTCTCCCTAGAATCTAATTTGGTGCAAACGCTACGACTGCTAAACTTCTGATGGTGTGCATTGCGAAATCTCAAATGAACATGATTAACGTCGAGGTTTATATCAAAGAGCATCCAACTGATTATCGATTGAAGCGCACCTGATTCTTGAGGCGGCCAAGGATGCTGTCATAAGGCCATCGCGAGCGAACCATGAGAATAACCGGACCATGAAAAGTGATTTTATTCGTCGCTGCCCACGCTATGGGGTCGCGTTGCTCTCGTGTCTGCTGTCAGGTTGCACCACGTCGCCGACCTTCGACATTGTTGGGTCTTTTTTCCCGGCGTGGCTCGTTTGCCTGTTTCTCGGCATTTTGCTGGCGGTCATCACCCACTTGCTGCTGTTACGACAAAAAATCGCCGTTGTGTTTCCCGTCCTGGTTTATCCGAGTCTGGCGGCCTTGTTCACGTTTTTGTTGTGGCTGCTTTTCTTTAGTTAAGAAAGGAACTAGATGCTATGAGTGCTGAAACGGATGCGAATTCTCAAAAGCTGATTGGACGCTGGGTCAGCATCGGCATTGTGGTGGTGGCCGCAGTGCTGGGTTTGGTTGTGCTCCGTCAGGCGAGCCACCATCCCCGGACCGACGACGCGACCATATTGGCGAACTACATCGGAATAGCGCCGCAGGTCGAGGGTCCGCTGGTCCGACTGGCTGTTCACGACAACCAGTTCGTAAAAAAAGGCGGACTGCTCTTTGAAATTGACGACCGGCCTTATCGCTACGCACTGGAAACGGCCTTGTCGGAGCAGGCCTCCTTGGAAGGGCAAATTGCCGACGAACAGCGAAGGATTGCATCGCTCCAAAGCGCGGTTTCGGTCGCTGAAGCCAATATTCACAGCGCCGAGGCTGACGTAGCGGCGGCTGAACAGGGCGTGGACCGTGCGCAAGCGGAGTGGGCCTATGCCAGCAACAATTTGCAGCGTCTGGAGCCCCTGCTGGTGAACCATTTCGTGACGGTGGACGATATTGACAAGGCGAAAACCTCGGAGATCGCGCACCAGGAAGCCCTTCGTCAAGCGCAATCGCATTTGGTGCTTGCGCGATCCGAGTTGAAGTCAGCCCAGGCCCAACGTGAGCAGGCAGTCCATGCCGTGCCTACGCTGGAACCGCTGACCAGCCAGCGCGTGGCCAAAGAGGCCGCCGTCAAGCGTGCCAGTTACGATCTGGACAACTGCCGCGTTTACGCGCCCTTCGAC
>DATJNM010000074.1:0-64137 GCA_035508155.1 Candidatus Sulfopaludibacter sp. | reverse complement strand
CGCGTTCTGTTGTGAGGTCGAACGCGCCCTCAGGAAGTTGGGAATCGCGATTGCGGCCAGGAGGCCGATAATGGCCACCACAATCATGATTTCCACCAGCGTGAAACCCGCTTTGCGGGAGGTTTTCATTTTCATACTACTCTTTCTCTTTCTGCTTTTAACGGTGTGAACGCGCAACAGGCGGGTTACTATGAGTTCGGTTTTGTTCACTGATTGCCTGATGCAACCGCATGCCCTGGAAAATCAGCATTCAAAAGACCAAAAGGCCTATAACTGCCCCTAAGGGCACGTAGCCGATCCTTTAGCGGACCTCTTCCGGTTGGAAACGCAGGAATTATCTCACTCGTCGGCGCGATGAAACGGGCAAACACCTGATTCTGAATTTCAAAGTGACGCAAATTGAGACACGAAGCGACATTGCCACGGAATTTGCCGGCGCCTCTGATTCAGTCAGGATCACTGGATCCGGTTATCTGCGGCTTATGGAACAACCCGGCTTCATCCACCAGGCGCGTCAGTTCGGCGACTGACTGTACTCCTGATTTTCTTGTGATGTTCGTCCGGTGTAATTTCACGGTGCGCTCATTGATATGGAGGTCGGCGGCAATCTGTTTGTTCATCTGGCCCCGCACCACGTGCCCCAATACCTCCAGCTCGCGTTTGCTAAGCCCGGCAAAACGATGACGCAGGTCTCGCAACCGTTCGCGTTGCTGCCGCTCCTGCACGTCACGTTCAAACGCCCGCTCCACCGCCGCCAACAGCTCTTCCTTCCGGGCGCGCTTCGTCAAAAAATCCTCCGCCCCGCTGCGCATCGCATTGACCGTCGTCGGAATGTCCCCCTGTCCCGTCAGAAAAATGACCGGCATCGGGTTCACCGACCGTCTCAACGCATCCTGCAATTCCAACCCGTTCATTCCGGGCATCTGCAAATCGGCCACGACACAGCCGGACATTTCCGGAGTCAGCCCGGCCAGAAATTCCTGCGCTGATTCAAAAGTCTGCACGCTAAAACCGACGGCACGCAACAAACGAGACACCGACCGCAGGAAGGACGCGTCGTCATCCACAATGAAAATCGTGCCGGATCGGTTGAAAAGCGTGGCCGTCATGGCTTCAATTTACGTTTCAACCGGTCGCTGGCAAGCCGCCATCCGGCGCCCGCTCCGATTTCACCCGCGGCAGGGTGAACGTGAACGTGGTTCCTTGCGACGCGTTCTCCTCCACCCGGATGTTCCCGCCATGGGCTTCAATGATGGTCCGTGAAATGGCCAGTCCCATGCCCATGCCATCGGGCTTTGTGGTAAAGAACGGTTCAAAAATGTGGGCGGCTGCGTCCGGGGCAATGCCCATCCCGCAATCGCTTACGGCCACTTGCACATCTCCCGCCTCCGTCTCGCCCACCCGCACAACCAACGACCGCCGATATCGAGGCAGGGCATCCATCGCATCCATGCCGTTCAGGATGAGGTTCAGGAGTACCTGCTGCAAATGCACCCGGTCTCCCCGTACCGCCGGCAATTGGGGTGAGATTTGCACGGTTAATTGGATTTGGCGGGTATTGGCGTCCGGTTTCGCCAGAACAACGGTATCGGCAACGAGATCGGGCAGATTCAAACGATCCAACGCCAGCTTCCGCCGCTTAAATAAAGTCCGCATCCGGTCAATCACATCTCCAGCCCGTTTGTCGTCCCGGCGGATGTCAGCCAGGATTGCCCGGACTTCGTCCAGGTTGGGCTGGTGGTTTTGAAGAAAGATTTCCGCCGCCTCCGCGTTCCGCAAAATGGCACCGAGCGGCTGGTTCAGTTCATGAGTCAGCGCCGACGCCAATTGGCCCACCGTCGAAACTCTTGCCACATGCACCAGTTCCATCCGTTGTCGTTGAATTTCCAGTTCCGCCCGGCGGCGTTGCCGCCGTTGCACCAGCAATGCCGCGATCGTTATCGCTTGCGCCAGCAAGACCGCCCCGACAAACATGATTAATGCCCGATGTTGCTCCCACACTGAGTGCGGGCGGTAGCGAATCACGCAGTTTGCCGGCAACCGGCTTTGTTTTATATCCCAGCGTTCCAGTGCGCGCCAGTCCACCATCGGCGTTCCCTTCGTCGCCACCTCAATGGGCAGTTTTTCAGGGTTTGTGCCGTTCAGTACGCGCACCGCCAGATCCGCCGCCCGCGTGCCCAAATCTTCCGAATCCACCACCGACCCGCCCACCGCCCCGCTGCCCAGCACCCATGCCCCCAGCGCGTACACCGGCACGCTGGCCGAAGGCGCCAGCATTTGCGCCAGTTGCGACATATAATAGGTCTGGCCACTTACATCGCGGACAACCGTACTGATCAAAACCACCGTACCTTCGGGCAACGACTTTACAGCTTCCGGCAATTCCGTCACCGGCCGGTTGGTCCAGAAATCGAATTCGATTCCCTCCAGAGCCCGCGACGCCTCCCCAATCCGGCCGAGGGTCGCGCGATCCACGTCCGATGTGCCTCCAATCACCACGATGCGGCGCGTGTCCGGCTGCAGACGCATCATCAGCCCCAACGTGCCCCGCAGGTCGAACCGCTGCACAATCCCGGTAACACCGAACTTCCTGATCGCCTCCGGCACTTCCATCTCGTTGATCGCGACAAAGACGACCGGCACATCCGGAAAGAGGGCAGCCGGCAACTCGCCCGCAAGCCGGTAGTCTCTCGACGGAAATGCCATGATGAGATCAAGTTTTTGTCCGGCGTATTTTCCGCCGAGGTAATCCTGGAACAGGCGAAAGTGCTGCTTGTCCGAAAAATGGCTGGCGTCGAGATATTCGGTCAGAAACTCAATCTGGTTGGTGACCGCCTTCTGCATCTCCGTCCGCACGGCGTGTTCCAACACGATGTTCCCGGGTACGTCTGTACCCTCGTTGAAGATCATCAAGACCCGTATCGTCCGCGAGCCGGGCACCCCGGTTGCCGCCTGCGCCTGACATTCAGGCAAGCCAAAAGACATCGAACCGAAAACCAGCGCCGCCACCAAAGCCCTTTCCGACTTCCGGCGCCAGCGCAAGAAAAAATGGCTGGGACAATTCAGATGAAATCAAGCATGTTCCGCCTCCCGCCATTTTTCAAGCCTTGAACGGTCTTAAGCCGCGACCTCGTCCGCCACAACAGCCGTCACTCCCCGGCTCTGGAAAAATGGCGGCGCGGCCCGTCGGAGCGACACTCAGTTCCCCGGTCACGTTGTTTTTTTCCGTGCCAGAGGGCGCACGCCAGACCAGCGGTCAGGGAAAGCAACCCGAGCGCAGCCGGTTCGGGCACGGGTTGCAATGAAGCGGCAGAACAACCCAGCCAGAAACTGTTGCCGCAGACTCCCTGAATTCGAGCTAAGGCATCATACGATCCGGCAGTCCCGAAGGGGGCAGCGAATACAAAATCGAGAGCGTCCAGGCCGGGTTCCGAAATCAGGTAGCTTACGCACCTGGCACCGGAAGATTTTCCCCGGATGATCCCGCTGAAAGCCACTTGAATGTCATAATCTCCATAACCGGCAAGCTTGAACGAATTGTCGCCGGTGGAAACCACCGAGAAGAGCGGGCCGGGCAGGTTGTAGCGGCGGGCAAAAAGCAGGCGGTTCACGTTCTCTGCCGGATCAAAATTAAAATACAAATCACCCAGGAATTCGCCGCCGCCCAGATTCGCTGTGCTGATGGTTAAAAGGACCTTCCCGGGGTCTGTGTCCTGGAAAGTCGCCTCCACCCATGGAATCTGGCCGCCGACAGGCAGGCCGGGAGAAACCGGTTCGAATTGATATATGACAGTACTGGCACTTGCGGTTACAGCGTGGAGAATCATCACCATCGAAACCACCCAAGCCCTTCCGAGGAGGCACAACATTTTCAACTTCTTCACAACCAATACAACTTTGACTACGTGGAACTATTGTAAAGTCTTTGGACCTTTTACCAATATGCCCGAAAGGGCATGTGGGTTTAAAGGTCGACGTGGAGACAAGGCGGACGTTAAAACGAACAGGGAAGGAACAAAAAAGAAATCGCTTGCCCGGGCGGACTGGCGTGTGCGCGTGCGCTGTTCCGACTGGCCACGGCGGCCGAACAACATGGCTTAAAAAAACCGGCGACTATGGCACACTGGATGAACCCGACCCGGACAAGACAGCCAGTATTGGCAAGTCAGGGTTGGTCAATGGCCAACCGGCGACGGTGTTCATTGAAATAAAACTGGCGGGAGTGGCGGGGCTCGAACCCGTAACCTCTGCCGTGACAGGGCAGCGCTCTAACCAATTGAGCTACACCCCCCACCGGGGACGGCGAAGCTAAAAAATGCCTGCGGGAGCGTCAAGTGACTTTACAAACATTCGGGCGGCAGACGCCAAGGAGGTGGGGGTGGGGAACCCCGCTGAAGAAACGTACTGCCACCCGAATGCATCAATGTTACTTTTTTGTAAACCTTTGTCAACAAGTTATCGTTCACTGGCGCAACTATTTCAGCCCCGGCCCCTTTCCAGGCTTTACGCCGCTAAACTTTTCCATAAAGTTACGTTATGGTCGAATTGGAATTAGTGGGGCTTTTTCAGGGATTGAATGCCGGCGAATGGCAAAGCCTGCGCGGCATCGCGCAGGAACGGCGGTTCGCCACCAGGCAGGAAATCTTTCGCGAGGGAGACCCGGGCGACGGGGTCTATGTGATCCGCGACGGCCAGGTGGAAATTGCGCACTTCGTGGATGGGAAGGAACACCGTGTGTTCTCCCGGCTCGGGCCCGGTGAAATTTTTGGCGAGATGGCCGTGATCGAAAACCTTCCGCGTTCGGCCACCGCCATCGGCGCCGGAGATACGCGGGTCTATTTCATTCCCCGCGATGAAATGCTCGCCTTGCTCAAGCGGTCGCCGGGGCTTGCCTTTAACCTGTTGCAGGAAATCAGCCGGCGCCTGCGCGATTTCAACCAACTGCATCTGCGCGAAGTTATTCAGGCCGAGCGTCTGGCCGTGGTCGGCAACTTTGCCCGTGCCATCCTCCACGATTTGAAGAATCCGCTGACCGTCATCAGTCTGGCCGTGGAAACATTGGACCGGCCCGGCCTCGTCCCGGAGAAAAAGGCGCAATCGCTCGATTACATCCGCAACCAGGTCGGGCACATCAACGAGTTGATCGGCGACATCCTGGCATTCTCGCAGGGTGCCGCCACCCACACGGCGCTCGCGCCCGCCGATTACCACCAATTCATCAACGAACTGTTGCCCGAATTGAATGCGGATGCCGGGATCAAGTCCGTGCGTGTCGAAATGCAAAATCAACCACCGTCCGTTCGGCTCCTGCTGGATGCCCGCCGTCTGCGCCGGGTCTTTATTAATTTGCTTCACAACGCCGCGGACGTTATGCCCGAGGGCGGCAAAATCTTTCTGCGTTTTCGACGCGGCGAACAGGAAGTCATTACCGAACTGGAGGATACCGGCCCCGGCATCGCGCCGGAAATGGCCGACCGGCTTTTTCAGCCGTTCGCCACGCACGGCAAGCCCCACGGCACCGGTCTCGGACTTTCCATTTGCAAAAAAACCATTGAAGACCACGGCGGTCGGCTGGCAGCGCGAAGTGAACCGGGCCATGGCGCGATTTTTTCCTTTGCCTTGCCCTTGGCGAAGGACGTTGACGCATTGAAGGGATAAGCGGCAGTGTGGAGTTGCAATTCCTCTGGACATCCCGCTGCAACACCCCAACCCTGCAGTGGTTTAACCGACAATGAATCGCATCCGTCTGTTGCCCGAACACGTCGCCAACCAGATCGCCGCGGGCGAAGTGGTCGAACGCCCCGCCAGCGTCGTGAAGGAACTGGTCGAAAACGCGCTCGACGCGCAGGCAGCGCGCATCACCATCGAGATTCAGGCCGGCGGGCGCAGTCTCGTGCGCGTGACCGACGACGGCACGGGTATGAGCCGCGACGACGCGCTGCTCTGCCTGGAACGCCACGCCACGAGCAAAATCCTGCGAGCGGAGGATTTGGCGGCCATCGCCTCGATGGGTTTTCGCGGTGAAGCGCTGCCCAGTGTCGCCAGCGTCAGCCGGTTTACTTTGACAACGCGGGAACGTGACGGCAATTCGCCCGAAGGCACTCAAATCATCGTCAATGGCGGGAAAATTGCCGAGGTCAAGGCGGCCGGCAGCGCGCCCGGCACGAGTGTCGAGGTCCGGCAACTCTTCTTCAACCTGCCCGCGCGCCGGAAATTTCTGCGGGCCGAGGAAACCGAGGCGGCGCACGCCCAGCATTACCTGACGCTGGCGGCGCTGGCGCACCCGGAAGTCGCGTTCACGTTTGTAAAGGACGGCCGCACCATCTGGCAACTGCCGGCGCAAAAATCCGGCTCGTCGGTCTCCAGCCGCCAGGAAGCCTTGCGCGAACGCTATCGCGCCCTGCTCGGCGATGAAAAACTTTTGCCCGTGGATTTTGCCGCGTCCTTGGCCGGGGATTTCAAGCCCGAGGAATCCGAAATTTTTGAGGCGTCGTCGCCGGAAAAATCCGACCTCCGGCCACCGACCCTTGACCTCCGAATCTGGGGTTTGATCGGCGCGCCGGGGGTTTCCCGCACGACCCGCGACAGCCAGTTCGTTTTTGTCAATCGCCGGCCGGTGGAAAATCGCGGACTCAACTACGCGCTGATCGAAGGGTATCACACGTCGTTGATGAAAGGCCGTTATCCGGTCTGCTGCCTGTTCCTGGAAATTGATCCCGCGGCAGTGGACGTGAACATTCACCCGGCCAAGCGCGAGGTGAAATTCCATCGCGAATCCGAAATCCGGAAGCGGGTTGCCGAGGCAGTCAGGGAAACCTTGCTGGCCTTTCACACTGAGCCGGAGAAGACAACATCAATTCCCCGCGCAGAAACGCAAGCGCGCAGAGAAGAACCCGCGGAAGCCATCGGAAAACCGGTTGAAATCAGACCGGCACCGGAGCTTTCCACGCCGTCGTTGCCGGAATTTCCTCTGCCGCCCACGCCGGTCCCCGAATGGCCGTCACCACCGGCCGAACAGCCACCCTTGCGCATGGGGTTTTCCAAAGCGACGCCTGCGCCGACTCCGGATCTCCCATTTTCACAACCCGTTGCGCCCTCAACCGGCGTGACACCGCTGCTCAACGTCCCGCTTCGACTCGTCGGCGTCATCGGCAAGCTCTATGTCCTGCTGGAGTCGGACCGCGGCCTGGTGTTGCTGGACCAGCACGCGGCGCACGAGCGGATTCTGTTCGAGCAAATGATGAACCGCATTGAGCAGAACGCCGCCGCGCCGTCGCAAAAGCTGTTGCTGCCCGAAACCATCGAGCTGCCACCGCGTGACGCGCAGTTCCTGCGCGAGCAACTGGCGGTGCTGACCAAACTCGGGGTCGGCTTGAGTGAGTTTGGCGAACGGACGTTCCTGCTCGACGCGCTGCCACCGTTCGTGAAGGCCGCCGATCCGCGCCGGTTTGTATTCGACCTCGTGGACGAACTGCGCGCTGCCGGGCGCGAGGTCAACCTGGCGCGGCTGGGCGAGCACACCGTGGCCAAGACCGTCTGTCGGCACGCGGTCAAGGCCAACGACCCGCTCGCCGGGCCGGAGCTGGAAAATCTCGTCGAGGATTTGCGCCATTGCGCCATGCCCTACACCTGTCCGCATGGCCGACCGACGTTGATTGAAATGAATTACCGCGAACTGGAGAAAAAATTTGGGCGCACGCAATGAAAGAGCGGCGCACGAAGCCTGAAGGCGGAGAAAATAAGACCAGCCTTCCGCCGTCTGACAAGGACATTTCCGGCGAGCACTGGCGTTATTGTCCGCAATGCGGGCATGAGTTGATCAATGAAAAATGCAAGTTGCGCTGTCCGCGCTGCCATTATTTCATGAGCTGCTCGGATTTCGATTTCGCCGGTTGAGACGTGGATTGCACGGATTGACACGGATACAAATTGGGAATTCCGTTTTTGGTCATCGGTGAAAATTCGTGCAATCCGTGTCAAAACGGAAATTTCTTCGTGTCCAATCGTGTCATTCGTGGTTAAATTTCCGTGTCCATGAACGATTGGAACATTCAATCCCGCGCCTCGGCGTGCGAGGCGTGCGCACAGCCGTTTGCCGACCGGCAGACGCTGCACACGCTGCTCTTTAACGAGCACGCGGAGAATTTGCGCCGCCTGGACGTGTGCGAAGCGTGCTGGCAAAACCAGTTCAGCGAGGGCGCGCGCGAACGGAAGGGGTTCATTTCCCATTGGCAAACCATTTATGAAGCGCCCGCGCCGGCCACGGACGCGATCCACAAAGACACCGCCGAGACCCTGCTGCGGAAACTCATTGAACAGAACGACCCGCGTTACGCGCCTGCCGGCTACATCCTCGCCGTCATGCTCGAACGCAAGCGCATCCTCAAGGTGAAGGAAGAGGTGGTGCGGGAGGGCAAGCGCGTGTTCATTTACGAGCAGCCCCGGACCGGCGACGTGTTCGCCATTGCCGACCCGGCACTGCGGCTGGATCAGCTGGAGGAAGTCCAGCGCGACGTGGCCGAGTTGCTCGAACGCGGATTGAATCCGCCGGTGCCGGCTCAAACTGACACTTTGTCGCAGACGCCTTCCGGACAACCTGCCGGAACACCCGCGCAAGGGTGATTTATGATTTATGCTTCACGATTTGCGATTGCAGACATTCACGCGGGTCATGGTGAAAATCGTTTCGTAGTCGGGGAATCATCAATCATAAATTGTAAATCATAAATGTCTCTCGCCGACCTTCAGACCCGCCTTGGCTACACCTTTCGCGACGAGGGTCTGCTGCGGCTGGCGCTGACGCATCCGTCGGTTGCGCATGAAGGCGGTGTGCCGGTGCCGCACAATCAGCGTCTGGAATTCCTCGGCGACGCCGTGTTGCAGCTCATCCTGACCCACGAGCTTTACGAAAAGTTTCCCGCGTTCGATGAGGGACCGCTGACCAAGGGCCGCGCCAAACTGGTCAACCGCCGCACGTTGGCCGAGCAGGCCCGCGGACTCGATCTGGGCGCGCACCTGATTCTCAGCCACGGCGAAGAAACCAGCGGCGGGCGGGAGCGGACGTCCACGCTCGCGGACGCATTTGAGTCCCTGCTCGGCGCAATTTTTCTGGATGGCGGTTTCGGCGTGGCGCGGGAATTTGTTTTGCGCCAATTCAGCGCGGCGTTCAGCAAGTTAAGCGTGCCGCCGACCATCGAAAATCCAAAGGGCGAGCTGCAGGAGTTCTTACAGGCGCGCTCGCCCGAAGCGCCGGAATACTATGTCCTCGCCGCCACCGGACCCGATCATGACCGGGTATTTGAATGTGTCGTGCAGCACGCCGGGGTGGAACTGGCGCGCGGTTCCGGCAAGAGCAAAAAAACCGCCGAGAGCGACGCGGCCCGGGCGGCGTTGAAAAAGTTGCGGGGTGAAAAACCTTAGCGGGAGGGAGGACGTGTCGCCGTCCCCGAAATTTGGACCGCCAACGCAACGTCCCTACTTTTTCTCCTCATCCAGGAAGGTCAATTTTACGGGACCGTCCTGGGGTCGGGAAAAGCTGTCGAGCAAGGTCGGTGAGTGGGCGGGAGCGGCCGTTTCGCTTTCCACCTTTCCCGGTTCGAGCGCGGAACGGAGCGCGCCTTCGACGAGCTGGGCGCAATGGATTTTCATGGGCGGCAACGGGCCGAGTTCGCCCGCCAGTTCTTCGGTCTTGAGCGCCAGCGCTTCCTCGGCGGTTTTACCGCGGATCAATTCGGTGGCGAGGCTGGCCACAGCGATGGCGGTTTCGCAGCCAAACGATTGAAACGTGGCGCGGTCAATCACTTTTTTGCCGTTCTGCTCCTTGAATTTCACCCAGAGTCGCAGCATCTCGCCGCAATCGGCGTTGCCCACCGTGCCGACGGCATCCGCGTTGGCCAGTTCGCCTAAGTTCTGCGGGTTGGCGAGGGCAGCCTGAATGCGTTTCTGCAATTCGTCAGTCATGATTTCAATACCGCGGCACGTTGGAATCAATTTCCTCCGACCACGCGTTGATGCCGTCCCGGACGTTTTTGACGTATTTGAAACCCTGCTCGCGCAGAAATTCCGCCGCCTGATGCGAGCGCGCGCCAACCTTGCAGAGCAGATAGTACTGCTGGTTCGGGTCGAGTTCGGTAAAACGTTGGCGGAGCTGGCTCAGGGGCAACAACGGCACGCCGTCAACGTGCGCGATTTCATATTCAAACGGCTCGCGCACGTCAATCACCTTGACGCCAAGCTTCGGATCGTCCAATGCCTTCTTCATTTCCTGTACCGTCACTTCGTTGGCATTTTCCGCCAGCTCCGGTTGAATGCCGCAGAACATTTCATAATCAATCAATTCCTTGATGGTGGGATGCTCGCCGCAAATGGGACATTCGGGGTCGCGCCGCAATTTCAGTTCGCGGAACTTCATGTCGAGGGCATTGAACAACAGCAGTCGGCCGACGAGCGAACCGCCCCGGCCGATGGCGAGCTTCAAAATCTCCGTGGCCTGGATGCAACCAATGATGCCGGGCAATACGCCGAGCACGCCACCTTCCGCGCAACTGGGCACCATGCCGGGCGGCGGCGGTTCGGGATACAGACAGCGGTAACACGGCCCCCCGAGATGCGGGGCGAACACGCTGGCCTGGCCCTCGAACCGGAAGATCGAGCCATAAACATTGGGTTTCTTCAGAAGCACGCAGGCGTCGTTGGTGAGATAGCGCGTCGGGAAATTATCTGTGCCATCCACCACGATGTCGTAGGGCCGGATGAGGTCGAGCGCGTTTTCGGACGTGATGCGCGTGTTGTGGAGGACGACTTCAACATTCGGATTGATGCCTTGAATGGTTTCTTTGGCGGACTCGGCTTTCGAACGGCCCACGTCCGCGTCAGTGTGAAGAATCTGGCGTTGGAGGTTGGAATAATCCACGATGTCGAAATCCACGATGCCGAGCTTGCCGATGCCGGCGGCGGCGAGGTACAGGGCGATGGGCGAGCCGAGGCCGCCGGCGCCGATGCACAGGACGCTGGTGGCCTTGATTTTCTTTTGGCCGGCCAGACCCACATCTGGCAGAATCAAGTGCCGCGAGTAACGGCGGATTTCGTCATTGTTCAATTCCATGATTCGAGCAAGCCATAATATGGCAAAAGTTGCATAAATCAAGCCATGCAGCCGGTATTGCACATTTTTGAACTCTGGGTGCTTGCGTTCGTGACGCTTGGGCTTGCCCTTTTGCTGTCTGCGGTTTTTTTTGCCTTGATTGAAAATGACCTCACCCTGCACAGCCTGGGGAAGGAGGCCGCCATAGCAGTTGTGGCTTCGCTGATTGAAGGAGCCAGCGTTTGGGCGGTTGTCACGTTCCTGCCCCTTACCGGACCGTTCCTGGCCTCACGTTTATTCGTTCCGGCCATCATCGTAGGAATTATTTACAAGCTCACCCATCTCGAAGACTGGAGCCGGTACGAAATCATCGTGCTGCTGTTGTTCCAATTGATGCTTTCGTTCTTCGGCGCTTCTTTACTGGTCGGGCATTTCCTCACGGCCATCGGCGGCATGTTCCTTTTCGTTGTTTGTCTGGCCATAACCATCGCCTTTATGAGAGGTCTGTAATGGAACACCCTGTTTTGCCCGGCACCGCCGACGCCCGATTAAAACAGATTTCCCGGTTACGCCCGACGCTGACGATGGTGTTGGGATCACCAATCCGGCGGCGGGCACGGCTAATGGCCCGTTGTCGCACGCGGAAGTGTTGAAAACCGCAAAAAAGGTGGAGCTTTTGGCAGTGGAATTGCTGAAAAACTTCATGAATTTATATGGCAAAACTGATAGGGCGTGGCGGCGTCGAACAGAAACAACCGCGCGTTGACCGGCGTCGGCAATGGGTGGGTAAAAACCTCGGCCAGCGCCATTCCAATGGCCGCACCTTGAAATTTTTGACCCGAAGCGTAATCTGGTTTTTTTCAGCGGAATGAAGCCGGAAATTGTATTTGGTTTGGAGAGCTCCGCCTGGCCCGCGTTGCTGGTGGACGCCAACGGTGTGATTATGCGCGCCAATACCTCCGCGTCGGCCGCCTTCGGCGCGGTGCTGTCGGGTGAGGCGCCGTTGCTGTCGGCCATCTGGCCCGCGGAAAACGGCACGACGGCGGTGGACTTCCTCACGCGCTGGGAGCGGTCGCCCACGCCGGTGGTCAATTTGAAATTTCGCGCGCCGAACGGCCCCATGGTCGCCTGCACCGTTTCCATCTGCACCTTCGCCAAGGACGGCCGAAAATGGTTTGTTTTCCAATTGTTGCCCCTGTCCACGCCGCCGTCCGCAACGAACCCGCCGGCGGCGCCCGCGGCTTCCCCTCCGGTCTCACCCCCGGCCGAGAACAAAACCGAAGCCGACGCGGGACTGACCCTCAAACAGAGACTGGATTGCGCCCTGCAACTGGCCCGCACGATGTCACTGGATTTCAACAATGCGCTCACGAGTATTCTCGGCCACACATCATTTTTATTGAGCAAGGCCGAACCCGGGCATCCGTGGCGACATTCGTTGCTGGAGGTGGAAAAATCCGCCTCCAAGGCGGCGGAAATCGCCAACGAACTCGCCATGTTCAGCCAGCAAGAGCGGCAACAGGCGCGCCGGGTGCCGCCGGGCAATTTGAATGCCGTGACCCAGCGCTGCGTGGAATTTTTCCGCAACGCCAATGCCGGGCAAATCATCTGGCACACCCAGTTCGAGCGGGAATTGTTTGCCGTGCGCTTTGACGAGGCCAAAGTACAACAGGCGATGACGAAAATTCTGGAGAACGCGGTGGAAGCGCTCAATGGCATGGGACAAATCGCCGTGCAGACGCGCAACATTGAACTCACCGAGTCCACCCAGGACTGCAGCGTGCACCTCAATGCCGGCACGTACGTCTGCGTCGAGATTGTGGACAACGGGAAAGGGATCGAGCCGGACGTGTTGCCGCGGATTTTTGAACCGTTTTTCACCACCAAAGGCAGCGGGCACCGCGGACTCGGACTGGCATTGGTTTACGGCATTGTGACCAATCACGCGGGCGGCGTGGCCGTGTCGAGCCAGCCGGGCACGGGCACTTCCACGCGCGTTTATCTGCCGGCGGAGAAACACTTCGTCCGGGAAAGCGCGGACACCGAGGAGAACCTGAACGGCACGGAAACCGTCCTGGTGGTGGACGACGAAGATATTTTGCTGACGATGGCGGAGACGATCCTGTCCGAATACGGCTATCACGTGCTGACGGCCAACAGCGCCCAAAAGGCGCTGGCGCTGTTATCGCGCGACGACGCGCACGTGGATTTGGTTGTGACGGACCTCGTGATGCCGACCATGGGCGGTCGCGAATTCGTCGAAAGGATTCGCCAGCTCCTGCCGAAGATACGCATTTTGTGCGCGAGCGGCTGTGTATTGCCGCCGGACCAGCAGATCGGCCTGCTGTTTCTGCAAAAGCCCTACACCAGCCGGGAATTGCTTGGCAAAGTGCGCCAGGCCCTGGCGGTGGAATCGGCTGAACCAGCGGCTGAACATAATGGGTGAACATAATGTTGACTGATGTTTAGGTTTTCTGCTAAACAAATAACCCATGCAAATCGAAAGCCTGAAAGTATTCTGTGATTTGGCTGAAACCGAAAGCTTTACCAAGGCCGCGCAAATCAACGGCGTGACCCAATCCGCGGTGAGCCAGCAAATCAGTTCACTCGAACGCACCTTCAAATCCCTGCTCATCGAACGCAGCAAAAAGAAGTTTCGCCTCACGCGCGAAGGCCAGGTCCTGTACGACTACAGCAAACAGATCATCCAGACTTACGAGTCCCTGCACAGCAAACTGCAGGAGTTGAAGGACATTATTTCCGGCACGATTCGCGTAGCGACGATTTACAGCATCGGTCTGCACGATTTGCCGCCGTACATCAAAAAATTCATGAAGGTTTATCCGACGGTGAATGTTCATGTCGAATACCGCCGCGCCAATCAGGTTTATGAAGACGTGCTGGGCAATGTCGTGGACATGGGACTGGTGGCGTATCCGATAAAGGACTCCAAGCTGGAAATCATCCCGTTGCGCAAAGAGCCGCTGGTGCTGATCTGCCATCCCCAGCATCCGTTTGCCAAATCAAAATCGGTCAAACTCAAGACACTCGCCGGCCAGAAATTCATCGGCTTCGAACCGGACATCCCAACGCGCAAGGCGCTGGACAAGATTTTGAAGGAGTACGACGTGAACGTGAACAACGTCATGGAATTCGATAATATCGAAACGGTGAAACGCGCGGTGGAAATTGACGCGGGGGTTTCCATCGTGCCGGAAGGCACCGTCGCGCAGGAAGTCGCCAAGCAAACCCTGGCCGCCGTGCCCCTGGAAGACGGCTCCTTCTTCCGGCCCCTGGCCGTCCTCTACAAGAAAAACAAGGTCCTTTCGCCGGCCATGAAGCAGTTTCTGACGATCCTCAAAGATTCGATTTAAGAACTTATTTCAGATTCGCGGGATTCAGGGGCTTCAAATCCTTCGGGACAAACATGCCGTCCTTGCGGATGAGTTCGCCGTCGAACCATACCTCGCCGCCGCCCCATTCCTTGCGTTGAATCAGCACCATGTCCCAGTGCACCGCCGAGCGGTTGCCGTTGTCGCATTCTTCGTAAGCCTGGCCGGGCGTGAAATGCAGTGAACCGGCGATTTTTTCGTCAAAGAGAATGTCGCACATCGGATTCAGGATATAGGGATTGAAACCCAGCGAGAATTCCCCCACGTAGCGCGCCCCGGCGTCCGTGTTCAAAATTTCATTCAACCGCCTTGGATTATTCGCCAGCGCATCAACGATTTTGCCGTCTTTGAACTCCAGCCGGATATTCTCGAATTTCGTTCCCGAATAAATCGTCGGCGTGTTGAATTGTATCACGCCGTTCACCGAATCCCTGGCCGGGCAGGAAAACACTTCGCCGTCGGGAATGTTACGGTCGCCCCGGCACATCTTGGCGCCGATACCCTTGATGCTGAATTTCAAATCCGTTCCCGGCGCTTTAAGCTGAACCCGGTCGGCCCGCCTCATCCGCCGCTCGAGCGGAACCATCGCCCGCGCCATTTTCGCGTAATCCATCGTGCAAACGTCAAAATACAAATCCTCGAACGCCTCGGTGCTCATGCCGGCGGCCTGGGCCATGCTCGGCGTCGGCCAGCGCAGGACGCACCAGCGCGTTCTGTTGATGCGCCAATCCAGCACCGGCCGCGTGAGGCGCGAGTAAAGCGCCATGCGATGACCCGGCACGTCGGAATTTTCACTCGCATTTTCGCTGCCGCGAATGGCGATGTAGGCCTGCACTTTTTTCATGCGGAATAACTCGAGGTCACGAACGAGCGCGGCGTGCCGGTCGTTCATTCCCAGCAACAGCTCGCGGGAAACCCGCGTGTGCCGGACTTCCACCAGGGGCGTGGCACCCGCCGCGCGGACGGCGCGGATGAGTTCAATGGCGAATTCATCGGGCACGTCAATCATGTCGAGCAGGACGCGGTCGCCCTTTTTCAATTCGGTCGAATAGACCACCAGCAGTCTGGCCAGTTTTGAGTAACGCGGATCGGTCATAAAAAGCTCTCAGGCAGAATGGAGAATGCCAAAATGGCCGTCAAGAAATTGAGCTTGTGCAAAATCGCTTCTTCATTCTTCCTCTTCTTTAGTCATTTTCATCTTGCGGCATGAATTGTGAAGCTTTGGATCGTTGGTGCGGGCGGGGCATCCTCTTTCTTGTGCTCGCCATCCTCGTCTTTGGCCCGCTGGCGATGGGCGCGGTGGACGCGTGGGCGTTTCTCATTATTCAAGCCCTGGCGATCGGCGTGATGCTGGTTTGGGCGTTGCGGTTGTGGATCAGCCCCCATCCCCGGCTGTTCTGCCCGCCGATCGGTTGGGTGGTGCTGGCGTTTGCCGTCTATGCCATCGGCCGTTACCTCACCGCTGATATTGAATACGTGGCACGGCAGGAAACGATCCAGGTGTTGGTGTACACCTTTTTGTTTTTTGCCATCGTCAATAATTTGCAGCAACCGGAATCGGCGCAGATCATCAGCTTCACGCTGATTTTTCTGGCGGCGGGAATTTCGGGCTACGCGGCCTATCAGTATCTTACGCGCAGCTATCTGGTATGGACGTTTGCCTCGCCTTATCCGGGGCGGGGATCGGGCACCTATATCTCACCAAATGATTTGGCCGGGCTTCTGGAAATGCTTTTGCCGCTGGCGGTCGCTTACGCGCTGGTCGGACGCATCAAACCCTTGATGCGCGCACTGCTCACTTACGCGGTGTTCGGCATCATGGCCGGGTTGGCGGTGACCTTTTCACGCGGCGGCTGGGCGGCAACCGCGGTGGGCTTGTTGACTCTGTTGCTGATTCTCGGCTGCCACCGCAATCATCGTTTTCCCGCGCTTGGTTTGTTAATCATCCTGGTGGTCGGCGGAACGATTTTTGTCACGAAATATTCAGCGACTGCGCCAGGCTACGTTCAACGAATAAAAACTCCGGAGACGTTCGTGCAAACCGACTGGGGTATGCGGCGCGACATGTGGGGCGCCGCCCTGCGAATGTGGCGTGATCATTTCTGGTGGGGGGTCGGGCCCGGGCATTACGACTACCGTTTCAGGGAATATCGCCCTGAAAGCATGCAGATGCGTCCTGAGTGGGCGCATAATGATTACCTGAACTTGCTGGCGGACTGGGGCACGGTCGGTGGAGTCATTGTCTTGGCGGGCATGGTCGTCTTCGTCGCCGGGTTGTTGAAAACAAGGAAACAGGTCCGTCCGCCGGAAAACGATCCTGGCCGCGGCCTGAGCAGCCAGTTCGCCTTTTTCCTCGGCGCCTCCTCCGGCCTGCTGGCGCTGGCGGTCCATTCACTGGCGGATTTCAATCTCCACATTCCGGCCAATGCGATTCTCGGAGTCACCCTGCTGGCGTTATTGAGCAGCAGCCTGCCATTGGCCACGGAACGTTATTGGCTGACGGCACAGCCTCGGGCCAGAACGCTGGCGACTTTGATGTTGATTGGCGGAGTGGTGTGCCTGGGCCTGCAGGAATGGCGCGGGACTCGTGAACAATTTTGGCTGATACGCGCTTATCAGCTGCCGGAATATTCTTCCGCCTGGGCTGCGTCTTTGACCAAGGCGTTTGACGCCGAGCCGATGAATTTCGAAACGGCCTATCGTATTGGCGAAGCGTACCGCCTTCAAAGTTTCAAGGGCGGTCAAAACTACGAGGAGCTTGCAAAGACGGCGATGCAATGGTATGCGCGCAGCCTGAAACTGGACCCTTACGACGGCTACAATGATTTACGCTACGGGATGTGTCTCGACTGGCTGGGACAACATGCCGAGGCATGGCCATATTTCAGCCGTGCGGAGGTGCTCGATCCCAATGGGTATTACACGGTTGCCAACGTAGGCTGGCATTTCGTGCAGATCGAAGATTACGCTGCGGCCCGGTCATGGCTGGCACGGTCCATGCAGCTCCATTGGCAAGACAATGTAATCGGTCGTTCCTATTTGGAAATATGCGAGCGTAAACTGGTCGAAAACGCCTGCAGCCAGAGCCTTTTACCCGCTGATTTCCAGGAGCTTCCAACACAAAAATGAGATTTGACATTTGCGTGCGGAGATTTATACTTTGCATACAGTAAACCGTTATCGAAGGGCGACTATTATGAAATACATACCAGCGTTGATTACCATGGTGGTTGGCGGCGCCGTTCTGGCACTGGGCAGCAGTGGGGTAGCCCAGACCGTTAAACCTTGTATCGTAACCGTTGTGCGTATTCAGGGCCAGGCGCGCTATTCATTGGGTGATAATCAATGGCACCCGCTGGTTGTCGGCAAGCTGCTCGGAGCTGGCGCCATTATTCAAAGCGCGGTCAATTCATCGGTGGACATTGTGTTTGGTGGAAACGCGGTGGCCATGCCTCAAGCCGCCCCGTCTCCCAGTACGATCGCATTCGCTCCCGACCCGAACGTCCGCGGATTGGTTTCCTACAAACCCGCGGTTGAACAAAACGTGATCCGGATGTGGGGGAACACCGTGCTGGCCGTTGACAAGCTGACCCAGTTCGACACAGGCGTGCAGACGATCAGCGATACGGAACTTGATCTGCGCGCAGGCCGCATCTTCTTCAACGTAAAGAAAATGTCCGCCACTTCGCAATTTATCATCAAAATTCCCAATGGGGTTGCCGGCATTCGTGGTTCCTGGGGTTTTCTGGCTGTTGATGTCACGAGCCCCGATGATAGCAAAACTCCCAAAACCACCCCCAATCCAGGCGTTGAGCTGGCCATGGGAGCTGGTTCCGGGGTGCTTTCCTTTATTCCCCCTAATGGTGGCTCGCCCATTACTGTGGTGGTTAATGCGGGATCTTGGTTCAACTCCCTGAGCGGCAATCTCACACCATCAGTCATGCCGGGACCTGTCCTGAACGGCCTTGGCAACACGGCTCTGTCCGTGTCAACCACATATCAATCCTCCGGTGGTCCTGACACCGCCATCGGCGTGGACTCCACGCAAACTTGCGGATCGAGAGTCAATATTCTGCATTTTTACTGAGCTTTATCCTGCCTTGTGGCAAAAGGCAAAACCAGAGCAGCCTTGAGTTGCTCTGGTTTTTCGTTTAATCCGGCGGGGTGCAGTTCAAACCCATTCAGCGGACGCCGGCTCTTTTGGCCGCGGCAATCCTTCTTTGTGTTTGCGTTGTCCGTTTGTTGCAACTGAATTTTCTGGAGCAGGTGGAGGGGATCACCTACGACTTGCGCGCGCGGACCGCCTTGCATTTTCCTGCGCCAGCGGCAACCAATCTCGCCTTCGTGGCCATTCAAGATTCCAGTATTGTAGCGGTGCAAAGCGGCCGGCTGGGATACCAGTATGGACTGAAGTGGCCGCGGCAGGTCTATGGCCGGCTCGTGGAAGAACTCGCGGCGCAGGGCGCCAAAGCCATCGCTTTCGATGTGCAGTTCGGTGAATTACGGCCGGACCATCCCCCCGTGCGAATGGCCGACGGTGGATTGATTGATTCCGACGTCTTTTTTGCGTTGCAATGCCGGTTGGCCGGCAACGTCATTCTGGCTGCCACGCCCGACCTGGTGCCGCCCAGTTTATTTGCCACCAACGTGCTCGCGCTGGGCGACATCACGACCGAGAAAGATTCCGACGGTGTCTTGCGGCGCGTGAAAGCCTTCCAGATGGTTCGTCGCTGGCATCCGCTCGTGGAGCGAGTGGCGCAAACCCATGGTGTCAGTTTGAGCGATATCCTGGTTGAAAAAGGCCAGCTCATCCTGCCGCTGGAAGACGGGCAAGCACTGGAAATCCCGCTCGATAACAATGGCGAGATGGACATTAACGGCGGAAAGACTTCGGCGGGGCGACCCACGAAAGCCAGACCGTTCACTGACGAACGTGTCTGGCATATGGGCATCGTCCTCGCTGCGCGGGAATTGGGACTGGATCTGGCTCAGGCCGATGTGGATTTGCCGGATGGCCGGATTACTCTGCATGGCACCAATGACCTGGTGCGGGTGATTCCCGTGGACGCCAAGGGCTATTTTTATGTGGATTGGAGACTGAAGCCAAATGACCCGCGTCTCACCAGCGCGCCGATTGAAACCTTGCTGGAGCAGGACAAGGAGCGTTTGAACGGCGAGACCAACGGACTCAGCAATGCCTTTCGGGGCAAACTGGTCGTGGTCGGTTCGGCAGCGCAGGGCAACGACCTGACCGATCGCGGCGCAACCCCCCTGGAAAAAGACACACTGCTGGTCAGCAAACATTGGAACGTCGCCAATTCCATCATCACCGGCCGATTTGTCCGCCGCGCCTCGCTGAACACCGAACTGGCGCTCGTTGTGTTTCTGGGGGTGTTGACCGCCTTTCTGACCTGGCAATTGCGTGTGGACGTTGCCTCGACAACGGTCTTTCTGTTGGTGCTGGCTTACGTTGCCGCCGGTTTCTACGCGTTCGTGGAGTTCCGCGTCTGGCTGCCGCTGGTCTTCCCGGTCGCCGGCATACTGGTCGAGCATTTAAGCCTGGTAACTTATCGCGTCGCGTTCGAAGAAAGCGAACAACGCCGCGTCAAATCCGTCTTTTCTAAAATCGTTTCGCCGGACGTGATGAACGAATTGCTTAACGCGAAAAAACTTTCCCTGGGCGGCGCGCGCCGCGAAGTGACCGTGTTTTTCGCCGACATCCGCGGTTTTACCTCCATGACGGATGAAACCCAGGAACGTGTGGCGGAAGCCATCCACAAACATCAATGGGATAAGGCAACGGAAGAAGCCTATTTTGATGAATCGGCCCGCGAAATGCTGAACACCGTCAATCTTTATCTCGCCGTCGTCGCGGATGCGGTGAAAAAAAACGGGGGCACCCTGGACAAATACATCGGCGACTGCGTCATGGCGTTTTGGGGCGCGCCCACGCCCAACGAGAAGCACGCCCTGGCATGCGTGCGCGCGGCGATTGACACGCAACGCGCCGTTCATGAGTTGAATCAAAGACGCCTGGCCGATACCCCCAAGCGTGACGCCGAAAATCGTTTGCGGATTTCCGCCGGCCTGCCGCCCCTGCCGCAGTTGACCGCGCTCCAGTTTGGCACCGGCATCAATACCGGCCTGGTGACGGTCGGTTTGATGGGCTCGGAAGCGCACCAATATAACTACACGGTTTTTGGCCGGGAGGTAAACCTCGCCAGCCGCCTGGAAAACTTTTCCGGCAGCGGCCGAATCATCATCAGCGATACGACCTATAAGCGTTTGCGCCGCGATGATCACGCGCTGGCGGCGGCGTGCCTCGAGATGTTCCCGGTCACGATCAAGGGCATCCGCGCCGCCGTGCGGGTCTATGAAGTGCCGTGGCAGTTGCCGGAGGCAAAATGATTTTTCTTTCTCGTCAATTTCGCCGCGCGTGTTAAAGTGACGGTGATGCGCATGGCAATTTATCCCGGCAGTTTTGATCCACTGACCAACGGTCATTTGGACGTCGTTCAGCGCGCGGCCAAGCTGTTCGATCGGGTGGTGATAGCCATTGCCAAGAACGAGGACAAACGCCCCCTGTTCACCTTGAATGAAAGGCTCGCGCTGGTAAAACAGGCGGTGCGCCATCTGCCGGGCGTCGAAGCCGACACCTTTGACGGCCTGCTCATCGAATACGTGGTGGACCGGAAGGCGCAGGCCGTGGTGCGGGGATTGCGCGCGGTGTCGGATTTTGAATTCGAATTTCAACTCGCGCTGATGAACCGCAAGCTGAACGAAAACATCGAAACGATCTTCATGATGCCGAAGGACACGTACACGTTTTTAAGCTCACGCATCGTGAAGGAGATCGCGCGGCTGGGCGGCGACGTGGATGCCTTCGTGCCGCCCAACGTGCGAACCGCCCTGGCAAAAAAGTTTCCCGGAACAAGGACATCTTGAACGGAGCAAGTCATGCCGTTGACTGTCAATCTGCGCCATCTGGAGGAGCACAACGTAACCTTGTGCGGCGAACTGCCCGCGGCGGAACTGGACATGGAAACGGGGGACGAAATGATTCAGGTGGCCGGGCCATTGCAGTACGACCTCGAGGTCCAAAAATTGGAAGACGGTCTGTTGGTCCGCGGTGCGCTGCGGCTGGAGCTGGCCTGCCATTGCGTGCGGTGTTTGCAACCGTTCACCCGCCGGCTGGAATTGAAGACCTGGACCTGTCATCTGCCGTTTGCCGGCGAAGACCGGGTGGCCGTCGTCAACGATTGCGCAGACTTGACGCCGTTTGTGCGTGAAGATATGCTCTTGGAATTTCCGCAGCATCCGCTGTGCAAACCGGATTGTGGCGGACTGAAAACAAAGACCGGCAAGGCCCGGAAAAACGCTGATGAATTTGCCCCGTCCGCGTGGACTGAATTGGACAAATTGAATTTAAGTTAAAAAGTTAAACAAGTGATTGGTGAAACGGGCGGCTGGCCACCCTTTGACAATTCAACCAACCACAAATTGCCAATCACCAAATTATGGGTGTTCCCAAACGCAAACCATCCCGCAGCCGGCAGCGCATGCGCCGCGCTTACAACAGCGTCATGACGCTGCCGCAACTGAGTACCTGCCCGCAATGCGCCGCGCCTTATGTGCCTCACCGGGTTTGTCCGGCCTGCGGCTATTATAAAGGCCGCCAGGTGTTGAGCGTTACGGCCGGTACTTAAGCGGCCGCCCTCGGCGGGAAATTTCCGTCTCCATCTATGCGAATAGCGGTGGATGTCATGGGCGGCGACCACGGATGCGGAGTCGTCATCGAAGGCGTCAGGCGGGCACTGGAGGAAAACAAGAAAATCACCGCCCTCTATCTGGTCGGCAACCAGGCCAGCATCCACGCCGCCCTCCCGGCCCGCGGTTTTCGCGACCATCGCGTGCGCGTCGTGCACACCAGCGAAGTCGTGGAAATGGAGGATAAACCGGCCACGGCGCTTCGCAAAAAACGCGACAGTTCCATCGCCCGCGCCGCGGAACTGGTTCACGAAGGCAAGGCCGACGCGCTGGTTTCCCTGGGCAACACCGGCGGCATCTTCGCCGCGGCCACCTTCAAGGTCGGCCGCATTCCCGGCGTGGACCGCGGTTGCATTGCCACGGTCATTCCCCGGCAGGGCAATGAATTTGTCCTGCTGGACGCCGGCGCCAATATCGAATGCAAGCCGGTTCACCTGGCGCAATTTGCGGTGATGGGCAACATCTATTCCCGCGAGGTCTTGCGGCGACGCCATCCGCGCGTGGGCGTCTTGAGCATCGGCCGGGAGGATTCCAAAGGCAATGAATTGACCCTGGAAGCCTTTAAACTTTGCCAGCGGCTGGACCTGAATTTCATCGGCAACGTCGAAGGCCATGATTTGTTCAAGGATCACGTGGACGTGGTGGTGTGCGATGGGTTTGTCGGCAACATTGTTTTAAAAACTTCCGAAAGCCTCGCCGTCGCCATGTTCTCGATGCTCAAACGCGAGTTGATGAATTCGGCCCAGCGACAAATCGGCGCGTTCCTCGCCAAAGGCGCGTTTCAGGCCATCCGCAAGCGGATGGACCCGGAAGTCTATGGCGGCGCGCCGCTGCTCGGCTTCAAAGGGCTGGTGTTCAAGGCGCATGCGTCGGCGCATGAACGGGCCGTCGCCAGCGCGTTGCAAGTCACCGCCGAAGCGGTGCAGCATCATATCAACGATCTCATCGCCCGCGAAATCGCCCACGCGAATGAAAAACTGGAGGCGTCGCCAGTTTCCCGTCCGGTTCCTCAATGAGTCCAAAATTCAAAAATCCCCGCGCCCGGTTTAATTTCCAGGGACGCACCTGTTCCATCACCGGCGTCGGCTCGTATGTGCCGGCCAGGGTTCTTACCAATGCCGATTTGGAAAAGATGGTGGACACCTCGGACGAATGGATCACCACCCGCACCGGCATCAAGGAACGGCGGGTGGCGGCGAAGAATGAATTCACTTCGGACATGGCGGCCAAAGCCGCACAACGGGCGATGAAAATGGCCGGGGTCACCGCGGAGCAGCTCGATCTGATCACCGTGGCCACCATCACGCCGGATATGCCGTTTCCCGCCACCGCGTGTCTGGTGCAACAAAAACTCGGCGCCCGGCGCGCGGCGGCCTTTGACCTGGAGGCGGCCTGCTCGGGGTTCATTTACGGCCTGGAAGTCGGGCAGCAATTCATCATGTCGCGCACCTATGACACGGTGCTCGTCATCGGCGCGGAAAAACTTTCGTCCATTGTGAATTGGAACGACCGCAACACGTGCGTCCTGTTCGGCGACGGGGCGGGGGCGGCGATTCTGCAAAACCGTCCCAACGCCCACGGTTTGCTGACGGCGGTGATGGGTGCTGATGGCGGAAAGTCGAATTTGCTCTTCATGCCCGGCGGCGGCAGCCGTTGTCCGGCCAGCCTGGAAACGGTGACCGGAAAACTGCATTACCTGCAAATGGAAGGGCGCGAGACATTCAAGAGCGCTGTTCAGGCCATGTGCACGGCGGCCCAGGAGGCGTTGCGCCGTTGCGAAGTGGATATTTCCAAAATCAAATGCATCATTCCGCACCAGGCCAATCGCCGCATCATTGATGCCGTCGGCGAACGCCTCGGCGCGGCGCCGCACCAGTTGTTCGTCAATGTGAACCGCTACGGCAACACGTCCGCGGCCTCGGTGGCCATTGCCCTGGACGAAGCCGTTGCTTCGGGAAAAATCCATCACGGCGACCTGATTTTACTGATCGTTTTCGGCGCCGGCCTGACCTGGGGCGCGGCAGTCATTGAGTGGTAAAAACTTATCCGGGCAATCGCAGACGCTAATTTGACGTTTGTCGTTGGCATGTTATTTTAGACTGTTCTTATGAGTGCAAGAAAGCTTGAAACTGTTGGTTCATTCCAGCAACAAATTACTGTCGAAGCGCGGCAAACCCGCCTCGAACTTTCCCCCGATTCGGTCGTAATCCACAAAAGCGGCGTCGAATTTCGCAGCCCCGTGCCGTTCAATTTGTGGACGGAAATGACGATTGCCTTGCAATCGCCCCGGGAGGAGAATCCCATCCAGTGCAGCGGCGTGGTCATTGCCTGTTCCGGCAACAAACACGTCGGCTACCACGTCTCCCTCCTCTTTACCGGCATGTCCAAACAGGCTCAATCACGGCTGAATTCGATGGTTTATTCTGAACTGGGCGCCGGTTGAGTGCCAAATTTTCACAACTACAGGCACTTTTTCATTAGCCTCCGTGATTGATGCGGAGGCTGATTTTTTTATACCTTGTTCGGCATGAAAATTTTACTGACGACGACTTCGTTCCAGGACACACCCGGCGCGCACCACGATTTGCTTGCCCAGACCGGCTGGGAAATCGTCCGCGCCCGCGGCCCGCTCAATGAGGCTGACACGCTCAAGCTCGTCGGCGACGCCGAAGGCTACATCTGCGGCGACGACGCCATCACACGCAAGGTGCTCGAAAAAGCGCGACCCAAGCTCAAGGTCATCAGCAAATATGGCATCGGCGTGGACAAGATTGACGTGAAATCCTGCACCGAACTCGGCATTCCCGTCCTCTTCACACCCGGTGTCAATCACACCACCGTCGCCGAACATACTTTCCTGCTACTGCTCGCGCTGGAGAAAAATTTCCTCTACGGCGTGGACGCCAGCCGCAAAGGCGAATGGAAACGCAAAACCGGCCACGAGCTTTTGGAAAAGACCATCGGCATCGTCGGCCTGGGCCGTATCGGCAGGGAAGTCGCCATCCGCGCGAAGGCCTTCGGCATGGCGCCGATCGGTTTCGACATTTACTGGGACGAGAAATTCGCGAAGGAACATGGCGTGAAACGCGCCACCACCCTCGACGACATTTTCGCCGCCAGCGACTACATTTCGCTGCACACGAACCTCACGCCGGAAACGCGCGGCATGATCAACGAGAAATCGTTCGCCAAAATGAAGAAGGGCGTTCTGATTTTGAACTGCGCGCGGGGCGAGATTGTGAATACGAATGACATGGTGGAAGCGCTGAAATCCGGCCAGGTCGGCGGCTACGGCACCGACGTACTGGACAAGGAACCGCCGCCAGCGGACCATCCGTTGCTCAAGTTGCCCAACGTCGTCTGCACGCCGCATGTCGCGTCGCGCACTTATGAAAGCGTCGTGCGCCAGGCAACAACTTCGGTGAAAAATCTCATCCTCGCGATGAAGGGCGAGAAGCCCATCGCACAGGTCAATCCGGAAGTGCCGGTGAAGAAAGTGGTGTGATGAAAGATGAACAGGCAACAATCAACATTCAACACCGAATGTGCAGCAAGCATTATCGCGGGCGTTTTCTTGAATGTTGGGCGGTGAATGTTGAACGTTCGATGTTCACAATTGTTTATGCCCGAGACCTATTTCATTGTTCCTAAAGAAAAGCACGATGCGCTCGTAAAGAAAGCGTATCTCAAGCGTGGTTATGACGACGCCGAGGCTGCCGCCGGGACGCGGTTTTGTTCCTTTGCGGCGTACTACGGCATCCGCACGCACAACGCCCTCAAGGCGCTGCACCTGGATGAATTGTTCGGCAGCAAGGTCGGCCGCTGGAAGCCCGGCGCGAAAATCGAGAAGCTGCCGTCGCGCTTCGCCGCCGCCGAAACCTGGAACGCGCATTTCAAGCTCGGCCAGGCCGTGGCTTACGAGGCCATGGACACCTGCATGAAGCTCGCCGACCAGTACGGCGTCGGCATGGTGAGCGTGGACAACGCGACGCATTATCTCTGGGGCGGCGGCTACGTGATGGACGCCGCGCTCAAGGGCTTCATCGCCTACACGAATTGCACCTCGGCCACGTCCGAAGTCGTGCCGTTCGGCGGCAAGACGCCGACGATGGGCACCAACCCGCATTCCTGGGGGTTCCCAACGCAGGACGCGATTGGCTTTCCCATCGTGATTGATTGGGCGACTTCAACCGTGGCGATGGGCCGCGTGCAGGTGCTCAAACGCGAAGGCAAGAAACTTCCGCCCGGCTGCGCCGTGGACGCCGACGGCAAGGAAACGGACGATCCGAACAAAGCCGTCGCGCTGTTGCCGTTCGGCCAGCACAAAGGCTACGGCCTGGGTTTGATTGACGAACTTTACGCCGCTTACATCGGCGGTGGGCTGCCGCAAATCCGCGGCACGGCGCTCGGCGACCCGGAGGAGAAGCGCGCCTCTACGTTTTATTTCCAGGTCATCCATCCCGACGCACTCCGGGGTAACGATTACGCCAGGGGCCGCACGCAGGCGCAGAACGTCAAGGCAATCATCGCCGACATTCTCGGCCACGGCAACGAGAAGTGCCTGTTGCCCGGCCAGCCGGAGGCACGAAATGGCGAGCTATCCAGGAAATACGGCGGCCTGCTTTTCACCAGGGCCGAACTTGAGGAGTTCCACCACCTCGCCAGGGAAGTCGGCGAACCGGTCTGGAATTTAACTGAATTCAAAACAGCACAAGTATAAACTGAACATAGAATCCGCTAATTTCGCGAATTGACGCGAATTGATTCTTAAAATGACAAAAGAAATTCGCGAAAATTGGCGTAATTCGCGGACAAAGAAGCCTTATGAGCATTCAACTGCGAGACAAATCATCCTGCAAATACGATCAAATTTCCCTCGGCGAAATCATGCTGCGGCTCGACCCCGGCGAAGGGCGCATCCGCACCGCGCGCGAATTCAAGGCGTGGGAAGGCGGCGGCGAATACAATACCTCGCGCGGCCTCCGCAAATGTTTCCGGCTCAAGACCGCCACCTGCACCGCGCTGGTGGACAACGAGGTCGGTCATCTTATCGAGGATTTCATCATGCAGGGCGGCGTGGATACGGACTTCATCCTGTGGCGCCCCGACGACGGCATCGGCCGCAGCATCCGCAACGGCCTGAATTTCACCGAGCGCGGCTTCGGCCTTCGCGGCGCGGTCGGCGTGCCGGACCGCGGCCATTCCGCCGCGTCGCAGCTCAAGCCCGGCGATTTCGACTGGAACCACATTTTCGGCAAGCTCGGCTCGCGCTGGTTCCACACCGGCGGCATCTTTGCGGCACTGTCCGAAACCACGGCGGCGTTGACGATTGAGGCGGTGAAGGCCGCGAAGCAGCACGGCACGATGGTCAGTTACGATTTGAATTACCGCCCGTCGCTCTGGAAGTCCATCGGCGGCCAGAAGAAGGCACAGGAGGTAAACAAGGAAATCGCCAAATACGTGGACGTGATGATCGGAAACGAAGAGGATTTCACCGCGTGCCTCGGTTTCGAGGTGAAGGGCGAGGACAAAAACCTGAGCAAAATTGAGACTGAGGCGTTCAAGGCGATGATTGCCACGGCGGTAAAAGCGTATCCGAACTTCAAGGTGGCCGCCACGACATTGCGCCGCGTCATCACCGCAACGAAGAATGACTGGAGCGCGATTCTCTGGCACGACGGAAAGTTTTTCGAGAGCCGCAAATACCCTGAACTGGAGATTCTCGACCGCGTCGGCGGCGGCGACAGCTTTGCCAGCGGCCTGCAATTCGGGTTTCTCGAATTCAACGACCCGCAAAAAGCCGTGGACTACGGCGCGGCGCACGGCGCGCTGGCCTCGACCACGCCCGGCGACACGAGCATGGCCACGCGCAAGGAAGTCGAGAAGACCATGGGCGGCGGCAGCGCGCGGGTGCAGCGGTAGAATTGCGGACCGGAGGGCCGAGGGACACGAGGCCCTGGATAAAAATTAAATTGAGGGACTCGCATAACTCGTCCTTCCGAAAAGAAATTATGAAAACACCGGCGGAACTTTTTTCACTCAAAGGCAAGGTGGCGGTCGTTATCGGCGGCACGGGCGAATTGTGCGGTGCGATTGCGGAAGGGCTGGCGGCGGCCGGCGCAACCGTGGCCCTGGTGGGCCGCGACGCCGTCAAGGCGCAGAAGCGCCTCGACAAAATCATCAGGGACGGGAGCAAAGCGGAATTTTTCCCGTGCGATACGACGTCCAAGTCCGGTCTGCAAAAATTGCTGGCCGATGTGGTCGCCAAATTCAAACGCGTGGATGTGTTGGTCAATGGCGCGGGCGTAAATTCGCCGACGCCGTTTTTCGACATTGCCGGGGAGGAATTCGACAAAATCATCAACGTGAATTTGAAGGGCCCGATGCTGGCCTGCCAGATTTTTGGCAAGCACATGGTCGAGCGCGGTTCGGGCAGCATCATCAACGTGGGCTCGGCGTCGGGCTTGAATCCTTTGTCACGGGTGTTCACCTATTCGGCATCGAAAGCCGCCGTGCATAATCTCTCCAAAAATCTGGCGCGCGAATGGGCGACCCAGGGCGTGCGCGTGAACATCCTGGTGCCGGGCTTTTTCCCCGCCGAGCAAAACCGGAAAGTGCTCAGCCCCGACCGGGTGGCCACCATCATGACCAAGACGCCAATGAAACGGTTTGGCGAGGCTCACGAACTCGTCGGCGCGGCGTTGTTGCTGGCGTCCGACGCGGGCAGCTTCATCACCGGCGCGGAATTGGTCGTGGACGGCGGTTTTAACGCCATGACGATTTGATGCGTTGAAGCGTGGAAGAGTTAAAGAGTTGAAGTGGGCAAATTGCGCAGCCGCTTCAACCCTCAACACTTTAACGTTTCAACAATTCTCACAAATCGGTAATCGGCTTGTGGCGTGGCACGAGTGCTTTCATGATGACCCACGCAACCAGATAACTCAGGGCGCAGACCACAAACATGATGAGATACGCCGTTTGGGGTGTTTGGACGAAGGCGTCGCGCAGCCGGCCTTGAAGCAATTGGATCAGCACGCCCCCGATGCCGCCCGCCATGGTGCCAATGCCGGTGACCGAGGCGACGGTTTTCTTGGGGAACATGTCGGAAACCGTCGTGAAGAGATTGGCCGACCAGGCCTGATGCGCCGTGCAGCCGACGCAAATCATGGCCACGGCGAGCGTGGCCGCCAGACCGCCAAATCGGTTCACATCTCCAAAGTACTGGGTCAACAAAACCGCCAGCGGAAAGACGGCAATGACGAACATCGTCGTCATTCTCGCGCGATAAACCGCCATGCCGCGTTTGATGAGGGTGAACGGAATGCTGCTGCCATAAATGCTGCCGAGAATGGAAATCCCATAGACGATGAAGGTGGGCATCCGCACTTCACTTTGCGTCATCTTAAATTGATCGTGTAAATAAGCCGGCAGCCAAAACAGATAAAACCACCAAATCCCGTCGGTCATGAATTTGCCCGCGATGAAGGCCCAGAGTTGGCGATAGCCAAACAGCCGCAGCCACGGAACTTTCGCTTTGTCACCCGTCTGGTCGCCGGCGACGCTTTCGTCGTCAATGTGAATGTAATCGTATTCAGATTTGGAGAGCCCCGGGTGCTTCGCGGGCGGGTGATAGAGCCGGAACCAGAAGATCAACCACAAGAACCCGAGGGCGCCGGTGATGATGAATGCCCATTTCCAGCCTTGTTTCTCACCCAGATAGACCATGCAGGTCGGGACCACGAGCGCCGCCACCATGGCACCGGCATTAGAACCAGCGTTGAAAATTGAAGTGGCCAGCGCGCGTTCGCGCTTGGGGAACCACTCGGCCACGGTCTTGATGGACGCGGGAAAATTGCCTGCTTCGCTCACGGCAAACAGGCTTCGTACCAGAATATGCATCGTCAGCAACTGCCCGACGAAGGCGTTGATAATTCCGAAAACGGACCACGCAACCAGCGAAAGCGCCAAACCCAGCTTCGTGCCGATTCGGTCAATCAGCCAGCCGGCGAAGACCGTTGCCGCCGCGTAAACGCCGGTGAAAGCCGACGTCAGATAGGAAAAATCGGAATTGGTCCAGCCGAAACCGCCCTGTGTTTCCGGCCGGCAGAAAAATGGTTGCAGATAACTGATGACCTGCCGGTCCAGGTAGTTGCAAGTGGTGGAAAAAAACAACAGCGCGCAAATGACCCAGCGATAATGACGAAAACCCGGCGGGGATTGACTTGGGGAATTCATACGCAGGAAAAAAATACCCGGAAAAAAGAAGGCGATTCAAGTGCTAAATCCAACTTTACAAATCACCGGCGTTGGTGTAAAGCTGCCCCCATTATGTGGAAGAAAATCTTGCCGGTTCTCCCCGTGTTGTTGCTGACGGGTTGCGCCGCGACGTTTACCAACCTGACGCCGCTGGAGCAACCGCGCAACGCCAACAACCTTTATCCCGTGGAAGTCTCCTTCATAACGCAGCAGCAATCGTTGCGATGGGACTCCCTCCATCCCTACGTGGTCGCCAACGGCCAGCTCTATGACATGCGCCCGACGCCGCTCATCACCAATCGTTGGGAAGGTTATGTGCCCGTGCCGCCCGGCGTTAACAATGTCTCCTACCGCTTCAAATTCGAGTATCTGTACAACGACATCGGCAAGCCGCCCCAACACGACAGTGCCACGTCCCGGGCGTATAACCTGACCATTCTCGGCCAGTAACAAGGCTCAGTGTCTGGGCCGGAGCAGGATGGCTTTCTTTTCCGAGCCTTCCACTTCGACGCTGTGCGTTTCCACATCGGGGTCGTCCTTGAGCGCCTGATGCACCACGCGACGGTCAAACGCCGACATCGGCTCCAATTCCACTGTGTCGCCCCAGCGCCGGACTTTTTCGGCGGCGTTCTTCGCCTTCTTCACCAGGGCTTCGCGCGCCTGGGTGCGATAACCGCCCACGTCCACCATCACCTTCGGCGCGGTGGTGTCCTGTTGAAACAGCAGGCGGTTGGTGATGTATTGCAGATCGGAGAGCGTTTGTCCCTGCCGGCCGATGAGCCGGCCGGCGTCGTCGGTCTTAATTTCCAGCAACAGGCCCTCTTCCAGTTTGTGTTCCTCAATGGTGGCGGTGAAACCCAGGGTCTCCAGGATCTTTTCCAATGTTTCTTTCGGTTGAGCAGGCATAAATCAGTGGTCGAGGGGCGAGGGCCGAGAGGCGAGAGCAGAACAGCAGAAGGCAAGCGCATTTTCCCGCGCTCGACCTTCGACTCTCGGCTTTCGACTCTTTTGCATCGCCTTCATTTTTTCTTTTTTGGCGGCGGCGTCAATGCCGGCGTCGCCGCGGCCGGAGCCGGAGTCTGGTTCATTTTGGTGAACTTGGTCTGAATCACGCTCATCAGCGTGCTCATCGTCATGTACAGCGCCATGCCCGAGGAATAATTATAGAGAAACACCAGAAAGATCAGCGGCAGGTAGCGCATCATCTTTGCCTGGGTGGGGTCCATGCCCGGTGACGGCGGTTGCAGATGCGCCTGCCACACCATGACGCCCACCATCAACAACGGCAACAGATTGAACGGAAAATTCAACCCTGGAATCATCAACAGTGTGTCGGGTTTGGACAGGTCGCTGACCCACAGGAAATGCGCCCCGCGCAGTTCAATCGCGCTGCGCAACATGGTGAAAAAGCCGAAGAACACCGGCATCTGAATCATCATCGGCAGGCAGCCGCTCATGGGGCTGACTTTGTGCTTGCGGTACAGTTCCCATTGTTTCTGGGTGAATTTCTGCATGTCGTCCTTGTACTTCGCCTGGAGCGCCTTTATTTCCGGCGCCAACGCCTGCATTTTCTTCATCGAACGCGTGCTGGCCGCGGTCAATGGCCAAAAGGCGATCCGCAACAGGACGGTGATCAAGACAATGGTCCAACCGTAACTGACCTTGAAGGCGTCATGCAACCAGTTCATGCAAATCAGCAACACCTTGGCGAAAAAAGTTCCGACGCCCCAAAAACTCATATAGCCCCTGCCAAAATTCATGGCCAGATCGGCATGGTTCTGGAATTCCGCCCCAATGTGCGCTAGCGTCCGATATTCCTTCGGACCCGCATAAAGAACAATCTGCCGCTCGATCGTCTGATTGGTTCCGAGAGTTTGCGCCGGATACACCAGGGCGGTTTGAATGCCCTCCGGCAGCGGCAGGCCCGGCATCCATTCGACATTGGTGAAAGCCGGCAGATAAACCGGGCGCGCCAGGACCTGGGCGGCCGGCGTCCGCGGCATCGCCAGCAGCACGAAAAACTGGTTGTACGCCGCCGCCCAGACCACATTGCTTGACCCCTCGCGGTATTCGGATTTGGGGGTGTGGGGAAAAAAGAACAAAAATGTGGTGTTGGTGCTGAAGTAGGACAGGTTGATCTGTTGCTCCCTGGCCCCGTCATACCACATCATCCCCCCGTACATGGGGAAATTGTTGTCATCCGGCCCCATCGGGGTCGCCGTGCCGATAACCCATTCCTGCGTCGGCAACGGCAGCGATTTGTCCGAGGTGTTGTCCAGCTCCATGGTCACGTTGAGCAAACCATCCGCGCCAATGTGAAAATCCTTCACAATCCGCAGGCCGTTGGGGAAAATCTTTTCCGCGTGAACACCGTCGCCGGTCTTTATCAAGGTCCAGTTGCCGTCACCGATCAGACTGGCTTCGCCCAGAATCGCCATCACCGGCTCGGACACGCGCGCATTCAGCGTGGCAAAACCTGCCGCTGAAGTCTTCTGCTTCCAACGGGCGGAAACGGTTTCCGGGTAGTTCGTCAACTCAACCGATTTCAATCCACCCCCCCATGAAGTAAACGTGTAACGCTCATGCGCCCGGGTGAGCACGATGGTTTGCTCGGGCACATTGGTGTCGAAGGAAAAACCGGAGGGGACACCCGCACCCGCCGTCGGGACGGCGGGTGCGGTGCCGGGCGCGGCGCCGGCGTTGGGAGTTTGAACGTTGACCGGCGCGTTGGTGCCCGCCGGCGACCGGGCCACTTGCGAGTAATATTTCTGTTCGGTGACAAACCACACGCCCATCAGAACGACGCAGAGCGAGACAACGATGATGCCGGTGCGGTCCATAGTTAGGTTCTGACTTCTGACTTCTGACTTGTGACTTCCGGTTCCGGCGCCGGATCGTACCCGCCCTCACCCCACGGATGGCAGCGGCAAATCCGCCGCAGCGCCAACCCGCTGCCGGCCCACACGCCCTGCGAATGGATGGCGTCCACCGCGTATTGCGAGCAACTGGGCGTGAAACGGCAGCCGCCGGTGGGCCCGAACAGGAAAACGAGCAGGGGCGAGACCGTCCAGCGGTACAGCCAGATGGCGAAGATCAGAACAAATTGGGGAACATTCAACAACCAACATTCAACGCCCAACATCCAGCGACGGTGTATTCCTGCCGTCATTCGACGTTCGCTGTTGAATGTTGAATGTTGAATGTTTTTCACGTTCATTTCAACAAACCGGCCCGCCGCAGGGTCGTCAGAAAATCCTTTTCGACCTCGACAAATTTTTTCCCGGCGATGGAATTCCGGGCGACCAGCACCAGTTCGACCGGCCGCGCCAGTTCGTTCTGGTGCTGACGGAAACTCTCGCGCAGCAACCGCCGCGCCCGGCTGCGCACCACCGCCCCGCCGATTTTCCGGCTGGTGACGACGCCCAATCGCGGCCTCGCCCCTTCCGGCAACGTGTTCCAGTTGGCGATGAGGCAACCCAGCGCGAGCCGCTGTCCCTGCTGCCGCACGCGCGCGAATTCGCGCTGCTGCTGAAGCCGCGCCGGGCGGCGCAACCGCAGGCGTCCGGCCTCCGGTGTCCGGCCTCCGGCGTCTGGGAACGAGGCGGGCATGGGCGCCGGATCAAACGGGGGTCAGGCGTTTGCGCCCCACCCGGCGGCGGTTGCGCAGCGTGGCGCGGCCGCTTTTGGTGGACTTGCGGGCAAGGAATCCGTGCTGCCGTTTGCGGCGGATTTTAGACGGTTGATACTGGCGTTTCATAAATCGGTTCAATTCGCGCCTGGTGCGCGGGAAAATCTCCGTTTGACGGAGCGCGGAGATTAACATTGAAACGCCTTCTGTCAAGGCGCGGTTATGGAAATAGAAGCGGAAAAGGTTCCGGTAGTGGGTTACTTTGCCTGTTTCGGTGGGGCGAGCATACCCGCGAGCCGGCTCGTCAGTAGCCTCGCCCACCAAAGCAGGCCAGTACCAAGATTCCGCCTTTGTTGCCGATCCGACCCCGATTTTGTAGTATTCGCTCCCATATTTCGCAATGGACAAGATCATTGACGCACTTTGCCTCCAATGCGGCCTGTGTTGCAACGGCGTCCTGTTTGCCGACGTTCGCCCGGAACCCGGCGATGCCTCGCCGTTGTTCCACGGTGGCCGTGCGCGCATGACCCAGCCCTGTCCGGCGTTCAACGCCGAGACGTGCGCCTGCGCCATTTATGCCGAACGCCCGGCGCGTTGCCGCAAATTTGAATGCCGCCAGCTCCTCGGCGTTCGCACCGGCACGACGACCACCCAAGACGCGTTGGGTCAAATCCGCACGGCCCGCGAATTGGCCGCCAGGGTCGAAAAACTTCTGGCCGAACTGGATTTCAATAATGTGCGGTTGCCCTTGAGCCGTCGTTTCCAACGCTGCCAGCGCGCGGCTGAAAATGGCGAACTGCCGCAAGCGCAATTCGACCGGCTGGCCGACCTGCAACTGGCGGTGCATCAGTTGACCGGTTTGCTGGCCAGGGAGTTTTACGCGTGAAAACCGTTCGTTGGGGAGAATACGGCGAATTGGCGGTGCTGTTCCTGATCCAGTCCATGGCCGTCGGCATCTGGACCGTGCCCTTGAGCGTGGTCTTGAAGGCCCACCATCTGGTCGGCATCGCGCCTTACGCCTTCGCTACCTCCGCCCTGGCCGCGCTTATCTCCCCGCTCATTTTCGGCGCGATGGCCGACCGCCATGCCTCACCCGTCGCCGTGTTGCGCGGATTATCCGTGGCGAGCGCGGCGGCCATGTGCGCCGTTGCCTGGAGCATCAAGTCGGACTGGCCGGCGGGACTGGTGCTGTTGTTGGTCCAATCTTATGCGCTCTGTTCGGCGCCCACCGGTAGCATTGTCAGCGCCGTTGTCTTTTCGCGGTTGCAGGATTCCCAACGACAATTCGGGCCGATCCGTGCGGGCGCCACCCTGGGCTGGGTGGGCGGCTGCTGGCTGGTCAGCGCGTTGAACGCCGACACCTCGACGCTTTCGGAATACACCTGCGCCGTGACCTGGCTGGCCCTGGCGGCGTTCACCTTCCTGCTGCCGAACGTGCCGCCCCCAAGAACCGCCGGCCACCCCACGCTGCTCCAGCGGCTCGGCTGGGACGCAATTGTGTTGATGAAAAATCCTGACCACCGGGCGGTCTTCGTCACGGCGGCGTTGTTCAGCATTCCGCTCGCGGCATTTTATCCCTTCACACCCCTGCACCTGCAACAGCTCGGCTTCCGGCATACCTCGGCCTGGATGACGCTGGCGCAAAGCACGGAACTCATCGCCATGTTCTCGCTGGCAGGATTGTTCCTGCGCTGGCGGCTGAAATGGATTTTTGCGGCGGGACTTGGCGCCGGGCTGTTACGATTCATCCTGTGCGCGGTGAACAGCCCCGTCTGCGTGCTGGCAGGCACCAGCCTGCACGGCCTGACGTTCACTCTGTATTTCATCACGGCGCAGATTTACATTAATGAACGCGTCAGCGCCGAATGGCGGGCGCGGGCGCAGGCGATGATGGCGTTGATGGTCAACGGCGTCGGCAGCCTCCTGGGTTATCTCGGCACCGGCTGGTGGTTCAACGCCTGTGCGCAACCCGGTGGCACCCAATGGCCGCTCTTCTGGAATGGAGTCACCGTAACGGTCGGTGTGGTGATTATTTATTTCCTTTCGGCGTACCACGGAAAATATTCCGGAACCACGCGTCCGCAGGAGAGCAGTTCTGGCATCAAAGCAACCCTCCCGTTGGGTGAAACGCCATAACAGTAACAGTAGGGCGCGCCATCTGGTGGGGCAACGTCCTCACGAGCCGTGCTTCAGCCGCAGATGGACACAAATGATGGGAGCGTACCCACGGGTCGTGTTGTTGCCGCAGAGACGCACGGACGCAGAGGTTTTGACCAGCGAAATAGACGAAACAAAAAAGGTCAGGCACAGCTCCGCCGGCCAGCCGAAGATTGGCGGCATCCCGATCGTCCGGCGAAGCGGATCAACGCCGGGCGTTTGAGTTCATCGGTTCGAGATAATGCTGGACGGGCCTCGCAATGGGATTTACGGTCATTCAAAGACAACGGGATCGGTTGCAAAAACGAGCCGTCTGTTGTTTTTTAAGCGCACGAATGTTTATGCCCGAAAGTCCATCAATGTTGATTGCCAAAGCCAAAACCGAGGTCCGCTCCGTTTACGAGGGCGGCTTCTTCGGCCAGCTCATCGCCAGCATCCTGTGGCTGGCGGCGGCGGCGCTGGGAACCGGGCTTTCCGCTCGCGCCGCTATTCTTACGCTGGTCGTGGGCGGCTTTTTCATCTTTCCAGCCGTTATGACCCTGCTCCGCCTGCTCGGCCGGCCGGCCTCTCTCCCCGCACGCAAACCGCTGCGCTAGCTGGCCATGCAGGTGGCCTTCGTGCTGCCGCTTTCCATGCCGTTGGTCGCCCCGGTCGCAACCTTGCGGCTGAACTGGTTCTTTCCAGCCATGATGGTGCTGCTCGGCGCACACTATCTTCCTTTTAGGTTTCTTTACGGAATGCGCTCGTTCATCGGGCTCTCGGCCCTGCTGTTGACGGCCGGCCTGGCCATCGCACTGTGGTTTCCAACTGTTTTCAGCCTCGGCGGCTGGACGGCAGGCCTGGTCCTGCTCCTGTTCGCGTTTGTGGGTCGTGCGGAAGCTGCCCGGATCAGCGCCTGACATCCAAATGGACCGCAAATCTGCCGCAAGCCGGCTTCACCGGCTGAAATTGAATTCCTTCGCCATGATGTAATCGTCCATCACGAATCCGCCGCCGATGTCCGTCACCACGGATTCCGCGATGATAAAACCATTGCTTTGGTAGGCGGCAACGGCCGTGGCATTGCGCTTGTTCACGGAAAGAATCAACCGGCGTGCCCCGGTGGCGCGGGCCTCAGTTTCGACATGCTGTAGCAACCGGCTGCCCAGTCCCTGACCGTGCAGTTCCGGCAACAAGTAGAGCTTGTGAAGCTTCATTTCACCGGCGTTGGAAGTCGGTCCATAAGATGCGAACCCCGCCGGCTTGCCAGCCATCATCAAAAGGTCATGGCAGATTCCCCGTGACCGAATCTCGTCGCGCATCGTATCCAGTGCATACATCCGTGCCAGCATGTATTCGATTTGCTCCGACGAAATAATGCCCGGATAACACGCGCGCCAGATGACGCGGGCCAGTTCCGCGATGGCCGGCAGATGCCCCTCACTGGCGCGAATGATTTGCACGGCGGATGATTTTTTGGCGTTCAAAGTTTAAGTAAATGGTGCGGCAAAGCCTGACTCCTCGCAATCCACCAAACGAGCAGCGGACAGCGCAGCGTAGGACAGGCATCGCGCCTGTCCTGCCGCATGGTTCTGGTTTAGCAAAACAAAAAGCCGCTCCAGTCTCCCGGAGCGGCCGGCTGCTCAAACGCGGTGCGCAACTTCCTTGAATATTTTCTCCGCTACGGCGTCGGCGTCGCCTCCAGCACCCGCGGGGTGTAGTCGATGTTACCGCCCGTCGAATCATTGAACTCCAACAGCACGGTCCGCGTCTGGAACGGAAACAAAACCTCGTCACGGTCACCATCGCCGTCGCCGACGGGCACGCCGACACACGGGCTGCCGAGCGGCGCGAGGATGGAGGCCGTTCCCGCCGCGTTCAGCAGCGTCGCATGGGCACTCAGATTATCCAGCACCAGCCATAACGGTGCGGGCACCGGTGTGAAGCCGACATTGGTGACGAAGGCCAACTCATAGGCATTGTGAGTTTGGGGATCCACAAACGGACGGGTGTGGGTCACCGAGAATTGCGGCGCTGCCGGAATCGCTCCCGGCACAAACAGGTCGCTCAGGTCGTTGACAATGGCGACGTGGTTGTAGCCGATGCCGGTCACGTCCGTCTCGTTCGTCGGAATGGGATTGCTGACGAACGGCAGATGGAAAATCTCCGACCAGGTTTTGATGTCCGAGGAATGGTTCAGCGGCACGCTGCTGGCGTAGGCGTTGCCCTTGGCCAGCGCTTTTTTGCGGCCATGACGCTTTTGAATTTGCTCCAAACCGCACTTGTCGCGCCGTAATCTCATGGAGGCGGAAAAGAACATGCAGGGCAGGGCGACGCACTCCGTGCGCACCGCCCAATTTTCCACAGAAGGAAATGAAGATAACAAAGACCGGAGATAATCTTCGATCCCTTCATTTGGCGTCTCCCTGTCGAAGGTAAATTTATTCCGCCAGAATCTTTTCAATTTGACCCAGTTCCGCGTCCGAGAATTTCAAGTTCCGCGCCGCGCCGACGCAATCGTCCACCTGGCTGACTTTGCTCGCGCCAATCAACGCGCTCGTCACGGCTCGATGTCGCAACACCCACGCCAGCGCCATTTGCGCCAGTGTCTGGCCGCGCGACTGGGCGAGGTCGTGGAGTTTTTTTGTCTTGGCCAGCACGGCGTCGGTGATGTCGGCGGGCCTGAGAAATCGCGGGTCGCGGCTGGCTCGGGAATCGGCGGGCACGCCCTTGAAATAACGGTCGGTGAGCAGGCCCTTGGCCAGCGGCGAGAAGACGATGCAGCCGATGCCTTCCTGCGCCAGCGTGTCGAGCAGTTGCGGTTCCACCCAGCGGTCGAACATGTTGTAGTGCGGCTGGTGGATGAGGCACGGCGCGCCCATGTCGCGCAGCAGCTTCGCCGCGCGAACGGTTTCGGCGGGCGGATAATTCGAGATGCCGGCGTACAGCGCCTTGCCGACGTGGACGGCGTGGGCGACCGCCCCCATGGTTTCCTCCAGCGGCGTGTCGGGGTCGGGTCGGTGGGAATAAAAAATGTCAACGTAGTCGAGGCCCATCCGGCGGAGGGACTGATCCAGGGACGCCAACAGATATTTGCGCGAACCCCATTCGCCGTAGGGGCCGGGCCACATCAAATAACCGGCTTTGGTGGAGATGATGAGTTCGTCGCGCGATTTGCCGAGATCTTCGCGCAAAATGCGGCCGAAGGTTTCCTCCGCCGAGCCGTCGGGCGGGCCGTAGTTGTTGGCAAGGTCAAAGTGCGTGATGCCGTGGTCAAAGGCGCGGCAGGCGATGGCGCGGGCATTGTCATAAGAATCCTTGCCGCCGAAATTGTGCCATAGGCCGAGTGAAATCAGCGGCAGCCGGATGCCGGAACAACCGCAGCGGCGGTAAAATTCAGGCGAGTTGTAACGGGTCGCGGCGGGGGAATACATGATTGGTTAAAGTCCCAGTTTCTTGAACCGGCCGTTCACTTCCTTGAAATGGAATTCCAGCGAGCAAAGTTTTTCCAGCTCGCCCGGCCTGAAATGCCTGGCTACCGCCGGCTCGGCTTTCAATTGCTGGACAAAGTCGGCGTTATCACGGCCAGTGTGCTTGACTTCCCAGGTCTTCATCGCGGCGTCTTGAACGAGTTTGTAGGCCGCTTCGCGAGTGAGGCCCTTTTTGATGAGCGCCAGCAGGACCGTCTGCGAATTCCACATGCCGAGCGAGAGACCGAGGTTTTTGCGCATGTTCTCCGGATAAACGGCGAGGCCGTCCATCAGCCGCGTGAGCAGCCCCAGCATGTAATCCAGCAAGGTGCACGAGTCGGGAAAGATGATGCGTTCGACGCTGCTGTGGCTGATGTCGCGTTCGTGCCAGAGGGCGACGTTTTCCAGCGCGGCCAGGGCGTTGCCGCGGAGCACGCGAGCGAGCCCGGTCAGGCGTTCCCAAGTGATGGGATTGCGCTTGTGCGGCATGGCGCTGCTGCCTTTCTGACCTTGACTAAACGGTTCCTCGGCTTCGAGCACTTCCGTGCGCTGGAGATGACGGAACTCGACGGCCCAGCGTTCGATGCTCGCGCCGACCAGCGCCAGCGTGGTCATGAATTCGGCGTGAATGTCACGCTGGACGACCTGGGTGGCAATCGGCGCCGGACGCAACCCAAGCTTTTTGCAGACCGCAGCCTCGATGCGCGGCGAAAGATGCGCGCTGGTGCCAACCGCGCCGCTGAGTTTGCCGATGGCAACGTCCCCGCGCGTGCGTTCAAGGCGCCGGAGCGCGCGGCCAAATTCGTCGTACATCAGCGCGAGTTTCAGCCCGAAGGTGGTCGGTTCGGCATGGATGCCGTGGCTGCGGCCGATGCAGGGGGTAGACTTGTATTGGCGCGCCTGTTTCGCAATGGAAGCACGAACGGTCCGCACATCCTGGATCAGGATATCGGCGCTTTGGACCATCTGGACAGCGAACGCAGTGTCAATAATGTCGCTGCTGGTCAGGCCGAAGTGGAACCAGCGGCTGGCGTTTTTAGCAGCGGTCTGCGACCGTCGCTGATTTTCCGCCCGGCGGTCACAGACCGCCACAACATCTGCTCTTTGCCCATCAATTTTCTCGGCGACCGCGGTGGTAAAGCCGATGACGTCGTGGTTAAGCGTCCTTTCCAGTTCTTTCTGGCGGAGCACGAGGCCGGGCAGATTGGCGAACCATTTGTCCGCGCCGCGTTTGATTTTGGCGAAATCGGCTCGAGGTACGATGCGCTCTTTGACCAGGGCTTCGCCGGCCAGCAGCTCGATTTGAAGCCAGAGGCGAAGCTTGTTTTCGTCGGTCCAGATGGCCCGCATTTCCGGCCGGGAATAGCGCGTTATCACAGGGCGAGGGTAAAAGGGCGGAGAACAGGTGTCGAGCCGCTTTCGCTTCAGCGCGCCCAAGGACGATGGTTGGCAACGGCGCTCCCGGAACACCGGGAAACGGCGACGGTCACAGACCGACGCTACAGGTTAATGCTTCGCCATCTTGCTGCGGGCCTTTTCCAGGATTTCGCGCTCGCGGGCGGTGAGACTTTGGATGCCGTGCGCAGAAATCTTTTCGAGAATGGGGTCCACTTCATTTTTCACAAATTCGTCGGTGGAAAGTTCCTCGTCGGGTTTGCCTCCCGCCGAACGCCAGAATCTGCCCTTGCCGGCGCGCGTGACGGCAAATTCCCGCGACCCGGCCGGGCGCGACGACGGGATTCCCCGTTGTGGCCAGGACCAGCGGCCTTGGATGAACAGGCGCACGAAAACGATGCCCGTCAACATGCCGCCCAGATGTGCGGCATGAGCGATGTTCCCTCCCACTAACACCGCCAGCCACGAATCCGGAAAAACGATGCAGAACACGCTCAACAACGCCGTGCCCCAAAGCAGGTATTTCGCCCGCAGTGTGACTGGCAATACGAAAAACAGGAGCAGGGTCAATTGTTGCTCCGGATAAAGAGCGGCGAACGCCGCAACCAGGCCGAGCGCAGCGGCCGAGGCGCCCACCACAGCCGTGCCGAAATGACTGGGCCAGACCAGCGCCCCCAGCATCTGGACCAATCCACCGAGAACGCCGCTGGAAAAATACAACATCAGGAATTTCCGGGGACCCAAGGCCTCCTCCATGGCCCGCCCGAAAACGTAAATGGCCCAACAGTTCAGGAAAATATGCAATAGGCCGCTGTGCATGAACTGGTAGGTCAGCAGCTGCCAGACGAAACCATGCTGCAACCCCTCGAGGCTCAACGCAAAATAGTAGTAAATGAACGGATTGTCCGGCACCAACCGCATCGGGTTGGAGGAAAGGATGCACTCGACCAGAAAGACGATGGCGTTCACGACCAGCAACGCCATGGTCAACGACAGATACGGCCGGTAATAATCCGGCTGGCGCATGTAATCACGATCTTCAAGCATAATGGACGCAAGCTGATTCCCGGAAAACCTGTTTTCAACGGTCACTTTGCTGCACATCTTCGACAATGCAACCGTCCGCCAGTTCAAAGACGCGCCGGGCGTGCGCGGCCACCTTGGCATCATGCGTGGCAATGATGAGCGTGGTTTGTTTTTCCGCGTGCAACTTTTTGAGCAATTCGATGATTTCGCCGCCCGTGTGCGAATCCAGATTGCCGGTGGGCTCGTCGGCCAGGACCAGTTCCGGTTCGTTGATCAGGGCGCGGGCGATGGCGACGCGCTGCTGTTCGCCACCGGAAAGTTCGAAGGGTTTGTGCTCCCGGCGGTCGCTGAGACCGACCCGGGCCAGCAATTCGCGTCCGCGTTTTTCTGCATCGCCCGCGGAAATTCTGGCGACGCGCGCCGGCAGGCAAACGTTTTCCAGCGCGTCAAGTTCCGGCAACAGATGGTAAGCCTGGAAAACAAATCCGACGCGGCGATTGCGGAAGTCGGTCAATTGCCGGTCGGAAAAGGCGGCGATGTTTTGTCCGGCAAACCGAATTTCACCGGCGTTGGGCGAATCCAAGCCGCCGATCAAATGCAGCAGGGTGCTTTTGCCCGCGCCGGACGCGCCGCGCAACGCCAGAAATTCGCCCCGGGCCACCTCAAGATTGACACCGCGCAGGACCTCGAGCGTTCGCCGGCCCATGGTATAGGACTTGGTCAGCGCACGAGCAGAAAGCAATGGCTCGTTCATGGCGGGCCTCCGCGGGAACGGAATAAAACATTCAACTTCCAACGTTCAACATTCAACACCCAGTGGTAGGGCGGGCAGTCCTCTGCCCGCCGCGGCGTGCATGGAGTGGCGCGCCCTACCGCAATCGTTGGTTGCTGGAGGTTGGATGTTAAATGTTGAATGTTCCCCATTTTTTTACTCATAACGCAACGCCTCCACGGGTTTCAGACGGCCGGCGCGCCACGCAGGGAGCACACCACCCAATATGCAAATGACGAACGAACTTCCGCAAATCAGCATGATGTCCCGGACATCAATGATCGCCGGCAGTTCGCTGAAGCCGTAGATTTTGGCGGGAAAAAGCTCCCAGCCCGTCAGCCGGTTCATGACGTGCAGAAATTCATTGCGATAGGTCAGCGCGAGGATCCCGAGACCGTAGCCGATGAGCACGCCTAATACGCCGATGATGGCGCTTTGAGCAAGAAACACGCCGGAGATTTGCCGGTGGGTGGCGCCGAGCGCCTTCAACATGCCGATTTCGCGCGTCTTCTGGACCACGAAGGTGATTTGCGCGCTCAGAATGCACAGCGCCGCCACAATGACGATGAAGAACAGCAGGTAAAACATCACATTTTTTTCAACGAGCACGGCGCCGAGAATGGCGGAATTTTCCTGCATCCAGGTGGTGACGGCATAGCCCGGCCCCAACACGGCCGCCAGTTCCTTGGCCACCGCCGGTGCCTGATAGGGATCTCGCAACATCACCGTCAACCCATGCACGCTGTCGCCGAGGTCGTAAAGCTCCTGCGCGTTTTCGAGCGAGGTGACGGCGATGGAATAGTTGTAATCGTAGTAGCCCACATCGAAAATGCCTGTGACGGTGTAATCATCCGGCAGGACGGCCTCCTCGTCCGATTTGCCCCGGTGTTCCTTCATTTTCTTCAACTCGTCCGGCGAATAAATCGCCACCCGGTCGCCGACCGCCAGATTCAGGCTTTGGGCCAGCGCGCTGCCGATGACCAGACCGCGCCGGCTCAGGTCGAACTTTCCGGCGATGATGCTTTTGGGCAACATGCTCACCGCATTTTCGCGGGCAGGATCCGCGCCCCGCAAGTACGGCACGGCAAAGAACGGCTGTTGGTTGCCGGCCGGTTCCGTTTCCATGAGCACCGGGCCCAGGACATATGGCGCCACACCGACCACATTTCTATTCGAAGAAACCAGATTCATCACCGTGTCGTAGTTCTGCATGGTTTCACCGTTCGCCACGATGCGCAGGTGGGCGTTGAAACCGAGGATTCTTGCACGCAGATCGTGGTCGAATCCGCTCATGACGCTGATGACGATGATGAGCACGGCCACGCCGAGGGCGACGCCGACGACGGAAATGAGCGTGATGATGGAGACGAACGTCCGTTTGGGCCGCAGATAGCGCAGCGCGAGGAGGAATTCAAACGGCAGCCGAGACATGATGCCGGGAGGCTAAAGAGCCGTGGCGCGGGTGTCAATGAAGCTGCCGTTCCGGCAGTGGCAGACCTCGGTAGAACGCGCCAGCCGCTCGCGATTCATCGGAGTCCGTGCGTGCCGTTCTCCACGGTCGCAGCGGGCAGAGGACTACCTGCCCTACCCGAATTTGAAATTGGGAGACAATCATTTTTGAGTTCTTCATCATTTCGTCCTGATCTTGAACGGATTGCCCCGGTTGGTTATGGTTGGCGCGCGCGGCACGAACAGCAGGCTGACGAACAGATAAATCCAGCCGATGACAAAATGAGCGCCGAAGATAAAACCAAAGGACACCAGATTCAGAAATCCAAGGCCATAAAGGAAAACCGCCACTGCCATCAGCACGGCTCCCGGTATCAAGGCGGCGCCCGCCAGCCGCCAGCTTTGGCGGAAACTCAAATCACGGTTCGCATAGAAGCCGAGCAGCCAGAGCGGCAGGAAGTAAAGGGCTGCCAATAACCACCAGCTCAGCAAGCAGCCAACGACCGCGGCCACCCCGACCAGGATGAGGAGTTCCATGGCCCAGGCCCCCCACAGCGGTTCCAGCGTGTTGCGATTGAAGGCGATGACCTCATCACGCGGGTAATGCCATTCCCAATAGCCGAACAGCGAAAAAGAGCGGATGGTTTCCCTGCCAAATTCGATTTGAAGGTCGGCGGTGGGGCCGATCTGACCGGAGTGATCCAGGTCCACATCCAGTGCCAGGATACGACCGGTGGCCAGCAATTCCGGTGAATGGCCGGGCCAGGCCAGTCGGCCGGCGCGGATTTCGCCGGTGGGCGGCAACTTGCGGATGGAGGCGGCCACGGCCGGGAAACCGATCTTGTCGGCGAACCAAACGACTGCGCCCGCGGCGAGCAAGGCCACGAGGAACTGCACGAGCAGCAGGCGCCCGAGTCCCACGCGGGCGAACGCCGCCACGCCGCGCGGGGTGAAAGGTTCCCAGGCGAAAACGGATTCTTCGGACGGCACGCTCATTCAGCCACAGATTGTCACAGATGAAACACAGATAAAATGATTTTAGAATCTGTGTTCAATCCGTGTTTCATCTGTGGCTTGAAAATCAGGTTTGCGGTTCCGCTGATGGCGCCGGCGGCGTGGACGGCGGGTTTTGTTCCGGCGACGGCGTGTGTATGACCGGAATGGGATAGCGCAATTTCATCACGTCATCCACGAGCACTTCGACGAAGTACGTTCCGGCGGTTTTGAATTCGATCTGGCCAAAGACCATGACGTTGGTGGCGTGCACCGCCGCGTCCTTCAATTCAAATTTCATCTCGCCTTTGCGCAGAACGGTCGTCTGGTCGGGGGCAATGAACTTGATGCTTTCGATGAACTGGCCGATGCCGGCCGTCCAGCGGTTGAAAACGCACAACCGCCCGGCCACCACGGGCAGTTGCGGCACGCGCAGGAAGTTGATAACGCCGACGAGGAAAAAATTGCCATTGGATTCCTGGCGCACTTCTTCACACACCAGCGAGCATTGGAGATCGGGTAGAATTCGAGTAGGAGTCATGTTCTTGTTATTGTAGCGGCAGTCTGTGACGGCCGCTGATTATTTCATGTTTCAAAATGCGACGATCACAGATCGCCGCTACAAGGTCGTCTCCGCCGCCCGCACGGTGTTTTGCATCAACATCGCAATGGTCATCGGGCCGACCCCGCCGGGGTTGGGGGTGATCTGACCGGCGATTTTCTGGACGGCGGCAAAATCCACGTCGCCCACCAGCCGCGAACCGTTTTTCGCCGTCGGATCCTTCACGCGGTTAACACCCACGTCAATCACGGTCGCCCCGGGCTTGACCATCTCCGCTTTGACAAATTCCGCGACGCCCATCGCGGCGATCAAAATATCCGCGCGACGGCAATGGGCCGCGAGGTCGCGGGTGGCGGAGTGGCAAATTGTCACGGTGGCGTTTGCATTTTTGTCTTTTTGACAAAGCATCGCGGCCATCGGTTTGCCCACGATGTTGCCGCGGCCCAGAATCACCACCTCCGCACCGCGCGTGTTCACCAGCGAGCGGACCAGCAGCTCGCGGACACCCGCCGGGGTGCAGGGCTGGAAACCCGTTGGGTCGCCCAGCATCAATTTGCCGACGTTGACCGGATGGAACCCATCCACGTCCTTTTGCGGCGACACGGTCGCATAAACGACGGACTCCCGGATTTGCTTTGGCAAAGGGGCCTGGACGAGAACCCCCTGTACGCGCGAATCGGCGTTCAGTCTTTCCAGCAACGCGAGCAAATCACTTTCAGGGGTTTGCTCCGGCAGAACGTGCGTTTCCGAAAAAATTCCAAGCTCGGCGCAGGCCTTTTCCTTGCGGCCGACGTAAACCCTGGAGGCGGGATCCTCGCCGACGCGCACAAAGGCGAGGCCGGGCACGATCCCGCGCTCTTTCAACGCGGCGATGCGCCCGGCCAGTTCACGCTGGATTTGCGCGGCAATGGCGCGCCCGTCAATGAGTGTTCCCACGCTGTCTGGGGCTTCGGAGGTCAACATGTTTGACCGCGTTGGTGGCCACCACCTGGATGCTCTGGATGGCAACGATGGGACTGCTGGGCCAGCGCTGGTCAATGCCCTCCACGCCGGTGACAATGATGCGCATGTTGACGTAACGACTCAGGTCCAGGTCCGGCGCAGTTGTGTACAGATAATCAATCGTCTGATACGTGTCGGGATCGTACAACATGTATTTGGTCGGGGCGACCGGGCTCATGACCGGTCCCACCACACCTTCGTGCGACACGATGCGATCCGTCGGGGGCGGCGGTTGCGCGGCCGGCGGCGCAGCCGGCTGGGCAGCGGCCGGCGGTTGCTGCTCGGCGACGGTGGTGGGCGCCGCCGCCGGGGCGGTCTGCGTCAAATACATCGCGGCGACAAAGGCATAGGCGTTGGTCGGCGGCTCAATTTCCATCCATTCGCCCTTGGTACGGATGGCGTTCACCGTCGTGCCGCGTTCAATGGTGCCGAGGATGCTGTAGTTTTCGCCCGGCCCGCCGCGCAGGTTTATCTTTTTCGACAGCACCGTGTGGTTCTCCTTGTCAATGTATTTGGCAAAAACCCAGACATGGGCGCTGGAGGGATAAGCGATTTGCGCCCACTGCGCGGGCTCGTTCGCCTTGTGCTTTTCCAGATTAATCTGGGACAAAACCGTCACCGTGTCTCCTTGCTTGAGATGGGCCACCACTTCGCCCTTGAGGCCGGCCTGGCCGCGGGCGGTGAGGCTCTTGACAGCGACTTGCGCCGGGCCGGGAGTCAATGTGACCGTTGGTTCAGAAAGCGGGGCCACCCTGGCCGGCGCGGCATGGTGTTTGTGTTTGACGGCCTTGGGTTTTGCCTCTGGCGCGGCCGTCCCGGTGGCCGGCGCCGCGGCGGGAGCGGCTTGGGCCGGCGGTGGCGCAGTGGGCGCGGTGGATACCGCGTTGGTGTTGTCCTGCGCGACTGCGCTTGTTGCCAACAGCACGCCTACCATTAACCAGCAATTCGTTTTCATAATTCTGCAAGTAAAGTTTTAATCTCGGTTTCTGTCAATGTCCGCCATCGGCCGGGCTTCAATTCGCCCAATTTGATTTTGCCGATTTGAGTCCGCTGCAGCCGTTTGACCGCCAACCCCTGCGATTCAAACAGCCGCCGCACTTCGCGGTTTTTGCCTTCGGCCAGTTCAAGCTCCACCACACTGCGTTTGCGGCCGGCCGAAATGAGTCTTGCCGCCTGCGCCTGGAGTTTTTCGCCTGCGTGCCATACGCCCCGCAAGAATCGTTCCAAAATTGCCCCGTCAGCGCAACCCTCAATCGTTGCAACGTATTTTTTGCCAACGCCATAGCGCGGATGAGTCAGGCGCAGGGCGAATTGTCCATCATTGGTTAAAAAAAGCAATCCTTCCGTGTTAAAATCCAGACGGCCGGCGTAGTGAAGATTTTGCCATTCCCTGGGCAATAAATCATAAATCGTCGGCCGACCCAACTCGTCCCGGCGCGAACAAACACAGCCGACCGGCTTGTGCAACGCCACATACAATTTCCGACGAGCCCGGAGGGGTTTGCCGTCCAACGTCACCGCGTCCCGGTGGGGGTCCACCGTGCTGCCCAGCACGCGGACCGGCTGGCCGTTGACCTGCACGCGTCCGGCCAGGATGATTTGCTCCGCCGCGCGGCGGGAAGCAACTCCGGCTTCCGCCAGAAATTTTTGCAAACGTATGGCCGGTGGCATGTGACAAGGGACAGGTGACAAGAGCGGATTCCGTGTCACGCGATACTTGTCGCTCGTCACGTTTTACACGCCCGGTTTGGTTTTGCGGAGGCCGGTAATGCGGTCGCCGTCCTTCCACTGGCCGCGCTTTTTGAGAAGCTCGACGCGCTCGAAACGCTTGAGCACATTGCGCTTGCCGCCCAGGACGGTCGCTGCGCGCAAACTGCGATGTTGTGACATAATTTTTTCGGTTAAATGGTCGGTAAAAAACGAGCGCCGAGCTTAGCAGATTCAATCCTCCCCGCAATCATGAAATTCCGCCGTTTTGGCTTCGGCAAATGCCGCACCCGCGAAACGAAGTTTCCGAACAGGAAGGACGAGGTTTCAGACCTCCGGCAGTCGCCGCAATTCCATAAGCAACCGCTCTGGATGGACCGGCTTATGGAGCACCGGTGACTTCACCTGGTTGAGGAACGAATGATATTTGGGATCGTCCGCCGCGCCGGTGAGGAAGATGAAACGGCGGCAAAGATAGGGTTTCACCCGCTCGATGGTGCTGTAAAACAAGTCGCCTTCCAGTTCCGGCATCCGGAGATCACAGATAATGGCGTCCACATCCTGGCTGAGGATTTTTTCCAGAGCCACCTTGCCATTAGCCGCGGTGTTGACATCGTAATTGAACGTTTCGAGGAGATGCTGGTAGATCGACGACAATTCAAGGTCGTCGTCCACAATCAGCACGCACTTTTTGTGCGACGCGGGTTGCCTGTCCACGACGGTTGACATCGGTACTTTGGGTTGCCTCGCCCGGAACGCCCTGATTTTCAAACCCCTGTGTCACCAGGCGGTCGCCGGCACGTCCTGCGCGTGGCCGGGAATGTCACGGCGAATATGGCACAATTTGTGAAATCGGACAAGCGCCAGTCGGCGCGGCGGTCAGGATAAGCTGACGCGCCTCACTCAACCGCCACCTGAATTCCAGGAATCCGGCGTCCCCGTCGCCGGACAAACTTAAAAAAATTCGCTTTTAGAGCCATCCGGTCGCTCTCTAAACTGGCCTCGTGAAAGCCGCCATCCTTCACGGCCGGGGACAGATTCAAATCGAGGAACTCGAACCGCCGCCGTTGAAACCAGGCGAAGTTCGTATCCGCATCGAGGCTGCGCTCACCTGTGGCACGGATTTGAAGGTATTCAAACGCGGCTACCACGCCAAAATGATCGTGCCGCCCGCGGTCTTTGGCCACGAACTGGCCGGCGTGATTTCCGAGGTTGCCGGTGGTGGGACGGGCAGTCCCTTGCCCGCCGCACATTCCGCCAAAAAAAACGGCGCGCACGGAGTAACGCACCCGACCCAGACAATCGAGACATGGAAAATCGGCGACCGCGTCGTAGCGGCCAACTCCGCGCCGTGCGGTGACTGTTTTCACTGCCGTTGCAGCCAGGAAAATCTCTGCGAAGATTTGCAGTTCCTGAACGGCGCTTACGCCGAATCCCTTGTCATTCCCGCGCGGATCGTCCAGCAGAACCTATTGCGGCTCAAACCGGAAACCGATTTCCGTGACGCCGCGCTCGTCGAGCCGCTCGCCTGTGTTGTCCAGGGAGTGGCAGACACAAATCTGAGCACCGGCCAAAACGTGCTGGTCATTGGCGCCGGCCCGATCGGCCTGATGTTCGTGGCCTTGGCGAAAAACGCCGGTTGTAATGTGTCGATAGCCGGGCGCGGAGAAAAAAGATTGCAGACCGCGCGGCGGGTGGGCGCGGGAAAAGTCTTTGAGGTTGGAAAGGACGGCGACGTGGTCAAGGCCGTGATTGGGAGGGACGGCGTGCCGCCGTCCCGAATTTCGGGGTCGCCGACGCGGCGGCCCTCCCGATTTGACGTGGTCATTGAAGCCGTGGGCCGGCCTGAGACCTGGGAAGCGGCCGTGCAACTCGTCCGCAAAGGCGGGTCGGTCAATTTTTTTGGCGGTTGTCCCTCCGGCACGAAGGCGTCATTCGACACGGAATTGATTCATTATTCCAGCCTGACCCTGCTGGCGAGTTTCCATCACACGCCACGTGCCATCCGGCGGGCGTTGGAATTGATCGAGGCCGGCCTGATTCGCGCGCGGGATTTTGTGGACGGCGAATGTCTGCTCAGCCGGTTGCCGGAATTGTTCAAGAAGATGGCCGCCGGCAATCACGCCATCAAAACCCTGATCCGTGTCCATGAATAGTCATGCTGGCGGCGGACTCACTGTCAGACGCTCTAGCGCGGCGTCATGGTTTCGCTTTCAACACCCAACTCTGCCATCCCTGCTTCATCGTGGTAAAATTTTCGACCATCTTCGTGATCGCCTGGTCACTCGGATAATCGGTATGAGCTTGCTTCAGTAAGGTCTCAGCTTCCGCTTGGCGTCCAAGCAGCGTCAGCAAAAAAATCTGCTGGACGACCTGATCGCCGTCGGAAGGATCCTGGAGATGACGGGCCTGGTGCAACGAAAGTGCCTGTTCATAAGCCGCACGGGCTCGGTCAGTCTGTCCCAAACGCGCGGATGCCATCCCATAACCGACCCAAGCCTCGGCAAATTTCGGATCAACGCTGGTCGCCCGCTTGGCCAGCATCTGCGCTTTGACATAGTCCTTCGCATTTAATGCGGCACTACTCTCGTTGGCCAACTGTTGCGAAGTCGTGGCATTGGCGTCGTGTGGAGCCGGCGCGCACGAGGCGAGAAGCGCCACTGCCAGAACTGGAATAAGGCATGCAATTTTCATGAATGTTTGAATGACGCCTGACTTCAAATCAATTCCACAAATGATGGGAGCCTGGCCATCATGGAAACAGGTTAAATCATCCTTACGACAGTTCAGCCATGCGGCCTACTGCTTGATAAAATCTTCCAGCATGCCGTGCATCTTTTTTAGATCCGGCAGGTTCACGTACATCATGTGGCCGGCTTCGAAGGTGGCGTAGCTAATGTTCGTGCGATAGACCGGGTCGAGTTGCATGTGGTCGAGTGCGTAGCGCATCGTGTCCTGCGGACACACCAGGTCACGCATCCCATTGAGCACCAGCACCCGCATATAAGGATTTTGATTCATCACCGACGCGAGCTGGTCGCTCACGCTCGGATAATCGTTGTGCGCACCGTAATTCCAGGGTTGCACGCCCGCGATGATTTCGTAGGGCAGATCATCCTCGAATTTCAATTCCTGGCGCGCATAAGCGTTCATGGCCGCCGCGAACGGTCCGTACGTCGCCGCGTAGGAGGGATCGAAATCGGGATACGACGAGGCCGGGTCGTCGTCACGTCCGGTAATGCGCGCGTCATAGGCGCCGAGAATCAGGCCCTGGTCGTGGAGCAACTGCTTGCGAAAGACGCCGGAGTCAATCCGCAGATGGTTGTCTTCGATCACCTGCGGTTTCAAACCGGTCAGCCGCGCGAGTTCGGCGACAATCTGTCCCCGCTCAGTGTCGGGCAGCGCCGCGCCCTGTTGCAAGGCGGAAGCGTACTCGCCTTTGGCGAATTTGCGCGCCTCGGCCAATGCCGCCGGCAAATCACTCTGCAAATCCGGCGGCAATTTCTTGAAGTAAAACGCCGTGGCGGTGTAATTGGGCAGGAAGAGTTCAAACGGCAAATCGTTGCCCGTCCCGTCATCAATGGTGGCAAAATCCAAAACGCCCGAGACCAGAATCAGGCCGTTTAGATACATGCCGTAACGCGAACGCAGACGTTCCGCGAGCCCGGCGGCGCGAAAGACCCCATAACTCTCGCCGCAGAGATATTTCGGCGAGAGCCAGCGTTCATGTCGCGTCGTCCACAGCCGGATGAATTCGCCAACCGAGTCCAGATCGGCCGACTGGCTGAAAAATGCGGCCGCCGATTCATCCTTCGTCGCGCGGCTGAAACCGGTGGCGACGGGGTCAATGAACACCAGATCACTTCCGTCCAGAATCGAATACGGATTGTCCTCCAGGCCAAACGGCGGTTTGGGCAATGTCCCGTCCTCATTCATTTTCACGCGCCGCGGCCCGAGCGCGCCGAGGTGCAACCAAACGGAGGAAGAGCCGGGACCGCCGTTGAAACAAAACGTGACCGGCCGGTCAGAGGCCTGAGGCCCGAGGTCAGAGGCCGGCTTTCTGTTCTCCGTCTTCTGGCTTCTGTCTTCCAGCTGTAATCGCGTATAAGCGACGTAAAAAACCGAGGCGCGCGACGTGCCGTCGGGTTTGAGGATGGGCAACATGCCGGTTTCGGCCACGTAGGTCACCCGCTTCCCGGCAATCGTGATCGTATTGGTGGTGAAGACCGGCTTGTGCGTCGCGTCGGGGATGGCGGCCAGTTCCGGTTTTTTCGCGGCTGGAGAATTGGTTTCCTCCGCTGGGGCATTGGTTTTGGCGATTTCCGCCGCGGGGGCAGTCATGGCCAGAGATGTGAGTAAAAGCCAGAGGATCGCTTTCGTTTGCATTTCCGATTTTCGCAACCGCGGCGGCTTTCGACAACCATTTATAGGAGCTGTGCAGCATTTGCGGGCAAGCTTCCCCAAAAGGAAGCTTGTCGAAATAACCAGCTATTATTAGATATTTTAAGTTTCATATATTGCTTCACGCAGTTTTGTTGATTCAAAACGGGAGTTGAATGGAAATAGCGGGGCAGGGTCGGTCAGGACAGGTTCGATTTCGCGGGCGCTTACTCAGGGCACGGACGGACAACTGTAACCCGGTCCCACGGTTTCAGTTAACGAAAACCCCGCCAGATTTCTTTCTTCGCACACGAAATCCAAATCAAAAAAAAATGAACCAAATGAAAAAAAACGTTTCGTACCTCTGCGGCGCGGCACTGTTTCTTGGCGCGGCATTGTTCGACCAATCCGTTCAAGCACAACTCACCCTTACCGGCACCAATTACACGCAGGACTTCAATGCCATCAGCAATGGCATCCCGTTAGGCTGGTCGATCAGAATCAATTCCACGACCAACAGCTTGGGTACCATCACTAACAATTACAGTGCAGGACCCAAGACATGGGGAAGTACCGCCGGAGAATTCGGGAATTGCGCTTCCGTCGTGAGCGATGTGGGCACGAATTTTATCGGAAACGAATCTCCCCAAATCCAATCCAATTGTCTCAACCGCGCGCTGGCCATTCGTCAGACCGGCTCGTTTGGTGATCCGGGAGCCGCCTTCACGCTGCAGATCACAAATACCATCGGTTTGAGCAACCTGACCTTGAGCCTGAACCTCTGCACTTTGCATACAAACGGGTACACTACCGTTTGGACCATTCAGTATGCGGCCGGTAATTCACCCACCAACTTCACCACATTGGGCAACTATACCAACGCAACCAATTTCGGCGTGACAGTCCAAACATATAATTTGGGGCCAGACGCCAACGGCTCGTCGTCCAATGTCTGGATTCGAATCGTTGCACTTTCGGCGGCGACCGGATCGGGTAGCCGTGCTACTTTTGGCATAGACAATTTCTCGCTATCGTGGACGACGAACGGCGTGCCCGCCGCCGCGCCTCATATTACCGGCATCATCCTGACCAACGGAAACGTGCAGATTGATTTTACCGGTGACGCCGGCGACAGCCCGTCGGCCTTCGCGTTGCAATGCGTTGACCGGTGTTCGAATGGCTTTGGTGATGCAGCCGCCACCATCACGCAAACCAGCCCCGGACATTTCCGCGCCGTGTACCCAATGAACGGCGCGCAGCAGTTTTATCGGGTCCGGCGTTGATCGCGACAAAGATTATTCGCCGATGATTTTCACCAGCACACATTTGCGATGGCGGTCGTCGAATTCGCCGTAGAAAATCTGTTCCCACGGGCCGAGGTCGAGTTTGCCCTGGGTGATGGCCACGACGACCTCGCGCCCCATGACCTGGCGTTTCAAGTGCGCGTCGGCGTTGTCCTCGCCGGTGCGACTATGCTGGTATTGCGATGTTGGCTCGTGTGGCGCCAGCGGTTGAGCCGGAAATCGTAATCGTGTAACAGGCCGTCTTCGGCATCGTTAATATAGGCGCTGGCGGTGATGTGCAGGCGTTGATGAGGCAACGTCCCTCCTGCACACCGCTTTTGCGGACGAGTCATTCGACCATGACGGTGATGTTGAGGTACCCACGCCGGTGCGGCGTTTCAAACCAGAGAGTTCGGTCAGACTTTTCACCGTGGGAGTTCAAGCTTCCGCTTGTGCGCCCTCAAAGCGCCGCCGCCACCAAATCGCCGACCTCGCGCGTGCCATAACCCATCTTGCCGGCGGCCAGTGACTTGATTTTCGTATTGATGACCCTCACGACGGCGTCTTCCATGGCCGCGCCGGCCTTGGCTTCACCGAGGAAATCCAGCATCAGGCCGGCGGCATTAATGGCCGCAATGGGATTGATGACGTTCTGGCCGGTGTACTTGGGCGCGCTGCCGCCCATCGGTTCGAACATGCTGGTGCCTTCGGGATTGATATTGCCACCCGCCGCAACACCCAGCCCGCCCTGAATCATCGCGGCCAGGTCGGTAATGATGTCGCCGAACATGTTGTCGGTGACAATCACGTCGAACCACTCGGGATTTTTCACAAACCACATGCACGTGGCGTCCACGTGCGCATAATCGCGCTTCACGGAAGGATATTTCGCGCCGAGTTCATGGAAGGCGCGTTCCCACAAATCAAAGGCGTACGTGAGGACATTGGTTTTGCCGCACAGCGTCAGTTGCGCGGTTTTACCCGCCTGGACATCCTCCGGCTTGAGGCCTTTCCACGGTTTGCCGTCGCGGCGTTTCTGCGCCAGGTCGAAGGCATATTTCAAGCAGCGGTCCACGCCGCGCCGCGTATTGACCGATTCCTGGATGGCGACTTCGTGCGGCGTGTTCTTGAAGATAAAGCCGCCCGAGCCGGTGTAAATGCCCTCGTTGTTTTCGCGCACGACGACAAAGTCAATGTGTTCCGGCCCCTTGTCCTTGAGTGGGCAGTCCACGGCGCGATAGAGTTTGACCGGGCGCAGATTGATGTATTGTTCCAGCTCGAAACGGAGTCGCAGCAGGATGCCTTTTTCCAGAATGCCGGGCTTGACCTGCGGATGGCCCACCGCGCCCAGAAAGATGGCCTTAAACTTCCGCAATTCAGCCACCGCGCTGTCCGGCAACACTTCGCCGGTTTTCAGATAGCGTTCGCCGCCAAAATCGTATTTGTGCCAGTTGATTTTAAAACCGAACTTTTTGGCCGCGACGTCGGAGACCTTGACGCCTTCGGCGGCGACCTCCGGCCCGGTGCCGTCGCCGCCCATAAGTGCGATATCGTAAGTTTTCATTTATTATTTATCCCTGCAATCGAAATCAGGCCGGTTATGCTAGCCATTTGCCGCGTGGAGACAATGAAGAATTTACGATTTGCGATTTACGATCTACGATGGACCGGTTTCATTGAGAAGCGACCGTAAATCGAAAGTCTGAAATCGCAAATGCCGCTGCCCTACAAAGTCGCGACGTTGCTGTACTGCTTCAATGAGCGGGACGACGTGCTTCTGCTCGAACGCGCACAGGAGCCCAACCGCGGTTTCTGGAGCCCGTGCGGCGGCAAATTGAAAATGGACATCGGGGAGTCGCCTTATGCCTGTGCCAGCCGCGAGGCCGGGGAAGAACTCGGCATCCCGGTCCGAACAATGGATCTACATCTGACCGGCCTGGTCAGCGAGCACGGTTATCAAGGCCAGACCCATTGGCTGATGTTTTTGTTCGAATTGAAATTGAAGTTGAAAGCCCCGCCGCCGGATCATGCCGAGGGCCGGTTTCAATTCTTCCCGCGGGAAGCATTGGCCTCGCTGAAAATTCCCCAAACCGACCGCGAACAGATCTGGCCGTGGTTTTGGCAATACCGTGGCGGCTTTTTTGCGGCCCATTGCCATTGCCCTCCGGACGGCCGGAATGAATGGACGCTCGAAGAGGCAAGGCTGAAATAAGAAGGCCGCATCAAGAAATTTTTAACGCTGCACGTTTGATTTTACTTCTGCATGCTGCATTCTTCCTGCGACATTTATGGCGCCCGTGATTGACCTGCACAGCGATGACTATTTCATGCGCGAGGCGCTGCGCCAGGCGGCCAAGGCTTACGCGGCGGGCGAAGTCCCGGTCGGCGCGGTGGTTGTGCGCGAAGGGCGTGTCATTGCCCGCGCCTGCAACCAGGTCGAATTACTGAAAGACGCGACCGCCCACGCGGAGATGCTTGCGCTCACGCAGGCGGAGGAGGTCATGGGCGACTGGCGGCTGACCGATGGCACCCTGTATGTGACCAAGGAGCCGTGTCCGATGTGTGCGGGGGCCGTGGTGCACACCCGGCTGACGCGAGTGGTGTTCGGCGTCGGTGATCCGAAGGCCGGGGCGGCCGGTGGTGCGCTGAACCTGCTGCAATTGCCCACGTTAAATCATCGTTGTGAAATTACCTCCGGCGTGCGCGAGCTGGAGTGCCGCGCGCTGTTGCAAAAATTTTTCCTGGAACAACGACTTTTAGAAAAGGCAAAAAAGGAAACACAACGGTAGGGACATGGTTTGCCATTTTCGGCAGGGTGAGCGTCCCCGCGAGCCGGCTCGTCAACAGCCCCGCCCCACCAGCCTGTACCCATGCCAATCCAACCGCCCGAGCGCTGAAAATTCCCGGGAGAATTTCTGCAAACCGCGGTGGTACCCGCATCGTCACTTAATAAAAAACGAGGCGCCGGGAAAGGCGCCTCGGTGCCGGGACAAGGACGTCCGAAAACTACGAACTAGTTCGGGAAATTATAATACGGATAGATGGTTGGCCCATTCGTAGCGTTCAACAAATCCTTCTGCAAATCGGATATGGTTGCCTGTTGGGCGCTGCCGTCACCCAACAAAAGGTTGCCGGCCCCCAGGTGGATGTCATTGGCGCTCCATGACCACAGGGCAAAATCAACCCCTTTAAGACCTACACTTGCCACACTGGGAGTGCCGGCTTGTCCGCCATTGCCGAGGCCATTGGATGCCGCTTGCCCGGTGGAAGTACTTGAGGCGCTACAAATCCCGGCAGCTGCCTGACCTGCTGGAGTGCCACCGTTACCAATATTGCGGTCACCGCACAGGATTGACTGGGGTTGGGTATCAATGGAATCGCCACAAACAAAATAACTTAGATAGCTGTCGTTGATGGCAGTCGAGCCGGAGGGAGTCCCGCCAGTTACAGCGAAAAATTGAGCCCAATTCGTCGCGGGAGTGCTGTGTGGTGCGGTGGAATCCGAGGGGCAGGCCAGCAATGCCGGATTATCCAGCGTGTTTGACATCACGGTAAAGCACTGCGCCGGATAATAACCTTGGGTATAGGGGCTCGCCGGAGCAGGGAGAGTTGTATTTTGCGCACTGTAAACATTTTCTTCGGCGCCGCCATTGGCGCAAAGAACCGTGCTGGGATATTGGCCGCCGTTGTCATCGCCCCACATCCGGAAGGAGATGCCAATTTGTTTGAGATTGCTGATACAATTGATGCGTTGCGCCTTGCGCTTGGCGGCGGCGAGCGCCGGCAGCAGCATGGCCGCCAGAATGGCGATAATGGCGATCACCACCAGCAGTTCAATCAGGGTGAAGGCCTTTTTTTGTCTTAGAATTTTTTTCATAAGTTCACGTGGTTTTTATTTTTATCTTTCGGTGATGGTTGGCGGAATCTAGCCAAACCGCACTGGCTGTCAACACAATATTCTGAAATTTTCCTAGCACTGACGGTGCCAAACGGAATTCCCGGCAAAAGCCCGGAAAAATGGTTGTCCACGAAGTCAAAAACGCCGCGGCGCGTAAAATTTTCACGCCTCGCGCGTGAAACTCACGCATCCAAACGTCGCCAGGACGGCTAAAATCTCATTTACAGCTGCGCGCCCATCGCAAACACTGGCCATCCTGTGGCTGACCCGAAAGAAAACGTGCTCATGGAAAAAATCGTGTCGCTGTGCAAGCGGCGCGGCTTCATCTACCCGTCATCGGAAATTTACGGCGGCATCAACGGTTTTTGGGATTACGGCCCGCTGGGCGCCGAACTCAAGCGCAACGTCAAGGAGCTCTGGTGGCACGCCATGACCCGCCAGCGCGACGACGTGGTCGGCCTGGAAGCCACCATCATCATGTCGCCGCAAATCTGGAAGGCCAGCGGCCACGTGGACACGTTCAGCGATCCGATGATTGACTGTAAAACCTGCAAGGGCCGCTTTCGGGCGGACCAAACCGGCGAAATTCCCTGTCCGCAAAAACCGAGTAAATCGGTTTCCGAATGCCATGGCGAGAAGACCGCGCCGCGTGCCTTCAATCTCATGTTCCAGACCTATGTTGGGCCCGTGCAAGACGCCTCCGCCGTTGCTTATCTCCGTCCGGAAACCGCGCAGGCGATTTTCGCGCAGTTCAAGAATGTCATGGAAACGTCGCGTCAGAAGGTGCCCTTCGGCATTGCCCAGGTCGGCAAGGCGTTTCGCAATGAGGTCACCCCCCGCAATTATACCTTCCGCTCGCGCGAGTTCGAGCAGATGGAACTGGAATTTTTCATCAAGCCCGACGAGGTGGTGGAGGCCATCGCCGGTCGTGTCGCCACGGCAGCTGAAATCGGAAATCGGAAATCGGAAATCGGTAATTCGGATTGGGGCTGGGAAGCGTGGCACAAATACTGGGTCGAACAGCGTATCGCCTTTTACGAAGGCATCGGCCTGCCGCGGAACACGCTGGTCGAGTACTGGCAAAAACCTGAGGAATTGGCGCATTACGCCCGCGCCACGGTGGACATTCTTTACAAATTCCCGTTCAGCAAACGTGACGAGAACGGCGAGCTGACAGGCGAGGAACTGGAAGGCATTGCCGCCCGCAGCGATTTTGATTTGAGCCAGCACGAACGTTTCTCCGGCAAGCCGATGGGGGTTTTCGACGAGGAACTGCGCGCCGCCTGGGGCAAACTCGAGGAGGCCAGGAAAGCCGACTTGTCGAAACGCTATTACGAGGCACGCTTGAAGTATCTTGTGAAAACGGGCGTCGAGGCGGAAAAGGGGGAAAAGGAAGCCAGGGAAGACGCGGAAGGACTGGCCAAAGGCCAATACATTCCGCACGTCATCGAGCCGTCCGCGGGCGTGGACCGGCTCATCCTGGCGCTGATTTGCAATGCGTACCACGAAGACCAGATGCCCGACGAAAAAGGCAAGCTGGAAACGCGGGTGGTGCTGAAATTTCATCCGCGGGTCGCGCCGATCAAGGCGGCCGTGCTGCCGTTGCTGAAAAACAAGCCCGAGCTGGTAAAAAAAGCGCGGGAAGTGCGCGATCGGCTGCGTCCGCACATGAATGTTTTCTATGACGACGCGGGCGCGATCGGCCGGCGATATCGCCGGCAGGACGAAGCGGGCACGCCGTTCTGCGTGACGATTGATTTTGACACCCTGGGGGAGAAGCCCGAGTGGCAGGACACCGTAACGGTGCGCTATCGCGATGACGGCAAACAGGAGCGGCTGGCGATTGGCGAATTGCTGAATTGGTTGCTGCCGAAAATCCGCTGAGGGTGTATGAATCAGCCATGAGCCAGCCGGCGCGCATTTCCCATGTCATCATGGCGGTACTGCTGCTCCTGGCCGGCGGGTTACACCTGGGAACCCTGATTCTCACCGTCCTGTTCGGTTACTTCGCCTTGCAACAATTCAGCTTTGGACGCAGCAAATTTTGGGGTGTGACCCTCTATCTCATCGCCGTCGCGGCCATCGGTTGGGGCGTGTTTTATTTTTCACGCCAGGCTTACATCGCGGCGCCCAGGATCGCCGAAACCACGATTCCCGCCGTCGTCGGGTACGCAGAAAAGCAGGGGGTGGAGCTGCCGTTCAGCGATCCGGCCAGCTTTAAGGCCGCCGCCATCAACGAGGTGAAGGAAGATGTGGCCAACGCCGGACGCTTCCTGCGCGCCGCCGCCTTCCAGATCGTCCTCTTGTTCATCGGGCTTGTGGTGGCGCTGGGGCTTTTCCTGAACGCGACCTCGGGCGCCGAGAATGACCCCCAGACCGCGCGAGACAGCTTGTACGCGACGGTCGTGCGCGAATTGGATATTCGGGCGCGAAACTTTTACCGCAGCTTCTCCCGGGTCATTGGCGCGCAAATCATCATTTCCATCATCAATACGGCCTTGACTTCCGGTTTCCTATTTTGGAACGGCTATCCGTATGCCACCGTGCTCGTCGCCTTTACGTTCCTGTGCGGCTTGTTGCCCATCATCGGCAACATCATCAGCAACACCCTGATCGTCGGGGTCAGTTTCACCCTCTCACCGAACATGGCGCTCGTCGCGCTCATTTTTCTCATCGTCATCCACAAACTGGAATATTTCCTCAACAGCAAAATTATTGGCGACCGGATTAAAAGCCCGATGTGGCTGACCCTCATCGGGCTGGTGCTGGGCGAAAAACTGATGGGCGTTCCCGGGATGATCCTCGCGCCGGTGGTCCTGCATTACATCAAGGTGGAAGCGTCGCGCAACACGGTGACTGAACCCGGACCTCCCTCAGCCGTCTCGCCACCGGCGGCGGTTTGAAGTAGATTGGAGACTGAATTCGATGGCCACCGAAAACACCAAGTCCGCCAAAAAGCGCGCGCCAACCCTGTATTTCATCGCCGCGATCAAGTTGATCAAGGGCGTGGCGCTTCTCCTGCTGGCGCTGGGAGTTTTAACGCTGGCGAACAAGGATTTGTCGGACGTGTTTGATCAGTTTCTGCGCTGGGTGCATCTGGACCCGGAGCGGACCTTTTTCGCCAGGATCGGCGACTGGCTCGATACCATCACACCCAACAATGTCCGCGAGGTGGCTTCCGGTACATTTCTTTGCGGCCTATTCCTGCTCGTCGAGGGCGTGGGACTGTCCTTTCGCGCCAAATGGGCCATCTGGTTGACCATTGGTGAATCGGCCTTCTTTATCCCAATCGAGATCGCTGAATTGATTCCCCGCCCCCACACCCCACGCCATTATTACCTCGGGTTGTTGATTGTCCTCATCATCAACGTGGCGGTCGTCTGGTACCTGTTCAAAAACCGGGAACGACTGTTCCGGCAACCTCGTTGAAATATTTGTGATTGATGATTTTTGATTTATGATGGCGAGGCGCCACGAACGGTTGTTTGCTAAAAACATAAATCGCAAATCATAAACCCGCCATGACCACGACCGAAGCCATCCAGTGGCTGGAAAATTTCCGGGCCGGCGGCGTGAGCCGCGACCAGGTCCTGCACGCGTTTCAATCCGCGCCGGTGGCCGATCTTGGCTTTGCCCAGGTGGACACTCATCGCCTTGCGCAAGGGTTTTCCCGAAGTCATTTTCGGCGCAGGCAAAACGCCCGCGCAGGTCGTCAAAATCGCAGCCGAAATTCTGGCACGCGATCGGCGTGTGCTGGCGACCCGCGTCGGCGAGGAACATGCCCGGGCACTGAAACGAAAATTTAAAATGGCGGTTTACCACCAATTGGCGCGTTGCGTGACCCTTGAAAAAAAGCCCTCGCCGAAACGGCCCGGCGTCATCGCCGTCGTTTGCGCCGGCACAAGTGACTTGCCGGTCGCGGAAGAGGCTGCGGTCACGGCGGAAATCATGGGCAACCGGGTCGAGCGCGTCCACGATGTCGGGGTTTCGGGGTTGCACCGCCTGCTGCCCCACCTCGAGGTCCTCCAGAGCGCGAATGTGTTGATTGTTGTTGCCGGCATGGAAGGCGCGCTGCCCGGCGTCATCGCCGGCCTGGTTTCCCACCCGGTGATCGCCGTGCCGACCAGCGTCGGGTACGGCGCGAGTTTTGGCGGCGTGGCGGCCTTGCTGGCGATGTTGAACAGTTGCGCCAGCGGCGTGACCGTGGTGAATATTGACAACGGCTTCGGCGCGGCGTACGCCGCCAGCCAGATCAATACGTTGTTCGAAAAATGAAATCGCTTTACCTCGACCTTTTCAGCGGCATCAGCGGCGACATGTTTGTCGGCGCGCTGATTGATCTGGGCGCGGACCCGCGCAAGCTGGGGCGCGAATTGAAAAAGCTCAGGCTCGGCGGCTGGCATCTCCACGTTCTTCACGAACAAAAATCGGGCATCGCCGGGGTTAAATTCGATGTGCATGTACACGAAGGCCGGGCAACCAGGGCCCGACACCGGGGGCAGGAGCACTCATACCATCCACACCACGATCATCCCCCTGAAGACAGCCGCAATTTCGCCGAAATCAAACGGCTCATCTCCCGCAGCCGGCTCTCTAACTGGGTGAAGAAAAAATCCATCGGCGTGTTCCAGCGCATCGCCGACGCCGAGGGCCGCATTCACGGGGTGCCGCCGGCCCGCGTCCATTTCCATGAAGTCGGCGCCGTGGATTCCATCGCCGACATTGTGAGTGCGTGCCTGGCGCTGGAAATGTTGGGCAAACCGCGCGTGCTCGCGGCGCCGGTCATTGAAGGCACCGGTTGGATTGATTGCGCGCACGGACAATTTCCGGTTCCAGCGCCGGCAACGCTGGCCATTCTCGGCGCGCGCGGCATTGGCATTACACAATGCAACGAACCGCACGAATTGGTCACGCCGACGGGTGCGGCGTTGCTGGCTGAATTTGTTGAAAGTTTTGGGCCGATGGGAAATCTGGTTGCTGAAAAAATCGGGTACGGTCTTGGCTCGCGCGAAAATAAAACGCGACCCAACGTTTTACGCGCCGTGCTGGGAACTGACGAGCGTCGAGTGACGCGTGACGTGAAATCTCCGCGGGCCGGCGCATCCCGTCACCCGTCACCCGGCGCCCATCACGGATTGGATTGGGAAACCGATCGCATCGTGATCCTGGAAACCAACCTCGACGACATCAACGCCGAAATTCTAGGCCATTTTGCCGAAACGGCGCTGGTCGCGGGCGCATTGGACGTTTTTTACCAGCCGATTCAGATGAAAAAGAACCGGCCCGGCGTGTTGCTAACGGTTTTATGCACAGAATCCCGGGCGGATGATTTCAGTGAAAGGATTCTGCGAGAGACCAGCGCCTTTGGCGTCCGGCGCACCGTGGCGGAACGGCGCAAGTTGCGGCGTGAATTCTCCGAAATCAAAACGCCGTTTGGCAAAATCACGGTGAAATTGGGCAAGTTTAACGAAAAAGTTATTCAGGCTTCGCCGGAATTCGAGTCGTGCAAGAAGCTGGCGGCACGGGCAAAAGTGCCGCTAAAAAAGATTTATGAAGCGGCAAATCGGGCCATTTTACGGGGTAATAGTCCCGTTTTTTTACTTGCGTAAAGGCCCATGAATTGCTTAATTATAGATCGTAATCTATTACGACAGGTGCCGGTTTTTTTGATGCAGAACCATCCAGTACAGTCACAACCGACGAGGGTGTCTTGAGCCGCCCTTTTGCCCCACGCAGTTTTTCCTCCGCCTCGTTCGTCCGGGTCAACGGCAAGATTCGTGCCCGTGAAGTGCGGGTCATTGACGCGCACGACAAGAACCTCGGCGTCATCTCGCTCAACGAAGCACTCGCGCTCGCCCGGCAACAGGGGGTGGACCTGGTGGAAATCTCCCCGAATGCGACGCCGCCCGTGTGCCGGATCGTTGACTTCGGCAAGTTC